>QXWO01000112.1 GCA_009911035.1 Lachnospiraceae bacterium
CGAGAAAGTCAAGTGCTGTGAGAGGCGACGTAGGAGCCGCTCACAGTACTTGAGTGCTTGCACCGGGGTAGTTGATTGATGGGTTACTTGAAAAAGCAGAGGAAAATATTCGCTTTTTTTCAGATAAAAATAATAAATACGAAGTTGAAAAAAATTCATTCATTTTGGAACATTATAAAAATAGAAATCCATTATATTTTTATGAGACAGGAGGATGGAAACATTTATTATCTTATGACAAATCCGATCTGTTTATCTTGGTGTTGCTAATTGTAGGAATTATTCCAACCTTTTCCAAAGAGAAAAAGAATGCAATGGAAATTATTCAAATTACATCTGCTTATGGACGGAAACTGTATATTCCAATAAAATTGATAGCACATATCTTTGTGGCTGTCTGGCTTGAATTACTATTTGGGATTATCAATTATGTAGTGATTCATATGCAGTATGGGCTAAGTGGAACAAAAATGATGCTGTATTCTATCAATGAATATAGATATACACCGCTTAATATATCTGTAATTGAATTCTATTTACTAGAGGTCTTGTCTAAGTGTATTGGCTTTGCGATTATAGCAGTCATATTGACAATGATTGCCAGACTGATAAAAAATACTTATGCAGCGTTTATTGCGATGATTGGGTATACATCAGTTTTTCTATATTTTAGTGGATTTAATAGTGGAATCACTTTTGTGGAAAATGTTTTGACATTAATCAGTCCATTTTCACTTCTGAAATTAGGAGAACTGGCAACATCGTTAAAAGAAATAAAATTTTGTGGACATTTTATGACATTTCATAGTTTCTTGTATGGTGTACAAGCTACACTAATAGTGATTCTGCTTTGTACCATGTTTGTAATAGAAAAGAGGGGAAAGTGATTTCATGATTCGATCTGAGTTATATAAAGTATTTATAAAACAGCATTTGATTTTATTTCTTTTTGTGTTTCTTTTTCTAAATGCAGCATATCATATTGTTACTGGTTATGATACGACAACGGTAATTCGCAACTCAGAATCATATTATACTTCTTTTTTTGATAAGTATGAAGGAAAAATCACAACGGAGAAGACCACACAGATCAAAGAAGAATATAAAAAACTAGAAAAAGATACTGTAAATATGTTATCTAACAAGCTTGAAAAGCAGGCTTTTGAATCTTTTTACCATGTTTATCTATATGAATCGGATTCAGGAAGCGGATATCTGACGGATACAAGGGGATGGGAGTCGATTCTTTGCCATGATAATATTAACTATTTATTAGCTGTTTTTGTGGTTTTACTTGGCGTAATGTTGTTTAGTGTAGAATATGAAAATGAGATGAATATTATGATTGTATCAACATGTGGAAGAAATAGACTGACGGGATGTAAGATTTTTATCGGAATTGCAGGTGCTATTATTTCTGCTAGTTTATTTCAGATAGTACACATCATGTATTTGGTGTCTACAATTGGACTACATCATGCGGATTATCCTTTAAATACAATCGAATTTTATGAAAATTCACGTTATGGAATATCACTAGGAACTGCTCTGCTTTTTAAATTTATAGTAACAATATTAGGATGTATGTTACTTGTAAGCTTTGCAATGTTAATGACAGTTTTACTTAAAAGAAGAGAAATTTGTATGGTATTAGCAGTTCTTTTGGTAATATTACCGAGAATGATTTTTTCAAATAGTTCGATACTGTATAGAATTCCTTGGATTACACCGCTTCTTTCAGCTAATGGGTTCTTTTGGCCAGATAGATATACACATCAGATCATAGATAATCAATTAAAAAAGGTGATTGTTTTTCAAGCAATCGAGACGAAAACAATGTTGATCGTATTGTCTATGGATATATTTTTGATAGTGCTTTCTTCTTACATTGTATTTGGTAAATTTTCAAATCACAGAAAAAGCAAATATATAAAAATGACTTCAAAGATTTTGCCTTGCTTACTCATATGTTTTTGTTTGACGGGATGTGGAGAGATAAGTGAGGATAAAGAAGTTATCATTGATGGTACGCTCAATGCGCAGATTAATATGACCATTGGTGGAAATATGTATTATATTGACCAGAATGAAAATCTGGTATATTGTGAAGATGCGAAAAATAATATTATTGCAATAACACGAAATATAATTCCACTTCAACAAAGGATTACTAACATTTTTGTAGATGCTCATTACTGTTATTATCTTTTGGAAGATGATAATAGTTCAAATATTATTGTACGCAGCGTTGATTTAGAGTCTTTTGAAGATAAATTAGTATACAGTGCAGGAAGCGATAACACAGAGGATTTTTATGGATTAAGAAAAGATGAATCTAACGATGCTGATGAAATTTTAAAAAATATTGCTACTGTAAATTGGTTTATTGTTACAGATAAAGTTATTTATTATCAGAAAAACAGTGCTATCTATAAATGCTCAAAAATAAGTGGTAAACAAGAGATTATTGCTGAAGCTGTTTCGGACGATGAGGTGCAATATCTAAAGGGCGTGTTACATTATACAGATGCACATGGTAAAAAAACTAGTTATAATGAAAGTGCCAAGTAAAATCTTTGTATCCAAGAATAAGACGATACACTATGTACTCTATTAAAAAGGGTGTTGATCAAAACACCCTCTTCATATAATGTTAAATGAATATCATTAGAATATTGTATCTATATCAACTGCACTTACCCAATCTTGCATCTCATGATTTAAATACAAGCGAGCATATTCTAGCGGCTTGTCAATTGCAAGAGCATCTAGCAATCTCTGAGAGTTTGGTGTAGTAATCAATCCATCTTCTGCCTTGCCACAGTCAATCCGAAGAATGAACCCATTGTAATAATTGATGTCTATGGAGTTGTGAAATTGATTGTATTCAGCGTGTACGATATTCATATCTGTGTTATCCTTTCCTTTATCCGTTGTAGCTTTGATAATCTGTTATAGTAAAAGCATTTCCATCAGTTCCAGCCGACTTATGTGATTTATATAATGTTATTAGCTGTTACCGAATTTTACTTCCCTTATTTTTGCCCTTATGAGGTGTCGTAACACAAGGGAAAAGGATATAACATAAGGGAAAGTCTAAGGGAAACCTCACTTACCAAAACTGTAGGAAAATCAAGGCATTGCGGATTTTATTGTAACACTTTATAATACGAATTAGGTGTTAAAGAATTGTAGGTATCAAAATTTCAGTTTATATATTGACATGGAGCACACACCATAGTTTATTTTTATTTGAGGAGGTGTCCATATGAATTATACAACACACGAGGTAGCACAAAAATTAGGGATTACGAAAGACACATTATTTTATTATGAAAAAGAAGGATTGCTACCCCAAATTGAACGGGATGAAATGAATAGGCGAATTTATTCTGAATCAGATATTGAATGGATATTTTTAATCCGTTGTTTACGGGATACAGATATGCCGATGTACAAAATTAAACAATATATTTCTCTCCTTAAACATGGCGGGAAAAACTCTATACCAGAGCGAAAAAATATTTTAGCTGAGCATGAAACATTTATTATAGGGAAAATAAAAGCATATCAAAATTTGTTGTTGCTGATAAAAAAGAAAATTGAATTTTATGATGAAGTTCTAAATGATAAAAATCCCGAATCACAAAAATGTATGGATTATCTGATGGAATGGGAACATTTTAAAGAACTTCTTGGAGGGATTGCATATGAAAAATAACAAAACAGCTTTGATAACAGGTTGCACAAGCGGAATAGGAAAGGCTCTATCTGTCAAATTTGCACAAGAGGGCTACAATTTGATTTTGGCAGCAAGAAATGAAGATAAATTGAAAGAGTTATCAAACTATCTGTCGCAGACTTTCTACATAAAATCAGTTTTCATTGTTTATGGATTAGAAAAGCCAGAAGCCGCTGAATATGTATTCCACAGAGTACAAGAATTGGGTTTGAAAATTGATGTGCTTGTTAATAATGCCGGTTTCAATGAGTTTGGGAATTTTATTAAAACAAGCAGGGAAAAAGAGCATGATATGATGTATTTACATATTTTTTTTGTGACAGATATGATGAAATTGTTTCTGCCATTAATGTTGGGTAACAAACAAGGACAGGTTTTAAATGTAGGCTCAACAGGCTCTTACATATCATGTCCCTATGATGCTGTTTATGCAGCAACGAAATCATATATTTTGTCTGTATCAAAAGGAATTAATGCAGAACTCAAAGGCACTGGCGTAACAATTACAACTTTATGCCCAGGCTCTACAAAAACAGAATTTGCTGTTAAAGCAGGCATGGAAGATACTTTATTATTTAAGTTATTTGTTATGTCGCCAGAACGGGTTGCTGATATTGCTTATAAAGCTCTTATGAAAAGAAAAACGGTAGTCGTGGCAGGAATTTACAATAAAATACTTGTTATGTCATCTTATTTCCTGCCTAACAGATTCGTTGATTATCTTAGCAAGATGATGTTAGGAAAACAATGCCAGGCAGACTAAATGAAAAATAACATTTAGCGAACAGTTTGTTCTTGCATACTAAGGGTGGCATAATTGCCTACTTTCCGTGGTGGTTTTCCATAAAAAAACATATATAATGTTATTTAAGAGGTGATATTATATGAATTTAGAAGAAAAATTGCAAATGCTAAGGAAAAAGAATGGTTATTCCCAAGAGCAACTGGCAGATAAGATTGGGATAGCAAGGCAAACTGTAAGTAAATGGGAAAACGGACAAGCAATTCCAGAATTGAATGGATTGATATTATTAAGCGAATTATATGGCGTAACCATTGACAGAATAGTGAAAGATGATGATGAGTGCAACATTTTATTATGTAAGGGTGCGGACATTGACATCAATAAAGCTGTTTCCTTTTTGGTTTCTGCAAAAAAGAATACTTATCCAATCAATGAAAATAAAGTGCAATCTTTTCGAATGAAATCCAGTGATTTTTGTTATGCGGAAAATGAGTATAAATATTACGATACATATTTAGGCGGCGAAAAATTTACTGGTGAAGAAGCGGTATGGTACTGTGATAACCCTATTTGGTGCATGAATTATTCTGGTCGGGTTATAGGGAGTAATTTCAACAACGGATTTTTGAAAGAAGTTTTATTGCAGGTTACAGAAAAATTCCCTTATCGGGGACCAAAAATCTATACGAAAGGCGATTATCATTATCATTGTAAAGTAGATGGGGAATTTGTTTGGTTTCAAGGGTACGAAGACATTTTCTATTTGGATGAAAAAATTTATGAATGTTATTTTCATGGAGGTGTAATTCAATAGATGGATATTATAGAGCAAAAAATAAATACGAGAGATTATCTGACGAAATCAAATTTGCCAGCAAGTGATTATGTGATAAATCCTTATGTTGGCTGTACTCACGCTTGTAAATACTGCTATGCCAGATTTATGAAAAGATTTACAGGACACAGAGAGGAATGGGGGAAATTTATAGACATTAAACAATGCGAAAAGCCTATTAATCTAAAGAAATTAAAGGGAAAATCTGTTTTTGTGTCGTCTGTAACAGATTGTTATAATTCTTATGAGGAGAAATACGGTATCACAAGAAAGATATTAGAACAGCTTGTAAATGCAGATTGCCAACTTACAATTTCAACAAAATCAACGCTTATTTTACGGGATATGGAATTATTGAAAAGGATGTCCAATCTCAAAGTAGCATTTTCAGTCAATACTTTGGACGACGCATTTAGGGCGGATATGGATACCGGCAGTTCCATTAATGACAGGCTTCATGCGATAGAAAAATTATATAATGCGGGCATTCATACGGTTTTATTTATGTCTCCTATTTTTCCGTATATCACAGAATGGAAAGACATAATTGACGGTACGAAAGAGAATGTATGTGAATATTGGTTTGAAAATCTGAACCTTAGGGGGGAATATAAAAGCAGCATCCTCTCTTATATCAATACACACTATCCAGACTTAAAAGAAAAATATGAAACAATTTATTTAGAAAAAGATAGTACATATTGGAACACGCTGGCTGATTTGCTCAATACATATTGTGACAAACTGGGATTACATTATGTCAATTACTTTTACCATGAAAAACTTGTTAAGGAGAAATTAAATAACCAATAGATAAAAAATGAGAAGGCAATATGTCCATTGAATAAAAAAACGATGTTCGATGGGCTGTATTGCTATACCTTAATTACCCTCTGACTTTGTTTTTAAAGTTTGTGGAATTGTCCTATACAGATTTCTGCTACCACAGGCAAGCCGACCATAGTTACATGGACAAGCTGTTTATCCCCGTGCAGGGCTGTCTGCTTGAAGTCGTGCGGGAACAGTACGCAGATTTCTACAAGGACAAAGAGAGGTGGCGTTATCTGAAAAAACTAGACACGAATCACAAGCTGCTCTCATTGGAGGGATTTACAGACAGTGAGGGGAATATGATTGATTTTGCTATTGATGAAACGGTGGACGTTGCGGAAACCGTTGTCCATGCGGTGCTGGTGGACAGGCTGAGAGCCGCCCTGCCCTTGTTGTCGGACAGTGAACAGACGTTGATATAAGCAATCTTCTTTGAAGAATTTTCCGAGCGAGAAGTCGGGTTGCGGTTAGGAATAACACAGAGCGTTGTGAACAAGCGCAGAGCCAAAATCCTTGCGAAGCTGAGAAAAATAATCGAAAACAAAATTTAAGGTGTTCAGTCCCCTTGTTTTTTCCTTTGGAAAAATGAGGGGGCTTTTGTCTGCCCTCTCAATCAATCCCGATTGGAGGAAATAAGGATGGTATACAACCACGGACGGGAGGACAGGAAATGGCGTATCTGGAAAGAAGCCGAGGAAAAGATTCTGCGTGAGTGCGGTGTTGATGAGGCGGTCATTGAGCAAATCCGTACAGACGACAGGGCAGATTTTAATTTCAACAGGAAGTTTTGCCGATGGACGAGCGACTTCGGAGAATACCTTGAGGAAATGGTGGGCAGGGAGAAACAGGCAGAGATAAGGATGGTAATGGATTTACTGGATGAGTGTTTATGATACACTAAGAATACCTGAAAAAAGCGTTGGAATTCCCCGAAAAAAGCGTAGGAAATTCCCTAAA
>QXWO01000113.1 GCA_009911035.1 Lachnospiraceae bacterium
ATTTTACTCTGAGGTATTTTTTTCTCAACCTTCTTTCTTGGAATTCCCTATACTTGAATTATACAGGAAGCTCCTATATATTTTGTAACTTTCTTAATAAAATACTATGCCTTTTTTTATAACCTCTATACCATTCCTGTACCCATATTTCAAGATTATCATTTCGATGCTCTATCATTCCTTCTGTAACTTTATAGATTCTTTGCAAAATTATTGTAATATCATTTTTTAGGGAAGCATTATTTTTACACCTTTCAAAAAATGCATTAAATATCGAGCTTTCTAAGTAATCTCTATCTAAGAATTTTTTCATATCATAATCTTGAGTTGTCGATAAATTATTTTCATCTATCCGCTCTGTCCTTAAATACATTGTTTTTGGAATATACGCTATATTTTGTGCATGTAGCCATACGCTGACAGAAAAATGAACATCTTCCCAATATACACCTTCTACAAACGTAATTCCACATTTCTTTAGCCATTCCAGATTATATATACAATTGCAAGCCGATCCAAAGTAACATTTATCAGCAGGCATGCCACGCAAATTTTCATCACACCATAATTCTGCTGAATTAATAAATCGATTTATATATTCAACTGGAGTTATTTTTCCGTTCCTTAACCATGCCATTTTTCCAATGACCATATCTGCTTGCGTTTGTTCTATTGCTATTAGCATATTAGCCACGGCATCTAATGGATATATATCATCGGAATCAAGAAACATAATATATTTTCCTTTTGCAATTCGAAGTCCTGTATTGCGCGCAGCTCCTTGCTTCTTATTTTTATCATGTGAGTATACTATTATTCTGCTATCTTCCTCTCCATGCTTTCGTGCTATATCGACCGAATGATCTAGTGACCTGTCATCTACTAAAATTATTTCTATAGCTTTATGAGTCTGCCTTCTTAATGATATTATACAGTCATTTAAGTATTTCTCTACGTTATAAATTGGAATTATTACGCTAACTATAATATCTTCACTATTCATTTAAATCTCCTTCCATTTTTCCATCCCTATATTGGTGCCAGGAAAAGCATTTATCACTACTTCTCTAAGTAAAGCAGAACTATGCTCCTCCATAACCAGTGTGTAATAGAAAGAAACCGCATTGTCTGGAACTGGACATCTCAAATACATTCCGATTTTATGCCAAATATTACGCACTATCTTTCCCTTTTCATCCAATAAACTCAAGCGAAATTGTACCTCTCCTCTCACAGTACCATCTAAAAAAATCCTGATATAGCCATCTTGAGCGTATTTATCAATCTTATATTCGCTTGTCGCCTGCATATAAATTTTCCTACCATCATTCTCTAATGCATAAATGCCTATACATTCCTCGGGGAACTCACAATGCCACACATTCTGAAAATCCCAGACAGCATTCAGTAAAAATTCTTTTCCACTCATTTGCTCTTGCATTGTAAAGTACTTCTGGTTTGGAAGTTGTCTACAAATATTATATATTTCATTCATTGAATGCCCTTCATTGAACTTAATGTCTTCAACTATTTTACACTCAGCCCCATGCTCGCCTTCACAGAAATTGAAAAAGTCAATTGATAATGCTTCAAATCCTTGGATACTCTCTTTTTCCAGATCTGAACCGCAATTGTAGCAATACTGGGCTATATGTTTTTTAACCATGCACCTATCGCACTTAATGCTATCAATTTCTGAATATGATATCTGCCGTTTTTCCAATAAATAAGTACCCGAGATATTTTTAAAATAACTTCCTTTTCCAATAATAGGTGCTGAAGAATATTTGGTAGCAACAATATAATCTGTAAGATAGTTCTCCCCATAATAATTATCTGTTGAAAAATAACAATACCAGTCCGCATCTATCACTGATACTATGGAATCATATTCTTTCAAATCTATACATCTTATATTTTCTATTTCACTAATCTTTTCAGTCTCTTTTAATATTAAAATAAGTTCTGATAAGTGTTTTTGGCGTTTCCAATTACGCAAAACTCTATTAACTTCACCAGCAGAACCTACTACAGAAAATACACATATCTTTTCTGCTTTTTTTTCTTTTTCCCAGCCTAACGCATCTTCACATATTTTTGCTAATCTTTCTTCATATGTATGTTGCAACATTACTTTTCTTAATGCCGCTAATGTCAATTTCTCTTTATAGTTAGGTGTATTTTTTATTTTTTCTAATTCTTCTCTGAACTGGTTTTCATCTTCCCATACAATTACTAAATCACCAAACATATTTTTTATTGCACTGCATGGGTTGCTCATACTAATTGTATTACATGCCAATAATTCATAAATTCTACGGGCTTCCATAGTAGATGAACGTTTTACAGTATTCATTGTTATTCCACATTCATAACCTTTATATGCAATATCAATTTTATTCATAGGCAAAGAACCTACAATACTCTCTTTATATTTATCTGGAAATGTATAATCAGGATTGCCTGGATACACATTCCTGTCATAAATATCTATTCCTAATATTTCAGAACACAAATCAAAAATTTTTTCAAAATCCACGCATCGTTCTGGCTGTAAGGCATACCAGCCACCTGCAAAGCAACTCTTTGGCTTTCTTTCATATTTTTCTATTGGATTAAAAGAGTATGGACTAGTTGCAAAAGGTAAAACGCCCACACGGTTATGCTTTAATAAACGCTTGTAAAGCGGCACACAATCCATATCCGTTGTATATACCCAGTCAAACCAAGATGCAACCCCCAAAAAAGTGTCAAAATGAACTGGATCTTCTTTATTCCAAAAAACTGTAGGAACCTTATGTTCTCGGCACCAAATCAAAATTTCGCGTATCTCAATACTAAGATTATAAACCTTCGTATACCAATGATTTTTTAAGCCATGCCATGCTGATTCTATAAATAATAGCTGAGGTTTAAATTCTTCCATTCTTTCTATGTAATTTACTATGTCTAATTCTAAAAACTTACATTCATATGGGAAACAAAAGCAGCTTAACTCATCCAAAATACCTGCAACACGAAGTTCTTTTAAATTATGGCTTGTCATAAATACGTTTACCTTTCTAATTTTTAAAATCACTTATAACATTAATTTTTATTAAAAATTTTTTTTACTATACCGCCAAGGCCAATTTCGGCATAGATTAAGGCCACTTTTCTTAAACCTTTTACATTTCTAAATTGGCATCTCTCTTTCAAACTGGCATTTTGTTCTGTAACCATTCTATACTTCCGGTTTGCCTCATTTAACTTCTCTCTTAATTCAGTTTCAACCAAGCTAATGCCTGGTTTCACCATTTCTTTCTGCCCAATAAAATTATTATTCAATTTTTCTCTTAATATATCATTCTGTGATTCTAATTCCATTACTCTAAACATTAGTGTATCAACATACCTTGCTTTTTCTGCTTCATATTCTCTATTTTCCATTCCCTTACCTCCGTTAAATAAATAACTCTTATCTTTTAAGCAAAAATAATTCTTTTGAAGTTGTAAATTCAGATGCAGTTTGATGTCTGACTCGCCTCGATGCATTTTCAGATAAACGCTGAAAACGATCTACATCAAAATAAATTTTCTTTATTTCGTCAGCCATTGCTTCCCAATTTTCTGCTTCAACTATTACTCCACTCTCATTATCAACAAATTCTGGAATAGCTCCTACTGCATTTGTAATTGGTACTACTCCACACGACATGGCTTCATCTCTTGAAACTCCTTGTGTATCTCCACGACTTGGTATTAAAACCATACCAAACTCATGATATAATTCAACTATTTCACTCTGTCGCAAAAAGGTCTTTCTTATTTCAACATTACTAATTTTTCGAAGCGGTGCAACTGTTTTATCAAACAGTACGCCATCACCAATTATTAAAAATTGTAATTCACCGAAAAAGTTCTCTTTGGATAACTTTTGAATGACTTTTACCATCAAATCATTGGCATATATTTTGCTTGCATATGGTCTGATAGACAAAATCTTCTTTCTTTGCTCTGGAGACTTTTTTATATATGTAAACATATTCGTGTCAATACAATTATGAATAATACTATATTTTTCTTTTGGTAATTGTATTTTGTAATCTTCAAAAACCTCTTTTGCAAAATACTGTGAAACAAATATGAAATGTATATTATATTCATCTATTTCCTCAAAAACTTCATTCCAAAAATCTTGTCTTTCATTGGAATCTTTTTTTGCCTGATTCAATTCTGCTTCAGTCGTATAATTGTATTTTCTTCGCCACCATGGTTGAATTTCAGCACCATGTATCCAAACAAAGATTTCTATTTCTTTTTTAAAATGTTTCAATATTTCCCACATAGATTTATCAAGGAAGTGAACACATATTTTATTTATCTTGCTTGTATTAATGACGTTTCCGAGCCGTTCTCCTTTCCCTTCGATAATGTTTATGCCCTCAAATTCGCTAAATTCATTTTGTGCATACAGATTCATTCTCATTACATCACACACTACTCCATGTTCTTTATAAGACATTGCCCTTTTATGCACAAACATATTTCTATATAGAACTTTAGATGAAGGATATTGGTTTGACAAAATCAGGACATTACTTCGTGACAAATAACAAGATAATTCTCCCGTATCATGCTCTAATCCAAGAAGGATTTCTTTAACCTCACAAGTCCCAGTTCCCGAAATTCTAAATCCCAGCTTAAAGAATTTTGCTTTGTCAGGAATCTTATTACTTGATAAAGAATTAAATTTTGTAAAACTATGTTCTAATTTTCTTTTTCTGTGATCGTAAAATACACAAATTCCTAAAATATCCAAATCGCCCATTCCACAACATTGGTAATTAATTCTTCCATTTCTTTGATATTCCTCGGTCTTATAAAAATTATTAAAGTATATATATTGCACTGTATCTTTTGGTAATTCACTCTCCAGTCTCCAACTTAAATTCGTAATATTTGATTTCACGTTTATTGGACATGATTTTTTACATAATTTTTCGATTTCATTTTTGCTAACTTTAATTATGTTATCTGTCTGTAAATCGCCATCAATTTTTTCCGCAATACTCTCTATTTCTTTAATTGATATTCCTTGATCAGGTATCATTTTATCATCCACTTTAGAGCATTTAACCTTAGAATAGTTCTCACAAAAATTGAACTCATCTATCGCAAAAATATTATTATTTTCGATGGATTCTTTACATTTCAATTCTTCAAAACATTCATTCCTAAATACTTCTCTTTTAAAAATCCCCCTATCAAATTTAATCTTTGACGAATACTTATAAGCTGCATCACAATTGAGTAACTCAAATGCAGTTCCATCAAAAGAGTAGTATGCACTTTTTCCCACACCTGCTACATTGGCATATCGAAATGTCAGTGCCATATCTAACAAATAATTTTCACCATAATGATTCTTTTCATTAAGAAGTCCTACATATCCGTCTGTTATAATTTCTGTAACCTTTTTCCATTTGGTATTGTCTATATCTAATATCCTTACATTAGGTTCATCTATTTCTTTAAAATCTCCAATCAGATACAAATACTTATTCTTATATATTTGCTGTTTAAATGTTTTTAGTATATATGGGAGGGCATCTGCACTCGGCCATGCCACTAATGAAATCATCGGTAGAACTTCCTTAATTTCTACTCCAAATACCTTCTTGGTAACATAACTCAATCTATCTTCGTACAAATGTTGCTCTAAAACTTTTCTTAACCCTAATAACCTATATTTCCTGTATTCCTCAGTATCTGAACATCTGGCATCCAAATCATTTTTAAGAGTTTTTACATCATTGGTACATATTGTTAAATCACCAAATAAGTTTTTAACACCTCTTGAGTAGTTCCCCACAATCACTGTATTAGAAGCAAGAGTTTCGAATACTCTTCTTGCAAACATCGTTTGTGACTGTTCTATTGAGTTCATATTAACACCGAAGTTATAGCCTTTGTATGCAACATCTATCTTTGATGAATTTAAACATCCTAAAATATTAGACTTATACTTCTCTGGAAATATAAATTCAGGTCTTGGGTTATCATAATTTCTATCATAAATATCAAAACCTTTTTTTTCTAAAAATACTTCTGAAAAATTATCAAATGTTTTAGTCCGATTAGGATATTTATGATAATATGCTCCTGCAAAGCAAAATTTATCTTTTCTTTCATATTTTTCAATTGGGTTGTGTACTTTTGGCTGAGCTGCAAAATGAAGAAAAAAAACATTATCATGACCCAATGCATTTTTATATTTTTTGATACAATCTATATCTGTAGTGAAGACAAAATCGGCACATCTTGCAGCCGGCATAAATGTATCCGTATACACCGGATCCTCTTTATTCCAAAAAACAATTGGAATTTCTTTTTTCTGACAATAACTAGTCATTCTATATAACTCCGGACTCCCATTTGCAATTTTCCGACTCCACATCCCATCCTTTCCCTGCCATGCAGATTCAATAAAAATTAACTCTGGATCAAATTCTTCTATTTCTTTTTTCCAATTATCAGGC
Source organism: Lachnospiraceae bacterium (assembly GCA_009911035.1). Classification (GTDB taxonomy): domain Bacteria; phylum Bacillota; class Clostridia; order Lachnospirales; family Lachnospiraceae; genus Suilimivivens. Next base: position 6,522 of record QXWO01000113.1, read on the forward strand.
GTTAGTTCCAGCAAATTACATTCTGGTTTATAACTTTCTAAGGTAAACTGATCCATAATACAAGCCATGCGCAATTCTTTAAGATTTTCGGCCTGCAATTTATTAGAAAAAAAAGTTCTGCTATTTTTTTGTAACAGTTTAAATGTGTCAACATGATACTCTGTCTCTAAAAAATCTTGAATATTATTTTTCCTTTCATTTAAATATTCAATCCACTCCTCTGCTATCCCCATAAAAATCACCTTTGCTTTTAAAAATTTTTTTTATATAACTGATACACTTTTATTCCTAATCGGCCTATTCTACTATTTTCGATGATATCTAGTTTTCGTTTCTGCTCATTATTTTCTTGTATTAATGCGCTATTCTGAATTTCAAGCTTTCTTATTCTTTTTAATAATTGCTCTGCATTTTCAATGCTCATTCTATAATCTACTAAACAATCAGATAGCTGATTAACTAAATTATGAATTTGTATTTCATAATCTACATCATGCATACCCATACCTCCTATAAATATTTATTCTGATAAAACTGTAAAGAAGGGAAGAAATTTAGTCTTTCAGCAGAA
>QXWO01000114.1 GCA_009911035.1 Lachnospiraceae bacterium
CTTGAGCGCAGACCCCCGACAAGCCAGCAGCAACTCCCACACCGCATCCACACCAACGATTTATACTTTGCGTATCTATCCTGCCCATACCTTGAAAATCTCCCCGTTTGGCAACTGGAGGCACGCTATCAGGTATCATCGGAAAAACAGCAGACACCCCGATGCGACGGATTGCTTGAAACAGGATACGGCAATTACTACATAGAGCTGGATAACCGTACACAGGGGGATGCAGCATTAGAAAATAAACTGTCACAATATATGGATTCGGATTTGTTTCTTGGCAGGAATACAATAAAAAACGCTCTTGTTTTTACATTAAATACGGAAGTAAAATCGCCGCCGGTAAAGAAACCGCCCTATTCCGTATACCGGATCTTGCTAAAGGCCATCCGCATATGGCAGGCTCTGGAGAAGGAACAGGATAAAGCAATACATTTTTCAGCATTCTGCGACATTATGGAGAATGGCAGCTATCCTTATTTATGCCTGCTGTCAGGAAACGACAAAATTATTTTAAGGAATCTGTGCAGGCAATATCCCGATATCTCATTAAACGATGCAATCCTTATGAAAAAAGAATTCCTATATGATACATCCCTACAGGATGAGCGCGTTTCCAATCAGGACGCGCTTTTTTTGAAACGTCTGAAGCAGAAATTTTACAGCATACTGGATAACCGCCACTACGCCACTCTGCATTACCGTATTAGACAGGGTATGCGTTTATATGCCATTCCTAACCATAGGCTGGCAGATAACATACCTTTTCATGGCGATCACATCCATGTTTCTTGATTTAATGGCTGTGATCTGAGCCAGGTTTGCAAACCAGCAGTTAAACAGAACATAGTCTGCTGATAATCCACTGAAGACAGCCGTATCAAGAAGTGTGAGCATTGCTTCGGCTACTTTGCTCTGTGCAAGGGCTATCCTCTTTCCGGCAATAGTTCTTTTGACAATGTTACAAATGTGTCTAATCAAATTGGATTCTTTGGCAGAGGCAAGCAGGCAGCTGTTGACCGGGATAAAGGTATTACCGTCGCTCCTGCTGAGCGGAAGCATGCGGCAGCACTTTTTATATGTCATATCCGTATGGTCAAAAACCCGAGAACTCAGTTCTGTTTCTTACAGTTGGAACGGTTGAACAGGAGGTCATCCATGATAAAGACATTAGTACGTTTTTCATCGGTAAGATCCTTCAGATCCCTTGTTACGATATCGGCTGCAAGGGGCGATGTAAAACGAAGCCAGCTTGTTTTTTGTGGAATTAAGGAAACAGCAGAAAGTGTTCTTGGAAAAGCTCTCCCTGAATGACCCGGTTCGCTGTTACATATACATGCTCCGATCCTGAAAAACAATTCCATTTTAGCAGATGGATCGTATTTATGCCTTTATTATTGGCTGAAATATTGAATTTTCAAGGTTCGGCACACCTTATTGGTGTGGGAAGTTTAAGTAATTAATATATGATAAATCACTCATTCAATTCATTAAACGTTTATTATCTCCGTTTTCAGACATGCTTCCAATACGGTAAAACTTCTTTTTAAAAATTACTGCCCGCCACCCGAGCTATGGTAAAATTTCAATCCAAATTGAAAGAACAGACTTGCAATTATCACCATGCTTAATGCGATAAGCGGTGTAAAATATGCGTAATACGAATACTCTTCCATATCCAGCATGAGGGCTGCCGGAAAAAAGGAGGTAAACGAATACGGAATAATAAAAATCAAAATATTTCTGATAAATGGCTGGTAAATAGTGATCGGATAACGTACAAACTGACGCAGGTTATCCACCATAACGACTGCATTCACTACATCCGTGAACCAAAAAGCCAGCGTCTCCATGATCAATGTGATGGAAAAAATAATAAATGCCCCACTGACAGAACACAAAATAAGCCACAGACATTTCCACCCTCCAAAAGAAATCCCGCCCTGCGCAAATCCGACGATCAGACAAACCACACCACAGATCCCCAAAATAAAACCATGAATGCTGGTGCCATCCATGACAAGCATCAGGATAGGCTTGACCGGGCGGAGCAGTACGCTGTCCAGAGTCCCCATGTTCACATGCCTGCTGATGGACCATACATTATGCAGAAAGAACTCCTCAATTCCTGTCGCAAGCAGGGAACACCCATACAAAATAAGACTCTGCTCAAAAGTAAACCCGCCCATGGAGTCTGTATGTGTGTAGACTGTCATCACCAACAGCAGAGAGGATGCCTGTATCAGCAAATGTGCCAAAATCCCAAGAATAAAATCAAATTTATAGGCTGTACTCTCGCGCATGTTTTTTAACAGCATCGCCCCATATAAAGAAAAGAATTTTCTAACCGCCATTTACTGATATCCTCCGTACCGAGACTTTGTAAACCCACTCATTCAGACACATCAGGACAATCATCCAGATGCACTGTATCAGAAGCTGTACCCCACATTCCCGCATTGTATATTTTTCCAGAAAGATCATAACGGGCGTATACACAATGTTCTGAAAAGGCAGGTATGAAAATATCCATCGAACCGATTCCGGAAATAGCGCGATCGGGATCAACGCTCCGGACAGAAAATCTACGATTGCTTTTTTGGCATTATATATCCCCCAAAAATTCATAGTAAAGAAGGTTAGATAACCTGCCATGGCACTAATAAAAAACATGATCAGGTAGCTGAAGCACACACTTAACAGAAACATAAGTACAGAGCCTATACTTTTGGGGACGATAAAATCCGGAAAGACACAGCCGCATACCACAACAAACAAAATGGCAATCCCGATGTTCATCACACTGTCTCCCAGATTTTCAAAGAATCTGGCCAACGTAAACTGAACCGGATGGATTAATTCCAGCGCAATATCCCCCTGTTTTATCTTTTGGGAAATCATTCTTTCCGGTGCATTCCGAAAAGAAAAGATTATGAGCAGACTCTGACTCACCAAAAGATAGGTAAACATATCTGCCCTTTCAAATCCATTAATGGAAACGCGGTTTTTAAATACCTGCGTCCAGATCGCATATTGGATCGCAATCTGCAGCAGGGTGGAAATAATTCCCGAAACAAAAGAAAACCGGTACTGTACGGACGCTCTCATGCGTATCCATAAAAGCCCCAGGTATTTATCTGCTTTTTTTCTCATTGATTATAGATCTCCTCAATAATATCTTCTATGGGTGTCTCTTCGATTCTGACATCCTCCACCGGATACTGTGCCATAACAAGTGAAATCATTTCGCCCGCCGAAACGGATGCCGGCACCTTCAGGATCAGTTCTTCTGCACGCTGCTGCCATTCGATCCGCTGATTGTCCATCCTAAAACCGGTGAATGCCACCCTGCTGTCCTTTAAAGTAAAAACAACATTCCTGCTGCGGCGGTACTGTTGCTGTAATCCTGCCATATCTCCGTCATAGACCATTTTTCCATGATTGATCACCATCACCCTGTCTGCCAGCTGCTCTACATCCGCCATGTCATGAGTCGTCAGAATGATCGTAGTCTTACGTTTTCTGTTCGTTTCTTTTATGCACTCCCTTATCCTCTTTTTAGACGTGATATCCAAGCCGATCGTCGGCTCGTCTAGGTAAATAATTTTCGGATTATGTAAGAAAGCCGCCGCCAGATCGCAGCGCATCCTTTGTCCCAGGGAAAGCTGTCTTACCGGCCTGTCCAAAAAGTCTTCCATATCTAATAAATCCGTAAAATAGGCAATATTATCCTCATATGTTCCCGTTTCAATTTCATACATTTTCTTAAGCAGAAGAAATGATTCTTTCACGGGCAGATCCCACCATAGCTGTGTCCTCTGTCCGAACACCACCCCTATGTTTTTTGCATTCTGCTGCCGCTTTTTACAAGGTGTCAGACCGCACACGGATATCTCACCGTTAGAAGGTGTCAATATCCCTGTCAGCATTTTTATCGTAGTTGACTTTCCTGCACCATTAGGTCCCAAAAATCCTACCATTTCTCCTTCTTCTATTTTAAAATCCAGTCCCTTGACTGCTTCGACTGTTTTTTTCTCTCTGCTAAAAAGACTCTTCACCATTCCAGTCACTCCAGAACCTTTTGATACATTCACATAAAAATCTTTATGCAGATCATTTACAACAATTTGACTCATTGATTTCTCCTTTATATTGCTCAAATATACCGCTTTGCTGTTCTTTCCATAAATGGAACATATGATTTACGAAACACCTAACAATGCTGTCATCCTTTTGCTCTTCTATTTCCATTAACATTTCATTCCCTTTTAAATAATCGAACGATTTGTCTCTGCTTTGGAACGACTGATAATAAAAGAACACATCTAAATTTGGATATTTAATACAAAAATATGTCATATTCCGCTTGAAAGTTTCCCATTTTTTAGAATTCGTCAAATGCTTTTGATGGTAATTTATTGCCTCCTTGCAAAAGAAAAAGCTAAATCCCGCTTCCTTTAACTGGTATGCAAAATCAATATCCTCCACTCCCCATCCGACATAATTTTCATCAAAAAAGATTTTTTCTGCTCCCTCACGACAAAATGCAATGTTAGCAGTAGTCGCCATTGCCCATCCCAAACGAAAGCCCTTCATCTCATTACCAAGCTTGTCTGTAACAAACATATAATTATCATAGGGGACTTTAAGAAACATATTTTTCATTGTATCAGAAAAATTATTCAGAATATCATTCTCATCTATCAGAACTTCGCCGCATTCAATCTTATCCTCTTTTTTGCAGCATAGTTTTCTGCGTGCAACCGCTTCTACAGAATCCTGTAAATTGATGAATCTTTGATATACTGTCAAAATTTCTTCTTTATAACCTATAAGAACCGATTTTTTACGACCTTTTAGAGTTTTTTCTATTGTTAAAATGTATTCTTCACATGGTATCCTATCGTCATCTGCAAAAACGATCATATCGCCCTTTGCATGTGCTAAGCCCACGTTCCTTGCTTTTGCAGCATTACCTTTTGTTTGATACAAATAAGTAATATTTAGAAATTCCTTATTTTCTTCGTAAACGTTTCGTGTATTGTCAGTGGAACCATCATCAACCAATACAATTTCAAAATTTTTACTTGTTTGATTTCTATAAGCCAACAAGGTAAAGTTCAAATACATGGATTTATTATGTGTAGGCATAATTACTGATATCATATTTTCTCCTCCTTGATCCTTTTCTTAAAATCCGTTTTTCATTTCCGCGCATATACTGCACTGTTATTTTTATTATCGGAAACTGTACATAAAATCTTATACTTTCACCCCGAGGTAAAGATTTTTCCCTGAAGTACAGATTTTTTATGATTTTTCTCTAAATTGGTTCTAAATTATACCAAAAGACCCGATTCCAGTACCTTTCCCGCCTGTGCTTACTGGTCGCTGTTCTTTATCCTTACTTCCTTTTCTACGCCGCCCTCAATGCGTATGGAGAGCATCTCATTATAATCTGTGACCCGGTACTCTTCTATGTAATTGTCTAAAAGTGGTTTCAAGATGCCTATGAGGTTATCCCTGTTCGTCCTCACAGACTGCTATCTGAAGCATTGTCTCATGCCTCCTTTGCTGTTTTATCAGTTTTCAAACAGGGAATTATCTATCACTTAAATAACTAACTTCCATTCACCATTTGTTCGACCACGTAAAATCATTTTTATCTCCTTCTCAATTCATCAAAATTTATTGATTGTATAAAATTAGTTTGATGTGGATAAATTGTATTTTTTGATAATGGTAACTTCAAATTTTCCAAGTAAAATTCAGATAAAATATTTTCATCTATTTCGTAATTCTCAGAACACAGTTTACAAATCCACCATTTATTTATATGATGATGCGGATACATTGACATGTATTTCATTGCATCATCTATATAGCCCAATGCCTGCTCATATTTTTTCTGCGCATAATAAGCTTATACAAATACTGCATATGTACCTTCTCGTCTCCACAAAAATTCCTTCTTGTTTTCTATACAACCTTGAAATAAAGAAAAGAGCATATTGTCCATTACCATAATACTGAAATGAAGGTATAAAAAAACCATTTGAATCTTTATCCTCATCCGTTACCTTTTTTATTCTAATCAAATCTCTCTCATACATACGTTCATCACAATCTAGTGCCAATATCCATTCGGAATGAGCATACTCTAAATACTTATTTCTTGCTAGATCAAACAAATCATCCGAAAAATAATACAGTAGCGCCTAACTCTTTTGCAATTTGAACTGTACGATCTTCGCTTCCATTATCAACTACAATAACTTCGTTTGCATGACGTAATGCTGGTCTTATGCAATCTGCAATCCGTTTTTCCTCGTTTTTTGCTAATACACATACTGCTAAAGACATGTTTTTATCTTTTCTCCTCTACTCTAAATAATCTTCTGTTTCTTTGATTAGTCCCATATAGGATACTGGTTCTTTGTGATTTAAACAGTAATTTTGAAAGTATTTAAGCGAATGTTCACCTTTTTATTGTTCTTGAACAAAAAACTGTCTATATAAACAAAATTATGTTATGTTCTGCCAAAAGAATTTTCAATCCCTTTTATGCAATGTACAACTTTGCGTCCCCACGTAGAATGAAAGAAACGAACTTATAATTTAATCTATTATTTTCACACACAATAAAACACACTATAAAATACCACTTATATCTTGCCAGCTATAACTTTCATATGCTACAATACCTTTGTTATTATTAGCATTTAGTTCCTTTTGGACAAAATACAGATCAAATTCCTGGCAACAGGTTATTTAAGCTACAGATTCTGTGGCTTTTATTTTGAACAGAAAGGAGCACTTAAATAAATGCAAAACACACTAAATTACAAAGATACACTGATTAAGGAAGCCGGCCTGCTTTCCCTGAGCAAAAGCGACTGCGACCTCTTTATTCTCGCTCAGGCAAATACATTAACCTACCAGCAGTTATCAGCCACTGGACTTCATGGCATTTCCACCACTGGAGGGCGACTGAGCCTGAAAAAGCTCACAGAACAGGGATACATAACGGGTAAGACCCTGCCAAATACCAATCGTGTAAGGTATTTCATCCTG
>QXWO01000115.1 GCA_009911035.1 Lachnospiraceae bacterium
ACAGTTCCGATAGCATCCCGGCAACAATCCAATAAATTTTAGCCACAAGTGTTACAAAAAAGCTTGACCACTACACCCAACACATTGGTTTCTATTTCACTGTCCGGCAGTACCGCAGAAATATCCTTCACACTGAATGCCAGTCCACCCGTTCCGTGGGAACAAAACAACACCACCTTTTTGCCACTTAGATCATTTTCCTCCAAAAAAGAAAACACAGCCATCGGCGCACTGTACCACCGTTATGAAGTGACTTTTGTCAAGAGGTAAAATTAAAAACAACAAACTTTTTTCTCTGACAAAACCCACATTTGTTTTCGGAAGATATCTTGGAGAAGCCCTCTGGTTAACAGTTCCCGGCATTTGGCCACTCCGTTATTCGTGGATTGGTTACCTTAGGTCAATGGTTCGCCGTGGCTTCTGCTGTCCAATTGCGTGGATCAATGTATTCCTACACTGCCGACATGGAGGTACTGCAGATAACCCGAGCCTTGAAATCCCAAAAGGCTTCTTCAAGATATCTTCCCTGTTGCTTTGTTGTTGTCATTTTTAGCTGCTGCGCCAGGCAGGATAGCGCCGTATGGGTTTTTACACCCAGAAAGCACACCAGCTTTTTCACTTTCTCCATATACTCTGTTTCAGACGCCAGTTCTTCTATCCTTTTGTCAAAGCCCTCTATCCGGTCTGTATGGTATTCATATGTGATCAGGTACTCATTAAGTGTTTCCCTGTCCGGTTCACTAAGTTATGGTATCCTTGGCTTAAACAGAATGCGCATATCCTCTGTTTCGTCTTTTTTAAATCCTGTTTATGGTCATCCCGCATGCGCAGGTATACTTTGACATCATTGTCCTTATCTGCCGGGATGTGTACCGCGTGATAGCCGCCATAGTCAAGGCACTGTGCTATCATCAGCGCATCCCTCTTATCTGTTTTGATCCGTTTGCCCTGCTGTGTCATCATTATGGTCGGAGCCAGGATCACACAGCGGATTCCCTTTTTCACCAGTTCGTGGTATAAAGAAAAGCCCAGGCATCCTGCCTCGTAACCGCAGAGAATATCTCAAATACTACAAGGTCAGAAGTGACACGGCCGATAGGAATCACATCTACCGACAGGTTGGGGTGGTCAGTCTGTGCATAAAAGATAGCCATATTGTGGTGTGCTTCACAATAATTAATATCTCCGTTCTCAAAATTCTTCTGACCGCCTTCCAAATTCTGCGGGTAAAAATCCACACCGCCGTAATACTCCCTTCCGCCATATCCTGACATGGAAATCGTCAGCGGAAAATATGCTTTTATTTCTTCTTCCAGTGGCGTATCATACAGAACACCATCTAATGTAATATCACCAATTGTGATTTGAATAGCGGTTTCACCTTTTGTCGTATCCTGCTCCTGTGTGCCGGATATCCCAATGTCCGCAAGCCAGTCAGATACCGTTTCCTGAGCGCCCGGCACATCTTTTGCTTCAATCGCAATACCATCCAGAGAAACCGCCGCATGACTTGCATCCGCAATCGTCTGATAGCTGTGTCCTGTCCCATATCCGTCATGGGTGCAAAATGGAATAACCGTTTTTACCTGACAGGTCATACTCATTTAGAAATGACAGAACCGCCTGCGGAACATCGGTTGCCCATATTGCGTGTCCAAATTGATACAATTTTAGAATGGGTGCTATCGTTTTTACATTTACGGGAAATGCAGTAAAATCAACACTTTTCAGAATGGCAGATGCACCCGTGCATGGGCGGCTATCGTTTTATTTGTTGAAATTGCCGCGCTTTCGATAGTTGGGAGTGTAAAATTTAACGATAACCTGTTTTTGAGGGTGGCTATCGTTATTTTTTGCACCCAACATTCCCGCATCCTATTTTACCAAAGTCCACGGCTTTTTTCCATATGAAAGGCAGGCTTTTCCACACACAGAAAAGCGGCCGGAGGCATCTGGTACAACCCCGATACCCCGGCCGCTTCCGGCTTTAAATCTCCGTGCTGACTTCCACGCCATTTCGGAAGGTGAATACCACCCTGCCGTCCGAATGGACCGTTGCGTAATCCACAAGTCTGTGGAACAGCTTCTCATTGAAATCCACCGGCAGCTCCACTGTCTCGCTTAGCCCCGCAAGGAAACCGCTGAAAATGTCATACTGGATTCCCTTCCTTTCCCGCTCTTTCTCCAGGCTGTCCATCTGGCTCTCCAAAGCGACATACCGACCGGCATACCCGTCATACTTTTTGCGGTAGTCGTGCTGGTCAAGTTTCCGTGTGGCATTCTCATCGACCAGTCTCTGGAGCAGCCCCGCCGTCACTTCTTTCTCCCTGCTGACCGCTTCCAGCTCCGCCTCAATGGCGCTGCTGTCGGCCAGGGCATCCATGACCGCCCTGCAGTCCCCGATGACCTCCTCCCGGTTTTCCATCAGGATGCCGAGCGCCTCCAGGAACAGCTCCTTTATCCGCTGCTCGTACAGATGTGGCGTGGTGCATTTGCTCTCACCTTTGAACTTGGCGTTGCACTGCCATACCGTCCGCTTGTACCTGCTGTTGGAATGCCAGACCTTGGAGCCGAAGTATTCGCCGCAGTCGCCGCATTTCAGCTTTGCCGAGAACGGGCTGCAGCAGTTATGGTTTGCCGCTATCCGGCTCTATCTTTTTCCGTAGATTGCATATCACATTTGCCACGTTTGACTGGCAGCTTTCGCTTTCCATGCTCCACACGGCTTCAAAGATTTGCGCCTTTGTGAATACCCTCCCCGGACTGGCGGCAAGGTAGCAGAGTGCGCCGTATTCCAGACGGGTGAGAGAAACGTCAATCCCATTTTTCAGTACCCGGCGTTGGTGCAGCCTTATTTCCAATCCCGGAAAAACCAGTGCGGGGGATTGCGGCGGCTGTATGGCTTCCAGCGGTATCATATCGGCAAGGGCGGCTATGGCTTTCTCAACTGCTTTTTCCTCTGTGTCGTTGAATGTAAGCATGATTATTTTACCGACAAATCTCACCTCCCCTCTTACTTGGATATAAAAATATTAACGCACAGACTCTATATCGGCTGTTGTAATCAAAGCGTCACGCTGCAAATACTGGATTGCCTTTAGAGCATACTTATGTGCTTCTTCACTGGAACCGGCAACTGCGTCTTTTACCACACGGATATGATAGTCGTTTTGGTGTGCATCAACAGCCGTATAATGGATACATACATCTGTTAAACCTCCAATCATATAAAGGGTATCCACATGAAGCCCTTTCAAAAGAATTTCTAAATCCGTTCCAAAAAATGCGCTGTATCTGCGTTTAGAAATCAGATATTCCCCCTCAATGGGATAGGTGATTTTTGCGTAATCTGTATAAGGGGAATCCTCCATACAGTGAATGCCCTCCGAACCGTCCAGCTCACGTCCAAAGTCTACCATATTAGGTCTATGAACTTCCTTAATTTGGATAACAGGGAGTTTTTTTGCCCGAAACACGTCTAACACTCTTTTCGCATTACGAATACATTCCCATTCGGGGGCGTCCATGTTGGATTCGTTCATTTCTACAAAATCCTCCTGCTGAATGTCAATGACAAGCAGCGCGCTTTTTTCTTCAATTTTCATACATTCTTTTCCTTTCTACGTTCATTTTTATATATTACAAATCCTAGTAGCGCTACTAAAATTTCCGTTACTGGATATGTAAACCATACACCAATCATTTTCCACAAAGAGGACAGAATAAATGCTGTCGGAATAATTAAAATAAGTCCTCTCAGCACGGATAAGATATGTGCTGGAAAAGCCCTCTCTATTGATGTGAAAAAGGTTGCGAGAATAATATTGTACCCTACAAATGGAGTTGCTATAAAATATAACTTCAATCCTGTTACAGCAATCGTTTGAAGTGTGGCGTTACATTCACCATTAAAGACTTCTGTAATCGGCTGTGCAAAAACAAAAATAAATATATATAGGATACCTGATACTACAAATGCAGCGAATATAGCATAACGCAATACGGCTTGGAGCAGTTCTTTGTTCCCTTTACCATAAAAGCGGCTGACAAGCGGCTGCGCTCCTTGTGCAATTCCTGTATGAATTGCGGTGACAACAGCGGAAATATTTGCAATGATACCATAGGCAGCAACGCCAATAGTTCCTTCCAGATTCAAAATAATTGCATTAAAAGTAATCATTACAATTCCAGACGAAATTTGTGTAATCAAAGAAGGAACCCCAAGCGATAAATTCCATTGAATGATTTTTGCGGAAATTTTCGTTCTTACAAAATGAAAAGATTTTTTGTTTTTCCACCAATGCGGAGTCATCATCAGAATACTTATAACAGGTGATATTCCTGTTGCAAAAATAGCTCCAAAAATTCCCATATGCAGGGGGAAAATAAAAATATAATCCATTATTACATTAAAAAAACTTCCAATAAGCATTGCACACATGGCAAGCTGCGGATTTGCGTCATTCCTTACAAAACAAAGCAGCACATCATTCAAAATAAAAGCCGGAGAAAAAAGCAACAGCCACCGTAAATAAATAGTTGTCATTTCCAGTATCGTCATATCTGCACCTAACACAACAGCCAACTGTCTTGGACAGAAAAAACCGGGCAGCATAAATGCGATTGAAAACAAAACAGCAAGATATATGGTATTTGTATAAATTTTGTCTACTAGCACTTGATTCTCTTGACTCTTACAGACAGAAAATTTTGTTGCTCCACCCATGCCAATCATTAACCCTGTACCATGAATAAAATTATATACCGGAATAGCAATATTTAACGCTGCCAGTCCGCTTGTGCCTAATCCTTTGGAAACAAAGAATGTGTCTGCCAAAATGTAGCAGGATACGCCCAACGTTCCCAAAACGCTTAAAACTGTATACCGGGAAAATTCCCGAATACAAGATGGTTGCTCCATATATTTACCCTCCTGAACAAAAAAATAACGCCAGCACTTTCTATCTTCAATGGCCTAACGATAGAAAGACTGACGCTTAACCCCTTACCCGGCGGCAAGGGACGCATAAATCTTTTCTAATTTATCATAAAAAGACAAATAAATCAATCCTAATTGCAAAAAATTTTGTATGAAAGATTATTTATTCATCTATTCTTGGCATTTTCAGGAAAAATATAAATGATTCGGAATAAGGGGGATTTTGTAATAGTCGGCATTGTGGTAAAATCCAAAAGTCTAGATTTTCCCACAAATCCAAACTTTCCTCTGTAAATCCTTTATTCAAGGCATTTTCTGATAAAAAAGTTTGGATTTTTCCACAATGCTTTGTCTTTTTGTCTTTAGCTTCTTTGGTTCGGAATAGTGTGGTGCGATTAAGAAAAGCCCTGTATATTATCATATACAGAGCCATTCTAATTTTTTACCCGCTATATATAGTATTTACTTTCTGCAAAATTCATTTTACTGAGTTATACCCGCCTTTTTTGCAAAGTCGTCTTTTCTCCCGATAAGTTCCGACTGTTTTTCCTTTGGCAGATTATTGAATATATCGTCATAGAAAACATCATCTATCTGCATTTCCCTAGCAAGTAAAAACACATTTAGATTGAACCATTCGTCCCAAAGCCCCTCAAATAAGCTTTTACTGTCTATATAAGTGTCAAGTTCTTCAAAGCCATATGACGGTGTATAACACTGCAATTTAACAAAACCATACCTGCCAGCATCAACCAATAAAATATCTTCATCTTCCATTTCGTACAGTTCCGCAAACGCATCAATCACTTTGTAGCACATTTCCCGTTCTTTCTCTGTGATATATACTGTTTTTTCCATGTTCATTTACCTCTATCCTTTCAAATCGTGGAATACTGTTTTTCGTTTTTCTAATTTCTAATACTTCTGAACCATATATTTGAAATGCCACATATGCCATTTTATACGGAATAGAGGTATGGCTGGCTGTCTGTATGTATTGGTTTGTTACTTTATGATACCTACGCATTTAGAAGGGAATTATTTTACTGGCAGAAATTCAAGAGGTTCAATGAAATTTAATTCTGCAATGTAAAAGAGCATCTTTAACTGAAATCTGTATAAGAAAAACCGTTATTCATTTTCACGCACAGAAAAAGCGGCCGGAGGCATCTGGTACAACCCCGATACCCCGGCCGCTTCCGGCTTTAAATCTCCGTGCTGACTTCCGCTCCATTGCGGAAGGTGAATACTACCCTGCCGTCCGAATGGACCGTTGCGTAATCCACAAGCCTGTGGAACAGCTTTTCATTGAAATCCACCGGCAGCTCCCGCACTTCCTCAAGCCCCGCAATGAATCCGCTGAAAATGTCATACTGGATTTCCTTCCTCTCCCGCTCTTTCTCCAAGCTGTCCATCCGGCTCTCCAAAGCAGCGTACCGGCCGGCATATCCGTCATACTTTTTGCGGTAGTCGTGCTGGTCAAGTTTCCGGGTGGCGTTCTCATCGACCAGCTTCTGGATCAACCCCGCAGTCACCTCCATCTCGCTGCTGACCGCCTCCATCTCCGTGTCAATGGAGCCGCAGTCCGCCAGGGCATCCATGACCGCCCTACAGTCCCCGATGACCTCCTCCCGGTTTTCCATCAGGATGCCGAGCGCCTCCAGGAACAGCACCTTTATCCGCTGCTCGTACAGATGTGGCGTGGTGCATTTGCTCTCACCTTTGAACTTGGCGTTGCACTGCCATACCGTCCGCTTGTACCTGCTGTTGGAATGCCAGACCTTGGAGCCGAAGTATTCGCCGCAGTCGCCGCATTTCAGCTTTGCCGAGAACGGGCTGCAGCAGTTATGGCTCCGCCCTGCGTTCTTCCGCCGCTGTATCTCCGTCTGCACGAGCTGCCATTCCGCAGGCTCGATGATGGCGTCATGGCTGCCCTCCACATAATACTGCGGCACCTCCCCTTCGTTCGCCTTCCGCTTCTTGGAAAGGAAGTCCACCGTGTAGCACTTCTGCAGGTGAATATTATCCCCCTTGGGAGCCACCAGTTTCCCGCTTCAGAGCCACCCGGAAATGGTATTTTCCACCTTCAGAG
>QXWO01000116.1 GCA_009911035.1 Lachnospiraceae bacterium
ATTACTAAAAAGTGTCAGGATTATATTTTCCTTTGCATAAGATGTTTAATGCTAATATTAGCATTAAACATCAAGACCGCCCGCCACATTTTTGAATCCGGCGTGATAGAAAGGGAGCGAGCATCGGAGCTGGCAGGGATGACGGTGGAGTATGAGGGGAAATTTTATGAGATCGGCTCTACCCATAAAGAATACCAGATGGATAAGGTATGGGATGAAGATTATTACATCCTGACGCTGGCAGCTCTGGCAAAGGAGTTAAAGGGCAGGGGATTGTGCAACGCTTCCGTCATCTTGGCGGTTGGGCTTCCCATCAAGTGGCTTGGGGAGCAGGGAGAGGCTTTCCGAAAATATCTTTTGAAGAATAAGGAAGTGACTTTTCGGTGCAATGACAGCAGATTCCATGTAAAGATTGAGGGAGTGGAAGTCTACGCACAGGGATTTGCGGCTGTTGCAGCGGATTTACCCAGCTATCAGGGATTCAACATCGTGGCGGATATCGGCAACAGAACTATGAATGTTATCTTTATTATTGACGGAAAGCCGGATTCCAGCCGCTACTATACGGAGCGTTTTGGCGTGGAATGCGGTGTGATCGAAATGCGGAGCGAACTCACTAATAAGGTACATACCGTTGTGGATGACTGTATTGTGAAAAAGGTGCTGAAAGACGGCACAGCAGATATCGGGGAGAAGTATCTGAAAGCCATAGCAGAGTGTGCGTCAGATTATACCGACAAGATCATGAGGAAGATAAGGGAGTATGGATATAATGAGGAACTGGCAAAGCTCCATTTCCTTGGCGGCGGTGCCATGCTGATGAAGCATTTTGCAAAGCTGGATCAGAGCAAAGTGCGATTTATTGAGGATATCCATGCCAATGCCAAAGGGTACGAATATCTGTCTAACCAGAGGCTGTTGCGGAGCATCAGGCGCGGATAGGGGGATGTTTTATGGGGAAGAGACAGGCAATCAAAAATATCAAGCGTGTATCCTGCCGGTTTGATATGGACGTTCCGGAGGAAAGAAGGGCGTGGCAGATTTTACAGGGCAACTACCGGGAGCCGCCGGACGGAAAGAAGCAGGATTACACCAGCATCATCGCAAAGGCAATGATCGGGCATTATGACAGGGAAGAGGACACCCATCTTACCAATGAGGAACTTCTGGCAAAAATACAGGAGAGTATCCGGAAGGAAGCGGAGGGGATAAAGAAAAGGCTCCCTCAGATGCCATATCCTATGATGTACCCATATATGCCGATGGCAATGCCGGGGATGCAGGTAGAAACCGGAAAGGCAGAGAAGGTAGCGCAAATGGAGACGCAAACGAAAACTCTGGTAAAAGAAGAGCTGAATGAAGTAGCCCTTGACTTTATGGATAGCTTTATGGGAGAATAAATAAGATAAATTAAATTTGTAGAAAGCCGATAAAATATGCAATTTGTATGAGTATTTGCAAGTACTTCTGAAGGAATTAGAATGGTTGTAAAGTTTTTAGAAGGTGGCTATTTGGAATATAGATATAATTAATGCGTATGTTTTACAATCATAGTTAAAATGACAGTCTACTATAAATTTTTGTAAATAGAATATTTGGGAGGAATACTAATGGAGGAATATTTTTCGGAATTAATAGCTGAGGGCAGTCAAGGCATTGGATACACGGAGTTAACAATTAATGGTAATAATAATAATGTCATTTGTGAAATAGGAGTTAATATTGCCTCTGATGCATTTATTAATAGTTCGATTGATTTTGCATATTCATCTATTGTAAATATTGTAAATATCTTATATAAATCAGATCAGGAACTAACCCAGGAAATATTTATAAATGCTTTTACTGATGCGCTAAAAGGTGCAGTGAATACAAGTGCAAAAACGAGTTTTATTGATCTCTTGAAAGAATTTATGAAAGTTGATGATATGGGAGCAACGGTAGTAGAAGTTTCTGGAGGTATGTTTTACGATGTTACAATTGAAGCGTGGAAACATTTTAATGGAAATATAGATGCTGATGAGTTGATTGAGAATATTTCGAAGAATACTTTGGAAGATATTTTGGGTGGAATGACTGGTATAGTGTTTTATTATGGGAAAAAAATATGTACGGAGATTATGGGAGTTGGTATATCACTTGGAACGATGTTGGGAAGTTGTGTTGGTGCAATTTCTGGAGCCATAATGAGTACAGTGGCTGTTAAGACTCTGAAACATTTTATAGTAAAGGTAGCTCAAAAGGATGCGTATGAGAGATTCCATGAAAATGTAAATATGTTTTATTTGGAACAAGCAGATAGAAAGAATATGATCCCATTGAAAATTTTAGATGATATAGAAGCGTTTCAGGGAATAAAAGGAATATCAATTAAACGTCTCATACCTATGTACAGTATTATCACAGATTTCGAAGAGTATAAATTGCGAATCTCTGTCTTAAAGGGGATGGAAAGCAAGTTAAAGCAGGAAATGTATAATATGGATTATAAGACAATGGTGATAAAGAAACAATTATATATTGAGTATGAAAAAGAAGCAAAACAAGCCCAATATCGTTATCAAGAAGCTATTGAACAGTTGAAGTATGAGTTTTGCAATAGGGTAAAGACAGGAATAGAAAGCCAGTATAAAAGTTATATGTGTGCGATACATTATATTAACAACGGTATGGAAGATACTCATAAACAGCTATGCGAGACATGGCAAAAAGGTCATACACTTGATCAGGAGCTGGAAAATAAAAGAGAAGTAAATCAGAAATTTATTACATTATTAAAGGATATAGATTTGTCAGAGGAAACGGAACGGGCAAAGGAAATAGTAGGTAGATTAATGTCTGATCTGAAAAAAGGTAATTTTGTAGTTGCAGTTACAGCTAAAGAGGTTTATGGTATGTTACGTTCTTGACAAGAGGGGATGAAGGATTATGCTTTTTAAAAAACGTTTGGAAGAATATTATAAAAAACAATTGTTGCTAAAAGGTCAAACTGTTTCTGTTTTGGTAGATGAAATGGAGAATTATATAGACAGAAAGCAGGTGGAGATAGCGGATTACAGAATTTATTTACAGAACGAGCTAAACAATGTATTGTTTGGTTTGCAAAAAAGATATAATTACGAGCAAAAGTTTTATGAAGAATTGGAGGAAAAACTGCTAATTTATAGTCAATTGTATTTTAATAAAAACTTGGCATATAAACGTAGAGAAAGTGTTATTCAAAATAAAAAATTGTTTCATGGAAAAATGGAATTAATAAATAATTATCAAAAACTATATGATGAATATGTCATAGAATGTGATGCATTGATAGAGATTTTATCAGGAGAATCTGATATGAAAAGCTATCTTAAATTAATATCCATACAAATTCCTGATTTAGCCTTAGTCAATGAAGAAAGCGTTTCAAAGCAATATGAAAAAGTTCTCGGCTATTTAAGCAAGGAGAACCAATATCTATTAGAAGTTAGGTTTTTTTTTCAAGATATATGGAAAGAAAAATCTTCTTGGCAAAAAGAATTGAATACTTTAAAAGTCCACCGTTATCAAAATTTAAAACAAAAGAAGGCTTGCAAAGAAGCTCGAACTAAATTATTAGACTGGAATCAATCACTAAAGGGTGAGTTAGAAGAAATAAAGAAATGTCTTGAAGAAATAAGTATAAAAGAAAAAGAAAGTAAAAGTGAAATAATTGAATTGTGGAAGAACCATATTAAAGAAAGCGGTGAATATATCTCATATCAAGGACAGATTGATGATTTCTATTACCAAAAAGGTAAGATTAACAATCATAAAAATAAGTTGCATGAAGAAAAGGAGAAAATAAAACAATGTATAGCAGATTATCGCAGAGATAAAGATGGAGAAAAAGCTGAGTGTGAAAGACTTTATTCAAAAATGAAGCAGTATGAACAAAACATCTGGTTTCTTATTAGTGATAATAAAAGATTAAAAGCAAAGAAAGCTGATTACATAGATAGAGTTCGTACTTTTAGAGTACAATTAGATGATTATTATTCAATGAAGAATAGTAAATGGGAAACAGTAAATTATTATAAAGATAGACATGAAGCAGTACCAAACTTTGATTCCATAATGTATGATATTAATTTGTATACAAGGAAGATTATTGAATGGAAAGGATATATTGATAGTTATCAAAGAGAGATTAACGAATTAAAAGAAAAAATAGCAAAAAATCAAGATGAGATTGATGCACTAAATATTTTGAAGGAACAAATATATAGCGAACGAAACCAGCGCAAAAGCAGGATTGAAGAGATAAATATCTTGATTAATCAGAATAAAAAAAGATGCGAAGATATAAACAAGATGATTGATGAAGATAAGGAAAAAATTCGATTATTAAACATGTATATACAAGAACAGAATGAATACAAAAAGGATTTTATGGATAATCAACTGAAAATCATCAGGGAATTACTTTTGCAATGTGAAAAATTGTTAGCATGAGGTGATACGGATGTATGGATTTGAATTGCATCAAAATAAAAGAAATATAGCTAAGTTGAATTTGTGTGATAATAGTGTTTTTTTTCTAATACAGGAGGGGTATAAGAATAGTAAGGAAATAGTAAAATTATTAGATTTATTTTCTTATGACTTATTAGCGGGATCAATAGCCAAGTTACATAACTTACAGTTAATCGAAGTTGATTTGAGTAATGGAGAAGTATGTTTAACAGAACAGATGTTGTCTCTGATAAGTAAATTAAATGAAATTGCAGAAAACGAAAAAGATTTGGATCATGAAAGCGTTTTTAAAGTTTTTCAGCAATATGTAAAAGATGAAGAAATTGTACGTTATTTTAAAGGTTGCATTATATTATAAGAGGAAATGTTAGGAGTAGATATGAGAGAGGAATGCATTGCCCAGTGGAATCAGGAAGTAAATGATTGGATTGCTTATGTAGAGCAGCGAAAGGCAGAATTAGAAAAAGAAGATATTTCTGATTCGATATTAGGAAAAAAAGTTAGATTACATAGACAAATACGAGCATTGTATCAAGTAAAAAATGGAATTGTAATGAATCCGGAGCTTATTTTTGACTGTATTGATCCTAAACGCATAGCAGTTAGCAATGACAAAGAAGTGAAGGTATATTATTCAGAATTAGATACTAAAAAAAGAACGTCGCACATACGTTTAGAAGGTAACCAGAAAGATGCTGTAAAAAAATTTGCAAATATGGATAATTTATTAGTGATACAAGGACCTCCTGGAACAGGAAAAACATCTGTGATAGTTGAAATATGTGCTCAAATTTTAATGAATGAACCAGAAAGTAGAGTTCTTGTGTGTTCAGAAACGCATGTTGCTGTCAATAATTTGTTTCATATTCTTAATGAGATGTTTGACAATTTTGAGGGAATCCGTATTTTAGATAAAGAAATAGACGAAGAGGGGTATAGAAAAAAATTTTTAAAGGAGACATTTATAGAAAAATACTGGAAAAAAATGCGAGATAAAAAAGTATCAGAGAAGATTATTCATTATTTAGAAGAAAATTGGACTAATAATGAAAAACAGTTTAATGAGATGCTGTTTTATTCCAGCCGGTTTGTAGGAATTACATGTAGTGGAATTGGTGGGATGGATTTTGCATATGAACATTCGTTTGACTATGTGATTGTAGATGAGGATTCGAAGATATCGTTCCCAGAACTATTAATGCCAATGTGCTGGGCTAAGAAATTCATTTTGGTAGGTGATCCTAAACAACTTCCTCCTTCTTTTAGTGAGGAAGAAAGGGAAAATATGGATTCTCTTTTGGAGAGAATTGATGGGAAGAACGCATTTATAGATAGGATATATAATCAAATACCGGAGTGCGCTTTTAGCATGCTTAATATACAGCATAGGATGTCATATGAAATTGCAGATATTGTAAATAAATTTTTTTACAATGGTTTGTTAAAAAATGGAAATAATGTTCAGTCAATTAAAGGCAGCTTGCGGTGGGCGGATTATGATACAAATAGCAAATGGCTTATTCCAGAAGAAGGCAGTATAACACAGAAGCATTTTTCTGTTTATAATTTAGATGAGGTAGGAATTGTACATAAGATTATTCTTCAGGAATATGAGCGGTACACGCAGATATTAAGGGGGAGAAATTTAAAAAAATTGGTTCGAATAGAAGTAATTACTCCATATACAGGGCAAAAAAGAAAATTAAGTAAATATTTATTTAATCAGGATGATATAAAGCAAACAAAAGAAATATTTAAGTTAGGAATACACACTATAGATCAAATACAGGGTCGGGATAGCGAAATAGTGATATTTTCTATAGCACGTAATATTGGGAACAGTCGCTTTATTGCGAATGATCGTAGATTGAATGTAGCATTTTCTAGGGCAAAAGAAAGATTATGGATTGTTGGTCAAAGAAAGTATACGGATAATATATCTGTTATTATTGACGGAGAAGAAAAGAAAATTCTAAATGAAGTTGCAGAGACAGCAATTGTCCAGAAATTTATAGTATGAATTAATAAACTTCAAAAATATATGTTCTTGTGCTGATAGAGTTGATATATTCATAAGGGATGTAGTCTGTCTTCAGCTTTGGTGTGCGAGTGGCTTTCGGCTATTGCTTTGTGGCAGAGATATGTAGTGAACTCAAACGCATTATCCCATGATGTACTCATAGATGCCGATGGCAGTGCCGGGGTGCAGGCAGAGACGGTGGAGACGAGAAAACTTGGGCAGACGGATATGCAGGCGGAAACTGCTAAAACGGAAGAACTGAATGAAACCGCCCTTGATTTTGTGGACAGCTTCATGGGCAGAAGACAAATTCCGGTCTTTATAAAAATTAAATAAAAGTAACCTTAAGGGCATTCCATCCTGTGTCAGGTGAGTGTCCTTTTTAGTACCATATAAGTGTAAGAGATAAAGCATTTCATCAGTGCTTTACCTTCTGCACTTATTTTTTTATGATA
>QXWO01000117.1 GCA_009911035.1 Lachnospiraceae bacterium
AACAAATATACCGGAGTGGAAAAAGTAGGAAAGAACAGCAATTCTCTGGTGGTATATGATGGAATATCCCATGTACTTGTAGTGGTGCATGGGGTATTCGCAAAAAAATATGAAAATATTAAATAGAAATAAAAGCGATCAAAATAGTAGAAATGGTATGTGCAAAGATGAGATATTAATAAATAGGATGCCAATGATAAAAGAAGGTTGTGAATAAATGAAAAAGTGGATATAATAATAGTGAAACAGATTCAGAATTTTTTATATTTGGAAGGAGGTAAATCGCATGGAAGTTGTAGGTAAGAAAATTTATGCGGAAACCTTGGAACAACAGCAGATAGAAGTAAGGCAGAGTGTGATAGATGGGTTAAGGCAGGCAAGAGAAGGAAAGACGAAGGATTTTAACACAGTTTGTGACAGATTGGAGAAAAAGTATACAAATGCAAAAGTATAAAATTGAAATATCTGATTTGGCTGAGCAGGATTTGGAGTTTGCGGCTGACTATATTGCATTTGATTTAAAAAATCCTACTGCGGCAGTTAACACAGTACAAGGTATTCGTAAACAGATAAACAAATTACAGAATTTTCCAGAGCGTAATGAGTTAGATGATGATCCAGTATTGGCGGATTTGGGTGTTCGTATGGATTATTATAAGAATTATAAAATTTATTATGTGGTAGAGGATAATTCGGTAATAATTGTAAGGATATTACATATGCTGGTGGACAGTAGAGCGTGGTTATATCGGACATTTGGAATGCAAGATTAAGATGCGGCGTTTATTGATAGAATTTGATAGATAGATTCAGGGCATGGCGGATAGCCATGTCTTTATTATTTCACAAATTCTAAAGTTAATATCTGGTGATGTAAAGGCTCATAATTGTATTATTAGAAGGGTGCAGCAGAATATATTGATAATATGCAATGGTTATTAGTGGAAAGTGGGTAAGGTTGATGTTATAATTATCTTAATAGTTGCATCAGGAAGGGTGAATTTTATGGATACTTTTGTGCCAGATCAAAGCGGAATAAATAGTTTGGGAGGTTTTGCCTATCAAATAAAGGTATTTGTATTTTATATGCTATCAATGAGTGAAAATATGCAGGTTGAATTTGAAACGGTTGATGATGTATCTGTGAGGAAATTGATTCCTGAAACAATTGATGATAATGAAGACAAGTTTAGAAATTTAGTTATTTCTACAAGCGGGATAAAAGCCATACAAGTAAAAAGAACACTGATTACTGCTGATACTGCGAAGCAAATTATATTAAATTGGATTTTGTTAGAAGGATCAGAATCAATAGTAACGAATTACATTCTTTTTACAGATAATTTTTATGGAAATAAGGATAATATTTTTGATGTTACTGCGGAGAACTTATATTCTGAAGTATTGAATACTACAAAATCTTCGAGAGCAACTATAGCTAAGGTAAAGAAAAAGTATAAAAAAGATAAACAAGGATTTTTAGATATATACAATGAAGTAAAAGGAAAATATTCCTTTGTGAGTACGGATAAAATTGATAAAGAAATTGATGAGAGATGCAAAATTCTATTTAAGAAGGCTGGTGTAAATGGTGTTACATATTATAAAAGAATTGAAGAGTTGTTAAAACATATTACATTTGAGGTTATGGAACATATCAATGATAAAAAGTCATATAGCATTAGTTATGAAGAAATGATAATTTGTGCTGAGGATATATGCAGTAGATTTACAGACCAGTATATGCTTCCTATATATTCGGAATTTAAAAAATTAAATAAAATTGATTTTAATGATTTGAAAATTGCTAAATCAAGGGAATATAAACAATTATTAGCATGTAAAATGCCCCAAAATATGATAGAGACACACTTACAGTATGGCAGTTATTATCAAAATATTTGTTATGGGTATTTGGAATTAAATAAAACAGGTAAGATTAGAGATATTGAAACAACAACATTCGAAAATTTTGAATATGTTAAGTTTATTCTTCAGAAAAAAGGGAATGATTCACCTTGGCAGCGCCTTGATGAAATTAAAAAGCAACCGAATTCTTATGCGGATAGTGATCAAATAAAATATGGATCAGGCATATATTTGACAAGGGAAGATGAAAAAGAACATCAAATATCTTGGGAGGATGAGGATAATGCAGAACCTTGAATTAGAAGCAGAAACAATTCAAATAAGTATTTATTCAAATATTGTTTTAAATTTGTTAAAGAAGCATACGGTTTTATCGCTAAATAAGATTATGCTTTTTTCCTATCTCGTAAAAAAGGAGAAGTTTAGACTTGGAAAGGTTTATACTGCCCAAAATACACAAGATCTTGTTTGTAAAGCGGTTTCATTGATATCAGGTGAATATATGGAGTATTGTGAGAATGTTAAATTTATACTAAAAGCGGTACATTTATTATTTATAAATAGTAAAGTCAAGATGGAAGGAAGCCTACTATATTTATCTGATGAAAGCGATGTAAAGAAAAGTTTATATCAAGAATCGCCGTTTATCGAAAATGCGATTGAAGTTAGTAAAAAAATGTCAGATAGACAGTTTATGAAAGAGGTAATTGCCAATGTTTAGGATTAATAAACTTACGTTATATAGTTTCAATGATGAAGAATATACATATGAGTTTAGCATGGGAATTAATTATTTTAAGGGTAAAAATAGCTCGGGTAAAACAGAATTTTATAAATTTATGGATTTTATGTTTGGATCATCTGAGGATATAAGAAAGAAGCCTTGGTATGAAAACACCTTGAAGATGGCTTCAATGGAAATGCAGGTAGATAATATTACTTATATACTAATTCGCTCGTATGATCCAGAGCAAAATTACTTATCATATGTAGATGAAGAGATAGGAGAGGTTATTGATCGAAGAGAATACAGAGAAAAAATAAATGCTATATTTGCAAAAAATATGGAATTACTTAAAAACATACGAAAATTTACAGAAGAAGAATTAACTTTTAGAACATTTACAATGTTTAATTTTTTGGGTGAAAAGCGTCAAGGAGCTATTCATGATTTTCTGGATAAATGTAGTGAAATTAGATATTCTGTAAAACTTGCGCCAATATTAAACTTTATTTTTAATAATAATCTGGAAAAAATATATGCACTTCAAAAAGAATTGGAACAATTACAAGAAGAATTAAAAAATTTGGAAGTAACATCTTCAAGATACGATTTTATTTGTACGCAAGTTAATAGAAATATACAAAAATTAGGTTCAAATATTTGGTATACTGGTTGCAATGCAGATGATATTAGAAGGAATATAAAAGAAATAAAGAATATGGAAGAACCTAAGAAAAAGGGAAATGAAAGAAATATTGCTGATTTAGAAGTTATGTATAATAATATTTCCGAACAAATAAAGACATATGAAAATGCAATATCAGATGCTAAACAATTTGAGAATGATAATGCAAATAGAAAAATTCTATTAGGAAGTTTGGAAGAATTATTAGCTGAAAATAAGGAGTTTGCATATTTAGTAGAACCTTTGAAAATCTTGTTGAGTGAACTTGATAATTCAATATCATTTAGTCAATATACAATAAGTGATAAGACAATTACTGAATTGAAAAAACAAAGGATTGCATTAAAAACTGCAATAAAAAGAAATGACTCAAGATTTCAATGCTATACTTTAGAGGAGAAAGCTAAAGCCATTACTTTGATTGAGGAATATCTGTCAGCGGATGTTCATGATTGCAGTCAAGAACTAAATGAAATTAAAAAGAAAATACGCGAGATAAAAGAAGAAATGAGAATACTTCAGCTTTCAGACGATATAGTTAAAATAAGAGAATTATCAAGCTTTATTACTGAGTTATATAAGTCGGCAAAAGATATTTCGTCTGTTGTAGATGATGATATTTTGCAAGAGGGATTTAAAATACAGTATCTTAAAAGAGGAAATATCCTTCAACCTATGATTCAGGTGACAGAAATGGATGAAAATGGTTTTGGTCAAAAAAAAGAAGTAAACTATTATATTGGAAGTATGGCAAGACATACTCTTATTCAATTATGTGGATATTTTGGTTTTTTGAAAATTCTTTTGACAGAAAAAAAGTATCCAATTATCCCATTTTTAGTAATTGATCATATTTCTAAGCCCTTTGATGCAAGCAATGCAAAAGCCATTGGTCAAGTAATAGAAAAAGTATATACATACATAGGAAAAGAAAATTTGCAAATATTTATGTTTGATGATGAAGAATATTCAGCATTGGATTTGCAACCGGAACATTTTGAAAACTTAGTTAGTGAAGTGAAAAGTGGATTTAATCCTTTTTATTATGCTGTACCAGAAAAAAATAAAGATTCCAATATGGAAGAGAATATTAGAGAAATTGAAAGTAAATCTTAGTGGAAGTCGAATTCAAAATTTTTAAACGGAAAAACTAAGGATAAGAATTCTGAACAGGAAGTTTAAGAAACCTGATAAATAGGGAATTTGTAAACCTTATGAAAGTGTTTGTAGCACTTGAAAACAATTTTTTGCAGGTGGAATAAGGTTGGAGGAAAAGGTAAAGGAAAATGAGTGAATTTCAGGAGTTTTTAAGTGAACAATTGCAGGATGATGAATTCAGGAAAGAATGGGAAGATATTCAGCCGGAAATGGATGTGATTCGTGCAATAGCTGATGCAAGGATTTCATAAAATCCTACTCAAAAAAATTTTGCAGATAGGACAGGAAGCAATCAGGCAGATATAAGTAAGAAAACGGAATGAGGAATCCCTCTCTTAAGCTGATAAAGTGCTTGGCTGATGGAATGGGAATGACTTTAAAATTGGAGTTTGTTCATAAAGATCCAACTAAGAATTGGTAATAAATTGGGATGATGAAATTATGGAAACATATATTAGTAAATTATTGCTTTATAACTATATATGTTAGATAATAATTAATTGCTGATCAAGAAAGTAATTAATAAAATATTATGAGGATTTAGATGAAAGAGATAGATATTTCATGTTATTCAGATAAGAGAGTAAGAACTTTAATTCATTTCTTTAATTACATTTTTATTAATTCAATTCAACCAGATATTAATGTTGCAGAAGAATTTGTAGATAAGTACATTCCAGAAGCAAAAAAATTTATATGGGAAAGTACAGAGGGAAATTTAAAAAATTTAAATAAAATTTCCTTTGTCTCTGATAATGAGAAACAGATAAAAGAAGAACTTGAAGAAAAAAGAAAAAAGGTTTTTAAGGATAGTACTGCAAGATATATTAATAACGAAAAGATATCAGTGCCAAAAAGGGAACAGATGATAAAGGAGGTAAGAGAACAAGAAGAAATTATTTCTGATTTTTATAAGAGATATGATTTTGATAGTGTAGCAAGTAATATTTGTACAATATTAATTACAATAGATATTTTACTTAAAGAGGATGAGATTATTTTTACGAATATAGAAATGGGTGAGTATGGGGAAGTTTACAAAAAAATAAATAGTAAGATAGATGACTTGATTTTAATTAGCAGTGGTGTTTCAGATTATATTATGGATATATATAGAGGAAAAAATTTTAATTTTTCTAAACATTATGCTATTATGCCGGATATGCATAATTATTTGATATATCAACGAAATATACAAAACGCCAAGGATATTAATAAAATAATTGAGAAAAATAATTGTTTTTTATCAGATATTGTTTTGGGATTTGAATTACTGATAATTAAACGGAAAACAGATGTTTTGAAATTAGTAATATCTTTAATTTGTATATATAAATCTTATGAATATGAAGAATACATGCATGAATATGCTAGGCAATTAATAGATTTAATTCAAGAAATAATGTTTTGTGGAGAAATCCATAAAATATATATACAAATGAAAGATTATAATATTGAGATACCTATGGATGAAAGAGGAAGTGATGATGCAACAACACGATTTAGCATTATATTTTCTGCTTGTAATGATGATGTTTATCTATTGAGAATTGATTTACCACATAAAGGAGAGGAAAAACTTCATTTGAATATGCAGGAACTTATTAATGGAAAATTATTAGCAACAGGGTATCCTTTGGATGATGATGTTGAGAATAATAAGAAGTTAACAGATTTATTAGGAAATAAGTTTGATGAGATTTTTTTTAAGAATGAAGGTCATATATGGTTTAAGTCAGATTTTGAAAAGAAATTAGAGAAGATGAATATAGAGCAAGAAATTAAGAATGAACTCATGGTACTTTTTAAATATCGCTGTCATTATCCAATTATATTCAATGTGAATGATGAAAGTAAGTACGCTGAATTTTTAGAGGAAATGAAAGAGTATTTGGTCAGTTTTGATTTGGAAGGTAGTATAATCAAAAGTTATGGTAAAAATACTAAAAGTATAGAAGAAGAAGTAATAAAAATTAGAATTATCCAAATGTATATAAATGAACTTATGGAAGGAATGGAGAAGAGCACAAATACAACAGTTAATGGGAATAAATATATTTGGGAATTGTTTAAGGAGTTGGGATTGAATAAGAGAATAGACAAGGAGGTCTTTATGACCTATAGTCTTTCAGAATGTTGGAAATGTGTGGATGAATATGTTTTTTAATATATTTGATGGTATGAGTAAAAGAAAATAGAATATGTGCAGTCAGTTGATTGTGGGGTAAGGACTATTTAGGAGTGTTTGGGTAGTCCTTATTTTATTACAACAAATTTGGGGAAAAGGAGAAGAAAAGCATGGAACAAATTTACAGAATCGGCATTGACCACGGGTACGGGAACATCTTATGCAAAGGAAAATATAATCGTAAGCGCCAAATAATAATGCGGTCAGATATAAAATTACTCCAGCTCTTTGCGAGTTGGAGTAATTCACTATAAT
>QXWO01000118.1 GCA_009911035.1 Lachnospiraceae bacterium
CCAGTGAGTATTTAACTTTGGAAGGTAGGAAAATATCTACAAGTCAGAATTATGCAATATGGGTAAAGGATTTATTGAATAATTATGAAGCTGATTCTATTCGATATTTTTTTATTGCAAATGGACCGGAGAAAAAGGATGCAGATTTCTCATGGAGAGAATATGTTCATAGCCATAATAGCGAATTGCTTGGGGCATACGGAAATTTCGTGAATAGAACATTGGCGTTTATAGAAAAATATTGTGATGGTGTGGTCCCTCAAGGAAGTAATAATCTTGAATTGGATAATCAAATAGATAGGCTTCTAAGACTGATTGACAAAATAGAAGTTGGTGAGGTGCATATCGAGGACGGGCAGGAAGTAAGGGATATCAAGATACGTTATAAGTTCGTAGGATATATCGGTTGATGCAGTAATCAGCCGATATTCTTTTTTCTACTTTATGTGAAATTCCCATAAGGGCAAAAACAAGGGAAAATACATATCACTTCACTATATAAGGCTTTAAAATCCTTGAAAAATAAGGAAAGTTCAAGAAATCCATCTGCAAATTGCGATTTTCCAGTATATCAAACTGGAAGTTATCACTTTGTTCCCTGCTTATTTTTTTTAAACATAAAAAGGGCAGTCAAAATCACATTGACAAATAAAACAATAATACTTCCTTCCATTTTACATATCCCGCCAGATAAAATCTCATTTCCAGTAAAGGTCGTAATAAGCATATTGGGATAGTCATCAGCAAGCGATACGCCGTCCAAAACTAATGCACCAATTCCATTCCATAAAAAATGCATGATAACAGGAGCTATAATAGAGCCACTGTATTCAAGAACTACTGTCATCAACAGGCTCATAGTAAGCACATTTAATACCGGAATAACC
Organism: Lachnospiraceae bacterium; assembly: GCA_009911035.1. Taxonomy (GTDB): domain Bacteria; phylum Bacillota; class Clostridia; order Lachnospirales; family Lachnospiraceae; genus Suilimivivens. Next base: position 888 of record QXWO01000118.1, read on the forward strand.
CCTGCTTCAAATGCCCCGCCATGCAATGCGGTAAAGAGTGCCGTTGTAACAGCCGCAGCTACAACTATATTGTGTTTTTGCTTGAGCATTTGGTACAGATAGCCCCGGACAAGAAGTTCCTGCATAATCACATTTAGAAATGCCGCTAATACCCAAACAGGAAATAAATCAATCGAATTAGTTCCATCAAAATCAATAATCTTTGCTATATACATTATCAAAACAGGAAATGCCAGCCACACAATCCCTGTAATTGCTCCCAATGCAATTCCCTTAACTGGATTATCGAACAAATGTAATTTTATATTTTTCTTTTCAATGAGCCAAAAAATGAAAGTAAAGGCTATTATTGCCAACAACGGCATAATTTCTGCCCACAATCTCCATATAGCCTGATTTTCCGAAGATGATAACGGCAATATAGAAGATAATATTGCCCATCCCAGAAAAAATCCTATAAACTTTATAATTGTAATTGCTATTTTCTTCAAAGCAAATCCCCTTCCGGTCCCGAATTATTTTTCTGTTGTGTCTCCCCACCAAGCTGGAATTTATTTTACAGACTATCTACAATAACCTTTATTTCATCAACTATTTTCTGAACGCTTTTATGATCCGTATTAATAACATAATCGCCTTCGTGTGGTTTTAAATGTAGCCAGAAAAAAGAACATTCATTTGCATCTCCACGCTTTTTATGACGTTCACACAAAGTTTCCTCTGAACAGGTCAGGGTAATACCAATAACAGAATAATCTTTTGCTGTTATATCTTTTAAAATCGCTTCACGAATTGTCTTATCCACAACAACCACCGACGAAAAAAAGACATAATCAAAACCAGAGTTTAAATATGTAGATAACGCGAATGACATTGTTTTATCACCATTTCTCAATCTCGGATCATCAACCGAAAACGGATTGACACACCATGCCCAATCGCCATCAAAATAAGCACTGTTTTCATAAGAAGTATAAAGTTTCTGTGACACCGTCGTTTTCCCCACACACGGAGAACCTGCTATAATAATTAATTTTTGTTTTGGCATCTGCATTTCTCCCAACAATCATCTGAAACGCTACAACAATATGTCTGATTATATCACTTTCATATCCAGTTTTCTACAAAAACTGATTTAATTTATTCAACAATCCAATCAATTAAACGCTGGATATGTATTTTCATAGTGTCAAAATCCCAAGGTTATCTAACCTGCTGTATGCTTCTGCCACCTTCTGATTTGCATAACACATCCCAAGGCCGCCCGCACAGATGGCCATTGAATTAGCCACATCATAAGAATTTCTTTTTATCTCTATCCCCTTAGCTTCCCAGTCATTCATATAATAAACCGCAATAGTTGGCTGATTTCTCCTTAAACTTGCATGATCAATAATATCATCATTTATCAAAATCGCTGTCTGATAGATTGATGCTCCGTACTTCCATTTCCGGGTTACTACCACAGATTTCATAAATGATATCTTCTGCCTGAGAAATATTTTCTAAATCTATACAGCATAACAGTTTAGAATTAAAATTTGATGTGCCAGCTTTGATCACGTTCAATAAATCCTGTGGTACAAAAATATAGTATCCTCCATAAAGTTTATCCGGCAATTTGGCAGTTGCCATTACCTTAAATGGAATCTTTTCTCCCCCGTCAGTCTCTATTTGAACAGTATCCCCTATCACAGCTTCATAGTGTGCAAATATTTTCTCCATATCGACAGAGGATTATGATTCCATATTCCGCAACCAGCTTGTCATAATCCAACGTTCCGTTCAACAAAGCATCCTGATGACTTTTGTCAGCAACTATCTGCTCCACAAGCTTTGCCCCCTTCATCTGTTGCATCTTTCGCAGCAAGGATACCATATGGGCATAATTCTTTCGTTCACTTGTGTGAACCACCATCTTACTTACTTCATCCTTATACTCATTCAATATCTGATCCGGGTACTCCTTTTTCAAAACTTTTTCATATTCCTGTAATGCATACACTCCCGGAGAATTTAATACATATACCAGCAATCTGTCATATAGCTTTTCTTCCTCAGCCAAAACAGCTGTCAGAAACGAACGCACATCCTCTTCATTAGCACCACTAACAAGATCCTCAACTGCAGTCAGTTTTTTCTTGTAGGCATTTATAGTATATGCTGGTTGAAACAAGTCTGTATTTATTGCATTTTTCTCTTCTTTCTTCTCTTCCCTTTTCCGACCATTCATACAGTACTGCTGCCATATGCTTGCAGTTTCTACCATCCAACGCATAAGGACAAGAACAATACATATCTGTAACTTCTCCGCTACTTAAAAATATCCCTACTTCATAACCCTCTGAACCTATTACATCGGCTCTGATAATATCATCTGAAACATCTAAATTTTCAACGGCATTTTCGAGGTAATAGTCATACTAGTTCATCCCTTTAGCTCCATTTCATCTTCCATTTTTACAAATCCGTATCTCTCATACAAAGGTCGTCCCATATCCGTCGCTTCCAACGCAATCTGTGTTACACCCTGTTCCTTCGCATCCTTCACCAGTAAATCCAACGTATGAAATGCAATTCCTTGTCTTCGATATTCTGGCGCAGTATACATATTCATAATATACGCTTTTTTACCCGTTGTATTATGATAGATAGGCATTACTTGATAAAAACTGACACCACCTGCACCGACAAAAGTTCCGTTATCATACACCAAATATGCGATATGCTCTCCACTCTCCAATGCATGCTCATAATATGCAAAAGACTCCTTCTCCACCAGAGACATATCCACATCCTCTGACAGCCTATTTGCTGCACGAAGAACTATAATCCTTGTTCTTACCAGTTCATCGATATCTTCCAATGCGGCTTTTTTATATTCAAATTTTCGTACCATTCTACGCCTCTGTCACTACATCAAAATTCCGGCAATTCAAAAAAATCACCTCATTCTCAATTGCTACACCTGTATATATCATCACTAACTCCATCTCTAAGCATTGCAAAAAAATAGCAATTCTGCCTTATCTCCCCTTTTGTTCTTCGTAAGGTAACATATCTAAGAGCAAGATTTCGGATATCATCTTCACGAAGTGCCAGTTCCTCATTCATCTCTCTTAATACACAAGCCATTGCATCATTTAGTTCAAATTCTTCAAAATGACCTCCGGCAGAACCTGTCCATACATCACTTACAACTTTTCCGCCCTGTCTGTATAAGAGCAATATTCTATCTTTCTTTAATAAATAAATTGTCGTCATATTTCTCAACTTGCACGTCATAACCAAAGCCTTCACTTTCTATCATAACAAGATCAAAATATGTGTATTATTACATATCTATCCACTGAATAAACGCCGTCTTATCCGAGCTGTTATATCCGGCATTCCGATAAAAATTCAATGTACTTTCTTCCTTTGAGCCTGTAAGCAACATTATCTTGTAGCAATGATTCTCTTCTGCGATTTTCTTAGCAAAATTTAGGCAAGCCGTAGCATATCCTTTCTTTCGATATTCTCCATGTGTTACCACGTTTTCAACAAATGCATATGGGCGAACATTTCTTGTTAGGTTTGGAATAATCACACATACGCAGGATGCTACGATCTTTCCATCAACTTCACAGACAATCAGATGATGATTTGCATCATTCATAATATTGTTCCATGTGTTTTTTGACTTCTGTGAATCTTTCGGTATACTTTTTTCATGAAGATACAGGTAAAGCTGTAATATTTCATCTAAATCATTTTGGTTTGCTTCTCTAATCATTTTGGTTTCCATCCAATCTATATCTTAAAGTTCCATCAACTCGTTTTCGTCAAAGTAATAAATATTCTCTTTCATATAACCATACTTTGAATCCCTCAAAGGTTGTTTCCTTCGAAGTAAAACGTAACAATTCTGTATGTAATTTCTCTTCCATCTGTAGACCACGTTTCCATTCCGGATTTTCAATCAGCCCTATATCCTCATTGCGATTCCAATCGCTCCCATTGCATCCATCCTGTCCGCATCCTGCACGCATTTCCCTTCTAATGTGCTTGGCACAACCGAATCGGTTCCCGCAAACGATACTTCCTCAATAATATTACATACATCTTCAATAATTTTATTATCCACACCGTTGCTTTCCATAAAATCGACTGCATTTTTCTTTGCAGCATACGTTTCCGGTGAAATCTTCACATCATCTACATCGTGCAACAATGCTGCCAACTGCACAATCAACATATCTGCATTTTCCTGCTTTGCAATCTGCACTGCCAACCGGTAACCCCTCTTCATCCGGTGCCATAATACTTTCCGCATAACTATAATTAATTGGATAATACATATCCTTATGTTCAGGGTGATATATTTCTTTTAATGCTACTACTATCTTCTTTGACACAATAATCAAATTCGTCAACACGATATACCTCAGAAAAAAGGCGGCAAAATTGCTTTATAGAACCCTTCAAGAGTATGGTCGGCAATCGGAAATTTCTTCTCGCCGCCGTTCATAGGTTTCTTCCGCAATCCGCATGCCATTTTCCGTCAGGTGGACTTCACGCGCATCATCCATGAGGATATACCCTTTCTCCTCCAGAGCCTTTAAGGACACGCAGACAGTCGGCTGCGAAACGCCGATTGCCCTTGCAATATCGGCCCCGTGCACGTCCTTCTGTCCTGTTTTATCTATGCCAAAATCATTTTTTCCATGTTATCATGTTGCAGTTCAGCCTTGCCGTACTGTAACGCTATCATCCGTTCAGAACCCGTTATTTCCCACAATGTATTTGGCTGCAACTTTTCATCCCCGTTCCCTTACTGCCCCGGCATAGGTCAGTTTCAGGGTGCCGTCGAAAATTTTTCTGACGGTTATTTCAAATCCGTTTTCCTTAAGAAAATCCAAATATTCCTGCGGCGTCCATTTATGAAACACTTTAAACCCGGAAAGCTCCATGAACCGGATTTTCATCCTGCCGGATATGCTGCCCGCCGCCGTGAAAGTCGGCGCTATCCGGATGATGGTTTCTTTCCTTTTGGCTTAGTAAATACTAGAGCGTGTTTGAAAATTACTGGCCATTGGTCATTTTAACCATATCAGGATTGAAGCAAGGCATACGAATCCCATATAGGTGAAGGCCAGTTTATCATAACGGGTGGCAATGCGGCGGAACCCCTTCAGTTTGAGAAAGTATTTCTCTACTAAATGGCGCTCTTTATACAGCTACCAGTCACAGTGACGCTCAAACTTGGCTCCTTTTTGGGAAGGGATGATTGGCTTCCCTCCATTTTCATAGATATAGTCGATCAGCTTAAAACTATCATAACCACGGTCCGCAAGTACATTGCTTCCTTCTATATTTATGTGTTTCAGGACTGGGATGGCAAAATTGATGTCACTACGCTGTCCTTCGCTAAGCATCAGATAGACAGGATAGCCGTAAGCGTCTACGGCCGCATGGATTTTGGAACTGGCACCTCCCCGGCTGTGTCCGATTTCGTTTGGAGGCCCCCTTTTTTGCTCCGGCACTGTGTTGATGAGCCTGGACAATTGTGGCATCCAGTGAAAGCTCATAAAGTTCGGCCTCAAGGCTGAGCACCCGGAAGATATTATCGAGGATCCCGTCATCAATCCACTTGCGGAAGCGGCTGTATACCGAATTCCAGGGGC
>QXWO01000119.1 GCA_009911035.1 Lachnospiraceae bacterium
TGGATTTTTTCCTTAGCAGATTTTTACCAACTATAATTAGACGGAAACCTAGCATTTATAAGGGCTTGTGGGCTCTGCCCACACCCGGCCTCTGGAATAAGGTGGAAGGGTAAAGACACAAAATTAAAAACACTACCAAGCGAAAAAGAATAAGATTTTTCAAGGCATAGTACCAGCTATGTCCAATGTTTATGTCCATTTTTCTCACATTTCTTTTCCTGCACGATATTCAGTTGTCAATTTTCGGTTGGAATCTCATTCATTGAGATTCCGAGAAGTTATAGGGTAATGCTCCCGCTGTCATATTCCGCCACATATGCCATGTTCACCAGATCCCCCCTGTGGCAGCGGAAGAACCCGCCTCCAAGCTGCCCCTCCATTTCATTCATGGACGCATATGCCTCTATGGTCTCCCCCGTGGTGTGAATCTCCACCTTCTTCCCCCTGCTCTCAATATAGAGGATGCTGTCCTTTTCCAGTGAAAAACTCCTGTTCCTCGTCTTTATGAACACTGTTTCCCGCCGCTTACTCTTCCTCTTTTCCAGTTCCCGCTCTGCCCGGTGGAATACCTCCCAGAACTTTTCTTCCTCAATGGGCTTTAACAGGTAGTGGAACGCCGCCACATCAAACGCCTCGAAAACATATTCCCGGATACCCGTTATGAAGATCAGTATGGTATCTTCATCCCTCTGCCTGAGCCTTTTCGCCGTTTCGATCCCATCCGTTCCTTCCATCTGTATGTCAAGGAACACAATATCAAACTGCTTCCCGGAGGCAAGCAGCGCATCTCCTGTCTCATAAAGTTCCATGCATAATCCTGATTTTTCTTTTTCTGTCAGTTCCTTTATCTGTTCGCGGATGATTTCCTCATCATCGCATATGGCTATGTTCAATCCCATCACCTGCAATTCATTTCCCATGAGAACAGCTTCCCCACGGGCAGTTCTTTTTACTTTTTATATCGGCAGAATTTTGGCGCAGTCAACCGCGAGGGAACGAAACCCTATTTGAAAGGGAACGAAATCTTTTTCTCTCCTGAAAAAATCCCAAAACAGGTCTAAAGTTTTTCGCCATTCGTCCGATATAGGGGCGGCGCAAACGCGAACCGCCGTGTAAGCATATTACCTCTGTTTCCCCCGCTTTCCAAGTGGTTTTCTGAATAGAAAAAAGAACCCTGCCTGCGGAAACGGCAGACCGCCGCATATGGCGGTTTGCCATCTGCGGCGGTTTGCTTTTGTATATTATTTAGCAAAAACAAGGCTGTCCTGGCATACTTTTATCGTTTACCAGCAAAACATTCAGCAGCACAGAACGCCATCTATTTTCCTCCGATTGTCCCATCGTTTTCAAACTCATTTCCATATGACCTGATTTCTTCCTGATAATTTTGCTTTATCTGTTCCAGCATTCTATTTCGGATATTTTTAAGGTGTTGGATATCTGTTGTAACATACCTTCCAGTTGTTGACTGCTTTATGAGTATTTTCTCATCCTGCAGGACTTGTAAGGCTCTTTGCATTGTATTAGGATTCACCCCTGCCTGTTTTGCCAGTTCCCTTGTCGATGGAAGTTTACTTCCTGGCAAGTAATGCCTGTTAAGTATTTTCTTCAAAAGATCAACCGCAAGCTGATTGTATCTTTTTGTACTATCCTGTCTCAGCATGGCGTCACCTCTTTTTTATGAACCTGTCTATGGAGGAAGCTATTGCGTAAATCCCTATCCCGGCAATTATCGATAAAGGCAGATTCTGCGTATAACGGCATAAGCCTACAATCATCAAGATGACAGGTATTGCTGCATTTTTGAAAATTTTATGTCCATCCATTTTTCCCTTTATAATTCCTTCCCATTAAATATTTTTGCAGATACCATTACAGATAAAGCCAATGCCGCTAATGCCAATATCAACATTACGGGAATAGTTATATTTGATAAAACTTCCATGATCATTGTTGTATTTGCCTTGGCAATAAACAACGGAAACGCAATCAGCAGAAACATGAATATGAGTTTTGATTTATCATATCCAAACTTGTACTGTACGGGCATATAAATACTATAAAGAACGGAAACGGCAAACAAAACCGGTATGACCAAATCTGAACTGAGTCTGATTAAATTTGGAACAAACAACGTATCAATCCAGTATGCCGTACAGCAAAATGCAAACACAATGAAATAAATCAAATATTTACTGGCAACCTGCATATTCCGCGTGTAGGGAAGCGTATATAAAAAACTCGCTGTTTTGGGATACTGGTATTCTTTCATTGCCAGATAGCGGCATATCAGGAATTCAGAATAAATCACTTCAAAAGCAAAAGCCATTGTTGACTGGACCATATTCACTTCATTTGATTTTGCTGCAAGTGCGGCAGGCAAGGCGAACACGATTACAATTATGAACAGCACATATTTTTTTAACAGCATAAAGTCCTTTTTTATTAAAGCTGCCATGATGCATTCCCCCTCTCTATCTTCCCAAGCATAATGTTTTCGATTGTTGGGCGCTCCATTAAAGCGTCCGGCATAATCCTGGCAATCTCTTTCGGCTTATCGGTTAATCCTATAAAACTACGCTCCATTGGATTCAAACTTAAGAACAGCTTCCTGCTCTCTGCGTTCAGCAAACTGTTATCACCTTTTACAATCCTGTATGTTTCAAGCAGAGTATCCTTTTTTTCCTGAAAAAGGATGCGCCCGTTGTCAATGAGTATCAGCCTGTCTGCAATCTGTTCCAGATCGGAAGTGATATGGGTTGAAAAGAACACAGCCCTGCCGCTTTTTTTCATGTAGCCTGCCAGTATTTTTAACATCTGGCTGCGGACCAAAGGGTCTAATCCGCTTGTCGGCTCATCCATGATCAAAAGCTCTGCTTCATGTGATAAAGCCAATGCCAAAGAAAATTTCATCTTCATGCCCTTTGACAAGGTGGAGATCTTTTGCTTTGGGTTCAGTCCAAACTGCTCCATGTAATCATTGTAATCCCGTTCCTGCCAGTTTTTATAAGCCGGGGATACAATCCCTTTCATTTCAGACATACTGAATTCTTCATAAAATCCGCCCTCGTCCAATACAACGCCGATACGTTCTTTAAGTAACCTTGTGTTTCCGTTCATGTCCTGTCCAAATAACTTAATGGTCCCGGAATTGAATTTTGCCAGCCCTAAAATAGACCTGATTGTAGTTGTTTTCCCCGAACCATTGACACCTATAAATCCGGTAATGCTGTTATCCGGCAGGTAAAATGAAACATCTGTCAATGAAAAATCCGTGTAAGACTTGTTTAATTTTGATATTTCTAAAATGTTTTCCATATAGAACCTCCCCGTAATATTTTCAAACTCTTTTCTCCGCATATTATTCCGGCTCCGTATATTTTTTTGAAAGCATTTCATTTGCCGCCGATAACCCTTCATGGTATTTTCGATAAGATTCACTTAACTGGCACATTGCCGGAATAAATATGTCATTATATCCGCTCATGCTGTTGAACCGGCGCAGTTCCTTTTCCAGGCGTCCGGCAGGCGTGGTTTCATATTCTTCGGAACGTTTATAGGTAAGATATCTTTCGATTTCTTCATGGTGGTCTGCAATGTATTTTTCTGTTTCATTGACAGCCTCATTTATACTGGATGATGCAGCTTCCATAAATCCACTGCCAAGATTCAGGGTTATCTCGTCAAGATACCCTTTCAGATCGTCCGGAATGTCAAAATCAGCACTGTCCAGAAAAGCAATGACTGCATCAAACGCCTCCTGCTGTGTGTCTGTCACAACCAGGCAATTAAGATATGGTGCAAAATGCAGGCAGAGGAATTTTCCGTAATACCCCGGAAAGGCATCTATCAGGCGTTCCAAAACCATCTGCTTTTTTTGAAGCCGATGCAGTCTGCTCTGTATCTGTTCCCAATCATGATTTGATGCAAGCTCCTGGATCAGTCCCTGCTTTTCCTGCTGAATAAGCATTTGCACAGACTTCTTATGGCAGACCTCATTTAACGCCGCATCCTTGTTCGACAGGACATCATGGATGTCCGCAACAGATAACCCTAGGGTTCTTAAAACAGAAACTTTTTTCAAAACAGCAATATCCTCGTCTGAAAAACAGCGATACCCATTCTCCTGTATGGCTGGAGCAACAATCCCCTGCTCTATATAATACTCAATAGCCTTTTTGGTTAAGAAACATTCCCTGCACACTTCGTTGATCAGCATATTTTCACCTCCAAGACCTATGATAAACTAACCCCCAAGGGAATAGTCAATACCTTTCATTAAAAAAATCTGCGTAGCACTTCACTGTTTTTATCCAATGGCATAAGACAAGTATTTTTCAGGAAATCAAAAAAGAGCCATGAACAGCCCTTTTCACATTTATCAGTTATTCATTTATTTTTTACCGTTTTGCTCATATGCGAACACGGAAACTCTGTATATTATCACGAAAACTCCCGGCGGGTTTCCATGATTATATGGGCAGTTTCCATGTTTGTATAAGGGTTTTGCCTGCGGGTATCGAGCAGCCCTTTGCACACACCTATTCCATCTCCCTGAACGTGCCGGCCATTCCCCCGACAAGGCTCCACTGGCACTGCATATAGGATTTCAGATTTTCCGTGCTTTGCCTGTATGCCTCCCGGACTGTTTCCGGGTCATAAAATTATGCTTTCTGCCACAGAAGCATATTGTCCTGAAATTCAGCCGTCATCTTCTCGGTATCTTTCAGCCACGAAAGGTAAGAGCGCACCGTACTTCCCACCAAAACATACTGTTCAAAGTTCATGGAAAGCCCATAGCCTTTGAACACTTCCTGCTGAATCCTCTCAAAGCACATCGGCTCCCCACAGATGGACAGAATCCTGTCCGCCACCTCATGCACCTTATCCCTGTTGTAACGGACAAGTTCCTTTACATCAACAGAGGCTTCCGCATGGGCGGGAACGAACATGGCCGCTTCCATCTGTTCCACCTTATCCAGCGTTTCCAGATATGCGCCCACGTCATAAATGAAGGAAACCGCATATTTGTCCAGAGTCTCCCTGCTGCTGATGCAGTCCGCAAGGAACACCACATTGTCCGGCATACGGAACCCCACCATGTCAAAGAAATGCCCCGGCAGAGGAATCACCTCAACCTCCTTTGGGAAGCTCTCGTCTGAAAAATCCGCCACATCACTCTCCTGCGCCATCAGGAACTTATGCTGCAAATCCTTACAGGGATAACCGCCGTAAAGGAAGGACGGCTCCAGCACCGGGTACTTCGTGAAAGCCGTCTCTATGCCGACGGAATAAACCTTACATCCCGTCTGCCCCTGCAGGTATTTATTCCCGCCGATATGGTCTGCGTTGGAATGGGTATTCAGGATTGCCGCCAGATGCCATCCGTTCTTCTCCAGTATCTGCCTGACCTTCCGTCCTGCATCTTTATCATTTCCGCTGTCAACCAGATAGACATTCTCCCCGTCTGCCACATAGACGCCTATCTTCGCCGGGCAGTTTATGTAATAGCATTTCTCACTGACCTGAACCAATTCATACATTTTCCGTTTCCTCCTTAATTGTTCGGATAAAATATCACGTTATAGGCGGTGCAGGCTTTCTCGGAAGCATTATGGTATCCGTGGGAAACATCCGCCCGGAAGCGTATTGACTGCTTTTCCTGCAGTAGCACTTCCTTCCCGCCAATTACCATTTTCAGCGTCCCCTGCACCAGAAAAACATATTCTTCCACGCCTGATACATGAGGGAGCGATTCATGGCGCACTCCTGCATCAAACTCAATATAGAACACCTCCACATTCCGCACCGGGTCAAAGGGGAATAGAGGGTAAGCCCGCATCCCTCCGTTTTCCTCCGTAATCATATCCTTTTCGTCAAGTCCGGTAACCGTATATTCCGCTTCCTCCTGTTTGCAGAAAAAGGACAATGGAATTTTCAGCCCTGTTGAAATCTTCCATAATATGTTGATGGTGGGTGAGGACTGCCCGCGCTCGATCTGTCCCAACATGGGCTTGCTGACACCCGTCAGTTCCGCAACATCATCCAGCGTGAGCTGCCTTGTATTCCGAATTTCTTTCAGCCGCTCGCCTATCTTCAATGAAACCTGCTCCATGATTCCTCCTTGAATTTATTTTTACATACAAAATATACTATAACATATCAAAGAACAAAATGAAAGGGCCATTGAACAACCCTTTTCCTCCCGCTAACATTTTTCAATTTTTCTGTATACTAACAGGCAAAACTCCATATTATCACGGAAACTCATATACAAACACGAAAACTCCGAACCGTTTCCGTGTTTGTATCATATCCTGAATATTATCCCCCTTGGGAGCCACCAGTTTCCCGCTTCAGAGCCACCCGGAAATTTCTTTCTTGAGAGCCACC
>QXWO01000120.1 GCA_009911035.1 Lachnospiraceae bacterium
TCTACGGTTCCATATCCCCGATAAGGCCACAGTCTGACAAGGCAGGACAGGCATCCCCGGTTTTCCAGTAGATCGGGGAATCAGGGAGCAACGAGAGGAGGTGTTTGTCATGAAGTTTGACAGGGGAAGTTAGGCGGTATGTCTGCATGGAGGTAATGAACTGCTCGGACTTATTACAAGGGAGCGGGTGTGGCTCTGAACGACAGAGGGGCTGCTGTTAAAATAATTGATGACAATGGAGGATTTGAATCATGAGCGTAAATGGAATTGATAATAATACTGGAATTAACCCGAATTATATGACGGGTAAAAAGAGAGTTTTAGGTAAGAATTTTAATATTCAAATAGGAGATATAAACAGAGGGAGTAAAGTGAATGAACCGTTGATGTCTTTTTCAAACCCAAAGACAGGGGAGAGCGTTGAGATACATCGTTCAGACATTTATTCGGATGATACGCCAATTTACATAATAAAGGGCAAGACCGCAGAGGGAGAAGAATTTGAAAGGAAGCACCATGCATGGATTATAGATCCAAGAAATTGTAGCTATGCTGAACTTATGATGCTTAATCAGGAAACGGGAAATACATCTTTAGGAGATAAGCAGAGAGCAGATATTCTGTTTGAAAAGACAGGAGTGAAAAGTTATTTAGATAAGGCAGACTACAGTACGGCGATAAAGGAGGTTATGGAGGAATATAAAAGTTGCGGAAATTGGGACGCTTACCTTTCCATGGACAAGTGGCAGCAAAGTCTTAATGACTACACATCCGTGCCGGTGTATTTTGATCGCAGTATTATGGAACGAAATGGAGTGAAAGGTTCTTGCAGTTTTGCAACAGTTAAAACAGCAGAAGAAATACAAAAAGAAATTGATGATAGAGTTAAAGCGGCAGAGAAGAATGGGCCAACTTTACGAGAGGCATTAGCAAATGCTTTTCCAAATGCAGTAAATTCTCTTTATAGTTTTGTGGGTTCTTCTGTGGTTATGACATTTGATGAATATGTGAAAGCGATGGAAGAAATGTTAAGAAAAAACAATGAAGAAGCTAATGTTTCTTTAATAAAATAAAAAATTTGACGCCCGATGGGAAGAGCGGAGGATTGCCGAATAAGGCAGATAATCTGCTTAATAAGACAAAGGACAATGCTAAGATAGAACGGATGAAGGATGCACTGGTGGATATTATAGGGAAGATCAGGATAAGCGATAATCTTGGGATTCCTGCTTCAGGCAGCACATTGGATATGAAGATATAATCTTTACACCCTATTCCGCAGAGGCACATAAAACTCTGCCTCTGCGGACTGCAAGGGTGCAGGGGCGGCTCTGAACGACAGAGGGGCTGTGATGTAAAATTGATGGGGTTCTGTAGCATTATGAAAAAGAACTTTATTTTATGGTTGGCGGATTCGGCGGTAGTCATACTGGCATTGCCGTGGCTTGCGGTTACTTTAGTAAAAGGCGATGCAGGAATGGCCGTATGTTTTCTTTTGTTTTTTGCCATTAATCCAATTTACTTTGTGGTTACCGGAATTTTTGCGGGAAAAGATATGAAGCATCTGTGGAGCCTGCCAGTTATTTCTGCGGTGCTGTTCCTGATTGGCACATGGGTGTTTTTTGACATGGGGGAAACGGCATTTATCCTGTATGCGGCAGTTTATCTTGCCTTGGGGATAGCAGTCATGTTGATTTCTATGCTTATCAGAAAGAAAACACAGAAGTAATTTGACAGGGCAGGCATTCCAGCAGATTGGGTAACCATATAACAAAGATGTGAAGGAGTGTAAGATGTTTGATTTTATTATAGAGATGATTGCAGATATTGCGGAAATCTTTGTTGATTTGTGTGTAAACAAAGTGATAAACCGAAAGAAAAAATGTAATATTGATTCTGAACATATAAGTCAGTAGGTGGTATAAGATGGAAAATAAAATGGAGCGAATCAATGCATTGCTAGAGAGGCCATGTTTTATCATGGATTATCTTCCAGAACAGGTGAAAGCGGACAATGGCGGGCAGTTTTTTGATGTGGAGTATTATCTGCTCAACAGTGATAAATACATCGGTCTAAAAGACAGGTTTGTTGCCGTCATTTTGAAACTGATGTGTTATTACCATGTATCTATTCTGTGGGATGGATGGGTTGATCTGCCTTCGCCGAAAATGATAGAAGAAGCAGTCTGTGAAATTATGGAGAACCATTCGGGTACGCTGAATGTATTGTTTGTGAAAGAGGATGCGCTACTGGTTTTTGATTGGGACTGCCTAAATCTGTCAGTGTATAATCCCTCAGAAAAAGTGCAGTCCATTATGGAAAGGATAGCTTTTTCGGAAGGTTTGTTCTGGAGGGAGGCGGCGAACTAATTCTGGATAAAAAATTATATCTCCAATAAGCCACAGCCCAACAAGGCAGGGCGGGCACCCCCTGTGTTCCGGCAAAACAGAGAGGTGATTGAACATGGATATAACAGGAATAGCAAAAAGCCATCATGCGGGCATCCAAAAGCCATCCTCCAAAAAGGAATGGAAGCTGTCTGATTCCCTCCGGGAGCAGATAGCCGGATACGCCAGGGAGGATGCGGAGCAGGGCGTCTATATGGGGGATAAGTTCCTCGCCCTGCGGAAAAGCGAGGTCGCCAAAGTCGCGCCGGACAGGTCTGCGCTGATGGGGAAACTCAATCAGGAAATGGCGGATATGAAAACGATACGGGAGGCGGATGAGCGGTGGCTGCGCCTCCTATTCGGGGAGCCGTATGAAGCTAAGTTCCAGTCCGGGGCAGTCCATGTGTATGACGGGAACGGCGACGAGGTACTGACGTATACCGCGGGCGTGGGCTGGCATGAGAAGGAGTCGAAGGCGGAGACGCAGGTACACGGGGCTTTGAAGGCTGCCTACTATGATGCGTACCATGCGGCAAGGCAGGAGATAAATGCCGGAATTGTGGAAGTGCAGGGCGGCTTTGACGCGAGGGCATAGTAAGAGCAGTGTGTCGTTTTCTCTAGTTTTGTTAGATTGGGGAACAGGAAGAAAATATGGAGAGGTGCTATAAATGAAAAAGGTTGTGACTTGGGGATTAGTTTTATCATATATTGCTCTTTGCATTGCTATATGTGTCATGGGAATAAAAATATTTGATGGCAATTATGACATTGTGGCAGAAGGCTGCATAGCATTTATTTTTCTTTTGATTAGTTGCGGATGCAATATCTATAGGGCATTTAGCAATAGGTGTCCGCATTGTGGAAAAATACGATTGTCAAATGGCAAATACTGCGCTCATTGTGGGAAAGAGATTTGAATCCATCAAGTCAGCTATACTTACCCTGTTTCTATAGCATTAACTTCAAAATAAATCCTGAGATGCAAATTGGCAATACGGTACAGTGGGTAGAGGGAAGCACCACACGAAGAAAATTAACAATATACAAACGATAAAAGGGAACCGAGCAGAGCGTAGTTGTCATTTGTCTGGTTCCCTTGTTACATATTAGTACGGGGAGGCGGAAAATAAGGCCGGTCACTGGCCGGAGTGGAGTAAAGGAGGAGGCGGCAGATGGAAGTGATCAGATGCCCCAACCCCAAATGCAGGAGGCGCATTTTGGATGATGAGGGAACAGAGACGGAGTGGACGGTCCTGGAGATCAAATGCCAGCACTGCGGAAAACTGGTAAGGCTGCACTTCGGCCCGGAAGGGATAGAGGCGGGCATATATGAGAGAAAAAAACGGCGGAGATGATTCTGCTGTTTTTTTATGCATTCCGTGATTAAGGGGCGGCATTCCGGGCCATACTGGTAACAGGCAATGGAAATTTATGGAAATTTCCACCGATGGGACATTTTATGCTGAGTGCATAACATGGCTTTGTCATCCAAAACAGGCTGTGGAGGTATACGGTATGTGTATGGTCAGATGCCCCGCTTGCAAAGGACGGATCTGCGATATTATTGCCACCGCGGGAGGGCGCGTAGTCTTGAAGGTGAGGTGCCCCGAATGCGGGAGGATAGTCAAATTGGAATGGCTACTACAGGTCACGGAGACAGCTAAATAAGACTTACTACCGAGCGAGTGGGACCAGGGGACATCGAGTCACGAATGGCCGGAGTGAAGCTAGAGACAATGAGCCTTAGCTTACTCCGGCCATTTTTCCATTTTCAATCAATTTCATATCAAAAATAGAAGCGTTTCTGGCTTTACGAAGGCGTAAAGAAAGGAACGCTTTTATGTCTGAAAAAATCATCAGGATCAAGTCAGGGAACGAAGAATTCACACTGGAAGTTACGGAAGAAGAATATCAGAAATATTACCGCCCGTGGTGGCAGATGAAGAAAAAAGAACAGCGGAACCGGGAGGCGATGGAGCAGAACGGCTATACGGAAGAATCCTATGAGGAATGGAAAGAGAACGATATGCGGACGGAGCTTTTTGCGGAGAGCATGGAGGAACTGGCGGAAAAAAGGATGCTGCTGGATGTCCTTCGTGATGCTATGGATTCCCTCCTGCCGGAAGAGAGGGAGCTTGCCATGAAGGTGTTCGGGGAGGAAATGCAGGTCAGCGAGTTTGCAAAATCAAAGAATGAGAGCAGGACAACGGTATCTTCACGGAAGCAGAGGGTACTGGAAAAGCTGCGCCTGTTTTTTGAGGAAAGGGGATTTGATGTGCATAAATGACATTATTTGACGGCATACGGAATTTTTCAGCATATTTCCGTATGTTTGTCGAACGGTTTATAAATTTCTTTCCGTTTTTCATCGTCACATTTCAAAAAAGTGTCATTACGACAGTGAAGGGGATAGGTTTAACTGTCCCGGAAAGGAGGAATGGAGCCTATGGAAAAATCACAGGAGCTTATCGGCATCTTACAGGCAATCAGCATCGTGGCGAAAAGCCTCGCCGCCAAGCTGATGCAGATCGAGAAGGAAGTGGAAGCCTATGAAGCCGCGAAAGCGGCGCACGACAGGAAAATGAAGAAAGGATGGAGGCGCTGATGCGTAAGAAGGTTTTTATCTGCAGCCCTTTCCGCGGTGACATGGAAAGGAATGCAAGGAAAGCGGCGGCCTACAGCCGCATGGCGTGTGAGGAAGGGCATCTCCCCATTGCGCCGCACCTCTTATTCCCGCAGTTCTTAAATGAGGGGATAGAGGAAGAGAGGCGGCTCGGCATCGCTATGGGGATGGAGCTGCTCGCCCTGTGTGACGAGGTGTGGGTGTTCGGGGAAGCCACCGAAGGGATGGCGGCGGAGATTGCATCCGCCACGGCGCAGGGAAAGGAAATCATATTCAAGGAAACGGAGGGAATGTAAATGGGAAGTGAATTATTGAAGATCGCGGAAGGTTTCTCCATCGTTGCGGAAGGTCTGCGGGGCCTTGCCAAAGTGGAGGAAGGCACGAAGGAAAAGGCTGTGAAAGCACAGAAAGTGGAAAAGCAGGAAACTGTTGCAGAAGTACAGCAGGAATCACCCGCAACACTGGAGGGCATCCGGACGCTGATGGCGCAGAAAACACAGGAAGGGAAATCGAAGGAAATAAAGGAACTTTTGCAGAAGTACGGCGCGGCGAAGCTCTCGGCGGTGAAGCCGGAGGACTACCCGGCGCTGATGCAGGAAGCGCAGGTGCTGTGATGGGGAAACACGCATTGCTTTCCGCATCTTCCTCCAAGCGGTGGCTGTCCTGCACGCCTTCCGCGCGATTGGAGGAGCAGTTCAAGGATGAACCGGGCGGAAGCGTCTATGCCGAGGAAGGCACCGCCGCCCACGCCCTTGCGGAGCATAAGCTGAAAAAGGCATTGAAGCGGCACTCCAAGCGCCCGGTGTCGGATTACCACTGTGACGAGATGGAGGAATGCACGGACGGGTATGTGGCCTTTGCGATGGAGCAGGTGGAGCTTGCAAGGCAGGAATGCAGTGACCCGGTTGTCCTGATCGAGCAGCGGCTGGACTACTCCGCCTATGTGCCGGAGGGGTTCGGAACGGGCGACCTTCTGATCGTTGCTGACCATATCTGAATATTATCCCCCTTGGGAGCCACCAGTTTCCCGCTTCAGAGCCACCCGGAAATGGTATTTTCCACCTTCAGAG
>QXWO01000121.1 GCA_009911035.1 Lachnospiraceae bacterium
GTATCATCCTCCTGAATATAAGGATACAATACCAGACTATAAGGGTAATAAAACGGACTTAAATGGATTACCAACCCATTTGCGGACTAACACCCAAAATTATTATACTTTTAAAAGATTGTAGATGTTTTATAATATAATTGATGAAATGCTGTTTTTAAGTGGAGGATGACATGAATATAAATCCAGATAAAGTAAAAGAATTAGTATTACTGTTCTCAGAATTAGATGATGATTATCAAAAGGAATTGATGGGCAAAGCGTATGAATTATCGTTAAAACAAACTCAAAAGAACTTGATTAAGAAAGAGGGTAAACGCTTTAAAAATGATGAAGAATATAAAAATGAAATCGAAAAGAGAAGTAGAAAAAGGGCTAAAGAATCATTAGAAGTATTGCAGATATTTGATAAAGTTGGAGACGAAGAGAAAGCACAGCTTACAATTGTTTTGAACAAATTAAGTCATGGGAACTTAACGCAAAAGACAGATATTGAAATAAAGATTAATAGTAAAAAGGTTTCATTAAAGGAGTATATTGATGAAGTATTACCGAAGGCTAATTTTGAGTCTGCTAATGAAAAGGCAACTGAATATTTAAAAGAGATAAATAGATTATAGGTAATGAAAAGGCTGGTTCTAAGTAAAGCAACAGGAGAATTATAATTATGTTATATAAATGTGAAATTTGTGGTAGATTATCTGATAATATAGAAGAAATAGAAGAATGTGAAAATAAAGGAATGTCAAAGCCTGTTGTGAATGAGGGTGATATTATTTACTTTAAAGATTGTGAAGATACACCTTTATATTATGGTATTTTTAAGAGTATTTTAAACAATTCAAATGTTTTTTTAGAAGTGTATCAAAAAGCATTTATCTTTTTCAATAAGCTATTACCTTATGAAGTGTCAAAAATCATAATTGATGGACATGATATATTATATAGATTAAAAGGCATTAAGGGGAAATCAGCAAGCTTTTATAGTGGCTCTATTGATTATGAGCATGGGTATTATTATCCAGAAATACATAACAATGAATTAATGAATGAAATATTAGAAAAATGTAACAAGAAGTTTAAAATAAATGGATAAAATTCTAGTTTGATGGTTTATGGACAGAGAAGAGGTGTGATATGAGTAACGATAAAGAATTCTTAAAGTTTCTTCTGGAACGATTTAAAATTGAAAGAGAGCGATTTGACAGATCTGGAGTGTATGCGTATACTCAACGTTTACTTGCTTATAATTCAAATAAGATTGAAGGGAGTACACTTACTGAGGAACAGACTGCTTCTTTGTTTGATAATGGAACTTTGCCGAAATCAGATGATTATTATAGAGCAAAAG
This sequence comes from Lachnospiraceae bacterium, assembly GCA_009911035.1. Classification (GTDB taxonomy): domain Bacteria; phylum Bacillota; class Clostridia; order Lachnospirales; family Lachnospiraceae; genus Suilimivivens. Next base: position 1,352 of record QXWO01000121.1, read on the forward strand.
ATGTTGAGGAGATGAATGGTCATTTCCTGATGTTTAATAAAATGTTGGACACTTTGGATGAGCCATTGACACAGGAACTAATAAAGAAATTTCATTATGAGTTGAAGTCTGGAGTATTTGAGGATCGTGCTAACGGATATGCAATCGGTGATTATAAGCAGCGTCCTAATGCTCATGTACTGTAAAGAAGCAAGCGACTGAAAACAAGAGATAGACCGCCAGCACCACACTATTCCGAACCAAAGAAACCAAAGACCAAAAGAAAAGCATTATGGAAATGTGCATAACAGGCTATGGAATCATGGATAACTCTATTCACAGCACATGGAAAAGCGAAAGAGCATCTTTCCCACGTCCTGCAAACAGAGTTACCCACAATTCCATGAGATAGCCAGTTATACACATTCCCACAATGCCGACTACTACGGAATCCCTCTCATTCCTCATTGACAAATATTTGTAAATTCACACTGCTTTTATCACTAAATCGTTGTACGAACCCATGAATCTAACAGAATATCGAATTGACTTTTTACTTTGAAAGAGGTATACTTTTCGTGTTGGTATGAAAAATATGATTTTTGGAGGTGGATTAAATGTCAATGCCAAAGGGGAAACATATATTTGGGACAGTAAAAGTCGGGGAACGAGGACAAATTGTAATTCCTAAAGAAGCAAGAGAAATATTTGATATTAACCCCGGAGATACTTTGCTTGTGTTAGGAGATGAAGAACAAGGTATTGCGGTAGTAAAAGCTGATGTAATGAAAGAAGTAGCCGTAAAGATTCTAAAAGGATTGGGTCACTTTAAGAATGGGGGAGATGATGAAAAATAAAGTTTTAGATTTATTACCGTTTTTGCTAATAGGGGATTTAGTATTACCATTCCTTTTAGCTCCAACATATCGGGGATATAATCATTTAATGCAAGTAATGAGTGCGTTGGGAAATCCAATAGCACCATTGCATATTCTCTACAATATTTGGCTGATTGTATTGGGGATTGGTATTCTTTTATGCAATTTTAAGCTATATCCAGTTATTGCAGAAAAGTCCAGTTCAATAGCTATAATGCTTTTTGCCATTATCTGTATTTATGCCATAGGTGCTTGTATTTTATCAGGTTTATTTCCAGTAGGGGAAACCAAAGAGCTAAAAACAATTTCCTCAAAGATTCACGGATACGGCTCTGTTATAGGGTTTATGTTTTTAATTTTTGCGCCGTTATTTATTGGACTTTATTTTTTCAAAAGTTCTAGCAGATTTTGGGGTATTTTTTCTTTGATTTGTTTTGTTTTTTCCTTGCTATGTTTTGCTTTTTTTATAATGGCGGACAAACCCAAATTTCACGGAAGTATTATAGCATTTGAGGGACTTTGGCAAAGGTTGTCACTTTTATCTATGTATCTTCCGCTTATCGCTCTTTGTATAACTAAAAATCACCATTCTGTTTGAGTAAAATGCGCCCGTAAACCATATACCGCCCCATGTGGGAGAAAGGAGGAATTTTCTATGGCTTGCACAGAAGCATACAAAGAACATATCGAATACACATTTAACGCTTTTTGCAGAGTTGTCATTCGCTATGCGGCTATCAACGCATGGCGTGACAGGGATAAACGGCGGCAAAGGGAAATATCTTTTGAATACCTCACAGAAGAAAAGTTTTACCCGTTCAGTACGTCAGATAAATTTTTTATAGACCCCTATAAACAATACCCGGTTATGATATGTGGTCAGAGGGTTATCCTCACAAACGGAAATCTTGCCGAAGCCCTGTCCTCTCTGCCGGACAAAAAGAGGGAAATCATTTACCTTTATTTTTTCGGGCGTTACACACAGCAGGAAATCGGGGAACTATACGGACGCTGCCGGAGTACGGCATGGCATCATATACACAGTGCCTTGCAAATGCTGCATAAAGAAATGGAGGTGCTTTTCCGTGAGGAATCCTAAACTTGTGCCGTATGAAACGATTGTCCGGGCGACCAGCGGCGAGCCGGAAGCCATTGACGAGGTTTTGCGGCATTACAGCAAGCGAATCCGGCTTGCTTCCCTTGAAAACGGACACGTCAACAAGGACACCGAGGACAATATCAAACGGCGGCTTATCGCTGCCCTGTTCCAGTTCCGCTTTGACGGACAGCCTACCTAACAGGAGGTGAGATTTGTCGCAAAAATAGTCATGCTTATATTTAACGACACAGAAGAAAAAGCGGTTGAGAAAGCCATAGCCGCCCTTGCGGATATGATACCGCTGGAAGCCATGCAGCCGCCCCACTCCCCGGCACTTACTTTTCCGGGATTGGAAATAAAATTGCACCAACGCCGGGTATAAAAAAACGGCACAGACATTCCCCTCACCCGTTTAGAGTACGGCGCACTCTGCTACCTTGCCGCCAGTCCGGGGAGGGTATTCACAAAGGCGCAAATCTTTGAAGCCGTGTGGAGCATGGAAAGCGAAAGCTGCCAGTCAAGCGTGGCAAATGTGATATGCAATCTACGGAAAAAGATAGAGCCGGACAGCGGCAAGCCCACTTACATAAAGACCGTTTTAGGCGTGGGCTACAAGTTTGCTTCCGGGGAATGATAACAGAATAACCGCCGCCCATCAGCGGCAGCCAAAGACAGGAAATCAAGAAAAGGTTTCCTGTTTTTTTGCGCCCAAAACCAAGCCAGATTTTGCGCCGCAATAAATTAATTCAAAAACTTTCGGAAAACATTGCCAAAATTTTCTTTTTTCCCGTAGTAGGTAGTATGGGGAAAAATAATTGCCGGGAAGTTTGGCATTTTTTGAAACCGTCCGTATATCACTGCAAAACGGAGCTGATTTTTCCGTTTTTGTCAAATTCTGTTAGGAAAACACGAAAAGAAATTCCGGGGAACTTTGCCAGATTTGCCTTGCCGTGCGTAGTAAGTAATAGAGGGAGAAATACCGCCGCATAGTTGGCAGAATCCACGCCGGACAAGCCGGGGTATCAGCAAAAGCCCACACAGAGGAAGCCGCCACTTTCTTAGAGCAAGATTCTACCACAGTACCAAATTTCGCTAATCGCTCATTTTGTCCTGCGGGAATCTTGTTGGGGTTGCCACCCCAAGCCCGCCTTTTTGCGGCTTGCGCCGCTTGAAAAATCCCCGAAAAAATATTTTCGGATTTTTCAAAAAACACTTCCGTTTTGCCCCCTGTTTTTCTCCTATTGGTGAGAGGGCAAAGCATAAAAAGAAAGGAGTTGAAAGCCATGAAAAGATACAACACGCCCCACCGCCACCGGGTAATCAAGACACGCTTGACCGAGGAAGAATACGCCGAGTTTTCCGAGCGTGTCACCCTCTGCAAAATGAGCCAAGCCGAGTTTATCCGGCAAGCCCTCATTAAGTCAAGCATACGCCCGGTTATCACCGTTTCCCCGGTCAATGATGAACTGCTGTCTGCTGTTGGGAAACTCACAGCCGAGTACGGGAAAATCGGCGGCAACTTGAATCAGATTGCCCGCTGTCTGAACGAGTACGGCGCACCTTATAACGCCCTCTCAAAAGAGATACGAGCTGCCACCGCCGAACTTGCCGCCTTGAAATTTGAAGTCTTGCAGAAAGTAGGTGAAGCCGTTGGCAACATTCAAACATATCAGCTCTAAAAATGCCGATTATGGGGCGGCTGAACAGTACCTAACCTTTGAGCATGACGAGTTTACCATGAAGCCCACGCTGGACGGGAACGGGCAGCTTGTTCTCCGTGACGATTACCGTATAGCTTCCCTTAATTGCGGCGGGGAGGATTTCGCCATAGCGTGTATGCGCTCCAATCTGAAATACGGCAAAAACCAGAAGCGGGAGGACGTGAAAAGCCACCACTATATTATTTCCTTTGACCCCCGTGACGCTACCGACAATGGACTATCCGTAGACCGGGCGCAGGAGTTGGGCGAGCAGTTCTGTAAAGAACATTTCCCCGGACACCAAGCCCTTGTATGCACCCACCCGGACGGGCATAACCACAGCGGCAATATCCATGTGCATATCGTTATAAACAGCTTGCGGATTGCAGAAGTGCCGCTACTGCCCTACATGGAAAGACCAGCGGACACAAGGGAGGGCTGCAAGCACCGCTGTACGGACGCAGCTATGGAGTATTTCAAAGCGGAAGTCATGGAGATGTGCCACCGGGAAAACCTCTATCAGATTGACTTGCTGAACGGGAGCAAGAACCGAGTTACCGAGCGTGAGTATTGGGCGAAGCGGAAAGGACAAGCCGCACTGGATAAAGAGAACGCTTCCCTTGCCGCCACAGGAGAACCGCCCAGACAGACCAAGTTTGAAACCGACAAGGAGAAGCTAAGGCGCACAATCCGAGCCGCCCTGTCCTCTGCCGTTTCCTTTGAGGACTTTTTGAATATTATCCCCCTTGGGAGCCACCAGTTTCCCGCTTCAGAGCCACCCGGAAATGGTATTTTCCACCTTCAGAG
>QXWO01000014.1 GCA_009911035.1 Lachnospiraceae bacterium
TGTTTATGCCTTCATTTCAACCTGTATAAATTTTTCAAAGTTCACAAATTTCTGCTTGACTTTTTATTTGCAGACTTCCATTAGGGGCAGAATACACTTCATAATTGTGATTTATCAGAAACTTTGTTATCATGTTGCAAATATCGGTATCATCTTCAATGATTGCTATTTTTTTCAATTTTATATCCTCCATATAAAGTAGGGTATACTTTAATTTTGATTGCTTAAAATATGCTTTCATTATACGGCATAATAGAAATGAACTCAAGGCAGAGTATGGAGTATCAATAAAATGTATTTGTAACTTTGATTGGGAAAATAAAAAATACTGGGGAATGGCACTGTATAAGATAGCTTGCTTTCTGCTTTTTGGTTTCTTTGGTTCGGAATAGTGTGGTGCTGGCAGTCTATCTCTTGTTTTCGGTTGCTTGCTTCTTTACCGTACATGAGCATTTGCACCCGGATTATCATTCCCATAACCCTCAAGCAGGTTGATGACACCCCACACCGCAAGGCCAGCGCCAAGGGCAACTACCAGTGTCTGTAAGATTGTGATCGCTGAAGTAAAAAATGCCATATTTCCCTCCGAAACCCAAACCCCCGAAACGCCCTATTTTGTCGTTTCACCACAAACTGTGTATCTCAGGATACGGGTTCTTTTCCTTTCTTAAGTTTTTATTTTATTTTTGAGATAAAAAAAGAGGTCCTCTGTATCCGGAACCGCTTTGGGAAGCGTCCATACATACGAAAAGCCTCTGGTTTTAAGTTCCATATTCAGTTGTTTTTCAAAATGTACCGTCAAGTACCTGACGCATTCCCTGCATGATATAAGCTGCACAGGGAACCGCAATGCTGTTCCCCAGCATCTCATAGCGTCTTGTATCCCCAATCTCTCTCCCGTCATGCCGGTATCTGGTCCAGCCGTCCGGGAAGCCCTGCAGACGCTCACATTCCAGCGGCATAAGGCGGCGTGCCATACCGTCAAAAGCCACCACCGGCAGGTTGCCATGGGGCTGGCCCCGCAGTGTCGGGGAAAGCCCGGAATGTTCCACAGCCAGGTAACTCCCGCCCTGGTCATTCAGTATCGCAGCTTTCCCCCGTCCAGCCATTTTTTGTCCGTTTTCCGGTATTGCCACCACATGGCGGTCTGCTGTTGTCAATGTATAGGAGCGTTCTCTCTGACAGCCTATGCCATGCCCTCCGTTTCCGGGCTTGCGGCCTATGGTATTCCCGGCAATGCAGTACACCTCCTTGTCCGGCATACCGTTTCCCGTCAGCCCTCCGTTATCTCCGCCGCCTGCCTTTTCAGGATCATCTCCACCAAAGGCGGAAACGCCCTGCCGAGGAGTGCCGCCCGCCTCAAAATACTCCCGCAGGCTTTTGGGGACAAATAATATTTCCCCGGCGCTCCTTCCTCTAAAATCTGTGACAAGGAACACTCGCCTGCGCCGCTGTGCTGTTCCGAAATATTGGGCATCGTACACGCACCAAGCGAGGTCAGCTGCTCCGCCTCGCACCATCCCGGCGTTTGCCCACTTCCCGGAGCAAGGCATTGGAACTTCGCCCGCTGTGAGCGCTTCGAGCACCGCCCTAAAGTCACGCCCTCCGGCGGATGAAAATGCGCCGGGGACGTTCTCCCACAATGCAAATTTCGGGTATCTCCCATCTGTCGCCTCCCTCATTTCATCAATGATTCTTACCGCCTCTTTAAACAATCCGCTCCGTCCGTCGGCAAGCCCCCGTCGCTGCCCCGCAATGGACAGCCCCTGGCAGGGTGAGCCGAACGTGATAATATCCACGGGCGGGAGCTTCCCGCCGCGGAGACAGGTAATATCCCCCATATGCTCCATATCCGGGAAATGCCGCCTTGTGACCGACACACAGTCCGGCATGACCTCACTGGCCCACAACGTGCAGATGCCATAAAAAGATGCGGCATAAGGGAAGCCCCCTATACCGTCAAAAAGGGAGCCTAATGTAATCCCTCCCATAACCACCTCCCGTAAAAAAGCAGCAGGTATCCTGCCGCAGCCTGTCATGCTGTATTGCTTTTACAGCACACAATATCCAGTTACGCTTTATCCATCCGCCCCTGTCAGGCGCGCGTATCCGGTTAAAAGTATTATCCCTTACCATTTTCCATCCCCTTCACCGTCATGTCTTTTATGTTTCAGTCAAAAACCTCTTTTTCCGGGAATATTTTTATCAGTTCCCGTACCGCCTCCCACACGAAAGGATTGCTGTCAGCTTCCGGCACATAGCGGATCAGCCCGGTATTGATCGCCCTGCCCGAAACAAGGTCAAGCACTAAGTCCTCACTTTCCGGCTCCCCCGCCTTATGAATCCTGATCCCAATGGACGGGACCCCGTTCATACGCCCCGGCGGGATATTCCGGTAGATGGAAACCGCCTCTTCCAGTGTCCCGATCCCCTCATGGCATTCCCCAAGGCTGTGGAACTCCCCACATTCTGCCACTGTAAAAGTCAACCCCTCTGTGCCTGCCTTTTCCTTTTTTGCATTGTTTCCTGCCATAATCTCCCTCCTTCCTGTCTGCAAAAAAATTCTGCCTTATCCTTCTGTTTCCGCCGCATTTCCTGTATTTTCCGTATCCCCTGCGGTTCCTTCCACCTCAATCAGTTCAAACTCCTCATCTACCCGCAATTTCAGCCTGTGTTCCAGGTACCCTTCCACGTCAAATGTGTTCTTCCTGTCATAGTCTGACAGTTCCTTATACCGCTTGTGGCTGGTGATGTCGAACTTATTGCTCAAAAATGGACGCACCCCGCGGAGCTGCAGGATACATTTATCCCCGTCCATGACTGCAAGCTCATCCCTGCTCATAAGTTCCTTTCCGACCTTTTGAAAATTTATGCCATAAGAGCGGCTCTGCCCCCTGGTGTCGGAAGTATTGTACAAGTCAATGGTCTCACGCCCTAAAGTCTCTGAAATCTCCTTCAGGGTGGTGTTCTCCTTCCCGCCAAGGAATAACATGCTGTCACAATTCCCTAAAATAGTCTCGCTGGCATCCTTGTAGATCGTCTTTAGCTGGCTCTGCGACTGCAGAATAATAGAGGCAGAGATTTCCCTGCTCCTGATGGTGGCGATCAGCTTGTCAAACTTTGGTATCTGCCCGATATTCGCAAATTCATCGAGTAAAAGCCTTACATGGTACGGGAGCCTGCCCCCATGTACGTCATCCGCCCTGTCGCATAAAAGGTTGAAAAGCTGGCTGTACATCACCGCAACGATAAAGTTGAAAGTGTCATCCGTGTCGGAGATAATGACAAACATGGCTGTCCTTTGGTCGCCCAGCATATCCAGCTCCATCTCATCATAGGAAGTCAATTCCCGAAGCTCTGCGATGTCAAATGGCGCAAGCCTTGCACCGCAGCTAATTAAGATCGATTTTGAAGTTTTGCCCGCCGCAAGCTTAAATTTTTTATATTGGCGCACCGCAAAGTGTTCCGGCTTCTCCTGTTCCAGTTCCTCAAACAGCTCATCCACCGCATTTTTAAATTCCTCGTCATCTTCCCTTGTCTCCGAGGCGTTAATAAATTCCAGCAGGGTAGAGAAATTCTGCTCTTCTTCCGGTGCTTCATAGTAGATATACCCAATCAGCGCACAGTATAAGAGCCTTTCGGATTTGACCCAGAAATCTTCGGCGGATTTTTCCCCTTCCCCTTTCGTGTTGGCGATAATGGTATTCACCAGCTTTAAAATATCCTTTTCGGAACGGATATACCGGAAGGGGTTATAGTGCATGCTTTTCTTAAAATTAATGGTATTCAGCACCTTGATCCGGTAAGGTTCGTAAACCACCCTCCCGTTTTTATCCCTGACCGGTTTCCCGTTTTTCATCTTCGGCGTGCCCCTGCTTAACATTTTTCCGCATTCCAGCAGGATGGTACCTTTCGGATCAGTGACCACGAAACTGACATTTTGGGGCATCTGCATGAGCTGGGGCTTGACATAGAACCTTGTCTTCCCGGAACCGGAACCGCCGATCACCACCACATTTTTATTCCTTGCGTACTTCGGCTGTTTCAGCCTGCCATTCATGGTGAGCCGCTCCGTCTGGGTAAAGAGGATATTGTTGTCGGACACCGGATCGATAAACGGTGCGATATCTTTCGCATTCCCCCACCTTGCGGAACCGTACTCCACGCCCTGCCGGTATTTCTTCGCATTTTTTCCTTTCAGGTACACCATAGTTTTTACTATGGCCGCACCGATTGCCCCGGCTGCCAGGTCACGGGCATGGAAGCTGGGAACCGGATTTTCAAACGCTATCTGGAAATTCAGGAAAAGCACCCCTGCCCTCTCCGCAAAAGAATTTCCCATGCAGTGCCGGTACAGCCATGAGAGCTTATCTGTCAGGTAAAATACAATGATGTAAGGCACATTCGTCATGAGCAGACGCTTCTTATCTGCCATGGAAACTTTTTCTGCAAAACCCCCCATGATTTTATCCGTCAGGCCATGCAGTGACAGGCCCTCTTTCTTCCCGCTCATAATTCCTGCCCCCTGTCCTTGTGTTTCGTCTTTTCCTTCTCCCTGTGCTTTGCCACGCGCTCCTTTGCCAGTTCCAGCTTTTTCCGGACGGAAGGCTTTTTCGCCTTGTTTAACGTCCTGCCTGTATACTCCTTGAAGGCGGCAGTGATGGAATCCACATCCTTTGCCCGGAAGAATACAAAATACCGGGGCGGCGATACCGACTTATCCTTTTTCAGGCTGTAAAGCACATGGTATTTACGGGCGCATTTCTCAAAGGATTTGATGTTCCCGTCAGTGACCTCTATGTTGGAAAGCTGTGCCCCGTTCTCCGCAAGTTTCTTAAGGCTCTGCTTTCCGCTGCTTACCGTCTGCTTTTTCTCCTTCTGCTTTGCCGGGGCATTATATCTTTCCTGCCGGTTATTCCGTTCCATATCGACAAGCGCCTTTTCCATTGCGCCCTTCAATATCCGCGCTGAAATCTTCCCGCCGCTGATGCAAAGCGCTATGAGCTTCTCGCTTACCTCGTCCTGCATAAATCTTCCCCCTTCCTGCCCTATACTTTTATCTTCAATTCCCGGACAATCTTTAACAGGCAGAAGCCGATACAGGGGGCATGCTTCCCATAAGGACAGCCCTCACAGGTTCCCTCCTCCTTTTCCGGCTCTTCCGGGAGCAGGTAGTAGCATTTTTCCAGCCCGCAGACGCCTTTCTTTTTACGGAAATAGCAGTAAGCGCAGTCCGGTTTATCTTCCGCATACCTTTGTTTTTCTCCTTTCCCTCCCTGCACTCTGGTTTCCTCATTTCTTTATTTTTAATATCCGTGAACATAGTTAAACTATCAATCACCCTGTTGTATCCCATAAAAAAGCGTCCATGGTTTTTCACTGTCCATGAACGCTTTTTCCCTTATGTATCCCATATCCTGCGCAGAATCCGGGAACGGTCTTTTGTTCCGGGAAATCTATCGCTGACATTTCCCCGCCACAATGACAAGCCTCCCGTCTTTCCCGAACTCGGAACGGTCACAGGTGGAAAGGGTAAGTATCTCCGCCGGGGCATGGTCAGGCTCCGCATAATAAAGGGCATATTCCTGAAGCTGTTCCATCCAGAGGTTGTAGCCCTCCATATCGGCATGGTTCCTTGTGCGGAAATCCCAGCTCCCTGTATCTTTGGCATTGTATTTTACTGCCGCCATGATCTGATATTCTGCTGTTATCCCGTAACACTGCGTATAATAAAGCTGCCTGTGCGCCATAAAGTAGTCTTCGTCCTTGAACCTTAGAAGCGGGGAGAACATGGTGTCAGAGGCGCCGCCCATGTTGTGGGCATAAACCGTCCTGTTAAAATCCCACTGCCCGGTATCCTTATCCATGAACGGGCAGCCCGTGCTCTTTTTCTGTTTCCAGAAATCATGCGTCAGGTAGTAATCATTATCGGAAGTGCCGACCACGGGAAGGTCAATGGGCGTATCCGGCAGATAAAGCCAGCCTTTGACATCCTCATTTGCTTCCAACAGGGAATCCCAATCGTAGGTAAACGTTATGGCATTTTTATCAATTTCCCCCATATCCTCCACACCGTTCCCATTTTCTCCCTCCTGTGATTCTTCTCTCGCTGCGCCCATCGGCATAACCGGTATTTCCGGCAGGGTAATCCCCGCCCCTTTTATCTGCCGGAATCTCTGCTGTTGTTTCACTTCCTGATGGCTGTAGAAAAGCATTCCGGCTATGGAGAGCAGGGCAATGGAAAGCCCTGTGACGATCTGTATCACGATCCGCCTGCCCTTTTTCTCCTCCACATCAGGAAAAATCAGTTTCCCCAGCTTCCCTGTCAGATCCTTCATTTTGCCATAACGCCTCCTTCTTACAAAATGCAGGGGCATGACACCCCTGCAATAAAATTTTATTCCTTAGAACTGCGTTTTCCCTCACGGACAGAAAGCGCCGCCAAAAGAATGCCAGCCATTCCGATTGCTGCAAGAAAGTAAATCGGCGAGGTGCGTCCTGTCTGGATCACGGGCTCTTTTTCCGTTCCTGTCCCCGGTACGCCCGCTGCTGTATCCCCGGATTTCCCCGTTGCGGAAGTATCTGATTTTTTATCCGGGCCGCTGCCTGAACCGGTATCCGCTGTAGAAGTTTCTGTTTTGGCATCAGAACTATTTCCGGTATCTGCAGTGCCGCCATCGCCGCTTCCGCCGGATACCTTTTTCCAGCCTGCATAAAGGCAGATATCCCCGTCCGGCTTATAAACAGCGCCGGCCCTTCCAGCCAGTATCTGTTTATCCGTATACCATCCGGTAAAAGCATATCCTTCCCGTTCTGCGGCAGGGAGCTTTACGCCTTTACCCTTTGTTACTCTGGCCGAGGATTCCTTTACCGTACCGCCATTGGCGTCATACTTTACGGTATAAGCATCCGCTGTTTCTTCAGTACCGCCCTGGTTTGTATTGTCGTCTTTTTTATCCTCTTCTTTGGTTTTCTCCCATTTTGCATAAAAATCAGTGTCTCTTGTAATACGGTAAGAATCCCTGTATGCCCCTGCATACTGCGTCAGGGATTTGTCCAGATACCAGCCGGTGAAATCATAACCCTTTTTCTCCGGGAGCGGTAAATAAAGGCCTGCGCCTTTCACAATGGTAAGCGTCTGGTTTTTCAGTGTGCCGCCCTCTGTGTGGAATACCACTTTACAATTCCCCGGATTTTTATCCCCGGTCTCTCCCGTTTTTTCCTTTTCCCACAAAGCATAGACGGTCATATCTTTTTCCACTTCCAGCTCGTCACCGGCAAGGCCGAGAAGTATGCCGCCCTTTTTCTCCGTATACCAGCCAAGGAAAACATAGCCGGATTTTTCCGTGCCGGGCAGGGTGATCTTTTCCCCTTTTGCCGCCTTTATGGGTGCGGCTTTCCTTCCGCCATTGGGATCAAAGGTAATGAGATAAGTAATCTCCGCCTTTTTCTCATAATGCGCTTTCAGAATAACATCACCAGCGACAGTATATTTCTCCCCTGCCTGCCCTGCACAGGTATCCCCGTCATACCAGCCCGTAAATTCATAGCCCTCCTTAGAGCAGGCAGGAAGCATAATGATATCGCCCACTTTTGCGGTAATGTCACCGCCTTCCATCTCCCCACCGTCCGCGTCAAAGGTGATAGTGGCTTCCGGTTTTTCCTCCGGCTTTTGGTCTTCCTTTTCCCAGCGGGCGTAAAGCATGGTATCTTCCGTCACGGTAAATTCCGTGTCCATTCTGGTACCGCCCTCCTTCGCTGTGTGCCAGCCAAGGAAAATATATCCTGCCTTTTCTGCTTCCGGCAGCTTAACCGCCTTTCCTTTTTCCACTTTCATGGGTGAAATTTCTTTCCCTCCGTCCGTATCAAAAGAAACAGTGCATACGGGCGCTTCTTTCCTTACATAATGGGCTTTCAGGATAACGTCATCGGCGACAGTATAATCTTCCCCTGCCTGCCCGGCACAGGCATCCCCGTCATACCAGCCCGTAAATTCATAACCTTCTTTGGTACAGCCGGGAAGGGTAATGGTATCGCCAATCTTTGCGGTAATATCCCCGCCTTCCATCTCTCCACCATCTGCGTCAAAAGCGACGGTTGCTTCTGTTTTCTCCCATGCGGCGTAATAGGAAGCGTCCTGCCGGGGTGCAAAATGCTTCTCCCCTGCATTTCCTGCAAATACAGTCAGTTCCTCGTCTTCATACCATCCCTTAAAGCGGTAGCCCTTTCTGGAAGCCTCCGGGAATACCGTATTCGTGCCGGGAATGACCTGCTCACTTTCCGTCTCACCCGTGCCGCCATTATAGATATAAGTCAGGGTGACAAGGTCTTTTTCCTGCCATTGTGCGTAGAGGTAAAGGTCATCTGTCAGGCTGATTTCCTGTCCGGGCACATAGCCTGTCCCTGACCCGTCCTTCTCCGTATTCCATCCGGCAAAGTCACAGCCGAACTTCACAAGGTTTCCCATAAGGGGGAAAAGCTCTTCTTCACCCATAATAGTTACGGTATCTTCGCTGGTATAGTCATTAGGGTCTGAGCAATAGACGCTGTCGTATCCGGGGGAGCTGTTATTCGCATCATAAGTCACCGTATAAGCCTCCGGCACTTCCGCAAGGTAAAGGTTCTCTCCCCTTTTTTCCGTCCGATAGTTCCTTGTGTGCCATACAAACTGTTCCGGGCTGGCATCCTTATGGTAAAGCGTCCCGTCAATTAAAACCCTGCCCGGCTTGATCGTGTCATAGCCGCCCAGCACAAAGGTGGAATCGCTTTCAAAATCTTCATCTAACAGAATGGAGGCCCCTGTATTGTAAAAATAATGGATATCGCAGGGTTCATAACCCACGGAAAGGTTATCTTCCATGACGATATGCCCGGATAAGATAATCCCCGTCTCGTTCATGTAACAGACCGTGCCCCCTGCATGGATTTTTTCCCCCGAACGGTTCCCTGTAATCGTGCAGTCGCGGATGACCAGTGGCAGTACGCCTTCCCCTTTGCCCGTCTGGACTGCACTGCCCCTTGGGGCTTTATTTCCGGTAAGGGTACAGCGGATCAGCTTCGCCTGGCCCCCTGTAGACATATAGACGCCGCCACCGTCATAGCCGGAACTGTTCCCTTCAATGACACAGTCCGTCATGACCAGGGATAATGTTGACCACACCGCACCCCCTGTTGAATCGGAATGGTTCCCGCTCAGTTCCATGTCTGATGCTTCGGAAGGCCCCATGAGCCCAAGCGCCCCGCCCCATACAGCCGCACAGTGGCGGATCGTGCCCGATGTGATCGTAACTTCCGCGGTCTTGGCAGACTGGATGCCGCCGCCCGCCCCTAATGTATAGCAGTCCTGTATCAGGCCGCCATCCATGGTCATGCTTGCGTCCCATGCGACATCTACCGCCCCTGCAGTCCTGACGCTCCTGGAACTGTCTGCGCTTTCAGAATAATCCGTGTTATAGTTATTCTGAAGGACAGTCCCTGCTCCCATGGCATAGGAGCCTTTCACATAAATAAGGGGGCTGTCCCAGACCTGCCCGGTGTTGTTAAAATCCTTATCCAGCACCGCGCCTCCGTCAAGGATAATATCCTGCGTGGCAAGGCTGCCGCTGCTTATCCCGACCAGAACGTTTCCGGCATCTCTGGCATAGCTTTTACCGGCAAACTCCTCTTCCCTGCGGATGGTCACCGGATTTTCCGCGTCTTCACTCTTTAAGGTAATGTTATCAGCAGTGACCTCAAGCGTCTTTGACACGCCGCAGTCCTTAAGGACTATAATCGTGTCGCCTGCCTGTGCGTTGGCAAAAGCCTCTTCCAGCTCTTCATACTGAATATCCCCGATCCTTGCCTCATAAATAGCCGTAATATCCTGCTCCTGTTCCGGCTTCCAGTTGGCATAAAGGTTCAGGCTCCTTTCCGGGGTGTACTCGTTCCCGGCCCATCCTATGGCTTTAAATGTATGCACGTTCCCGTTTTCGGTCACTTCTACCCAGCTTTCCAGATAATGCCCCTCATAGGATGCGTCTGGCAATATGATGCTTTCCCCCTTTGGCACGGAAATGCTTTCTGTCTCACAGATCCCTTCATAGGCCTCAAACGTGACCGTGTAACTGTCCTCTTCGGCCGCCCTGGCAGGCAGCGGGACGCTCCCAAGGATTCCCGTTGCGACCGTGGCTGCCGCCGCAAAGCATGTAAGAAGCTTCGTCATGATTTTCTTTCTTCCCATACGTCCTTCCTTTCTTCCATATTTCTATAAATATTAAACGTTCTGCCTGTGTCCCTCCCAGACCCGTTCCTGCCCCGGCTTCTGTTTCCGCGGCGTTCCCTCCTGCCAGGCGCGCCAAATGCACACTCATCTGCAGGATATCAATCTGGGCAGGCTGTGAAATTGTCAAGGTTCAACGAAAGGGAATTTTGTATGAATTGAAAATGAGATTTATTTACCCCTTCACTAATAGCAGGCGGGAAGGAGTGAAAAATAAACAGTTTATAGAAATTTTAGAAATAAAATTCTGCTGTCGGTTTGTCTTAATATCTATCCGTCCGTACAAATCTCCATTAATAATATTGTGTATTAGTCCAAAATTGTGTTAGCAGATATAATTTGTTGCCTACACATTCTGAATTTGCGGTCTGAAAACGAATAATTTTAAGAACCAACACATTTACTGACTAATACATTTTGGCATACTGATTTAAAGCAAGATTATATTTTATGTGGTGACTGGTACAGAAATAGTGTATAATAATGTAATTGTTGGAAATGAATGGGAGGGAAATTTATGCAGGAAATTTTGTTGGATAATGTAAGCTATTCAAAACTAAACAACTTAATTACTCATGCAACAGCTTATACTTGTGAAGAAGACAAAGTAATAGATGAATTAGGGATTTGGAAAAGGGAAGATATTATTGAGGCAATTAGATCAGGGAAAAAAATATCAAGGGCATCTGTCACACGCAACTATTTAGGCATATATCTTGGACAGCGTATATGCCATGTGATAACCATAGAAACAGAAGGAGAAATATATTTAATTAATTCAGATTATCGTAATCGTTTGGAAAAAGAAGATATGATAGAAATGAATGAATGGTTGAAGCATGATAGAACTCATTGATCATTAAAGTCTGGTGTTAGTCCGTAAATATGTTGGCATTCAAAATTCCCAGTTTTGATTCGCATGAATACCGGAGATATAGAATGCAGATTATAGCACCAACACACTTTCGGACTAACATCTCTTTTATCAAACATAGCTTTCGTTTAATACGAATTTTTTTAGAGAAAAAGGTGATTGCATGCAAAATCAAACAAGACTGTATGGTATAGTGGAAGGATATGAAAATATTTCTTTTGTAATAGAAGATTTCCAATGTATCTTCTTTCATTCAGACCCCCAGCCTAAATCTCCTATTATCCTTCCCCAGCAACAGGGATTTATCCTGGGACGTACTCCCGAAAGAAAATATGTCTATATCTATGCCAATCAGGAATTAAAAATATGGCATGAACTGACACTTAACACCTGGACATACTTTGTCAGTAGTTTTCCCGATATTAGTACCTATAAAATCCTTTGTTTTGAAAACGGTATTCTCAATAAGCTTTTCTTCCCATCTTCTGTTATATTTGAATATACTGAAAAGGCAGAAACGAAAGTTAAATATCAGGATGACAGCCTGACCTACACGTTGGCAGGCAAAAATGTGAGAGGGAATATCTCTATCCATTCCACACCTCATGACCGGAGATCAGCCGAAAAAGGCGATTCCATTTCAACGGGAGGAATTAATTTAGAAATCACATTTGATGAAGAAAAAGAAATCCAGACTTTCCCCGAAATGTTTGGATATA
This sequence comes from Lachnospiraceae bacterium, assembly GCA_009911035.1. GTDB lineage: Bacteria > Bacillota > Clostridia > Lachnospirales > Lachnospiraceae > Suilimivivens. The sequence continues at coordinate 11,852 of QXWO01000014.1, forward strand.
TATTAAACATGTGCCAGTTTATGGCATTCCGCCGAAATATAAGTTTTGAAAAAATAACATTCAGAGATTTTATTGATAATTTCCCAGAAATAACTGACTCTGTTGCAGAATGCTATGTTAATTATGAGCATGTGCATGATACAAATAAAGGAATCCATAGTTGCCTGACTTTCAATATATTGCAAGAATCCGTTACCAGCCTGTTAAGTTCTATCGTAAGCAACAAACCTAAGAAACCCAGTTTCAACATTGGATTTATTCCTGATGACGATAAAACCGCTCTTTATATTACAAGCATAAAAATAAGGGAAATCTGTTCTGCACTGGAATCAGAAATGGAATTATCTAAAATTCAGGTACAGCAGGAAACAGCTTTTGACAATCTGGTAGAAAAACTAAAAGACATAGTGAAAGAAGATCGTGATGGAATCCACTCTCTAACCGACCCAAAATCATATGACTATATCCTCGGCACTCTCCGGCATTTGTCAGGTGCCCTTGCTGACAGGATTGAAAAATGTTTCTCTGAATACCAGCCATTGATAGGTGAATACATATCCAGAGAAGATATTGATAAACTTGTACAATATAGAAATACCATTACACACGGTAATTTCATGCCATTAGACAATAAATTAGCAGAGACTGCCTTTGTACTTATAAAACTGGTATATTGCTGCATCTTAAAACGGATAGGGCTGACAGATAAGGTGATTAAAGAACTTTTTCAACGGCAGCTTACATCATGAAAGAGAAAAGGCGCTCCGGGGGGGGGCTGCCCTAAGAACCGGCAAAGGACTTATCCCTTGACCCTTTGCCGGGCTCTGCCCGGACCCGTCCTCGCCGGAAGCAGGAAAAGGAGCAGCAGCCCCTTTTCTACTGCATAAGGATAATCCGTGAACCTTATGTCAAGAGGCTTTCGCGGCATATCCTCACGCTTCGCGTTCCGGTATTCCACGATCCTCCTGACAACGGTTCCGCTCCTTTGCCGACATGGACGTTATCTCTTTTCATGGAGACGTTTCCGACATCATCTTTCTTATTTTTTCCAATACTTTTTCCCGCCTGTTCTGGATTGTTTTTCTGCTGCACCCGAATATTTCCGCTGTTTTCTTTACTGTCATATCCTCGAAATACAAAAGCCTTACCAGACGTTTCTCCTGTTCAGGCAGTTTTTTAAGGGCATTTTCCAGCCTGTCCCGGCATTCGTCCTTTAAAACCGTTTCCAGTGTCGTATCCTTAAGGTAATTTGATTTTTCAGGATAATATCCTTTTTCATGCAGTTTATTGATACTGCACACACCATGCTTCCTGTCGCGTTCCCTCTGGTACCGCTCCCTCCGTTCTGAACGGTACCATTCCAGATAAATCTCCCTGCCCACTTCCACCAGCGTACCGCCACCCAGACGGATAAAATATTTTTCCCGTTCCCTTGGCTGCTTTCCCCTCATACAGCCGCCACCGCCTTTACCGCCTGCTTCCTGTCCGGGTATTGCTTCCGCAGTCTCCGGGCTGCCTGCGAAAGTATGGCTGATACTGCCGGGCTGGTGATCCCAAGCTCTTTTGCCGCTTCTCTCCGGGTCTTCTGCTGGAAAAAACAAAGCCTGGCTGCCATTCTCTGCCGCTCCGTCAGGCATTTTAGCAGTTCTTCCATGTTTTCCCTTTCCAGCAAATCTTCAACTGTTTTCGCACATACGTCTTCCATCGCTTCCCACTCTTCCGATATGGCGCTGTAGGAAACTGTCCTTTCCTGCTCTTTTGCCCTCTGGTTACGTTCCAGCCTGTCCTCCCCTTCAAGGACAAGCCGGATATGCCATGGCTCCTTCGCAAAAAAATGTTCCGGTAAATAACTGCTTATCCCGCTGGATGCATACAGATAATCTCCGCATGTATGAACCGGGAATACGGTGGAATGACCGCCGGCATGGTATAATGCATAGCCATTCTGATAGGCTGCAATCCATGTGTCATTTTTCAGCTCCTTTTCTGCCACCAGCCTGCCTGTATTCCTTAGATTCCTTGCGGTGGGCATTTTTCTTCCATGTTCCGGTATTTCGGTAATCTCCTTCAATTCCTGCAATGTCAATTCTGGCCGCCTTTCCAACGGGCCGTGCCGGAATTATACTGGCTGCATTGCCTGCACCATCGCAGGACAGGCAGTAAAAAACAGCTTCCGGCTTACCCGTTTTTTTTAACGGGGCTGGAAACTTTTCCTTACTGCCTGTTATCTTGTGTATATTTTAACGGAACCAGCGGCCGCTTTCCTCACCGGTCAGGTAGAAATCCACTTATTTTCCCACCATATCCGTAGAATCCTTTCATCTGCCCCTCCGCAGGCTTTCCACCAGCGCCTCTATCGTCCGCAGCACGATCTCCCGCTCCGGTTCCCTTAAATGACTGATGCGGTGGAATATATCCCCATGCCGCTTTTTCCCCGAATCGGAAATAACGCCCAGAAGGCTGTCTGCGTCTGCATCCATTGCCTGTACCAGATTTATGAAAGTTCCTATGCCCATGGCCATTTGTCCTCCCTCAATCCGGCTTACCGTGTTGGCGCTGATCCCTGCTTTCTCCGCAAGCGCTTCCTGTGACAGGCGCAGTTCCATCCTCCGTTCCCGTATACGTTCCCCAAGGGCTGCCAGTTCTTGTGATTCTACACGTCTGCCCAACACGGTTTCCCCCTTTCCTTACAGATTTCCATTCCCCGGTCCCGGCAGCAAAGCCAGCCAGACCATACGCAGGCTGTCTTTTTCCAGAGATTATGTATTTGCATTGACATTGTGGCCGCTATCCGCTCCCATATAGGTCGTGGTTCACCTCCGCCCGGTAATAATTGCCTATGGTCAGTGCTGAATTATAAAGCGATGCCAGCAGGTACGCTTTGATATTCCCCACTTTGCCAGTATTCCCCTGCAGGCAGGCAAGCACATAGGCTATATGTGAATCATCCAGCTTCAGGAACCGCTCCTTCACAACCGCCGCCGGCCTTTCCGCCCCCGCTATCCGCAAAATTGCATGGTCAGGCATCATCATCACATCCACCATCAGCTCCACCAGCTCGTCCAGTTCCTCCCTCTGGCAGCCCCTGGCACCCAAAAAACACTCATACGAGATATTTTTCCGTATGGCGGAACGGTATCCCTCCATCCGTCTTATCGCGCCTGATGGATAAGGATTGACAGGATCAGTCTTGCTGAAATCAGTTTTATTAAATTCAGTCTTATTAGGTTGTGATTTTGGAAATTCTTGAATTGTGGTTTTCATTACTCCTGAATTGTGATTTTCATCATTCTTGAATTGTGATTTTAATAATTCCTGATTTACAGTTTCCACAGTTCCCCCGTCATGATCACCGGCCGCCCTGTTTTCCGGCGTTCCTGTCGTTTCCCTTTCGTCAGGGTCTCCCCCTTTCTTCGGCAATGTCGGCTCTTCCCTTACCATGAAATTCTTTACATAGATCACGTTAGGCCTGCCCAGTCCCAGGCGCTTTTTCTCTATCAGCCCGATACCCTTATCAGAATCCAGTTCCTTCATCAGCTTTACCGCTTTCTGCATTCCGCAGTTCATTAACTCCGCTGTCTCCTCCACCGTAAAGACAATGTAAACCCTGTCCTCTTCATCGATCCACCTGTTTTTAATGCTGAGCCCCATGCGGTCCAGCATCAGCCCGTATAAGACTTTCGCTTCACAGGAAAGGCTCCTGAAGCACTCCGCTGTGAACAGCATTTTCGGGATACGGTAAAAGCTGTACTGCCCCGCTTCCATCCCATGGAAATAATCAAACTGGATCCCCTGCATCTTTTTACGCCTCCATTCCTCACAATCTTTTTATGGTTTTCTCCACATAAAAACAGAGGGTGTGTTTTCCTCTGCTCTTATGTGGAACAATATTCTGTTTTTCTGACGGAGCATACCGCTCTGCCAGTGCTATTCCCCCTGCTCAAATCTCCACCTCTTTAAGAGGCCATAGATCACTTCCTCTATCTGCTCCGCCGAATAACCAGCCGGAAAATATTCGTTCAGCTTCTTTCTCTGCAGCCTGACTGCCTGGGCTGCCGGTTTTTCATCAGAAAGGATGATCTCCATTCCGTTTTCGTCCAGTTTCCCTTCCCTGCCTGACTCCTTAAGCTTCCTTGCCTGTGCCAGATTAGGGAATACGCATAAACGCTGCATTGTCTGGCAAAGAAGCTCCTGCACTTCCGGTTCCAGATAGGATAATTCCACCCCGGCGCCAAATGCAATGCGTTTTTCATCTACATAATTGAGCATAGGCTTTATAAGGAAAGTCAGGCGGATATACCGCTCAACCTGTTTATAGCTCTCCCCGCTTCCTTCTGCTGCCACCTCTGTGGATTTCTTCCCCAGATAATCAGGGACAACCTGTCCCTCTTTTTTAGGCCTGCCTTTTACCCTGTCTATCGCATCCAGCTTCATTTTATAGGCGTAAGCTTTTTCGCTGTACAAAAGCTCTTCCCTCTGGATGTTGGAATCCACCATCGTCACGGTGGCTTCTTCATCTGTCATGCTGCGGACAAAGCATGGGACCGCCTTAAGTCCCAGCAGTTCACAGGCCCTTTTCCGCCTGTGCCCCGATATGATCTCATACCCGCTTTCCTTCCCCGGACGGACGAGCAGGGGGCTGATGATCCCATGCTCCCTGACGCTCTCCACGGTCTCCTGCATTTTTTCATCATCCAGCACCCGGAATGGGTGGGAATCAAAGGAATGCAGCTGGTCAATGGCTATATCCTCTACCTTTTCCGATAACCTGCCTGTGTCCTCTTCCAGCCCAAACAAAGCGTTCACATCTGGCATTTTGATATTGGAAGCGCTGCTTTTTCTACCTGCCATGCGCCAGCACCTCCTTTGCCAGCATTTCATATGCTGCCGAGGCCCGGCCTTTCGGGTCATGTGCAAATATGCTCTTCCCCTCTGCGCTTGCTTCCGCCACACGCACCGACAAAGGGATATAATTCTCAAATACCGGTATCCTCTGCCCGTAGTTTCCGCGCACCATCTCCATGATCTCCCTTGCATAGTTTGTCCGGGCGTCCACCATGGTCAGCAGGATTCCCTCAAAATCCAGCGCCGGGTTAATGCGCTTCTTTATCCTCATGATCGTTGCGGTCAGCTGTTCCAACCCTTTTAAGGACAGATATTGTGCCTGCAGGGGTATGAGTACCGTATCCGCCGCCGCAAGCGCATTGATCGTCAGCATCCCGAGGGATGGCATGCAGTCTGTGATAATGTAATCAAAATATGGTGCCACCGCCTCTATGTACTCTTTCAGCATATACTCCCTGCTCATGGCGCTGATCAGCGACACTTCCACTGCCGCAAGGTCAATGTTTGCCGGAAGGAACCGCACCCCTTCCCCGTGGGTGAGGATTCCATCCTCCGCTTCTATTTCCTGCCCTTCCATGATGGAGGTGAGCACCGTGGCAAGCGTCTTGTCCAGCCTGTCCGGCTCCCTTTCCCCCATGCTTGCGGTAAGGCTGGCCTGTGGGTCGGAATCTATGAGCAAAACCCTGTTTCCCGCCCTTGCAAGACCAATCCCCAAATTTACCGTAGTGGTTGTCTTTGACACACCGCCCTTTTGGTTTGCGAGGGCAATGACCTTACATCTTCTTCCTGTTGTTTCCATATATCCGCTCTCCTTCCTATCTCACACGGACGTTCAGCCCTTCCATGGGGATATCTTCATATCCCATGAGATAATAATCCTCCCCGTCATGCTCTACTTTTGTCTGCACCCAGCAGGGCGCTTCTTGGGAATCTTCCTGCAATAAAGCTTCAATCAGGCTTCCGCTGCGGTAACAGTATCCTTTCTCCGTCCTGTATTCCCCGTTTTCATCCCTGTGCAGGGTACTGGTCTCCTGAACCGGGCGGAACAGGTATTCTATGCTGCCGCCTACGTCTGCCAGCTTTTCCATAATTCTCCTCATTTCCCTTAACTGGAACATCTGATTGCTGTCCTTATGGTCCGCATGCAGCCCCCTCAGGTCTGCATGTTCATCATAAGTGGTGACATATAAAATATCATCAATCCGGCATTTCAGCCCTTTCATCTGCACTAACGCCATACTTAACTCTGCCATACTGCCCTCCTTCTGCACTTTACGGTTTTAAATCCCAAACTCTGATAAATCTATCGGGAAACAGTATTCCGGATAGCGTACTTTAATCGCCTCCCAGAAATATACTGCGTATTCACAGCAGAACAGGTCTTCCACTGTATACCGCCGGCACTCTTTTACCTTTTCTTCCCCTTCAAGGGCATACACGCTGGGCGCACCGTTGCAGAAAAGGTTGAACGCCATGCGTACCACCCTTGCGCTGCCGCTGGTGATCCAGTCTTCCCTAAGACATTCTGTCTTTATTAAATCTTCCTCAAAGTCATAAATACGTTCCACATTCCGTCTGGTATCCCCGTTAATCCCAATGCAGTAAGCCAGCGCCTTATGGTATGCATCCCCGGACTTACAGTTCTGCAGGAAGTTCCGATAAAACATTTCATGCTCCTGGTCCTTAAAACTAATTGTACGTTTATTTCCTTTCATCATACCCATCGTCATACCGCCTTCCCCTGATATTCTGCATCTTCCGCCACCATCCCTGCCCCTTTGGGGTCAGACCATATCCTGCCGGTCTTTTCCACGATAAGCCTGCCGCCATCACAAGTTACTGATATCCTATCACCCGTGGAAAAACCCAAGTCCCGTAGCCATTTCCCCTGCAGCATGATCAATGGGTTATTCGTTCCTATGCTGGTTCCCCTTGCCCTATAAACTGTCATCTCTCTTTGTTTCATATGCTCTCCTCCTTTTAATCTGAGATAATTTCTACAATCCCATTGTCTTCAAGAATTTCCTGAATTTTGTTTATGCCGTCTTCCAGACTGCCGGAAGCATGGACTGTATCCATAATTTCCCCTGCTATGAATTCCATGCTTTCCCTGGTAATCCGATTGCCCATATGCACCCTCCCTGTGATAATAAAAAACAGGGCTAAACCAGCTTTCCCCTCTCTGGGGTTCTGAATTTAGTCCTGCCTGAATAATTCCAATATTTTTTTGCACCAAAATACAGTTTCCACCTCCCTGCCCATATGGCATAAATCCCCGCCGGAACCCTGGTGCTCCATATGCTTTTGTGAGATATCTGACCGAAAAAACAGCGCCGCCTTCCATCAATATCATGCTTCGTTGCAGTTTTGAGAAAGGACTAAATCAGCTCAAACCAGCGTATTTACTGGGTTTGTCTAACTTTAGTCTTATTATAACGTGGTCATCTCCTATTCTCATGCCTGTCCAATAAAGAATTTGAAAAGCCATATACGACATGGGCTTATCCTTTACGCCTTCAATAAACTGCAAATACTCCTCTTTCGTCCAAAACACCATTTCATCCGCTTTCCCCTTACCAATACTGCCAGCTTTTTTACATGGATTGTTTTTCAAATCATAATAGCGGCTTGCATAATTAAAAATAGCCGCCAACTGATTATTTACTGTCTTCAGATATGTTGCTGAATAGCCCTTTTTCAGCAATACATTCTGCCATGTTCGTATATCAGATGCCTTAATATCATTTATAGATTTCTGCCCAAAATACGGTAAGATTTTTAGGTCTATAATGTACTTTTTTGTTCGCATGGTACTTTCCCTCAATCGATTTTCCATATCTGCATAATACAATTCGATAAATTGATCAAACCGCATATCAAGGTCATTCTGCTGCTTCTGTAAAAATTCTCTTGCCCATCGATCTGCCTCTGCTTTTGTCCGAAAACCGCGCTTAAATTTCTTTTTCTTAACACCTTGCCAGTCGGTATAATAAAACTGTACCAACCATGTTCCTTTCTTTGGATCTTTTTTGAAATTCATTCAGTTTCCTCCTTTTGTAATGCTATTTCAAAGCCATAAAATTTTTCTCTAAAGTATTTAGTCGATACTTTTCCAGAAATAACTACATAGCCTTTTATCTCTAGTTCATCATTTAGATTACGGATAACCTTATAAGCATACGCTTTGGAAACTCCTAAAATCTCTGCTACTTCTTCTGCTGTAAGATACATTCTGTTTGAGTTCTTCATAACCTTTATATCCTTTCAGCCTTTATTCGTAAGATACTTTTGTATCTATTACATTCTAATTATACAGATACATATGTATCTTGTCAATGTTGTTATTGCATTCTTTTATAGGTATGGTACAATACAAATGTATCTGATATTATTTAACAAAATGAGGTTTTGCAATGACAGTTGGTGAAAAAATAAAAACTTTCCGAAATATTAGGGGATTTTCGCAAAAAACCCTAGGTGAACTCTCAGGAATGAATGAAGTGACTATAAGAAAATATGAAGCTGGTGACAGGAACCCAAAACCGGAGCAATTATTAAAAATTGCAAATGCTCTTGGTATTAGTATCAATATTTTTATGGATTTTGATGTCAATACTGTTTCTGATGTTTTATCTTTAATATTTAAAATGGACGAAGATATCGACATTTCTTTTGAAGGAACAAAAGATGAAAATGGTAAAATTGATCCCCAAACTCTTTCCATGCACTTAAGTAACAATGTCGTTAATGAAAGTCTTTCAAAATGGGCATATGCAAAAGCTCTTTTAGAGAAAACTAAGAATGCAGAAAGCGAATTCCCGACTAAAGAAACATATCTCGCTGAGGTTAAAGATATGGAAGAAAAATGTGAGGAAATCAAAAAAAGATTGGTAGATAATAACATAATTGTACGAAAAGGTATTGAAAATATTGTTGTAAAAATTTCAAACACATAGGAGAAAAAAGAATGAGTACATCAGCAAACCCTACAAACTTTAATACCGAATCAATAATTGGAATTATTGAAATGATCGATTCTGGAAACATTGCATTGCCAGAATTCCAACGTGACTTTGTTTGGGATATTACTAGAACTTATGACCTTTTTGATTCATTTGTCAAAGATGTTTTTGTAGGCTCAATTATCTATGGTATCCCTTCCTTTGGATTAACTGTTCGTGAATTAGACAATCGTCCTAGATCTGGTAAAGGAAGTCGCCAGAAATTAACAAGTAAATTCCTATCACAAGACGAAATTAAAAGCAAAGTTCAAATAAATAATTTTAGATTAGTATTAGATGGTCAACAACGTATTACCTCTATTTATCGTGCTTTAAAAGGCATTGACAATGTTTGGGTCATTATGAAAAATCATGACGAAATAGATGAAGATTTTCAAGATATATCTTTAAAATCAATTCCTTTAGAAAATTGTGTATTGACAATAGACGGTTGTGAGGATTCTGAACATCTATCCATCAATCTTTCCACTGTTTACAAAAAAATAGATGACTCCTTAATGCAAGATGAAATAGAAGAATACTTCAAAAAACTGACTTTTTCACAAAGATTACAAAAAGAGGAATATAAAAAAGCATTTAAATTATACTTGCAGTCAATCCAAAAATTAGAAGACTTATTTAAAAGTCAAAAACTGGTTGCTTATTTTCTTCTTGATATGTCAGCAGATAAATTTGCTCTTTTTTTTGAACGAAGTAACAGTTTAGGAATTAGCTTAACCTTTATTGATATTTTGGTAGCCAAATTAATAAATGGCTTTAATCTGAAAAGAAAAATTGAAGAATTCGAGGCTCAAAATCCTCATATAACTTTGAACCGAGAGATTCTTGCCCGCTCTATAGCTTATTTAGTAAGTAACGGAAAAAAAGTTGACAAAAAATATATATTAGGTCAATTAAATTCTGACCATTTTAATTTATATTGGGATGAAATTGTTAATTTATATAAATCAACGATTGAATATTTGAATTATAATAACTTTATTTTAAATTATAATTGGATTCCTTATTCGAATACTCTTATTCCTATAATGATGTTTTTGCGCGGTTTACCAAGTAAAAATTTTTCCCAAATGAATCAAGAGCAGAAAGATTTTTTTGAATATTGGTATTGGAGTTCCGTTCTGTCACAACGATATGTCTCAGCTAGTAATGAAACAATCCTACTTGATTCAACAATGTTGACATTCATCTCAAATAAGCAAAAAATAACTGATAAGTCATACATTAAAAAACTTAAACCTATGATTTCTAGCCATGAAGATATTATACCTTATAACAAAAAAGGAAGTGCTATTTATATTGCAATTTTGAATTTTATCAATTATAGTGCTGGTGGATTATTAGATTGGAATAATTGTAGCAAGATTTCCTTTACAGATAAAATAGACGATCACCATATCTTTCCTAAAGACTATTTAAATGACACTTTAGATGAAGAGGCGGATAGAAATCTAATCAACAGTGTTGCAAACAGAACTCTTATCCCCAAAATAACAAACATAAAAATTAGTAAAAAAGCACCTCACATATATATGAATGAAATATTGAAAAATAATCCTCAGTTTTTAGAGGTATTATCCAATCATATGATTCCTACTGATATTCTTTCTGGCTTATATGAAAATTTTTATGACACATTTGTAGAAGAACGTGCCAAGCTTATTTTCAATAAACTAAATGAAATGATTATTTCTAAACAAGAAATGATAGAAAGCAAATTTGTTATAGATGTTAAGAAGATAGCTAATTACACTGGAACAATTTCAATCTGGGGCAACTATCGTAAGAAAAAAGCAACCGCAGTTTATAACATAGAAACACAACAAGTATTGTACAATGGAAATAAATTTTCTGTCTCTACTGCTGCTGATAAAGCAAAAATTGATTTAGGTGCTCCCGACACCGTTTCAACTAATGGTTGGAATTGGTGGAAATATACAGATGAAAATGGAATGGAACAAAGCATTAACAATTATAGATATTAATTTTAGAAGCAAATTAGAAGCAATTGTAAAATGGAAGTCCGCAAACCAGCATAAATACTGGCCTTGCGGACTTTAACTGTCTATTCGAACTCAATCGTAGCCGGCGGCTTAGAAGTAATATCTACCAAAACGCGGTTAACCCCCTTCACTTCATTAACAATCCTGCTGGTAACAACCCCAAGCACATCCCAGGGAAGCTGCGCCGCCTCTGCAGTCATAAAGTCAGAGGTATTCACCGCCCTAAGCACCACTGCATAATCATAGGTTCTCTCATCCCCCATGACACCCACACTGCGCATATTGGTAAGCGCGGCGAAGTACTGCCCCAGCCCTTTATCCAGACCTGCTTTTGCGATCTCTTCCCGGTAAATTGCATCTGCATCCTGAACGATGCGGACTTTTTCCGCTGTCACCTCACCAATGATTCGGATGCCAAGCCCCGGTCCGGGAAATGGCTGCCTGTAAACCAGATGTTCCGGAATGCCAAGCTCCAATCCTGCCCTGCGCACCTCATCTTTGAACAATAGCCGAAGCGGTTCGATAATTTCCTTAAAATCAACATAATCCGGAAGGCCGCCTACATTGTGATGGGATTTGATTACTGCGCTCTTGCCCAGCCCGCTCTCAATCACATCCGGGTAAATCGTTCCCTGCACCAGAAAGTCCACCGCGCCAATTTTCTTTGCCTCTTCTTCAAAAACGCGGATGAACTCCTCACCAATGATTTTCCGCTTTGTCTCCGGCTCCGTCACTCCTGCAAGCTTTCCATAAAACCGTTCCTGCGCGTTAACACGGATGAAGTTTAAGTCATATAAACCATTTGGACCGAAAACTGCCTCCACCTCATCACCTTCATTTTTGCGCAGAAGCCCATGATCCACAAAGACACAGGTAAGCTGCCTGCCTACCGCCCTGGCAAGGAGAACTGCTGCCACAGAAGAATCAACGCCGCCGGAAAGCGCACAGAGTACCTTGCCGCTGCCGACTCTTTCGCGAATCTGCGCAATAGTAGTTTCCACAAAGGAATCCATTCGCCAGTCTCCTTTGCACTGGCATACATTATATACAAAATTGGAAAGCATTTTCATACCTTCCTGTGTATGCATAACTTCCGGATGAAACTGCACTGCGTAAAGGTTCCTTTCCGCATTCTCCATAGCGGCCACCGGACATACCGGCGTATGTGCCGTCACCCGGAAATCTTCGGGTGCTTTTTCGATATAATCTGTATGGCTCATCCAGCAGATAGTTTTTTCCTCAACATCAGAAAAAAGCACACAAGACTTATCCACATCAACTTCCGTCTTGCCGTATTCACTGACTGGCGCGGTCTTTACACTGCCGCCTAAAAGATATGCCATAAGCTGGGAACCGTAGCAGATACCCAGAATTGGAATACCAAGTTCAAAAATTTCCTTTGAGTACCGGGGTGCCTCCTCGCCGTAAACACTGTTAGGCCCTCCGGTAAAAATAATCCCCTTAGGATTCATCGCCTTGATCTGCCCTAAACTTATGGTGCAGGGATGAACCTCACAATACACATGACATTCCCTGACCCTCCGGGCAATCAACTGATTATATTGACCGCCAAAGTCAAGTACAATAACCATTTCCTTATCCATAAACGTGCTCCTATCTGTCGCCTGCCGACTCTGATGTGCTATAATACTCCAAATATTTTCGAATCACAGACGCCTTTACGCCTGATAATCCATTATGCCAGCCTGCCGAAACAGCCTTTAGATCTGACATCATATTCCCATTATAAAGTCAGGTCTGGCGCTTGTCAAAAGGTTATTTGACGTTCTTTGCCGGAAAAATACATCCTTGTCAGATCCACTTTCCATGCCGCTGAATTTACAAACGGCAGGGCAAACAAAGGCTCCGCGCCCTGGATGCCCGACTGGATAAAAATCCATGACAGGTCTGTCTCCTGCAAGTAGAACTGCATCCCCATCTCTTATTTCATGATCCGGTTGTCCCCATGGAATGCTCCCACTTATGGCCGCGATACCTAAGCCAGTAGCAGAGTGCCCGGAAAGCCCAGTCTATGGTCATGGCTATCCATACCCCCATCAGCCCACCGTCAAAATTTTTACTGAAAAAGTATGCAAACCCAATCCGGAAACTCCACATGGAAATAATGGCTATGAGCATGGTCCAGACCACATCCCCTGCCGCACGCAGAGTGTTGGGCAGTGTAAAGGAGGGCACCCAGAAAATAACGGCAAGTACCGTATGCCACCGGATGACCTGCACTGCAAGGCTTTCCGTCTGGGGCGTCAGTTGGTAAATTTTCATCACCCATGGGGCAAATAGAAAAAGAAGTCCCGATATCAATGCGGTACACGATACCGCTATTATCATAAGCTTTTTCGTATAATATCTGGCCTGTTTAAAATCCCCGGCCCCAATGCACATGGAGGCAACTGACAGAAGCGCCAGATTAATGGCCTGCCCCGGCAGCACATTGAAGCTTGCCAACGTATTGCAGACGGCATTTGCTGCTATGGCATAAGTGCCAAAAGTGGAAATCAGGCTAAGCAGCAATATTTTCCCTAATTGGAACAGACTGTTTTCCAGCCCGTTTGGAATTCCGATATACAGGATCTTCTTGATCAGTCCAAAATCCATTTTCCATGTCGCCTGCCCGCCCAGAGAGATTGCCCTGCCCGGCTGGAACATTAGTACCATTATAATAACTGCTGCCACAACCCTTGAAATAGTGGTTGCTATGGCTGCCCCCGCCACACCGATTTTTATCCCATAAATAAGAATTGCATTTCCTGCCAGATTAATAAGATTCATGGCAATGGCTATCTCCATGGTTGTTTTTGAATCGTTCATGGCCCGGAACAACGCGGCACAAGAATTATAAACCGCAAGAGGACAGATCGAAATGGCCGTAATAACCAGATAAACTGTTGCGCTCTCCATGACTGCAGGCTCCACCTGTCCGAAAATCACCTTAAGAAGCGGTCTGTGAAAAGCCAGAAAAATAATTGTAACCGCAGCAGACAGCCATATGGAAAAAAGCACTAGCTGCCACGCCGAGCGACTGGCCTTTTCCGAATCCTTCTGTCCGAGGAAATGCCCTGCCGCCACAGCGCCGCCGGTTGCCAGTGCCGCCGTGATATTTATGATAAGAATATTGATGGTATCCACCAGGGAAACCCCGGACACCGCTGCCTCCCCTACCCCCGCAATCATGACCGTATCCACCATTCCCACCAGAATGGCAAGAAGCTGTTCAAATACCAGCGGTATAATCAGTTTTTTCAAATCTCTGTTTGTGTACAGCATATTAACATCCCTGCCCAAAATCCCACCCTTTTGTTACCTGCCATTATAGCACGGATTCGACTGCCGCAACAACATGTAAAAATCAACTCCTCGAATGAAAAATGACGTTCCACATTTTCAATCGTGAAACGTCATTATTTTTTAAATTTAACCCTCTCATTACTCATAATGCATATGCTGATATTTTTCTTTCGTCGCCATTCCTCCTCTGATATGCCGCTCCTGTTTATTCACATCCAAAACCTTTCTTGCTTCCCTTGCCAGGGAAGGATTAACCTGCGTGAGCCTTTCTGTCACATCCTTATGAACCGTAGACTTTGATATTCCAAACGCCTTCGCCGTCTGTCTCACAGTGGCATTGTTGTCAATGATATAATTGGCAATATCGATTGCTCGTTCCTCGATATAATCTTTCAAAGGAATTCCCCTCAAAACACTTTTTTACATTGTATGAAGCATTCTGAAGGGTTATGACAATTCCCTTTTCCCTATTTTTGCCCCTGTACCCTTTCCATTTTTCACTTAAATCCCCCTGCCGTCAGAACTTTAGACCGCTGCTTTCTTTCTGCAAAAATACGCTTTAGGGATTCTTACCTATGAAATTCCCGGTTGGACACTGTCCTCAAACTGCCGGGCCCACTCCTGTGCCCCTTCCTCGATCTCTTCTGTCAGTTCCTCGATCCGCTTCTGCATTTCCAATGGATATTTTTCCGACTCCCCATACCCAAGAAACGCATCTATGAAATCCTGTCCAAGATGGACTTTCCAGCATTCCTTTTCCCTATAAACCTGCACAGTGACACTGACGGTGCACACATCCTCCTCACCCAGGGTATCCATGATGGCCGCCAGGTCTTCTGCTGCATTTGTCAGCCTGAACATCCCCTTCACGAACTGCCCGACTCCGAATTCTCCTCCATTTGCCAGATATTCCAGTTCATATATCTCATATTTCCCTATCACCTTCGCCATGTCGATATTGGTAATCTCCATATCAACCTCCGCCCTGTCGGCCTCCTGTTTCACATCCCTTATCTCCCAAGTCAGACGGGCAAGGGATTTTTCCGCCAGCTTATAATTAGCTTCATACCGCGCACCTTTTTTCCATCCCGTATTCATCAGGTCATTAAAAACACGGTATTCCTTTTCTACCGGAAACCCCAGCCAGTTCCGGCGGGTGCCTGCGTAATTGTCCGTATATGCATTAAAAGCTTTCATATCCAGCTCTTTCAACGCTTCCATGGCTGCCTGCACTGCTTCCTCCGGCGTACTTAGTTCCGTCTCTGTCCTATCCACTTCTGCCTGCTGCCCTGCACAGGCGTAAAGAAACAAAACACTGATTCCAAGCAGTATAGCCGCGCCTGCTTTCCATCCCTCTCCAGTCTTCCACTTTTTTATGTTGACTCTCATTTCTGCCTCCTTTTCCTTGATTCCAAGCCCACAAATTATCAGACTTAGTACTACACCTTGTTGTTTTTTCTTATAGTGTATTTCCCCAGTATAAGACAGGCAATATCCACGGCACAAATCGACGGCTGGCAGGCAAAAAAAGACTGTGCCTTAAGCTGATATGGGAATCATGGCTGAAAAGCTAAACCAGCCTTCCTCACACCGGATAACGCTTGTACCGGCATTTTTCTTTATGACAGTTTCCACATTTAAAAGACCGATTCCATGATTCAGGACATCCTGCTTGGTGGTGGCAGCTTTGCCGCCCTCAACCCTCACAGGCTCTTTCACGGGATTTCTGACAGAGAGAATCAATTCTCCCTCCTCAAGCATCATTTTAAATTGAATAATTTTATTTTTATCCAGCTTTCCGCAGGCTTCTATAGCATTGTCAATTAAATTTACCAGCAAAGTGACAATTTCCTCCTCACTTATCGTAAGTTCCGACAAATCATTGACTGCTATGGTCATGACAATGCCCTTCTCGCCGGCTTCCTGGTACTTCTGGTTCAGCACCACGTTGACCACCGTATGGTTTGCATTGATATGATCAGCGCTTTTCTTGATTCCTCCTGTAAGTTTTGCTATGTAAGCAAGCGTCTCTTTCGTCCTGCCTTCCTCCAGCATACCCTGTATGCAGGCAAGCTGGTTTTTATAGTCATGCAGATATTTCCTCTGCTGTTCATAATTTTTCTGCATATTATGATACATATTCATCTGATTTTTCGTCTGCTCATGAAGGAGCCGGAGCCTGTGCATTTCAGCCTCTTTTTCAAGAAGATTCCCTGTCAGATAAAAGGCGCACAAGCTGATAATAACCACCCCCAGATTGATAATCAGGCGCACTTGATTCTCCAGGGCACTGTCACCCCTGTCCCAGGGCAGCATGATAAGGGCCACAATGACCACCAGACTGATGATGGGAAATATTCCAAACCGTTCCCATTGCATTTCCATCAATTTATGCACACTTTTCTTACATTTATAATGAAAGACCAGCATCAGACACAGGTGAATACCTGCCACAATCTCCTCTCCCAGGCAGTCCATTTTTCCTGCCATCCCATAGGGAAGCATGAAAATGACAGAGGCTGTCAGTATTGTCTCCATCCAGTAGATACAACAAAATAATATAGATAAAAGCAGGTTATGAAATGGTTTTATCCTGAAATATAGCTGGGCGGCAAGGGCAATCACGACCGCCAGACGGACCGGCTGGAAAATATATGGCGGAACCGGGGTATAGGCAATCAGCATAAACCCTGCCGCAAATACCAGAATCACTGTTTTTCCGGTCCATCCTTGTCTCCATTCCCTTTTCTGGGCAATCGTTCCAAAGTATAAGCAGCAACTGACTGCGTTTATAACCGAAAATAAAGTGATGCCAATAAAATTCTCCATTACAATACCCCTTTATACGCTACAAAAGTCTCTTTTGCCGCCCGGAATCTGGGACGCGGAACCGGAAGTTCCTCCCCTGTATCCAGAAAAGCCGTATAATTGTTAATTTTTCGTATATGCTTCATGTTCACCAGATAGCTTTTATGGATGCGCAAAAAATGAAAGCCGGACAATTTCTCCTCCACCCAGTCCAGCTTTTCATAAATCTGATATTTTACAATTTCAGCCTCCATATAAAAGAAGACCGATTTGTGCTTCCTGCTCTCCACGTAAAGAATGTTGTCCGTGTACAGTTTTCTCTCCCCTTCCATAAAAGAAAAGGAAACTTGGGCTATCTTCATTTTTTCCATGACCGCATCCATACACTCTGTCATGGCCGTATCCAGCGTATCCTTCATAATATAGCGCACCGCATTCACCTTATAGCCTTCCAGCGCAAAATTGATAAATGCCGTCACCAGAACCAGGTAAGTGTCAGAATGAAAAGCCCGCATCTGCATGGCTGCCTGAATCCCGTCCACCTTTTCCATATTGATATCCATAAACACAATGTCATATTTTACCCTGTTTTCACAGTGCTTTAAAAATTCCTCCCCAGACAAAAACAATTGAATCCTGTATTCCAGACTGCGCTCTGCCAGATATTTTTCCAGCAGTCTCTGTATCTTTTCCCTGTAAAAACTTTCATCGTCGCATACTGCAATTTCCAGCATATCCAGCACCTCATATATTTATTCTGCCTTTTAATTTTCAAACACGCTATGGTATTAGCACATCTGTCTGCTTACTAAATTATACTTTCATGACATTTAAATTACAACTGCCGCAGTTTTTCAAAGCTGTAAACTGCGCTTGCTTTTCAGATGAACCCATGCTATACTGTGAAACGTTGGGATTCCAAAATTTAGGGATTCACAGCAAATATACTGGTGAGTTCGAGACCTTCCTCACCTAAAACAAAACTAAAGGAGAACAAAATATGAAAAACCAATCTTCAGTAACAACCATTGTCCAGGCAGCAATGATTGCTGCTCTCTATGTTGTGCTTACCTATTTAGCCAGCATTTTGGGCCTGGCCAGCTATGTCGTGCAGGTCCGCTTTTCCGAGGCTCTTACTATTCTGCCTTATTTCACACCAGCCGCCATACCGGGGCTTTTTATCGGGTGCCTGCTTTCTAACATACTTACAGGCTGTGCAGTCCCCGATATCATTTTCGGCAGCCTTGCCACCTTATTTGCCGCTGTCCTCACTTATAAACTGCGCAGATTCAAATGGATGGCACCCATTCCCCCTATCGTGGCCAACGCAGTTGTTGTTCCCTTTGTGTTACTCTACGCTTACGGCGCAGGCCCCTTGTGGTTGTCCTTCATCACCGTGACCGCCGGAGAAATCATTTCCTGCGGTGTGCTGGGCATGATTCTTTTGTCTGTTCTGGAAAAATATAAAACCAAGATTTTTGCAGACAACTTCCAGCCACAAACCGACGCCCTGCCCATCAAAAAGAACCCCATGTAACACTTGGAAATCCCTATACAAACTGGATGGAATGCCTCTTATAAACGCTGTAAGGGGCATTCCATCCTATACCGTGCCAAACCAGTCTGCCGGCAGCACTGGTTTAATTCCGCTCTATACGCACATTTCCGCTCCCAGCCTCCATAGTAATTGTGGGCCCTTTTCCTTCTCCCACATCTCCCTCTCCATGGTTTCCCTTTTTATTAAAGGACAACTGATTCTCAAAATCTGTATAGATATTGCCGCTTCCGGTATCCGCCCGGAAATGGAAGCTTAGATCTGCAGGTATTTCCAGACTGCTGTTCCCGCTGTTTGTGCAGATTGCAATATCCCCGGTCACTTTCGGTGCTTCCGCCTTTACGTTTCCGCTCCTGGATTTCATCTCCCCGCTCCCAATCACTTCCTTTAGCAGGATGTTTCCGCTTCCAGACTGCACATTTAACACTCCTTCCAGCTTGTTACCGTTAATATTGCCACTTCTGGTCTGTAAAGAGATATTTCCTTTCAGCTTTTCTGCACTTATATTTCCGCTTCCTGCCTGCAGAGAGATTTCCTCCGCCGTGCTCTCCCCCCATTTGATATTTCCGCTTCCGGCTTTTGCCTGGATGGACTTCACCACCTCCAGTGACCCCGGCTGGCATGTAATGTTGCCGCTTCCGGTTTCCACCCAGAATTCCTCCAGACGTTTTTCGGGAACATAGACCTCAATTCTCTCCCCTCCGCCCCAGAAGAATCCGAAAACAACAAATGTCCGCGTATTTGCACCCTCTATCAGCACTTCCCCGTCCTCATAAGTGACGCTGGCTTTTGCTTCAGGCCTGCTGCTGTATAAATATTCTTTTACAACTACCGTGTCATCCTTTGAAGGATAAATCTTGATATTCTTGCCACCGTAAATCAAATTCACCCGGTCCGCCTTATCCCCCTCTATTTCTATGGTATTCCTTAATTCAGCCCTGCCTCCGAAGGAAAAAAACTGTATGCCTCCGCCCCCTTGTTTCAAAGCGCTGGCAACACTCATTTGGCAAATCAGCGCCATGCTCGAAAGTACAACGGCAGCGCCAAAGAGCAAAATCACTTTATTATTCTTCATATGGGCCACCATTTCCTTCCGTCCTGTTTTCCTCCCACTCACTATTTCCTCCGCTCTGCCTGCTCTTAAGGGCCCGGAAATAGGATACCATAGAATAATATAAAGGTATCGTCAGGAATATCACCCACCCGGGATGCCATACATACCAGAAAATACCTATACACAGATAAATCAGCGTTGCCAGCACAGGATAGGCAAAGCAGAAAGCATTTCTTTTTTCTACTGCTTCCAGCAGAGAGTACCAGATCGGTATCAGCAGAAATAAAAGCCAGCCCGGATGCCATGCACCATAGACACATCCAATAATAAGATAAGCAATACAGACAACCGTTGCCATGGGAACCCCCATCCTTAGGAATATCCCTTTGTCATATCTCTCACCGTTGACATAGACGCCGTTTCTGTCAATATGAACGTTGTCACCGCCTCTTTTATCGTCCACGTGGATGCCGTTCCATCCCACATGGACCTCTCCCCCTGCATCCTTTACATGGACCCCTTCAAAGCCTACATGGACATACTCATCCTTTCTGCGGCCGCTACCTGTGCCTGGGGCCTCCTGCCCCGGAGGAGCCGCAGGAACGATCTCCCCCGCACGATCTTTTTCTGCATCTTCCAAAGGTCCTGGGATTTCCTCATCCGTTTTTAAAAGTTCATCCAGCGAAATGCCATAGAGCCGTGACAGCAAAATCAGATTATCGGTATCCGGGGACGCCTCCGCCCGCTCCCATTTACTCACTGCCTGTCTGCTGATCCCCAGCTTCTCTGCCAAAGCTTCCTGTGAAAGATTATTGCCTTTCCTTAAATTGACCAGCCGGTTTGCAATCTCAATATTCATATTCAACCTCCCTATTGCTACAACATGCAAATTTGTGGCAGCACAAACCTGTTTCGTGAAATGTAGAAAATCCCTGTCCGCATATTGGGCCAGATTCGATTTTCTTTTCACCTTATTTTTGTCTGCTTCTTTGACAGATTATAGGAAATCTCCCTCTGGTTGCACAACCAACTCTGGTTTGAATCACCGCAACTATTGGTTGCAGACCGCATAAATACGCCGTTTTATCTACTCTTCATTTTTAATATATGTGATAAAGCAGTTCCCGTTGGACTCGAACCACTCACGGGAATCATTCATGCCCACCTTATAAACTGTTCCCATCTCCGGGTTCATGACTACGGTATTTTGTTCGTTGAAGCCGATAAGCAAGACCGCAGAACCGTCCTGCATCATCACAAGCACCGGAATGTCCTGATTGACATAATACAGAACTGCGTCCAGACTGCATCCCGTCAAATCCAGAATCTGGGCATCAGGCAGGCTGTCTCTTAAGATATCAAATACAGATTCCCCCCGGTTCAGCATATATTCCGAATTTCTTACAACTCCCTGATGGGCAAGCATGGCATCCAGACATACCGCCAAGGCATTCTTTTCCTCGGTCATCAGCTCTCCCTGTATGGCCATGATCTGGTTTTTCAGGCTGCGGTTTCCTTTCATCCACACATAATATCCGTCCTCATTCACCACAACTCCCGATATCCCGTCAGCGCAGTTGACGGCGCTTCCTTCGTCCGTGTAAATGTCCTCCAGTCCGTTCTTACCATAGACATAATACCTTCCCGCCGTATCCTCCGAAACCTCAAAGTCTACATTCCTGCTGCCTTCAAAGAGCACCTCCCTTGGCGTAAGGTGTTTCATGGAATCCGCCGCGATTGCTCTTTTTAGAGCGATCTGTGTCAGTTTTTCATATTTTTCCGTGATTGCCGTCTCCACCTTATTCTGACTCTCTATAGCAGTCTCGGCATTCATGACCTGGTCGTCCTTTATGGGCACATAACCGCCCTGCTCATCTTTTTCCACCCGTGAAAGGATGATCTGGTTGCCGCTTACCCTTCCTTCCGTGATGTAAACACCTGGCTGCTGGTAAACTTTCAGCACTCCCTTCGTTTCATTTTCAATCTTTACACAGTGCATGGGGAAAATCATATTACCTGTAAAATCCCTGACAATATCCCCCTCTCTTGCAAGGCCGTAAATCAAATCTTCCTCCATAAACCCAATTGGGATAATGACTTCCCCGGCGCCTGCTGTAATGTTCTTCTGGCTGCCGTTGGTCAGGTTCATAAGAACCAGTTCCTTTCCCTGATAACCGTTTCCGCCCTTCTGCCAGACAGCCATCTTATTGCTGTCAGATACCTTATAGCTTCCTTCCGCAAGGTCCTCCACTACCACCTCGCAGGTTCTGTTCATCACATTCACACTGTAAATCCGGTCCCGCCATTTCAGATAAAGCATACTGTTCCTGTTAATGTAGGAAAGCTGCTCCACCTCCTCAATCAAAAGGCCCTGAGACTGGCTGCACGGAATGTAAGCCAATTCCTCCACCGTATTGACCACGCTGTCATAATAGCAAATGGAAATGCCCACATTTCCTTCATGGCGGCCCCTGCTCATATAGCCGTAAACCAGAAAGGTAACATTGCCTCCCTCGTCCACAGTCAGTATTTTGATCCGGTGTCCGTTGTACAGGGTTCTTTTATCTGTATTGTTTTTGTCGTAAAAGCCGAACAGCAGCGCCATCTTGTTGTCCGCCACATTATAACTGAAAAGCCTGCCCCCTGTGACGAAAGCAATATTATTCCCGCCGTCGCTTTCCTTAAGCTGTATTTCCTCACTAGTAATACCAAGCACAATTTTGTTGTTGGCGTACACATTGCTTCCGGCATCGAAGACCTGATCCATGGTTCTCTCAAAATCCAGAAGATACATCCTATCCTGGGTGTAACGCACACGGTAAAACTCCTTTACCTTATAATAGTCCTTTTCCCTTGCCCGGGGCATGGATACATAATATTCCTGATAAAAACTTCCTGTCTGGGGCGCCAGTTCCTTAATAGTGATCTGCGGCCTGCTTTCTCTTGTGACCTCCAGATCCCCCCATGTGACCTGATAAAAACTGCTGTGGATATCCACCCGTCCATAAGTGGTATTGTCCCCGTCGGCATTGGATTCCATGTACTTGGTCAAATCTTTGGCTGCCTCTTTGTCAAAGGTTTTACTTGAGAAATCCGCAATATAATCCAGCTTGTCGTCCACATGATATTCCTGCGTGCTGACCACTCTTGTGTAATAGCGCACCTGTTTTCCCCCGTCTAAGGTCAGCAGAATCACCAGCAGGTATTCCTTATTGCTTTCGATCAGGTCTTTCAGCCCGAAAGACAGCGAAATGCTCTCCCCGCTCTGATCATAGTCCTCCACCTGGGTATTTTCGACCAGACGGCTCCCGTCAAGACTACGGACTTCAAAGGCAACTGCGTTGATTTCCCTTCCGTAAGGGTCAATTTCCAGGCTTATCCTTCTCCCTTCCGTAAGAGGCGTGATACTCTCACGCATCTGCCCTACTTCCATGGCCTCCCGGTATCCGTGCATTTCATTAATAGAATGTCCGTTATAATTCACCGTTACGACCGGATAAGAAGCTTTTCCCATATCCATTGTCATGTCAGCATTTCCCTGGTTCAAAATGCTGCTGACAATAAACAGAGTCATAAAAAAGACAACGCTGACGATGGCTCCCTTTATAATCATTTTTTTCATAATATTCCTCATTTCTGCTTAAAACACAGCGCTATTGCCCCATCAGTCTCTGCAAAGTGGTTTCCACGTTAAGAAACCGGGCCATGTCCCCGGCTTTCGTGTCCTTCTCCCCGCCCCGGCCATTGCGCCGGACCGCCCTTATCAGTATATTCTTGGGCGTATGTTCCATGTCAATAAATTCCAGCACCTGGGTATCATACCCGGCTTCCTCCAGAAGGCAGGCACGTATACCGTCCGTCACAAGCGCAGCCATCCGCTCTTTCAAAAGCCCGTACCGAAGAACCGGAGAAAGGATTTCATTTTCAATCTGCCTGTTGACCTCATGCTGACAGCAGGGCACTGTAAAAATAACTTTCGCATTCCAGTCAACGGCCTTCTTTATGGCATGATCCGTAGCTGTATCGCAGGCATGGAGGGTGACTACCATGTCCACCACCTCCCCTGCGTCATTATAGGCACTGATATCCCCCTGCAAAAAGTTAAGCTTCCCATAGCCGTACTTCCTGGCCAGACGGTTGCAGTTCTCAATCACCTCCTCCTTTAGATCCAGTCCCGTGACAGATACATCCAGCCCTTTCATCTCATGAAGATAATAATAAAGGGCAAACGTCAGATAAGACTTTCCACATCCGAAATCAATGATGCGCACCGTTTCCTGCCGGTTAAGTACAGGCAGCACATCCTCCACAAACTCCAGATAGCGGTTGATCTGCTTAAACTTGTCATACCGGGCATGAACAATCTTACCTTCCTTTGTCTGGACCCCCAGATCAATCAGGAAAGGAACCGGCTTACCTTCTTCTAGAATGTATCTCTTTGTCCTGTTATGAGACATATCCGGCATTCCATCCGGCCCGCCGCCTTTGTTTTTCTGCTCCTTTATGGTAACAGTGCCTTTCTTTCCCACCAGCACATGCATCTTCCCGTCCATAGTCTGGGCCTCAAGCTGCTTAAAATCTGCTTCCATATAACCTGCAATATTCTCCAGCATTTCTTCCTTCGTTCTGTTTTTATGAAAAACCTGCGGCCCCTTCCACAAAGTCTCCTGAAAACAGACCTCCCCCTTCACCATCACGGGCCGCACCTTTATTTTTAAAACATCCGTCTTACTTCTCGGATTGCTGATTATGATCTGATAAAGCCTGTCCGACAGGACCTCTGCCAGCTTTCTTCTTAACTCTTCCATCTTTTCTCCAATCTGGCAGACACTGCCGCCCTGTTTTATAGCTCGTCTTATACGAAAAATATAGCCATAACCAGAATAATTTCCAAACACACTCTGACGTCATGACTATATTTTACTTATTTACCTGCAAAACCACAACTAAAACTTTATCAGAATCTGAGAATCCCTCTCCTGCTATTATGTCTCCTTTTATAGATTTCATAACACAGTAGAATTTGGACCAAGTCCCCCATCCACTCCCATTTCTCCGGCATATCCCCGCATGACGGGTCTACTTTTTCATCCTCTCTCCTGATCCGGTCCGTTATGTCCTTCGACAGTTTGTAAAGCTGCCATTTATCCGGATATTCATCATAAATCATGCTGCCCTCATAGTCCAGCTTATCTAAAATGCCGCTTATTACCTTCTGATACCGCTTTGCTTCCTTCGGATACATCTGCTGCAAATATTCCAGATCTCTGATAATCGTTTCCTCTTCCTCATAATACATGGGGAGGGGGTATGTCATATAAAAAGGCAAAATCTTACGCTCATACATATGGATGTACTTCCTAGCTTCTTTACACCTATCATATGCGTTTTCCTTCCTGCCTGTGAAACCTTCCCTGCAAAAGTTCTCCTGAAAGGGCCTTTGCCTGCCGCACATCCTCCCCGGTGCATAGTCCCCTTCCATACCGTGCTTTCTCATAAAGCTGTGCAAAATCATCTGCCTGAGACGCCCGGTCTGGAAACAGCGCACCACAGCACTCCCGCGCGGTGGCATATTTTAGGATATCCGTCTTCTTTTCCCCCATCCAGGCCGGGGCGCCCTCTGTCAAAGTCTTCCGGTAGATCCGCCGTATCTTCTCCTCCGGCGAGAAAGGCCCTTTCATTCTGTCCCAGACGCCGCCCCCTTTAGCCCGCCTCTCCCTGGGCAAAATACGCTCCGCCTGCTCTGTGTAAGGCTCCCCTTTCATCGCCCTGCCTTTTCTTTTCCTCCCAAATCCCGACTGCAACAGCCGGACAAGCGCCACCGCCGTAAAAATGGAAAACCCTGCAATAATACAGAAAGCTGACGCCGTAAAAAGAAAATCCAGAACTTTAAGCAGCAAAGACTTCTTTACTGGCTCCCCTGCCATATCAAGGATATTCTCCATGGCTTCCTGGGACAGTGTCGGTATCTCCTGTTCTATTTCCTGTTTCGGAAGCAGAGAAATTAGGAAAGTCAGAAATCTTACAAATAATTGACGGAGCCCTTCAGAGAACTTTTCCATCAGCGCCCTGTCCGAGCAAATAAATGCCATCACAGCCGCCACCGCTGTAAATCCTCCCGCCACGCCCAGCGCAGGATAAAAAATATGATCCGCTGCCATACTGCCGCTGCTGCGTGTATTCATATCCACATAATAAAGAAACTGCCTTAAAAAATAATAGATCAGATAGCCTGCCAGAAAGAAAATCGTCTGTTCCAACAAGAAAGCCGTGTTTTGTCCCTGCCCCAGAGTACCGTCCAAAATGTACAATGCGAAAAAGACTCCCACGGCCGCCGCCGGATGAGTCGCTTCCATCCCCCGCTTCTGCCCCTTCACCCTTTTACTGATGCTAAGCAGCATGAAAATGCTGACCATCCCTGCCATGATCACCTTCGGAAAGAAGCTGTTTTCATAAAAGAAAATAATTCCCGCCACCGGAAGAACATGGAGCATCAGAAAAACAGGTAGCCTTTCAGACACCTCCCTGAGAAAGTAATAAAACAGAAGCACCAGTGCCGGAAGCCAGAATCCTTCTGCCCCCATCCGGTGCTTAGCCGTTCCTGCCTGGACAATAACAGCGGCCGCAAATGCAGGCAGGAAATTTAAAATTTCCGCCACTATATTCTGAATGATTTCAACTTTTTTATAAAATTCTCCATTTCCCGTCTTATTCATCCGGCTCCTCCAAAAGGAAAACTGTCCTGTCTGCAAGACAGGCCTCTGCCTTCTGATCCTCTGCTTTTTTGACAGGGCATATCCAGACAAAATCTTCCCCCGCTTCCGCCCTGTAGCGCACCACCATTTCCTGAAAATCGTCATGCTGATCAGGCGAGATGAATACCGTAAAGATGCTCTCACCCTTTGCAAACAGCCTTTCCTTAAAACAATCCTCAAATTTATCCATGGGAGATTCCACATCCAGTCTGGCAAGGGATTTTAGTACCTCGTCCATGCCTGAAGCATCGGTGATTTCCTCCATCTCAAGGCACTGGCCGGATACACAGTCCCCCGCATTGGCAAAAATGCTGACACGGATTCCCTGATACAGCAGTTCTTCTGTAAGATGGGCACAGATACAGATTCCCATCTCCAGAAGTTCTTCCTGCCGCAGCACGCCGCGGTCATCCAGATTCATGAAAATGCGTACACTGCTCACCGCCGTATGATCCTTCACATTGACCTTTAGCTCCCCGGTCTTTGCCGTAGCCTTCCAGTTGATAGCCTTGACCTCATCGTAGGGCTCATATTCCCGGATGCCCCTGTGGGTAAATGGATCTGCCAGCTCATACCTTCTGGCAGTTACCTCCCCGCAGACCTGTTTCAGCGCAGGTGAGATCTTTTGGGCTGCAAGAGCCTTGGGAAGCACATAGAGCACAGTGTCTGCGGAAATACTTTCCACCATTTCCTCGGAAAAAAACAAATCTGCCCCTACAAGATCAATATGGTATATCCCATAATACCCTCTTTTCCTGCAATGAATCTGATGGCTCCGGGTGATTCTTTGGTAAGGCCGGATGCTGAACAAATCGTTCCGGTAATACTTGTCCGTCACACTTCCCGTCTCCCCTTGCGGGAATTCCAGCTGCCGGGAGCACTGGAATTTTACTTTCAAAGAAGGCAGAGGAAGCCTTTTTCTGTTTTCCACGATTTCAAGGAGCTTTACCTCCTCCCCCTCACGCACCATTTCCTCCTCAAATTCCAGCTTAACTGATACCCCTCGGTTCCACCAACGCCTATATAATCCCCGCTGTAACGTAAACAGCAGCAAAAGAAATATACCTGCAAAAATAATTACCATAATCATCCTCTATCTGAAAGTAAATGATCTGCCCGTTTATTGTCCCTGTCCCAGAGTGCCTGCCAGCCGCTGCAGATTTTCTGTAGGCGCAGGGACACTATCAAGAATTTCCCTGATCATATTTTCCGCCTCATTTCCCCTTCCGAAACCATAAGACAGTTTTAATCTGTGGGCCAGGACCGGAGCAGCCAGTTCCTTCACATCATCGGGTATACAATATTCCCTTCCTTTAAGCGCCCCATAAGCTTTTACTGCCCTTAGAAGGGCAAGAGCAGCCCTGGGACTGGCTCCCATTACGACTTTATCTCTCTTTCGGGTGGCTGTGATGATTTCCACAAGATACCTTTCAATCTCCGGATGCACGAAAATCTCCTGTATTTTCACCTTTGCCTCATGAATCTCCCGAAGGCTCACCACTTGCGAAAGGCTCTCATAAGGATCCTCTTTCCCATAAATATTCAACATACGGATTTCCTCTTCTTTGGATGGAAGACCCACACTAAGACGCATCATGAAACGGTCCAATTGGGCCTCCGGCAATGGGAATGTACCCGCCGTTTCCACTGGGTTCTGGGTGGCAATAACGAAAAACGGCTCCGCAAGCTGAAATCTTTCCCCGTCAGCCGTCACCTGTCTTTCCTCCATGCACTCCAAAAGCCCCGACTGGGTTCTGGGCGTAGCGCGGTTGATCTCATCCGCCAGCAGAATATTGGTGAAAACCGGACCTTTGCGCATGTCAAATTCCCCTGTCTTTCGGTTAAACACATGCATCCCCGTTACATCTCCCGGAAGCAGGTCCGGAGTAAACTGAATCCGGGCAAAGCTCCCCTCTAAGGATGCCGCCAGCGCTTTGGCCATCTTCGTCTTCCCTGTCCCCGGCATATCCTCAAGAAGTACATGACCGTCCGCCAAAAGGGCTGTCACCACAAGCCCTATGGTTCGCTCCTTCCCAACAATGACCCTCCCAATATTATGTACCAGATTCTTCCCGATTTCCTCAACCTGTTTTATATCCATCATCCACTTCTCCTTCCCATTACCTGCCTCCCTGATCTTGTGTCATAACGCCCTGCCTCCGCCTTTTTACGCCCAATTACAGCGGTTCTGCAGCGCTCCTTAAAGGCAACAAACGCTGCCACGCTCTGCGAGCCATCTTATTGTAATAAAAGGCGTATATTTTCATATACGCCTTTTATCAACCGTTACTCTATTTAATTACATGAATACGGGCAAGCGCTCTCTGCAATGCCGTCTCTGCACGCAGAATATCCGTTTCCGGCGTCTTGCTGCGGATTCTTTCCTCCGCACGCTCCTTTGCGGCTTCGGCACGGCCTGCATCAATTTCTTCCGGCCACTCGATGATTTCGGCAAGAATTACCACTTCATCCTGCAAAATTTCTGCAAATCCTGCATGGAGAGCCGCCTCTTTCATCCCGCCTTCCTCTGTAATGGTCAGAATACCGGGACTTATGATCACCGTAGTGGGCACATGCTGCTTATAAATTCCTATTTCGCCTTCTGTGGTATTAAATTCCACCATGGAGGCTTCTCCCTCATAAAACACACGGTCAGGAGTAATAATCCTCAAAGTAAATAAATTGTTATCTGCCATATGCTTTTCCCCCCGTAACTATTTCACGCGGGCAAGCACGTCATCAATACTTCCGGCATTTAAGAAATAGCTTTCAGGTATATCGTCATGTTTCCCTTCCAGAATTTCCTTGAATCCGCGGATCGTCTCGTTAATGGGAACATATTTACCCTCTAATCCGGTGAACTGTCCTGCCACGAAGAAAGGCTGGGATAGGAATCTCTGCACCTTTCTTGCACGGGAAACTACTAATTTGTCGCTCTCTGACAATTCGTCCATACCAAGGATCGCAATAATATCCTGCAATTCTTTGTACTTCTGAAGGATTTCCTGCACGCCTCTGGCTGTCTGGTAATGATCTTCACCCAAAATTCTGGGATCCAGAATTCTGGAGGTTGACTCTAAAGGATCTACCGCGGGATAAATACCAAGCTCCACAATAGATCTGGAAAGTACAGTGGTTGCATCCAGATGGGCAAATGTAGTAGCAGGGGCAGGGTCCGTCAAGTCATCCGCAGGCACATAGACAGCCTGTACGGAAGTGATGGAACCATTCTTGGTGGAAGTGATACGCTCCTGCAATGCACCCATTTCCGTCTGTAAGGTAGGCTGGTAACCTACTGCCGAAGGCATACGTCCAAGCAGGGCGGAAACTTCTGAACCTGCCTGGGTAAAACGGAATATGTTATCAATAAAGAGCAGCACATCCTTGCCGCCTTTGTCACGGAAATACTCTGCCATGGTCAGTCCCGAAAGACCTACCCTCATTCTTGCTCCGGGGGGCTCATTCATCTGTCCAAACACCATGGTGGTCTTGTCAATAACGCCGGACTCAATCATTTCATGGTAAAGGTCATTTCCTTCCCTGGTTCTTTCTCCAACTCCGGTAAATACGGAATATCCGCCGTGCTCTGTAGCGATATTTCTGATAAGCTCCTGAATCAGCACGGTCTTGCCTACACCGGCGCCGCCGAACAGACCGATCTTACCACCCTTCTGGTAAGGACACAAAAGGTCTACCACCTTGATTCCGGTTTCCAGCAGTTCCTGCTGGGTGGACTGCTCCACAAATTCAGGCGCAGGCCTGTGTATGGGTTCATAGGACACTCCTTCCGGAGCGGGTTTATTGTCAATCGGCGCCCCAAGGACATTGAACATACGTCCCAGGGTATTCTCGCCAACAGGCACACTGATGGGCGCGCCTGTAGCAATTGCCTCCATTCCTCTTACTAATCCGTCGGTAGAACCCATGGCAATACATCTGACCGTATCATCACCCAGATGCTGTGCTACCTCAACAATGAGCTCACCGCCATCCTTCACAGGAATTCTGATGGCTTCATTGATCTCCGGCAGTCTGCCGTCGGTAAACTTAATGTCCAGAACGGCGCTGATAATCTGTGTAATCTTTCCCGAGCAGGTTTCCCTGCCCGTCTTTATATCTGCCATTTTTCCTCCATTCCTGCCCGGTAAAACCCCACCGGACACGTTTCTTTCATTTCTGCACTGTCTCACGCAGCATTAAGAAATTGCATTTGCACCTGCAATAATCTCCGTCAGTTCCTGTGTAATGGAGCCCTGACGCGCCCTGTTGTACATCAGTGTCAGATGGTCTATCATTTCTTCTGCATTGCTGGTAGCCGAATCCATCGCCTGCATTCTGGCTCCGTTTTCACTGGCTACCGCCTCAATCATACCGCCATAAATCAGGCTGGTTATATACTTGGGTATGAGCAGATTTAAAGCTTCCTCGTCCTCAGGCTCAAAGTTCATGGGCGCCCTGCCATCCTGGGCATTCTCTCCGCTTCCCTCAGGGGCTTCTTCCCCGTTTATTTCCACAGGAAGAAGCTTTAACAGGGTGGGTACATGGACCACCGTATTTTTAAATCCGGTGTAAGCGAGATAAATCTCACTGATTTCACCTTTGGAAAAAGCCGCCAGCACTTCTTTGCAGATTGCCATAGCATCCACGTAGGCAGGCTCCTCAATCACATCGGAGTAATCCGCCTTGATCTCATACTGCCTCTGCAGTGCTTCTTTTCCCTTTTTGCCGATTGCATAAACTGCCAGGTCTTCTTCCGCAAGCTCCCCTCTTGTAATCAGTTTGACTACATTCGAGTTATAGCCGCCAGCCAGCCCTCTGTTGGACGTAATCACAATTACTGCTTTTTTGCCTGCCTCTCCGGATTTCAGATATTTGTGATCTAAATTCTTTGTCCTTTTTAATATAGAGCTGACTGTATCGTACATACAGTGGAAATAATTCCCGGATTTTTCTGCATTCTGCTTTGCTCTTTGCAGCTTAACAGTGGAAACAAGCTTCATGGCCTTGGTAATCTGCTGGGTGCTCTGAATACTGCCCTTACGCCTTTTTATGTCTCTCATCGAAGCCATAATGTCACCTTATCCTTATCTTTTTCCTTAAGGAAAAGCCCGGTGGGCCTCCCTTACTTTAAAAACGCTGCCTTGAACTCACTAATCGCTTTCTTTAAAGTTTCTTCCGTGGTATCGGAAATCACTTTCTCGTCAGCAATTGCCCTGGGAATCTCAGGATACTTTGTATCGAGGAATTCAAAGAATTCACTCTCAAATCTTGTAATGTCCTCTGTAGGAACATCAAGCAGATATTTATTCGTAGCCGCATAGATAATGATTACCTGATACTGTACAGGCATTGGCTTATACTGGGGCTGCTTTAGGATTTCCTTGATTCTTTCACCCTGTGCCAACTTTTCCTTGGTGTCGGCGTCAAGTTCAGAACCGAACTGTGAAAAGGCTGCCAATTCACGGTACTGTGCCAGCTCCACACGGATAGGCGCAGCAATCTTCTTCATAGCCTTGATCTGGGCCGCACCACCTACACGGGATACGGAAAGCCCCGCATTTACCGCAGGACGGAAACCGGAGTTAAACATTTCTGTCTCCAGATAAATCTGACCGTCCGTAATAGAAATAACATTGGTCGGAATATAAGCGGATACATCCCCTGCCTGCGTCTCAATGATCGGAAGCGCCGTAAGGGAGCCGCCGCCGTATGCTTCATCCATTCTTGCCGCACGCTCTAAAAGCCTTGAATGAAGGTAGAATACATCTCCCGGATATGCCTCACGCCCTGGAGGACGTTTCAGAAGCAGAGAAAGGGTACGGTATGCCGTTGCATGTTTACTTAAATCATCGTAAACAACAAGTACATCCTCACCTTTTTCCATCCATTCCTCACCGATGGCACATCCTGAATAAGGTGCAATATATTGCAGCGGCGCCAGCTCGCTGGCTGTCGCAGCCACTACCGTAGTGTAGGCCATTGCCCCGGATTCTTCCAGTGTGTTCACAATGGAAGCCACCGTAGAAGCCTTCTGGCCGATGGCAACATAAATACACCTTACCCCCTGCCCCTTCTGGTTAATGATTGTGTCAATGGCGATAGCCGTCTTACCTGTCTGTCTGTCGCCGATAATAAGCTCACGCTGGCCCCTTCCAATAGGCACCATGGAGTCGATTGCCTTAATACCTGTCTGCAGCGGTGTATCCACTGATTTCCTGGTGATAACGCCAGAGGCAACTCTTTCTATTTTACGATATTTGTCTGTCTGTATGGGGCCTTTCCCATCGATAGGCTGCCCAAGAGCATTCACTACACGTCCCGACATGGCATCGCCTACAGGTACCTCAACCACGCGGCCAGTCGTCTTAACTGTGTCGCCCTCGTTGATATTCTTCTGGTTTCCAAGAAGCACCGCACCTACGTTGTCTTCCTCCAGGTTCAGCACCATTCCGTATACTTCCCCGGGGAATTCCAGAAGTTCTCCCTGCATTGCGTTTTCCAGACCATGTACACGGGCAATACCGTCGGCCACCTGAATAACCGTACCGACGTCTGAAACTTCAAGCTCTGAAGCATATCTTTTAATCTGCTCTTTAATGACAGAGCTGATTTCTTCCGGTCTTAAATTCATGGTTCTTACGCACCTTTCTTTCTTGTTGCTCTTCCTATATTTGAG
This sequence comes from Lachnospiraceae bacterium, assembly GCA_009911035.1. Taxonomy (GTDB): domain Bacteria; phylum Bacillota; class Clostridia; order Lachnospirales; family Lachnospiraceae; genus Suilimivivens. Next base: position 44,876 of record QXWO01000014.1, read on the forward strand.
TTTTAAGCAGTTCCCGCTGCATTTTAAACAGCTTGCTCCTTACACTGCTGTCCACTACCCTGTCACCGATACGGATGACCATTCCTCCAATCAGGTCTTCCTCCACCTGATAATGCATTTCCATCTTTTTAAAGGATGTGGTAGAGAGCAGTCTGTCTTCTATTTCTTTCTTTTTGGCTTCGCTTAAAGCAAGCGCCGTAGTCACATAGGCAACTCCTACCCCTTTAAGCTGCTTCACCTCATCTGTAAAGTAATCCAGAATGGCGTCTATCTCCCCATATCTGTCCTTACTTACAATAAGGTGCAAAAATCCAAGAAGCGCTCTGGAGATACGCCCCTCAAAAACCTTTTCAAGGACTTCAAGCTTTTCCTCTTTCAGAATCTTGGGATGATTCATCAGCTTCCCAAAGTCCGGGTTTTCACCAAGCAGCGTTTTAAGAGTGAGGACTTCATCTAAAAACTCATCCTCCCTGCCTTCTTCCACAGCAAGCTCAAACAAAGCCTCTCCATATGTCGCTCCAATTAGCTTTGCCATGTGCTCTCACCTATTTCCTTTAACGTTTCATTTACCAGGCTTTCCTGTATAGCTGTATCAATAGATGCTTTTACCACCTTGCCGGCCATCATGGACGCAAGCACTACCATCTCACGCTTCACATCGTCTGCGGCTTTCTGCTTCTCAAGCTCGGCTTCCACCCTGGCTCTCTCAATGATCCTTGCGGCTTCTTCCTTTGCCTCAGCTACAATTTTATTCTCGTTCTCCATTGCACGTTTTCTGGCATCACTTAAAATTTCTTCCGCTTCCCTGTCAATGTTCTTAATCTTTTCTTCATATTGAAGTTTAAGCCCGGCCGCATCTTCTTTATCCTTAGCCGCATTATCCAGCTCATCCTTTATCTTTTTCTGCCTTTTGGCAAGCATCTCCCTTACCGGATTAAACAGAAAATAAGATGCCACAAGAAACAGCGTAAAGATGGCAATGATCATAAGCGTGGCATCCGCCAGAAGCTGCAGGTCAAGGTCAAACAATCTGGGTTCCATCCATAAACCTCCTTTCTCTCCCTATTAGTTCAAACTGCCCTCTCATTTCTCCCGGAAGTTCATTCCCTCCCGGACAGCACAAATTTCCGAAACGGCTTCAGACATTTTGGAAATTTGCAAGCAAACATTAGTTTTTCTTAAGCAGCGTCCTGTGCTGCTTTAGAAAAACTTTTGCTCGTTTTATTGGGCAGCTCCCATAAGAGGTCTTACGAATAACAGCAGAATTGCCACAAGCAGACCATAAAGACCTGTTGTCTCGGCAACCGCCTGCCCCAAAAGCATGGTAGAAGTGATATCAGATTTTGCGCCCGGGTTTCTTCCCACTGCTGCAGCCGCATGACCTGCTGCAATTCCCTGTCCTACACCAGGTCCGATACCGGCAATAACTGCCAGACCTGCACCAATTGCTGAGCAACCTAAGATAAAGTTTGAATTGAAATCCATTTTTATTTCCTCCTTATACTTTTGCCATGCATTTATTATGCATATGCATTATTATTGTTTTAAAAATTACCCATTTCTTTTCCTGTTCTGCCACATCCCGCAGCACACCATGATGCCCGCCGGTCAGTCTCCGGTACTGCATGCATCTGTGATATACGTCATGGTAAGCATACAGAATACATAGGTCTGAATCGCACCTGAAAACAGGTCAAAATACACATGAAGCGCTGCCGGCCACACAAGGGCAACCTTGCTAAGCAGTGCATATATCAGCGCCATAATCGCTGTTCCCGACAAAATATTGGCGAACAGACGAAGCGAGAGCGAAACCGGAACCGCCAGATCACTTATGATGTTGATCGGCGCCCATATAGGCCACGGCTCACACAGTCCCTTAAGTACGCCAGATACTTTCTGGTACTTGAACTTATTAAAGTGAATCAGGGTAAACGTAATAATTCCCAGCGCAAAAGTAACGCCATAATCTGCCGTGGGAGGCCGCAGTCCCAGCAGGCCGGAAATATTGCTGATAAAAATAAATATGAAAATCGTCCCGATATAGTTTCGGAACCTGACCGCCTGCTTTCCCATTACGCCGCCCACCATTCCGTCCAGCATCTCAACAATCATTTCCACTACATTCTGAAACGCTCCCGGAACTTCCGTGGCATGCTTCACCGCCCGGTTTGCCGCAATACAGAAGCCTGTGATGATCAGCATGACGATCAGAACGCACACATGGGTCGTGGTTATCCATACCGTCTGCCCAAACAGTTCATAGGAAAAGACCCCATGAATCATAAAGTCCACTTCCGTACTCTGGGATAATAAAATTCCCTGTCCCATACCTTCACCTCCTTACTTATCCTGCTCCTGGGCAGGTTCTTCTATCAGCGGAGGGAGAATCTCCTCTCCGTAAATTGATGTGCTGATTTTTTTGGTGATAAAGTGCATATATGCAGATGCCTTGAGTCCCATGACACCCAGAAATGTGGAAAGAGGATTCACTATACCGCTTATGGCAGTCAGGATAAGTACCGCTGTTATGGACATATACCGCAGTATATTGTGCATACTCATGGTTTTGACAGCCTGGTTCTCTCCCAGTTCAAGCGCCTTATCCAGCGACCACCACATATGGAATGCACTCACTGCCGCTATCAGGATTCCCAGCCAGAGCCCCAGACTGTACCCTGTCTTATCTTTGACCAGAAATACAAAAAACTGGCACAGTGCCCCAAATATGAGAATTCCCACTTCAAGCTCAAACAGAGTCCTGTTTATCCTGATGATCTTTCCCTTCATCTGCACCTCTCCTGTTCCTTCTGCTCTTGTGAAGATAAGCTGACTGCTCACTCTCACTCATGAATACTCCTCTGGCAAAACGGTAGACATTATACCCTCCAGCCACCGCCCCCACAAAAAACAGGATAATCACCCAGAATCCGGTTCCAAGTTTCCTGTCGAGAAATATTCCCAGAAAGGAACAAATAAAAACAGGGACCAGCATATTGATTCCAAACTGACCTATCATGGTTAAAGCCTGATAAACCTTCCGATTGAACTTCATATGTTTCTCCCTTTCAAAGTGCTTTATCTCCTACTTACACTCACTTTATGATTATACATATTTTTTTGGTTTCTGTCTAGGCAGGAATCATGAAAACCTCATAAATTATCAAGAAAATTTTTATACAATTTTACCATTATTACATTCATCAAATTCGTTGACTTTCCTCCGGATTAATAGTAGTATTTTTCATAAAACAACTACGAAAAACATTCTTTTACCGGCAAAGGAGGCCGTATGACCAAACCCATTTTATACCGCAGACGCATCATCCCGGAAGAATGTGTCCTTCTCAAAGATGACATCATTCTCTCCTGCGACGAAGAACATATCATCACTTCGTGGAAAGCCCTCCATCCCAAAAAAGACCTCCATCACGGCAGTTCCTGCTATTTTCTGAAAGAAGGCTTCAAGATAAGCAGATTTTGTCTCGAAAACGGAAGCCTTCTCTACTGGTATTGTGATATTGTGGATTTTGACTACCACACTTCCGACAACACACTGATCGTTACGGATTTACTGGCTGATGTCATCATCTACCCCGACGGCTTTGTCAAAGTCGTGGATCTGGACGAGCTGGTGACCGCCTTAGAATCCCGTTCCATTTCACTGGATACGCTCAAATCCAGCCTGCTCCGTCTCGATAAATTATTGCAGATCATTTACTCCGGCGGCTTTGATACGCTAAAATCCTTTATCGACCAGCCCGCCTCTTCTTAATAAAAGATGTGGCCTCCTATCTGGGTGCCGGACAAGCCTTCAATGGGTGTCCTGAAAAACAGGCAGTTGCCCACCGTAGTGGTCCCCGACATTGCCGCGTCCGCAGCGCTGTAGCAGGCCTGGGTGGCATGGTTTTCCGCCAGGGCCAGGGCAAGCCGCCCGCTGGCTACCGGGGAAAACTGCTTGTTCTGGTAAATGACCCCTACCACTGTATCCGGGAATACAGAACTCATGACCCGGTTCATGACCACGGCGCCTACTGCCACCTGCCCTTCATAAGGCTGGTTGCCTGCCTCACAGTATATCAGATTCGCCAGAAGATACCTGTCCCCGTCTGCAAAAGAAATTTCGGAAATATCCCTCCATGCAGACTGGGCTGCCAGACGGGACAGCCGTCTTTCTTCTTCCAACTGCTTCTGTAATTCTTCAATACTGTTGTTCTGTTCCGCAAGCTGCCGTTCATATTCTATCATTTCAGCTTCCGTCCGCGAGATTTCATTCTGATAGCTTGAAATTTTTCCGGAAGTCTGGCTCACAAGCCCCGCTACGCGGCTCTGCTCCGCTTCCACTGTGACTTTCAGCTCGTCCAGTTCCTTCTTCTCTTCCGTAAGACGCGCCTCGGTATCCTCCACATTCTGTCTGACAGCCTTAAATTCCTCTAATTTGTTCCTGTCATAGGCCGACAACTGTTCAATATAATCCTGCCGGTTCAGCAGATCCGAAAAACTTGCCGCTCCCAAAAGCGCCTCCAGAAGCGCATAGTCGCCCCGCTCATACATGAACTGTATCCGCTTTTTCATGGCAGCATACTGTTCTTCCTCTATTCTCTTAGCCTCCGCAAGCTCCTCCTGGGTCTTTTCGATCTCTTCTATTTTAAGAATGATTTCTTCTTCTAACTCTGCCAGATTATTGCTTACCTCCGTCAAATCCGCGTTCAGGTTATTGAGCTGGCCTTTAAGTCCTTCCGTGGTCTGGTTCAAATCCTTCAGCTCATCTTTCCTTTCGCTGATCTCACTTTCCGTCTTTTCTTTTTCTTCCTTCTGTTGGTTGATTTTCTGCTCTAAATCCGATATCTTATCGGCATATGCAGTCATGGGAAAAGCACATGCGAAAAGAACTGCTGCCATTATTGCAGCAAGGTTCTTTTTTCCTGCCTTTCTCATCTCCTTCACCCGCCTTTACCTCAATAATAAATTCCGTACTTTAGCCCTTTTCCATTTTGCCAACCCTGCGCATATGCTTTTCTTCCTGTGAAAATTCCGTATCCAGAAAGACATCCACAATTTCAAGAGCCAGATTGCCCCCAGTGATTTCACCTCCAAGGGCAAGCATATTCGCATCATTGTGGAGCCTTGTCATCTTTGCCAGATACGGATCCGTACACAATGCACAGCGTATGCCGGAAACCTTGTTCGCCGCAATGGAAATGCCGATTCCTGTGGTGCACACCACGATTCCTTTATCACACGCACCGGATGCCACTGCCTTTGCCGCTGCTTTCCCGAAATCCGGGTAATCACAGGAGGTTTTGTCAAAGCACCCAAAATCCTTGTAAGCAATCCCTCTCTCGTCCAAATGCTCCATGACCCTGCATTTTAAATCATATCCTCCATGGTCACTTCCTAATGCTATCATCTTCTGCCTTCCTTTCTCAGTCTCACAACTGCACCACCTGATGTCCTGCCGCTTTAAGAAGCCTGTTCATAATGGCCTGTCCCATACCTGTGGCCTCAAAGCTTTCTGCATACATAAACTGTACCTCTTCCTCATCAAATTCCCGCAGGATACGGAACAAATGCTTTGCTATTGCCATCTCGTCCCTGCGCAGGCCAAGGCTCTTGACACTGTCCGCCCGATAAAGCGCCGCTGTCTCGTCTGTGGCAATGACTCCGGTTTTCTCTCCGGCCTGTCTGTGGTCTTTTAACCTGCTGTTAATGCCGCCTATGACCTTATCCTGCGCTCCTTCCACAATGACCAGATTCCCTCTGGGGGCATAATGCCTGTATTTCATGCCGGGTGCTTTCGGCGCCCCGGCAGCTTCGCCCTCCAGAATCGTCTGGTCCACTGCCACCTCTTTTACTGCCTCTTCCAGCATTTCCCGGGTAATAAATCCGGGCCTTAAGAGCACTGCCCCGTTCCCTGTCAGATCAACAATGGTGGATTCCAGTCCGATATCTGCCTCTCCGCCGTCGATGATCATGTCGATCCGGCCATCCATATCTTCAATTACATGCCTTGCCAGCGTAGGGCTTGGCCGTCCTGAAAGATTGGCACTTGGTGCCGCAACATAGCCCCCCGCCGCTTCTATCAGCGCTCTTGCAATGGCGTTTGAGGGCATCCGCACCGCCACCGTACCAAGGCCCCCGGTTGTTTCAAGAGGCACACAGTCCGCCTTTTCAAAAATCATGGTAAGAGGACCGGGCCAGTAAAGTCCGGCCAGTTTATAAGCCGCCTCTGGGATCTTCTTCACGATATGGGGCAGATAGTCCATCCCCGCTATATGGATAATCAGCGGATTATCCGAGGGTCTTCCTTTGGCCCTATAGATCTTCCCCGACGACGCGCCGTTTAAAGCATCTCCCCCAAGACCATACACGGTCTCCGTAGGAAACGCCACCAGCCCGCCGGCTTTCAGAATTTCCCCTGCCTCCCGGATGGCCTGCCTGTCTATATTTTCTTCCTCTATCCGTACTATTTTTGTCTTCATTTTTGCACTTTCCTACCCGCCGCCGCATATCGGCGGATTCCACATAGCATTACTCTACCACACTTTCCCTTATTTGACTACCTTTATTACGCATTACCGTCTGAACAGTTGCTACGGACCCCTCCGTTTACGGCAGATACCCCAGATCCTTTTAAAATGCAGTTATTATTTTCTACAACGTACTGATATATTTCATGATTCCCATATGGATATTCCACGCCAACTTCTCCTGATAAAGCGGTGTGGAAAGCGCCTCCGCTTCTTCCCCGTTGGACAAGAACCCGCACTCCACAATGGCAATAGGCCTAGACGTCTTTTTCAGCAGAAAATAGCTGTCGTTTCCTTTCGCCTGCCGCTTATTCTCTGCATCCAGTTTCCGTAACTGCTCCTGAAGCATTTCCGCCAGGTCTTTACTCTTTTCACTGGTTGTATAATAAAAAACCTGCGCACCTTTGACATATTCTTCATGATAACTGTTCTGATGGATGCTGACTACAAGTACCGGATTGGCGTTTTCAATGATTTCAAGCCTTCTTTTCATATCCTGCACTTTCTTATTTGAAGCGTTTTCGTCATACAGGCCGGCGTCTCCCTCCCGGGTCATCACCACCTCGACCCCCTCCGCCTGCAAAAACTGTTTAAGGCTCTGGGCAATTTTCAGATTAATATCCTTTTCAAGCTGGCCGTTGACACCCACCTTTCCCGGATCCGCGCCCCCGTGTCCGGCATCAATCACCACACATACCTTTTCTTTTTCCTTTACCTGCATGGAACTTACATAAACAGCCCCTTCTCTCGCTACAACGAACATGGAAAACATTAATATTCCTACCATTACCAGCTTCAAAATCCTGTTCTGATTACTTGTCACGCTCTGCCTCACTCCCAGCGCGTGTTTAAAAATTGTTTTCCCCAAGACCCATGCCGCAGTTTATGAGAGTGAATTTTCAAACACGTTCTAATAAGCTTTCAACTAAATGTATGAAAAATAAGCTGCGGGTATACCCCACAGCTTATCCTCAATTTCCCTCAAGCGCGATTCCATACAGATCATCTGCTTAGATATGCCCCAATCACATCCCAGACTGACGGCCTTTCAAATCCAAGTCTCCAGCTTGCGACGCCTCCAATGCCGTACTTCTCCATAATATTCAGTTTGACTTCAATGGATTTTTCGTCCTCCAGCCACACCTGGAAGATGCTCGCCCCATCCGTATACTCTCCATAATTCTGGCAGGTTTCTTCATCCCACTCCACCGCAACATTATGAGTGTTGATCCATTGCTGGGCCGCATCCATGCCCACTGCCTGACTGCCAAGCTCTCCATTGGCAGTTTCCCATATCCGGGTGTAAAAAGGAATGGCGTTGATTACTTTATTGGGAGGCACCTGTTCAACCGTCTTCTGGATTCCTTGCTCCACAAAATTAATGGACGCTACGCTTCCTGCCTCCGGGCTTCCCGCATAATGCTCGTCATAGCCCATAATGACCACGTAGTCGGCCACCGCCCCCTGCTCCGCCCTGTCATAATGGTCGGTATATCCCGTAGGCACATAGTTGTCCACCGACAGGACAATACCGTTGGCACGGCAGGGAATGGACAGTTCCCTGATAAACTCTATATAATGTTCGCCGCAGTCCATGCTAATCTGCTCAAAATCCACATTAATCCCGTCGATTCCATAGGCAAGAACTTCATTTACAAGGCCCTCTATCAGTTTCGCCCTGGTAGACGTAGATGATAAAATGGCAAACATATCAATGCTGTCCTTATACTCTATATTCTCTACCAGCGCCCAGACTTCAAGCCCCATATCATGGGCCTTGTTTACATATTCCTGACTTGCAAAGCTGGTAAAATTCCCTTCGCTGTCGCTTAATTTGAACCAGGTCGGTGAAATCACATTCAGCCCTTTTGTATTTACCACCATCTCGTTAAGCGTGTCGTTTCCGGCAATCCCGGACACTACATGCCACCCCAGGTTGATCTTATGATCTCTGGTCTGGCTGGCATACACCGGCTCAACATAATCCTCCACCGGAATGGGAAGCTCTGATTTAATATTGGAAAGCCGCTTGTTTTCCACATATCCCACAACAGCATCCCTGGTCTTGACCTTGCTCCAGTTCTCCATTTGCTCCAGAACAATTACTTTGTCTCCTGCCTTAAGGTCCTCAAGTATCTCACTCTTTACGCCTCCCAAGACCCGCACGGCAGTATCTTTGGCAATGTCAGCCACCTGTCTCTTATCCCAACTGGTATAAATTTGCAGGCGGTCCGGATCTGTAAACCCTTCATAGGAAAAATTGGCATACTGTTTTACATAATCCAGTGCAAGGTATAAAGTTTCCCCTTCATATCTGGCAGGCACACAGGAAAATGCAGCCGTGCCGTCTTTGCTGCTAATCTCGCTGCTGCCGATGACATTTTTCACAATATCGTCGGGAAGCGCATAAAGCAGAAGCCCTTCACCTTTATCTTCATAGAAACGGTCATTAAAATATTTGTGGACCGTGTTTATATCCAAATAATATACTCCGTCAAGGAGCTTTGCCCTTTCTTCAATCAAATCATTTTGCAGTATAATTGCCACATCCGCTTCCCCCTGCATATGGAAATATGCCGAAAGATCCGCGCGTTCCTTCGTATACGAATACTTCTCCAGAATCATTGTCCCAACGCTGACGCCCCCGATCACTATAATAAGGACGATTGCTATTAAGAAGGGTATTAATTTTTTCTTCATCCTTTAACCTCCAATCGCCCTATATTATAGCAGACTATTCCTACACCGTCATTATCAATTTTGACTTTTTCCAACATTTTATTCCTGTAAATACAGGATTTTCAAAATTCCCGGCAGACCGCCCTTTTAACAGCAGTTTATATCTTTACAAGGGAATTTCTGTCATTTAAGACAATGAGGCGCTCCGCCGGGAACCCGACAGGGGCAGTATTAATGGAAGGATATCCTGTCATACCTAATTTCCTTTACTTTTCCCTCCTCGTCCGTCACATAATCGGGCATGTACACCGTGTCTTCATTTACACATTTTTTTACAATATATTCCGTAGTGGACGGAAGGCCGTTTAAGTACAGTTTTATGCCGCTTTTTTCCAGTGTTTCCAACCGTGACTTCAGCAGGCTGGAATTCGTTTCTTTTTCAGAAGTCATGCAATCTCCCATCCGTCCCGGGATTTATTCATTGACAATTTCCAAAAGGACTCCGTGATATGTCATGTCAAAGAGATAAATTAATCCCGAAACTGATTATAGTTTTCTTATTAATGACGATAATAAAAACAGGTAAGATGCCGGATACGTATCTGACTAATTAAATAACTACCGCTGCGAACTTCCAATGGTTTGAATTATAACAGTGAAAATCTGTAGAACATTCGCGACAAGCACAAAGCCTGTAAGACTCCCCTTCGTTCATAAAAGTTAATATGCTGGAATAAATAGAATAAATCAGCAGAGTGTGAAAAACCGAAGGGAATAGATGAAGCTTAAACTGCAAGCTTCCAGTGATTCAATTTGCTTAGATTCGTGAAAATATTTTTTGCTATGCCTCCCTGCCGATACATGATTTATCCGGAAGCATCTCACGAGGATAATTATAGTGGTTATTGCCAGTTTTTGCAAGATATAATTTAAAAATTTTATATATTTTTAACATATAATGTATAATTTCCAAGAATATGGTCATTTTATTAATTTTTTTTAAACTGTTTTTTTGTCCTATTGACTTAAATTCGCACAAAGTATAATATATTTTTAAGTGATTGTATGTGTCACCAAACGGCAGGATAACAGTATCTTAATAGTGAGGATGTGATAATATTATGAAAATAGAAAAAGTGAATGATCATCAGATTCGCTGTACTCTGACCAGAGAGGACTTAGCCGACAGAGAATTAAAGCTCAGTGAACTTGCTTATGGTACCGAAAAAGCTAAAGATTTATTCCGTGACATGATGCAGCAGGCATCCTTTGAATTTGGATTTGAAGCGGAAGATATTCCATTAATGATAGAAGCAATTCCCTTAAATTCAGAGTGCATCGTTCTGATCATTACTAAAGTTGAAGACCCTGATGAACTTGACACCCGTTTTTCAAAGTTTGCGCCGTCTGTCCATGAGGACGACAGTACCTTAGACGATGTGCTGGACACCATTGCAGAAGGAGCGGACGATGTCCTTGATCTTTTCAAGAAACTCCAGAACAGCAAGGCCGGAAATGCTGCCCCGGAAGATTCTTCCCAAACCGGGGGGAACAATGCCGACATTGAAGAAGCCAAGCGCTCTTTCAAGAACGCCCTGCAGAAAAAGCTGGCCGACACCGCAGCTTCCATGGAGCTTACCAGGCTTTATTCCTTTAAGAGCCTTAGGGAAGTCACCGGATCGGCACACATCCTGTCCGGCTTTTACTCCGGTACGAATTCTTTGTATAAGCAGAAAGACGGTTCCTACCTGCTGGTTCTTTCCAAGAGCAGCCATACACCCGTTGAATTCAACAAGATATGCAATATCCTTTCAGAATACGGTGCCAGCATTAAATCCGTGCCGGCCTCAGAAGCCTATCTGGAAGAACATTTTGAGCCGATTATAAAAAATACGGCACTGCAATCGCTGTCCTGCATTTAAAAATACCGGATATAAAAAATGAACTGTCCCGTGGACAGTTCATTTTTTATTAGCTCAGTTATTTTCCATCTCCGCCTCTAAAACTTTCCCGGATAATGCGTCAATTTCGAAGCTGTATTCTATACCGTCCACATAAAATTCAATTTCATACACTGCTGTGCCATCGTCATAATCCAGTTCCAGCTTCGTAAAACTCGACGTGCCTTCTTCCACCCCAACATAGGCCAGCGCTGCTGCCTTAGCTTCCTCCAGCGTAATGCCTCCCTGCATCTGCCCATTGCCACTGATCTTCTCAACAGGTTCCGCAGATGCCTTCAGCACCGCGCCGTCATCCGCTTTAATTTCATATTCATATTTTGTATCCGCTGTCACAAATTCTATCTCATACTCCTGTCTGCCATCCTCGTAGTCCAGCTTTCCTTTCGTAAAAGTTACCGCTGACGCTTCTATGCCGGCATGGGCCAGCGCAACGCTTTTTGCCTGCTCTAGTCCCATATCCGTCTGGCCCCCATTATTTTGAACAGCGCCTGCCGTCTGGCTGTTCTGCTCCTGTGTCTGTACTTCTTCCACCTGACTGCCTGTATCCTCCTGTGCCGTTTGGGAATCCTGTATCTGATTACTTACAGACGCTCCGTCCTTCGTCTGACTGTTCTGTCTCTGATTGCCTGCATCCGCCCTTTCCGCAGTCTGGTTATCCGCAACTGCATTTGCCGCCGTTTGGTCGCTCTGTGCCTCCGCCTGCTGATTTCCGTTCCCACAGCCTGCCAATAAAAGAAGAACCACCATACACCAGGCGGAATACTTTACTTTCTTTCCTGTTTTCTTTTTACTTTCAGTCTGCATACTGCCACTTTCCTTTCTAACAATAAATTTTATTTATGATTAATGATTATACATCCAAAAAGAATATTAGTCAAAACACTTGGTTTTTGTCGAAATTAATGATAAAATAAATGTTACTGTTCACATAATAGTGATACAGTGCGTTGTTCAACTAACAAGAAAGGGGTTCGAGATAATGAAAAAATTTAAAAAAGGACTGATTGCCGGTGCGTCTGTCCTGTCACTTTGCTTTCTGCTGATGCCCATGGTGACCCTTGCGGCGGAAGCAGATCCGGCAGTGCCTTCCATGTACGCCACCTTCTGGGCGCTGGTTCCTCCCGTGGTAGCCATCGTACTTGCACTGATTACCAAAGAGGTGTATAGTTCCTTGTTCGTAGGGATACTGGTAGGAGGACTGTTCTACTCTGGTTTTTCCTTTGAGGGAACCATCACCCACATATTTAACAACGGTTTTGTTTCCGTGCTCTCCGACAGTTATAATGTGGGTATTCTAATATTTCTGGTAATATTGGGCGCCATGGTAAGTCTGATGAACCGTGCAGGCGGTTCTGCCGCTTTCGGCCATTTCGCCAAGGAAAAGATCAAAACCCGGGTAGGAGCACAGTTAGCCACAGTTGCCCTGGGCGTCCTTATTTTTATAGACGACTACTTCAACTGTCTGACCGTGGGCAGCGTTATGAAACCCGTAACCGATGAGCACAAGGTTTCCCGTGCCAAGCTTGCCTATCTGATCGACGCTACTGCAGCTCCTGTGTGTATCATCGCTCCTATTTCCTCCTGGGCCGCAGCCGTGTCCGGTTTTGTTGAAGGGGAAGACGGTTTCTCCATTTTTATCCGGGCAATTCCCTATAACTATTATGCCCTTCTTACTATTATTATGATGATCACCATCGTAGTGTTAAATGTGGATTTTGCATCCATGCGTACCCACGAAGCCAATGCTTTAAAGGGCGACCTGTTTACATCAGGCAAAGAAGCCTCTACCGAGGAAAAAATTCCAAAAAATTCCAAAGGCAAAGTTATTGACCTTGTGATTCCCATTGCGGTTTTAATTGTCTGCTGCGTTATCGGCATGATTTATACCGGTGGATTTTTTGACGGTGAAAGCTTTGTCACGGCATTCTCCAATTCCGATGCATCCGTAGGGCTTGCACTGGGCAGTATTTTTGCCATGATCATCACCATTATCGTTTATTTGATCAGAAGAGTACTTACCTTCAGCCAGTGTATGGAATGTCTTCCTGCGGGCTTTAAAGCAATGGTGCCTGCCATTTTGATCCTGACATTCGCATGGACTTTAAAAGCCATGACAGACAGTCTCGGCGCCGCTGAATTCGTGGCGTCAGCTATGGCCCAAAGCGCCCAGGGGCTTATGAATTTTCTGCCTGCCATTATTTTCCTGGTTGGATGTTTTCTTGCATTTTCCACCGGAACTTCATGGGGAACCTTCGGAATCCTTATCCCCATCGTAGTAGCGGTTTTTGCAAATACCAACCCGCAGCTTATGATTATTTCCATCTCTGCCTGCATGGCAGGAGCCGTATGCGGGGACCATTGTTCTCCCATTTCGGATACAACGATCATGGCAAGCGCAGGGGCACAGTGCAACCATGTAAATCATGTCACCACACAGCTTCCTTATGCGCTGTTAGTTGCAGCTGTAACCTTTATCACCTACATCATTGCAGGGTTCGCACAAAATCCATGGATCCCCCTTCCTATTGGTATCGTGCTGCTGCTCGTCTGCCTGTTTACCATTAAAGCATCCAGCGAAAAACAGGGCTAAACCGTACCCTTTAGACCGAAATGTGAATAGATTCCTGACAGCCCCACAGCGGCGGCTGTAACAATGCATAGATAAAGCCCTCTGTCTTCCATTCAAAAGTCAGAGGGCTTTTTACGGGATTTTAAACCGCTGCGATCTTAGCCATCAAATCATCTATGTCCATGCCGTGAACCATAGCTGCTTCCTCAAGGCTTTCTGCCTGTGCGGAAGGGCATCCCAGACAATGCATGCCTGCTTCCATGAGAACAGGCGCTATGTCAGGGTTTGTCCTCAAAATTTCGCCAATTGTCATGTCTTTGGTAATCTGTGCCATATGCTACAACCTCCTTTTCGTATAGAAACACTCGTTAAAACCGCACACTTTATTTTCTGCCTGCGTTTTTACCAGTATAATACTTTGCCCGCTTTCTGGCAATACTAAACATCTTCCGGTCCCGGAATCCGGCTCTGAACACTTTTTACAAAAAGTTTATAAAATTTCCCTAAAATCCGTACTTTGTTCATAAAAAAGTACACACTTTGCCTTGACTGCCAGCGAGCATTTAACATATAATGAGGGTACGGTAATAGCATAATTTTTATGCACAAATAAATCAAATAAATTTTATAGGAGGCTTACACGAAATGAGACCAGAATGGAAAGATTTTGTAGGCGGCAAGTGGGAGAACGAAGTTAACGTACGTGACTTCATCCAGAAAAACTATCATCCTTATGACGGGGATGAATCCTTCTTGGCCGAAGCTACACAGAACACAAAAGACTTATGGCAGATGGTACTTGATTTGCAGAAGAAAGAGCGTGAGGCAGGCGGTGTTCTCGATATGGATACCAAAGTTGTATCCACTATCACCTCACACGGCCCCGGTTACTTAGACAAGTCTAAGGAAACAATCGTTGGCTTCCAGACAGATAAGCCCTTCAAGCGTTCTCTCCAGCCTTACGGCGGTATTAGAATGGCTGAAAAAGCCTGCGCTGACAACGGTTATGAAGTTGACCCTGAAATCAGCGAATTCTTCTCAACACACAGAAAGACTCATAATGCCGGATGTTTTGATGCTTACAATGCAGAGATGAGAGCATGCCGTTCCGCACATATTATCACAGGACTTCCTGATGCTTACGGACGCGGACGTATCATCGGCGATTACAGACGTGTTGCCCTGTACGGTATCGACAGACTGATCGAAGACAAAATGGCACAGAAAGATTCCACAGGACGTGTTATGACTGACGATGTTATCCGCCTGCGTGAAGAACTTTCCGAGCAGATGGTTGCTCTTAAGATGATGAAGGAAATGGCTGCATCCTACGGCTGCGATATTTCCAAACCTGCTACCAACGTAAAAGAAGCTATCCAGGCTACTTACTTTGGATATTTGTGTTCAGTTAAGGAGCAGAACGGTGCTGCTATGTCCCTTGGACGTACCTCCACATTCCTTGACTGCTTCGCAGAAAGAGACCTTGCAAACGGAACATTTACCGAGCAGGAAATCCAGGAATTCGTTGATCACTTCATTATGAAGCTGCGCTGCGTAAAATTTGCACGTACTCCTGAATACAACCAGATTTTTGCCGGCGACCCTGTATGGGTAACAGAATCCTTAGGCGGTGTTGGTGTTGACGGACGTCCCCTTGTAACAAAGATGAGCTTCCGTTATCTGCACACATTGACCAACTTAGGCCCCAGCCCTGAACCCAACTTAACAGTTCTCTGGTCCACAAGACTTCCTGAAAACTGGAAGAAATACTGTGCTAAGATGTCTATCCAGACTTCTTCCATCCAGTACGAGAACGATGACCTTATGAGAGTAACACATGGTGATGACTACGGTATCGCATGCTGCGTATCTTCCATGGTAATCGGTAAAGAAATGCAGTTCTTCGGCGCAAGAGCAAACCTTGCAAAATGTCTGCTTTACGCATTAAACGGCGGTGTTGACGAAGTAAGCAAGAAACAGGTTGGACCTAAGTACCGTCCTGTTGAAGGCGATGTTCTTACCTACGATGATGTATACAGCAAATTTATCGACATGATGGAATGGCAGGCAGACGTATATGTAAATACCCTGAACATCATCCACTATATGCATGACAAATACTGCTATGAGAGAGCAGAAATGGCCCTTCATGACAGAGATGTTAAGCGTTACTTCGCAACCGGTGTTGCAGGTCTTTCCATCGTAGCTGACTCCTTATCAGCTATCAAGTACGCTAAGGTTGAAGTTGTAAGAGATGAAGATGGCATTATTGTAGACTTCAAGACAACAGGTGAATTCCCTAAATACGGTAACGATGATGACCGCGTAGACAGCATTGCACAGGATGTTGTACACAAATTCATGACCGCTATCAGAAGACATCACACATACAGGAACGGCGTTCCTACAACATCCATACTTACCATTACATCCAATGTAACTTATGGTAAAGCAACAGGTAACACACCTGATGGACGTAAGAAAGGCCAGCCTTTCGCTCCCGGTGCTAACCCGATGCATGGACGTGACACCCACGGTGCAGTAGCTTCCTTATCTTCTGTATCCAAGCTTCCTTTCAATGATGCACAGGATGGTATCTCCAATACCTTCACCATCATCCCCGGAGCTCTTGGTAAAGAAGACCAGGTATTTGCTGGCGATATTGAAGTTGACTTAAATAAATAAGCGCAATATTAACTATATTCCATTTTCGGGAGGTACAATGCAATGGACGACAAAAAAATGATTGATGATCTTGTAAAGATGCTGGATTCCGGCATGGCAATGGGTGTTGGACACGTAAATGTGGATTACGACGAAACGGAAGAGAAATCAAAAAATGTTCAGACCATGGGATGTACAGACTGTTCCAGAACTCCTCTGGCATGCAGTGTACCTACCTTAGAAGATGGATTGGACGATTTTCATTAATTAAACAAGGAGGAATGATTACCATGGCATCAAATTCAGCACAGGTAGATAACTTAGTATCATTATTAGATGGCTATGCAACAAAAGGCGGACATCATCTTAACGTAAATGTATTAAACAGAGATACATTATTAGATGCTCAGAAGCATCCCGAGAACTATCCCCAGCTTACAATCCGTGTTTCCGGATATGCTGTTAACTTCATTAAGTTAACACCCGAGCAGCAGGCTGACGTTATTTCCCGTACATTCCATGAGTCTGTATAAGATTTATGGAATTGTCAGACACTGTTCTTCCTTAAACAGGACAGTTTTTGATTAAAAGTACACAAAACCTCCGGTGGTTTCCCATCGGAGGTTTTTTATTACAATAAGCTGTCTCGCAAAGCGTGCAGCGTTTGTTATAATATTTATTACAGGGCATGTCTTACATCCGTTATTGATTCTCCTGCTATACCTGCTTTTCATCTCTTTGAAATTCCAGTATATCTCCAGGCTGGCAGTCCAGAACATCACAGATTGCATTTAAGGTGGAAAACCGGATTGCACTGACCTTTCCTGTCTTAATATTCGAAAGATTTACATTTGCAATGCCAACCTTTTGGGCAAGTTCATTTAAAGAAATTTTCCTGTCCGCCATCATACGGTCAAGCCTTAAAATAATTGCCAATTTATCCACCTTCTTTCTATAGTGTCTCGTCCGACAGTTTTTGGAGTTCACATCCATATTCAAAAATATTAAGCACGCACCATGCTGCAAAGCCGATAACAAGACCAATGCCAATACCAGAAGCCAGGGCTGCCAGTGTGATAAGCACAAAGGCTATCTTAAGATTCTTAAGTATCCCGGCCTGGAAAGGTGAATAGCTTTCCATAAAGCCTCTGAATACCCTGCTTACAAAGTGCAGTACAATTGTCACAAAAATCAAGGTAACGCCTGTGGTGATCAGGTAAAGCCCTATGGTTTCTGCTATATTTCCATCTTCTATCAGATGCTCCACAATACCATTGTAATCAATCAGCATCGATTCCAAGTCCTCCGGAGTGAAAAAACCGTTCTCCATGGCAATTATAAACCCATGATTGATCACTCCCCGGAGCCCAATCATAATGCATCCTGCTACAATTATCATCCCCCCACACACAGCACTAATGGTCTTGACAATATTGGTTACATTCAGCGCAACCCTGCTGCTTTTTTTAATTTCCTCAATTTTTACACTATTTCCGTTCATTTTGCCCTCCTGGATCTTCAGTCCCTATATACTTTTCTTTCTTCTTATGGTCATTTTATATCCACCAATTATGATTGTCAATATATTTTTAATGTTTATCATTAATTTTTTTATAAATTTTATTAAATACGAGCGTTGTATGGAATCCCTGGCCATAAGGGCTTAAAATAGGAAACCGGAAAAAACATGAGAACATTTAAATAGATTTTTTGTGGGCAATCTGCTATACTATAAGAACAAACGCTGCATGCTCCGCAGACAGCTTATTGTCACAAACGCTGCATGCTCCGCAGACAGCTTATTGTCACAAGTGCTGACATGCTCGCTCCGTAGGCAGTCTATTATAGCAGCGGATGTAAAGCTGTGTCAGACATTTTCATGTTAATGACAAGCGCAAAATAGGAAGGGAGACTTTATTATGCAAGGCAGAATTCACTCATTAGAAAGCTTCGGTACGGTAGACGGTCCCGGCACCCGGTTCGTTGTGTTTGTACAGGGATGTCCCATGCGCTGTGCATACTGCCATAATCCTGATACCTGGGCTATGACCGGTGGCACCATGATGGAGCCGGAAGAAATTTTTGAACAATATAAAAGAAATGAAGATTTTTATAAAAAGGGGGGCATAACCGTCACAGGCGGCGAACCTTTAATGCAGGTAGATTTCCTGATCGACCTGTTTACCATCGCTCGTAAAAATAATGTCCATACCTGCATTGATTCCTCCGGCATTGCATTTAAGCCGGACAATGCTGAATTCATTAAGAAGCTTGACAGGCTGATGGAGCTTACCAGCCTGGTAATGCTGGATATCAAACATATCGACCCGGAAAAGCACAAAGAGCTTACGGCACAGCCCAATGACGGTATCCTGGCCTTTGCCGCATACCTTGACCAAAAGCATGTGGACATGTGGATACGCCATGTTGTGGTTCCCGGCATTACCGATGATGATAAGTATCTTTTTGAGCTGGGATACTTTATCGGGCAGTTCCACAACCTAAAGGCTCTCGATGTACTTCCCTACCATACCATGGGCGAATCCAAATATGAGAAGCTGGGTATCCCCTACAAACTGGAGGGTGTTCCTGCCATGGACAAGAATAAGATTGTCGAAAAGAAAGCTGTCATTCTGGACGGTATCCGCAAGCGCAGAGAAGAAAATTCCCTCCAATAAGATTCAATAAAATTCATAGTAATTTAAGGATATTTTGCTTGTATTCCCTATGATTTTATATTAGAATGTACTAAGAGATTGATAATAAAATATCAATAAAACTATGGACATATTTAAGGAGGATTTAATCATGGCATTTGTAATTGGTGACGCTTGTGTTTCTTGCGGTGCGTGTGCAGGTCAGTGTCCTGTTGGCGCTATCAGCGAAGGCGATGGAAAGTTCGAAATCGACCCTAATACATGTATTAGCTGCGGTTCCTGTGCTGGCGGATGTCCTGTTGGCGCTATTTCCGAAGAATAGGATTGGTAAAGGCGTTCAATCATACGATTGAACGCTTTTTTCTTAGAAAACCAAACCCTTTGTTCTGGACGTTCTTCGTCTCTTTTTCTGTCTTTCCCTCTGTCTCCACCGCTTTCTGTGCGCTTTCGTTACCATTTTTCCTCTTTGCTTTCCTTCCCCGCCTTCCACGCTGGTTAAGGGAGCGGAGCAGCTCGTCAATTTCATGGTAGTGCTGTTCCTGCATCCGTATTCTCTCCTCGTCACGCATGTCCGCCTTTTCATCCTGGATTCTGAACTGGTAATCCAGCTCCTTCAAAAGGCTTTCCTTTATTTCCTGACATAATTCCTGATTATTGCTGTGCACGGCTTCTTTGATCATATCCTTTAATAACTGCTGGAGCCTTAAACTTTTCTGCTCCCTGCTCTCCTCCTGAACTGTTATATTTTTGCCTTCCACGGGGAGAATCTCCCCCTTCTTTACCATTAAAACATGACGTTTGTTCATTTCACTTTCATTTGCGTTCATCTGCAATTCTGACATGGTATGTACCTCCTGCATATACTCGTCTCCATTTTTTTCAAACAAAATCATCGGTGTCTTTAAATCCCCTTTTTTTAACATCTGACGTATTGCTTTAAGCTGAAGGCCCTGCTCTTTCAGCTCTTTTACTCTTCTGAATCTGCTGATATCCTCTTCTGTGTAACACCGGTGCCCCATTTCGTTTCTTTTGGCCGGAATCTCCAGTTCTTCTTCCCAGTACCGGAGCACATGGGCTTCGACCTCGACCTTCTTTGCGGCATCGGAAATCATATAAATCTTTTCTGCCTGTTTCATCATAAATCTCCTTTCTTCGACAATCTATAAAAAAAGAGGACCTGCTTCGTTAAGCTTGTCCTCTTTTGTATTTGATATGTAATTTCTACTTTTGCAGATTCGCAAATTTGGTATAATCCGGCAGCCAGACCAGCTCTATGGTTCCAATCGGACCGTTTCTCTGCTTGGCAATGATTATCTCCGCAATGCCCTTCTTTTCCGTGTCTTTATTATAATAGTCGTCCCTGTAAATGAACATTACCACGTCCGCATCCTGCTCAATTGCGCCGGATTCACGTAAATCCGAGAGCATGGGCCTGTGATCGGGACGCTGCTCCACTGCACGGCTTAACTGCGACAACGCAACCACTGGCACATTCAGCTCTCTTGCAAGAGCCTTTAAGGAACGAGATATATCCGATATTTCCTGCTGACGGGAATCCGATCCCCGTCCGCTGCCGCTCATCAACTGCAAATAGTCAATGATAATAATTTTCAGGTCATGTTCAAGCTTGTACTTCCTACATTTAGACCGGAGTTCTGAAATACTGATGCCCGGCGTATCATCAATAATCAGATTAGATTTGCCGATGACGCCTGCACTTTCAATCAGTTTCTCCCACTCCGCGTCGGACAAATTGCCTGTACGCAGGTGCTGGGAATCCACTCTGGACTCCAGCGAAAATAAACGGTTCACAAGCTGTTCCTTGCTCATTTCCAGACTGAATATGGCCGCCGTATAATTCAGCTTAAAAGCCACATGCTGGGCAATATTGAGCACAAATGCCGTCTTACCCATGGAAGGTCTTGCTGCCACCAGAATAAGGTCTGAAGGCTGCATTCCGGCTGTCCTGTAGTCTAAGTCTATAAAACCTGTGGCAATGCCTGTCACGTTCCCATTACTCTTTGACGCCTTCTCGATCTTATCCATGGCATTCATGACTACCTGTCTGATAGGGACAAACTCTCCGGTATTTCTCTTTTGTACCAGTTCAAATATACGCTTCTCAGTATCCTCAAGAATGGTTTCCAGATTTTCCTTCCCTGCATAGCAGGTATTGGCAATTTCTTCGTTCAGACGTATCAGTTTACGGAGGGTGGATTTCTCCGCCACAATATTTGCATAAAATTTGATGTTGGCGGAAGTGGGAACCGCTGTGACCAGATCCCGCACAAACTCAAGACTGCTGACCTCCGGCGGGACATCCTTCTCCTTGAGCCTGTCCTGCAGCGTAACCAGATCTACCGGCTTCCCCTCGTCATTCAACTCCACCATGGTATCAAACACTACACCGTACTGCCTGCCGTAAAAGTCATCACCGCTTATGATCTCTGATGCAACGGTTATCGCTTCCCTGTCCATGATCATGGAGCCAATCACCGACTGTTCCGCCTCTATGCTGTTGGGCAATACCCGTTTTAAAAGCGCTTCCTCCGCTATTTCCATTTATCTAGCCTTTCATTTCTGTCACTTTAACTTTCAGTTTGCCTGTTACCTTCGGATGAAGCTTCACGCCGACCTCAAATACGCCAAAACTCTTAATGGGGTCAGGAAGTATAATTTTTTTCTTGTCGATTTCTTTCCCGCACTGCTGCTTATAGCCCTGCGCAATCTCTTTCGAGGATACGGAGCCGAAAGTCCTGCCCCCCTCACCGGCCTTGATAGACAATACCACTTCATCCTCTTCCATCTCCTTTGCAAAAGCCTGTGCCGCTTCAAGCTGCTCCCTGGCAACCTTTTCCGCATTTGCCTTCTGGAGCTTCAAGTCATTCATATTTTTGTTGTTGGCTTCCATCCCAAGCTTCCGGGGAAGTACATAGTTTCTTGCATATCCGTCATTTACTTCTACAACATCACCCTTTTTTCCAAGGCTCTTTACATCTTCCAATAAAATTACTTTCATCTCTATCTCACGTTCCTTTCCGGTTTTACACATCTTTTATTTTAATATAACAATACTGCATCCATCTCCTGCAGGCACCTTGGCTATGCCGTGCCCTTCCTTTTACAGACATTCTTTCCCAAACACAGCCACCGCTTCCTTTACGCCTGGCAGTTCCGGTTTAAAATAGTCATGCAGGATACCCCCTCCCCCTGTCTCATCCTCTGTTTTTATATCAATCGGCAAGCAGATCGCCTTCGGCAATCATCTTGTCCAATGTTCCTTTCAATATTCCAATCCCCTCAAAAATAGATACATCGCTTAACTGGCAGCCTGCAATGCCCAGATGGCCTCCGCCGCCCATTTTCTCCATAATCACCTGCACGTTCACCTCGTCAATAGAGCGCGCGCTTACAAAAATCTGATTCTGATATTCCGTCAGCACAAAACTTGCCTTGACCCCTTTGATATTCAGCAGCTCGTTAGCCGCCTGCGCTCCCACAACAGTGGGACTTTGTATGTCTTCGCTGGTACAGGTAGAAATGGCAAAAGAACTCCTGTAGATTTCCGCCTGACTGACCGCATCGGCCTTAGCCTTATATTCCGTGGCATTTTCCCTGAAAAGTTTGCGGACTCTGGTGACATCCGCCCCGTTTCTCCGGAGAAAAGCAGCCGCTTCAAAGGTCCTGACCCCCGCTTTAGACATAAAATTATTTGTATCAATAATAATGCCGGAGTACATACAATCCGCTTCTTCCGCCGTGATATGTATGCTCTGTCCTATATACTGCAAAATTTCAGAAACCATCTCACACGCGGAAGATGCATATGCCTCCACATAGGAAAGGGTTGCATTTTCTATCACTTCCGTTCCCTGCCTGTGATGGTCCAGCACTACAATGGATTTGCACAGCCGCAGCAGATCCGGGCATTCCGTGATGCTGGGCTTATTTACATCCACTACCACCAGCACGGTATTGCTTCCCGCCATCTCGATGGCCTGCTGGCTGCCTATGATCATATCCTCTTTGTATTCCTCATGGCTTTTGAACAAATCCACTATCGGCTGTAAGGATGTGCTCACGTCATTGAGTACGATACTGGCTTTCCTCTCCAGCGTGGTGGCAATCCGGTAGATTCCCACTGCCGCCCCGAAGCTGTCCACATCCGCGACCCGGTGCCCCATAATCAGCACTCTTTCCTTCGAGGTAATGATTTCCCGCAAGGCCTGGGCCTTTACACGGGCCTTCACACGGGTGTTCTTCTCCACCTGCTGGCTCTTGCCCCCAAAGTAAATTACATTTTCAGGGGTCTTGACTACTGCCTGGTCACCGCCCCTCCCAAGGGCTAAGTCAATGGCGTTGCGGGCAAACTCATAATTCTGGGCATAGCTTAAACCGTTTAGCCCTACGCCGATACTGATGGTAACGGCCATCTCATTTCCGATATTAACAGTCTTCACATCGTCCAGAAGGTCAAATTTGCTTTCCTTCAAAAGCTCCGTAGCCTTCTTGCGAAGGACGATCATGTACTTGTCCTTCTCTGTCTTTTTGCAGATTCCGTCAAGCGCCGCAATGTATTTGTTCACCTTTCTGTCTATCAGCGCAATCAGTAAGGAACGTCTTACCTCCTCCACACTCTCAAGAGCTTCCTCGTAATTGTCCAGATAAATCATGCCTACCGCAAGGCTCTGGTCATCCACTTCCTGAAGGGCAATCTTAAGGGCTGTCTCGTCAAACAGATAAAATGCGATTAAAAAACCGTCATAGTTGTCAGCTTCTATGATGACACTGCTGTCCACCATCTCCCGCATGGCTATCTTACGCATCTTTGCAACATAATTACGATCCTCGAAAGCAACATCCATTTCAACAAACTCTATCTCATCCGGCAGTTTTTCCCTCGTAATGGACGGAAAAAGGGAAGTAATGGACTTCCTGTACCCTTTTTCTTTATGTACCACCTTCTCAAAAGACTGGTTTGTCCAGATAATACGCCCCTCGTCGTCCAGCACCGCATAAGGAATCTCCAATTCCCTTAGCAGAACCTTCTGCACCTGCCCGTACTGAGTTGCAAAACTCACCAGCTCATTCATGATCACCGGCCTGTTATAAAGCTGGAGCGATATGACCACCGTGAAATAAAATAGTACAAAACAACTTATAATTACCCCTGCCGGTACACTAAGCAGGTACACTGCCAGATTAACCGCCGCTAGTATAAATCCCAAATATAAAGAAGTCTGCATGTACCTTTTCAGTCTTCCCTTTAGCTTGATTTTGCTTTTTAATGGAGCCATTTTTGAAAATACCCCTCTGTTATCTCATGCGTTTTATTTAAATATACTTACTAAGTATAACATTTTTCGCTGAAACTTTCCATAACATTATGCAGAAGCTTTTAGACAAGTTTCGACTTTTATTCCCTCTCTATGCATATATCCGCGAAAAACCATCCTTTCACGAAACAGATCCCCAAAAAAATTCAAGATAATAACTTACCGGAAACAGCCGGGAAATCCATGCTGCTGCCGGGATATATCTCTCTATCCGGATAAACACAGGACAAAAAAGGCAGCTTCCCAGAACCAGCACCGGCAAAAGCCCATACAAGGCTCTGCTGTCTTTCACAAACAGCCGCAAGATCCACATAGAAACTTCCAGTACACAAAAATAGACCAGAAGGCCCGCAGCCTCCACCCCAAAACCTTGGCCTGTTCCCAGAAGCCACAGGCTAATGCCTCCGGTCAGAACTGCCCCGGCGGCGGCCACGTGAAGGTTCCCACGCTTAAGCGCCCTTCCCATTTTTCCCGGCATGGAACGCCAAATCTTCTCCTGTTCCAGGGCATTTCCCATGGCCAGAAGGCACATCAGGAACACGGCTACCGCCACACATCCCCGCAGACTGCTTTGGGTTTCCGGTTCAGTTCCTGCTTTGCCGCCGGCATTTTCATACACAAAGTGAAAAGTACTGCCGTCCCCGGCATACTGCCCATTCAACATAAGCAGTCTTTCCCGGGCATTTTCTATATCCCCTTTGCCGAATCCTGCATCCTCAAGATACCCCTCTAATATATCCTCTGAAAGGATCTCAAATAATTCTGCAAACACTACCTCATAGGAAATTTTCTGGGCCGATGATGCCGGGGAATAGTAAAGCGTAATCTGGCGGCTCTGTTTTCCGTCCAAGATACTTTCGTAAAATCCTTCCGGCAGGGTATAACCGCATTCCAGTGTACCATTCTCTATCTGGCGGATCATTTCCTCCTCCTCTCCATAGCCCCGGAATTTTAAAATCCCTTTTTCCCCTTCCAGCCCTTCCGTCAGTTCCCTTCCCTTGTCATCTTCCCAATAAATGCCTGCCAGTATTCCTTTATACGTCTCTTCCCCTTCCGACTTCATTTTGTTCTCTGCGCCAATAACTATTGCAGTCAATAAAAACAAAATAATCCACAGTCCATATTTTTTTAAATACTGTTTCCAGAGAATCCCATAAATCTGTATCCAGTTATTCATTTCTGTCCTCCCTTCCGGCCCAGAAGGTGACCAGGCCTATTCCTTCCGGCCCCTGCGTTCCGGCACAAGCATCCCTGCCGCCAGAAAGATTCCTGTCATAAACACGATTTTTCCTGCCGCTGCCCAATCAAACCTGCCCTGCAAAACCGCCGTTATTTCCTCCATCCACCACGGATAGGGCATGTAAGTCCCTGCTTTTTCCGCCCACAAAGGCAGAAATGCCGGGGGGATGAAAATCCCGGATGCAGTCATCATTGCCATCAGGACCGCAAAGCTTACACCTATCCCGGCAGCGTGATTTCCAAAGACTTGAATAAGCGCCCTGATAAAAATACCTGCCGAAATCCACACTGCCGTCATCCATACCCATGCCCAGGAAGCTTCAAAAGAACTATCCCCAAGCTTGATCATAAACAGATATACCGGTACAGAAACCACCATCCCAAGGAGTGCGAAAACACCGGAAAAAGCTGCGGTTTCCAACAGATACTGCTGTCTCCTTCCAAGGCCCCTGCATATATAAAGCCGTTCCCGCTCCCCGCTCTCTGTCTCCATGTACCGCCCGAACGCCAGCCCTGCAAAGGACAGAAATGCAAGCAGAAGGGATATGCCATAATAGTCTCCAAGTCCCACACCACTGACAGCCCTCACTTCCTTTTCCTTAAAAAGGGAAGTCCGCTCAAGGGCAATCTTAAGATAAGCTTCATTTAGATAGTTTTCCGTCCAGGAAATACCGTCCCGCCATCCATTTTCCACACAAAAGGCATCCGCCGCATAGATACCGGCCTGGGCTGTAGTCAGAAGCTTTGCCCCAGCCTTTGTAAACTGTACAAAAACTTCCGTCTCCGCCCTGCTGTAAATGCCGCCCAGAAGAATTGTTACGGGAACATTTTCCCCCGTGATAATGCTGTCAACCATTCCCTCCGGTATGACCACTGCCGCATATATATCTTCATCCGCGATTCTCCGTCTGGCTTCCTCCTCCGAAAGCCGGACAAAGGACACCGTATCCCTGACACTGTCCATGGATTCCACAAACTTAAGGAGCATATCCGTCATTTTATCTTCTCCTTCTGACACAATGCCCACCCGGATTTCGCCGACTGCCTTTTCTCCATATACCGCCTTCGATGCATAAGTGCCCACTCCCAGAAGCAGCAGTCCAAACAAAATCGTTTCCAGTACAATGGCCGGAAGAAGTCTTATGAACTTTTTCATATTCAGCCAAAAGAATATCCATCTGCAATACATACTTTTACCCTATTTCATATATTCTGCAATGATTTCCGTCATCGTCATCGTCTCCGGCACCCCGAAAGCCTGCCCGTCCCTGATAGCCCACAGACGACCGCATGCCCCAATCTCCCCTTCATCATGGCTGCTGATCAGAACGCTTCCGCCCCTGCTGGTAAAGTCATTTATATACCCCTTAAGTTCCTCCTTAAATACAAGGTCCAGAGCCGCGCTCGGCTCATCCATCAGGAGAAGGGCGGGATCGTGAATCAGTGCGCAGACGATATTGACCCGTTTATTCATCCCGCCGGATAAGTTCTTCACCTTCTCTTTCAAAAATCCCTCCACCTGAAACTGTCCGCACAGCCTTGCAAGATTTTTCTTATTTTCCCTGCGGTCCCCAAACCCTGCCCAAAGCTTCAGATTATCCTCCACCGTAAGTTCCGGGATCAGGATACTTTCCTGTGGAATATAGCCTGCATACCGGGCCATCTCCCGGACAGGCTTTTTCAGCTCTTTTCCGTCCACAAAAATGCTGCCTCCTCCGGCCTTCTCAACCCCTGCCAGAATTTTAAGCAGGGTAGATTTGCCGCAGCCATTGGCCCCTATGATCCCCGTACACATGCCGGCCTGTACATGCATGCTTACCTGCCGGAGAACCAGCTTTCTCCCATAACTTTTTCTGATGTCCTTTATTTCCAATTCCATACATTTCCCTCTCTGTCAGCACGATATCATGAGAATAGAGCAGTGAATGAACCACTGCTCTGTCATCATAATACCAAATTGAATTTCTGTCTAATAGAGATATAGATTCTCTGACATTTCCCAGAGGATATCATACCATTCATCTTCCGTCAGGCGCAGCACGTTTAGCTTCTCGCCTTCTTTGGGCTTTTCAATCTCCCCGCACTCATTGGTCAGATTGATCTCTCCGCTTAACGCTTCCTCCCCGTTTATCTTCAGGGAGTCTATATTTATGGTAAGCTCCGACCCCTTCTTTACTTTTTCAATGTCACCCTTTATGGCCAATTCATTATAATCGGCCGCAAGTTCAAAGTTAAAATCGCCCTTTTTCTTATCATATTCCAGACCAAAACGCATGATCTCATAGTTTGAATACTCATCAGAAACCAGTTTATATTCTGCTTCGTAACTATCATTTTTGCTGTTATGGCTTCCGCTTCTGGTCAGATTGTAGGTAGTATAGCCTGTATAAACTTCCAGGTTCATATTTTCAAGAGGAAAGCTTCCTCCCATAATATCCCACTGGATATATTCCCCGTCCCCGGCATCAAAATAAATCTGGGCAAGGGCTTTTTTATAAAGATAGAACTCTAATGTAAAAGGCCCGCACTCCTCCGCCTCTTTCGCAAGTTCTTCAAAGACTTCCGCCACGTCGTAGTATTCCAGGAATTCCCCGCTGTCGGTAAACCCCAAATTATATGCCAGCGCAGTATCCATATAGCTTTTAAAGGCTTCATTGTTTTCATAGACATCTAAATATTTCAGGACAAAATCCGCAAACTGTTTTCCGGTAATCGTAACGATATATCCATCACAACTTCTCTTCCTGCCGTTTACCTCCAGTTTCTTGTTCTGCGCCCTGCTTACCTGTGTCTGGTCAAAGAGGTCTTTGGCTGCAGCGGCAAACTCCGCTCCCGCCTCCAGCATCCCCTCCTCAAAAAGAGAGGCATCCTGGGTATCCTCATTCAGGGTCTGGGCATAATCAGCCAAAAACTCATCCATGTCGTATTCTTCTGCCCATGCCCTTAAATCTTCTTCCATGGTACTGCGGTCTATATAAAATATGTAGTCGCTGATCCCCGGAACCCACAGCATAAATTCTTCCTTGTCCGCGTAATAATCTGCCTCCAGCGCAGACATACCATAGAACTTGATATCCAGATATCCTCCGCAGGTCTCCTGATCAGATTCCATCTCCAGCTCAAATCCCACTTCCCGTCCAAAATTCAAATCAGCCAGCATGGTCATCTGCCCATTTTCAAACATGCCCTCGTAATCCTTCATTTCCCATACGTCCCCGACTGCCTCTGCACTCTGGGAAAAAGTATAGGTAACTGCTTTCATGATTGCTTTCTTTTTGCTTCCAATCACTCCTGTAGCCAGTGCCACCCCTACAAGAAGCGCCACAAGAATTACCAAAACTGCAGCCGGAATTATAATCTTAACAGTTCCCCCTGACTTTTTCCCGTTTCCGGGCATCATACCGCTTCCCACACCTGTACTTTGTGCGTCTATACTTCCCGTGCCTGCACTTGCCAAGTTTGTGCCTTCCTGCAGTCCCTCGATTAAATTTCCCTTATTCATTCCATCCATATCTTTCCCTCCCGTCCAAAGGCTGACCGTCAAAGCTCCCCGAAACACTGCTCTTTCAAACCATATCAACTCATGCCCTCCAAAACCCGGACACTTACGTGTTCAGCCGGAAGCGCTTACGTATAGCAAAAAGAGACTGCCGATTGCCAGCAGTCTCCTATCGTAGCTTTAAGTAATGTCTGAATTGCAATCCTGCTCAACTATTAATCACAAGTATAAGGCATTAATGCAATATGGCGGGCTCTCTTGATTGCAACTGTAAGAGCTCTCTGATGTTTTGCACAGTTTCCTGTAATTCTTCTAGGAAGGATTTTCCCTCTCTCGGAAACGTATCTTTTTAATTTATTTACATCTTTGTAATCAATCACATTATCTTTGCCGCAAAATACACAAACTTTTTTTCTTCTGCGCATTCCGCCTTTTTTTCTCATGGGAGAATCAGACTTCTCTGTTTTATTATATGCCATAATAATTGCCTCCTGTCTTAATTGGACTAACTTTTAATTAAACGGCAGTTCCTCGTCTATTCCATCGGGAATATTCATAAAACCGTCGCCGGCTCCCTGGGGCTGTGGAGCGCTGTATCCACCGCCGGCATAGCCCCCGTCACTGCCAGCGCTGCTGCTGTTTTTGCTCTCGGCAAATTCCTGGTCTTCCACCACAACATCCGTGGTGTATATCTTCACACCATCTCTATTGGTATAACTGCCAGTCTGGATGCGTCCCGTAACTAAAACCTTGGTTCCTTTCCTGAAATACTTTTCAGCAAACTCCCCGCTCCTTCCAAATGCCACACATCCGATAAAATCTGCGGTATTTTCATCATTGTTACGGCTGAACCTGCGGTCTACCGCAAGGGTGTATCTTGCAACTGCTGTTGAATTCTCCCCCTGAGAGTACCTTACCTCCGGATCTCTTGTCAAACGCCCCATTAGTATTACTTTATTCATACCTGCCTCTACTTTCCAGCATATTTTACGTATACGTCTTATGCTTCGTCCTGTCTAACGCATAAAAATCTGATAACATTGTCCATAATGCGAACACGGTTTTCGATTTCGATAGGCGCGGTGCTTTCAGCGTCAAACTGGATAAAGTAATAGAAAGCTTCTTTCATCTTCTGAACTTCATAAGCCAGTCTTTTCTTTCCCCAGTCGTCAACATTGGTGATCGTACCGCCGAATCTCTCGATAAGAGCCTTGCACTTGTCAACAACGGCCGCTCTTTCCTCATCCTCGATTTTCGCACTAACAACAACGGCTAATTCATATTTGTTCATGCTTAAGTTACCTCCTTTTGGTCTCTGGCCCCCTATTTTCCGGGAGCAAGGAATGTGTCATTCACGCTGTGCGTAAATTATTACTACATATCACGAATTAATATGATACCATGTTTTCCCTCAATTTTCAAGAGTTTGTCCGGGAAATCTTTCGGATTTTCTTTTCTATCTGGCTTCTTGGACTCATGATCTGGTGTCCGCACCCTGCACATTTCAGCCGGAAGTCTGCCCCAACACGGAGTACTTCCCACTCAAAGCTTCCGCAGGGATGCGCTTTCTTTAATGTAAGCCTGTCACCTGTCTGAATATCCATACATCCTCCCTTTCCAGCTTTACAGTGCGGCAAATATCTCCCCGATACTGCCCTGCACCACCAAATCCGCCGCACCATCCCTGGCAGTGGGCGTCTTATTGACCAGAACCAGTTTATTTCCCCTATAGTAATCAATCAGCCCTGCGGCCGGATAGACCACCAGGGAAGTTCCCCCTATAATCAGCACATCCGCATCCCTGATATACCGGACTGCATCCGAAAGCGTCTGGTTGTCCAGCCCTTCCTCATACAATACCACATCCGGCTTGATGGGCCCTCCACATGCATCACAGCGGGGCACTCCTTTGGCCTGAAGCATGTATTGTGCATCAAAGAATTTTCCGCACCGCTCACAGTAATTCCGCAGCACGCTTCCGTGAAGCTCCAGCACCTGGCTGCTTCCTGCCGCCTGGTGAAGCCCGTCTATGTTCTGGGTAATGACCGCTTTCAGCTTCCCCTCCTGCTCCCACTGTGCCAGCTTAAGATGTGCCGCATTAGGCTTAGCCCCAAGGCACAGCATCTTGTCCTTATAAAAACGGAAAAAATCTTCCGGCTTCTGTCTGTAAAAAGTATGGCTCAAAATAGTTTCCGGCGGATAATCGTATTTCTGGTTGTAAAGTCCGTCCACACTTCTGAAATCGGGAATCCCGCTTTCCGTGGAAACCCCCGCCCCGCCGAAAAACACAATATTGTCACTGTTGTTTACCATTTCCCTAAGCTTTTCCATCTGCCCCATATGCTCCTCCATGCCTCTCCCTGTTTTGAAACCCTATATTTTTATTATACCATTTTCTCCTGCTTATACAAATCTTTTATTGAGCGGCTCACAGATTCCCCACAAAAAAATCTTTCACAACGCCAAAAAATTCCCGCATCATATTATTCCACTGCAAAAACGGCTCTCCCCGGGCCGCAATTCCATACACATTCCCATATCCTGCTTTCCGTGCGATCCCAACGGCGCGGAATACATGAAAGTTGTTGCTCACCACCCCGACGGAATTCTTTTCCTTATCCAGAAATTCTGCTGAAAAGGTCAGATTCTGAAAGGTATTTACAGACTGGTCTTCCATGATTATCCGCTCCGGACCAATCCCTCTTTCTGTGAGATAATCGAACATCCCCTGGGCCTCCGATACCGGCTCATCGGCCCCCTGTCCTCCAGAAACAATGACTTTGGTATCCGGGTTTTCTTCCAGATAGCATATGGCCTCGTCCAGCCTGTACTGCAGGGCTTTTGAAGGGCCCCCTGCTTTCATCTGGGCACCCAGCACCACCAGATAGTCAAGACCCTGGGGCCCCTTCTGTGAAAAACCACTGATTATACATCCTTCCACCACCAGAAACACCACACATCCCAGACACACCAGTCCCAGAAAAATCTTGCGGAACCAGACAGGCATATGGGCGGCCCAGATTCCTTTTTTTAAGAGGACTGCCTGTATGATCGCTACAAGGCCCAAAAGCAGCCATATAAAATAAAAATTTGTCCCGTGCCCCACCCAGAGGGCAATGCACAGAAAGTATCCTAAGCATATCACACCTAAAATCAATAAAATAATATACATTTTCACCCTCCAGATCACTTTTACCATTGTACCATATTTTATTGTGAAGGAAAATCCCCTGCCGCAGCAGGGGAACAAACGCTGTCATGTTCTAGTTGAACAAATCCAAAGCCTTTCCTATTCAATTCACGATTTTATAATAAGTTCTTGCTGTTCTTAAATAACTGATACAGTAGATCACCATGAACACAAACAGTACGGCCGCCGTGCATGTTACGATCAGTCTGCTGTCAAAAAGCTGCAATGCCGACATCAGGTTGTTGACCATAAACATTCCCGCCATGGTATGCAGGACCGCGCCTGTCAGAGGCAGGAAGAAGACGAGAAGAATCTGCTTGTGAATGGTCCGCCTGATCTCATGATCGCTCATTCCCACTTTCTGCATGATCTCATAGCTTCCCCTGTCTTCGTACCCTTCCGAAATCTGTTTGTAATACATGATCAGCAGCAGGCACATAAAAAATACAGTTCCAAACAAAATGCCGATGAACAAAAGTCCTCCATACATAGTCCGCAGCATGCTTCTTCCTTCCAATCCGTCCTTGTAGCTTGCATAAAATCCCTGCTGCTCTTTGCACCATGCAATCAAGTCTTCCACAGTCTCCTGTTTCAGGGCGTCTTCTCCTTCCAGCAAAATTCCTGCTTTCTGATAAGTACTCTCCAGAAATCCTTCCCTGTCCGTCACACCGTTTGCTTTCGCATACTCACATGCATATAGGTCAAAGGCTTCTTTGTCCTTTACTACCATCACATACATTAAATCAAAGTAACCTTTTCCGGCCTTCGGATAAGGAAATATTTCCTCCGGTTCTTCTTTGATTTCCAATGGAATCCCTAAAAAATCCAGCGTGTCAAAGCCCAGATCCGGGCCATTGGTATAAAAAAGTATCTGCCCATCCGAAAGGGTCTGATCCTTGCCCTCTATCCGGTTATAGTCCTCAAGGGTTAGAAGATAAATGGTATTATTGTCCCGGGATTCGCTTACGGGCCGGTCTGCATGGTTTCCGTTCATCCTGCACGAAAGACTCCGTACTTCGAAAATATCTGTCCTTACAGCCTGCTTTTCATTACGATCTATAATTTCTCCGGCGTCTTCCTCAATCTGTTCCCGGGACAAATTTCCTGATGCAAAATCCAGCATAATATCATATGGATAATTGAAATGGGTGATTTGTTCAAGCCCTCCGTATAAGGCCACGGTGCAGACCAGGGTGATGACAACCATTGTCGAAAAAATGCAGATGTTGGCAAGTCCGGCGGCATTTTTCTTCATCCGGTAGAGCATCCCGGATACTGTAATAAAATTTTCCTTCTGGTAGTAAAATTTCTTGTTTTTCTTAAGGATTCTCAAAATCAGCACACTCCCGGATGTAAACACCAGATAGGTGCCCGCAACTACCAGAAACACTGCCAGAAAGAAATCAATAAAAATCATTTCGTCTAACTGTGAGCGGATGGAAACAGCATAACCTGTCCCCAGGACCAGCACTCCCAGCGCTGCGTAAAGCCACACCAGTTTCGGCTCCTTTTCCCCTTTCCTGCTGCCGGAAAACAGCTCCACCGGCTTTGATTTACTCACCTGGATCAATCCGT
The DNA here is from genome assembly GCA_009911035.1 of Lachnospiraceae bacterium. GTDB lineage: Bacteria > Bacillota > Clostridia > Lachnospirales > Lachnospiraceae > Suilimivivens. The sequence goes on from QXWO01000014.1 coordinate 78,775, forward strand.
ATACCAGATTGATGGCAAAAGTAAATCCGAAAAATAAAATGGTTTCCGCAAATGCCTGCCATGTAAAGATAAATTCTGCTTCCACCGGCAGATTCGACAATTTAAGCAGCAGCAGAAAAAACAACTTTGCCAGCACTGTCCCCAGCAGAATCCCGCCGGATATGACCGCCAGATAAATAAGTAATGTCTCGCAAAACAGCAGCACGCCAATATGCCTTTTTTCCAGTCCTAATATACTGTACAGTCCAAACTCCTTTGTGCGCCGCTTGATCAGGAAACTGTTTGCATAAAACAAAAACGGTATCAGAATGATTCCCAGCAGTCCTTTCCCAATTAACAGGAGCATCCAGGCGTAAGCGCTGTGGGGAAGCGTGGCTACCAGATCATTGCACAATATAGAAGCAAATATAAAGTAGGTAAAAGTAGAAAAAATACCCGCCATAAGATAGGGATAGTATACCGTTCCATTCTGGATCACTCCTTTTACTGCCATCCGGGGCAGCATTTTCCACTTACTCATATTCTTCCTCCTTTTCCCCAGCAGACAAAAGGGCCTGCGGTGCAGTGTCTTCTGTCTGCAGCACTGTAAGGGTATCCGAAATCTGCCTGTACATCGCATCATTGTCCTTTGCGCCTCTGTAAATCTGATGGAACACGCATCCATCCTTGATAAACAGAATCCGTCCGGCATGGCTTGCCGCCTGTATGCTGTGGGTGACCATGAGAATCGTCTGCCCCTCTTTGTTGATCTCCCCAAACAGATGAAGCAGCCTGCCGGATGCCTTGGAGTCCAGCGCCCCTGTAGGCTCATCCGCCAGAACAATGTCCGGGCGGGTGATCAAAGCCCGGCATACCGCCGCCCTCTGCCGCTGGCCCCCCGAAACTTCGTAAGGGTATTTTTCCAGTATATCAAGGATGGATAGCTTCTTTGCAAGAGGAACCAGTCTTGCCTCCATCTCCCTGTACTTTTCTCCGGCAAGCACAAGGGGCAGTACAATATTGTCCTTCAAAGACATGGTGTCTAACAGGTTAAAGTCCTGGAATACAAATCCAAGGTGCTGCCTCCTAAAGGCACAGACCTCCCTTTGTTTCACCTCTGCCATATTTCTTCCCTTTAAAATCACCTGCCCGCTGGTAGGCTTATCGAGAGAGGCCAGAATATTCAAAAGCGTGGTCTTACCCGCGCCGGACTCTCCCATTATAGCCACATACTCTCCATCTTCCACTGTAAAATTCACGCTGCAAAGGGCCTGCACCTTTACAGCCCCAAACCGGGCTGTATAAACTTTTTTCACATTTCTTACTTCCAAAAGCGCCATAAATTTTCTCCTCACAATTCCTGAAATAATCGGATGGCTTTCATAAACTCTGTCGTCTTCCGGCCATGCTCTGTCTGTTTTCTATAATCATTGTAAACAAAAAAGAAATGCCCTGCCATTTATCTGGCTTACATTTCTTTTTCCAGTCTTACATTTTTGTCACATTAGTCGTATTTAGACTGGACGAACCCCAATATCACCTTCGTCCCCTTCCCAACTTCAGATTCCACACGAATGGTATGAGAGAGCCTGTCCAGGATCTGACGGCTAAGATAAAGACCGATTCCCGTAGACCTCTTTTCCAGCCTTCCGTTGCAGCCTGTAAACCCTCTCTCAAAAATCCGCGGCAAATCCTCTTTCCTGATCCCGATTCCAGAATCCTCTATCACCAAATAAGACACTTCCCCTTCCTGCCTGTCCCCTGCACAGTCCGCACCGTAGATTGAAATGCCGCCTTTTTTCGTATACTTTATGGCATTAGAAAGTATCTGCTCCAGCACAAAAGCAAGCCACTTTTCGTCTGTCACCGCCTGCACAGCAAATTCCTCCATGGAAAAAGAAAATCCGCTTCCGATAAACAGGACTGCGTACTTTTTTACTGCCTGCTTTAAAATCCCGTAAACGTTGTATTTTTTAAAGAGCAAATCAGATGACAGACTGTCAAGCCTTGCATAACAAAGGGCCATTTCCGCATACTGCTCTATCTTGAAAAGTTCCTCCGCCGCCTGCTGCCCTGCCAAAAGCCCTGTGCCATCTGCCCTGTCCTCTAAAAGCAGGCGCATTGCGGCAATAGGCGTTTTTATCTGATGAATCCACATGGTGTAATAATCTGCCATGTCTCCTCTTTTTTCGTCATATTCAGAAACTACCCGGCGTCTTTCCCGGGCTTCTTCATGAACCATTTTCTGGTAAATATGCTCCGGCAGACATCCGGCATCCGGCAGATGATAATCCCGCTCCCCCACTGCCAATGCTGTATCCATCAATTCCAGACACTTCTTTTTATAACGGATAAAATCATATATCCCGTAAACTACTGCAAAAAAAGCAATTATGATCAGCCCATAAGACATATTTCTGACAGATCTGTCATATTCATACAGTCCTGCAAGACTAAACAGAATCAAAATTCCCAGCCCATATGCGAAAGCATATCTGGTGTGCTCTTTCAGATATGCTTTTATGATAAGTTTATTCATGAAGCTGATATCCCACTCCCTTTTTTGTAAGGATAAAATCCTTAAGTCCTATCTCATCAAGCCTTTTTCTCAACCTGTTGATATTAACTGTCAGCGTATTGTCATCCACAAAGCACTCATTGTCCCACAGCCGTTTCATTATGCTTTCCCTTGAAACTACACTGCCTGGATTTTCAAACAATGACTGCATGATCCGAAATTCATTTTTTGTAAGCTGGAGCTTTCTGCCCTGATGCAGAAGGGACATGTCTCCCATGCGCAGAATGGCATTTCCATACTCTAAAACAGGGGCCGGATTCTGAAAAGAATAGGTCCTGCGCAGAATGGCCTGTACCTTGGCTGTCAGCACTTCCAGATCAAAGGGCTTCACCAAAAAGTCATCTGCCCCCATATTTACCGCCATTATAACATTCATATTGTCGGAAACAGACGAGATGAAAATAATCGGCGCCTGGGAAATCTTCCTGATTTCCCCACACCAGTAATACCCATTATAAAAAGGCAGACCAATGTCAATCAGTACAAGCTGCGGCTCAAACCGGGCAAAATGCTGGATGACATCCGTAAAATCAGTTACGCTCTCCACCTCATATCCCCACTTTTCCAAATGCATCCTTATCTTATCCGATATGATACTATCGTCCTCGACAATCAATATTTTAAACATAAGCCACCTGCCATTTCCAAGTATACCTGTTTTAAGCCTTTACCGCAGTGCCGATGTCCTTATGTTAAGCAAGGGCTATTCCCTGTGCGGAACATAAAAATCCGTACAGAGAATAGCCTGCAGCATGTCTAAATCTTCCTATAGCCGGCACGCAAAGCATGGCAGCATTTGTTTAACATAAGGATTGTTCGCAGCGCATTTATTCGCTGCTTTATTTCCCTATCATCACAATCATTTTGAAGCAAGTGTGAACTGACCCACCAGTTCCCTTAGGCAGGCAGCAGCCGCCGAAAGCTGTTCACTTGCCGCCGCGCCTTCCTCCGCAGTAGCGCTATTGTTCTGCACAACGGCAGCAATTTGATTGATGCTCTCAGAAGCCTGGCCAACCGACTCAGACTGTTCACTGGATACTACTGCAATTTGGTCGATGGACGCAACCACAGACTGGATACTGTCCACAACACCCTGAAGGACATCTGCCGTATTTCGGGCAATTTCTGTTCCGATATGTACTGCGTCCGTAGAACTTGCAATAAGATCCGATGTATTCCTGGCCGCCTCTGCGGATTTCCCTGCCAAATTGCGGACCTCCTCTGCAACAACGGCAAAACCTTTTCCTGCACTGCCAGCCCTGGCTGCCTCCACTGCCGCATTTAGGGCAAGTATATTTGTCTGGAATGCAATATCATCTATTGTCTTAAGTATCTTCTCGATCTGCTCTGAACTGGTCTGAATCTTTTCCATGGCTTCTTCCAGATTCTGCATCTTCTGATTGCAAAGAAGAACTTCTTCGCCAGCCTGATGTGTCTGGCTTCTTACATTTAACGCCCCTTCTGCTGTATTTTTAACATCCTCTGAAATCAAACTGATCCTGGCTGCCAGTTCCTGTACTGAACCGGCCTGTTCAGTCGTACTCTGGCTAAGCATCTGGGCGCTTGCAGACAACTGATTGCTGGCATTCGCCACTTCTTCTGCCGAATGATTAACCTGACGCATAGCGCCATTCAGTTCAATTCTCATATTCCGCATGGAAAGCAAAATATTGCGGAAGCTCCCGACATACACATCTTCATGCTTCGTTTGGACATCCAGATTCTGATTTGCCATCTCATTAAGAAGATAACTGATATCGCTGATAACAATGCGCAGTCCCTCTACCAGCGTCTCTGTTGACCTGACAAGCACACCAGTTTCATCCTTGCTGGTAACCTTGGGCATGGGTGTCTCAAGATCCCCCTCTACAAGCAGCTTCATCCGGTTTACGCAGGCTTTCATGGGTCTGCCGATATTAATAGCCAGTGCCAGTGCAACAATTACGGAAAGCACGATGGAAATCACGATCACCCCGATATTGATAACCATTGCGTCCAGGGTGGATTGCAGATAATTAATCTGGGGAGCGGTCACTGCAATACTCCATCCATCCGTATCCGGCACGGGAGCATAGGACGCAAACATTTTATGCCCTCCGCTTATATAACTTCCAAAGCCATTTTTCCCCTGACGCATCTGTTCATGAATCGCTGCCAGTTCCAGCAGTGCGGGATCGCTTTGCGCCTCCGCTTCTATGTTTTGTACCGTAATTGTATCAAGCGTAATGTCTGCAATCGTGTCGCCGGCCTTATTGATCATGTACGCCCTGCTGTTTTCACCAATCTGAATGGCCGATACAATATCATTCAAAAAAGTTTCATTTGGAACAAAGTATACAACGCCGGCAATGGATTTTCCATAGTTCCCCCCTGAATATAAAGGCGCTGCTACCATAATGGACAATTCTCCCGTTATCTTGCTGATCAACGGCTCCGACACAAAAACATTTCCCTGCATTGCCTGACGCACATATTCCCGGTCAGAATAATCATTTCCGTCAAAAATACTGATGCCGTCTGCACCAACAATATTTCCCCGCCGGAAGCCATGCATGGAAACACGCTCATCTATGATAGCCTGTTTTTCCCCAACCGGCACTTCCGGGTCGGACAACTGCGGAATACACCCTACCTCCATAACCACATTCTTATATACTTCCAGCTCCTGCTGGGCGCGCCCTGCCGCCAGGACTGCCGTCTGCCCCATCATATGCTCGACGGTCAGTAACGTATTGTTGTAGTTTAACATAATACTTGAAGTTCCGGACGCGACTAGTCCGATAAGAACGGTGAGAATAAGACATAAAGTGATTTTGGTTCGAATACTTTTCATTTCTATGATACCCCCTGCTCATATGACTGAATATAAGGTATTCGATTCAACATATTCAGCCACTTCTATAATTATATTATTATAAAAGTTACTACTCCTGCTTGTCAACTATTATACATTTCACCAGAGCATGTTTGAAAAGCGCTCTGCCGTGCTCCGCAAGCCAGTTTATTGTAATAAAGGCGGCCCAGCGGGCCGCGTTGACTGTTTAATCACCTATTTTTTCTTGTCCTTCCCCTGCAAAATCTCACCAAACTCTTTCAGGTTCTTGATAAGATATGATTCATTTATTGTCTTATTCTGCATAATAATACTTTCCGTGAAACTTCCCATATCTTTTAAATTGGAATCATACATTTTTTTCACTTCTGTTTCCTGCATATTTTTCTTCCAGGATATATATTCATCTTTTATCTCGTTTATTTCATCTTTCTTTTCTTTATATGCCCATTGTGTCCAGTCCATTGAAAATCGAAATTCTTTCATTATAAGAGACATATCATTTTTTTTCAAGGCTTCTGTAATCATTGCATTATGCCTTGCATATGCCTCTGGGTCTATTCTTTTCATCAGTTCTGATATACACAAGTGACCATCTGGAGCCCCTACCATTGGGCCTTGTTTTATATCATATGTAACCCTGCCATGCTCATCTGTCTCGCCGTTCATCCCATATTGGGCAATAGTCTCCATTGCCTCTAAAAACTTTGCTCCCTGACTTCCCATATCCTTTGCAAGGTATCTTGCCTTTTCCATTCCCAATGCTATCAAATTCTGCCTTTCCTCCTCCGTCATATCTCCTATGTTATGGGGCAGGAAATCATTGTCTATGATGGAGTATGCTGCATCCACGACCTCCTCACTCATACCTTTAAGACCTTCACGGAGTTTGGCATCTGTCTGGATATTAGGTATAATACGGTGTAACTTTTGGGCAGGTTTTAGTGCTTCCTGAAACCGGGCATTTCTTTCTTCTAATTCCCTTGCAAACATTTCATCCAGCTCTGCATCGCCGGATTTATATTTATTTACATCCATTATGTCTAGTGCATCCCCGGAAAACTGGACTATGACATTATCACCATATTGACGGATAATTGAATTCACCAAGTCATTTGTTTCCTCACGGGTCAGTTTATCCATCACCTTATTTCCTTTTTTATCCCTGGTGTTAAATTCGTATTTAACTATAGTATCTTTACGGAAACCCAGTTTATTCTCTGGGTCACCTCTCCAGTTAATAGGAGCTGTTCCCACACAAAATGACTGATAGTTGTTAATATTAATGTTCATAGTCCTCCTCCTTTTAAAGCAATATGAATAATACAATTTTAGTTATAATATGAATCTTTGTAATGAATAATATATTCCTCATGTTGAATACTAGATTGCTCTGTAAGATATATCAAAAGTCCACATAAATCATAATGTTGTGTACTTAATCCTGCATTCCACCTATCAACTCCTATTGCTGGCGGTAAATCAAGGCGAATATTAAATTCTCCTGTATTATTCGATATACCTGTTCCCGTTCTATAAGCATTGTGCGGTGTACCATTTGCCTCCCAATAGGGATTAGCATATTGCACAGTTACAGAGTGATTAGCTACTCCATACTGCTTATTAGTCTCTTTATCTGTAGCCACAACAACCCCTTTTACGCCAATCCAAGTTTTTGTTCTAAAATAGGCCTTATCATATGCAGGATATTTTACATAATAATTAACTCCTTCATTACCGTCATACTCCGTAATAGCGATACCTTCTGCCCGCAGAATCGGCATAACAGTAAATGTGTAGTTTTGTATATCGTCAGCATTATAACTGTCCATTGCTTTATCATTTTTAATGCGGACATAGTACTCGCCTTCTGTCACATTAAGAGTTGCCGTGTCCGTTGTCGCCACCAGTTTCTGCATCCTGTACCCATTAGAAATAGTATTTTTATATACCTCCAACCGGCAGGTATTGCTTGACGGTGTAGCAATCTGCAAAAGCAATTTATCATATATCCTGTTTGACGGCACCTTCAGTTTATACCAGTCATTATCAAACGGGGAGCTTAATGACCTTATATCCAGATAACTACCATCTGTTGAGAATGTAAATGGTAAAGCCATTTCTGGATTCTCATCCGGCTCGAACTGATCACAGGCATCACATACACTAAATTCTAATGTAAATGGCTCATTAGCACTCCCGCCAATGGATGAACTAACTACCAGCTTATATATAGCAGTTTCACTACCTGTTGTTATATATCCCACTGCTTCCTGCAATGTGCCTTCTATTTCATTAATATAAGTATAAGTTTCGCTTCTGCTCAATATATTGTTATTTGCATCTAAAATATACAAATCATAGTCAATATTTGAGATTTTAGGCTGTGTCAACTGCGCCTAGATATACACCCCCGGATTGACAGATAAAGGCTGCATCTTAATTTCACCTGCTTGTAACAGATAATCCGATGCAGTCCCCACTCCAACTGTATAAGGTACCGTCGCATCCATTATATTTTCCTCACTGACATCAAGCCTGTCGCCAACCTTGTAACCTGCGTTTGACACAGTCGATGCCATTTCAGGAAAATCTGTTATTCTTTGCGGCGTCTGCTCTAATATTTCAACATCATCGCCAAGAAGCTCTATCGGTAGTTCACCTTTCTCCGGCCCTTCCGGGTCTCCTTCCACCACTCTAAGTCCTTCTTCATTTCCATCACTGGACACTTCTGTATCAGTTAATTCTGCCTCTGTAGCCCTAACTTCAAGCCCATTCACATAGAGGCTGCCAATTACTATAGCTGCACTTAAAAGAAATGCAATTTTCCGCTTATCTTTTTTATAACCACAGTTGTTCTTCTCCACTCTTTTTCACTTTAGTGTATTGGGAAATGAAAACATGGTAAACCGTCTAAATTCCCCTTTCTGGTTCACTTTTATCACATGTGATTAATATAATTCCAATCCGTTTCACTCCTAAATGTATTACATTCCCTTCTCCTTCTTAATTATTTTATGATATCATGTTACTAATATATCATTTTCCATATTATTTTTCAACTTAAATTTTTATTTATAAAAATCAATTTCAAAACAAAATTTATTACTCCTAAAAACTGGAGGACTACACATCTTTTTCACTAACAATGCGTCAGAATTTTTGCTGCCTGTACTTTTCATTAAACTTTTTATTGAATTTATTCATGTAACCATTTATCTTAAAATTAATGTATTATCTTCATCTAAAAAATCAGGAGTAAGCAAAATTATGGACATACATTCTTTAAAGGAAAATGCCAGACACGGCACTGTCAGCTTCCCTCTCGCCTTGTACGAATGGAGCGGCTCCGCTGACTGGAAGGTTTCCCTGCACTGGCATGACGAAATGGAATTCATTTATTTTAAGAAAGGCGCCTTCACAGCCTGGTTCAATACAAAGGAATTTGTGGTTCATGCTCCCGCCATTGCATGCATCCATGCCGGAGAGCTTCACTCCCTGCTCCTTTCCCCGGGCTGCATAGAAAGCGCTGTTGTCTTCAATCTGAATATCTTGAGCTTTGAACATTATGACGCCGTCCAGGCAAAGCTGATACGCCCTCTCATGGATGGACGCCTGCGCCTGCCTCTGCTTATCGACCGTGAAGATCCGGTTTTTCCTCACATAAAGGACTGCTATAAACGTATGGAAAAGAAAATCAAAGAAATGAATAAATGCGATACCGGAGATGAGATCGCCAAAAACGCCGCCTACCTGCAAATCAAATCCATACTCTTTGAAATACTGGCCTCTTTCTATAAGCATAACTGCCTGATACACACAAAAAATACCAACAATGAAAATGAGCATCAGATTGAAAACCTGAAAAAGGTCATTTCCTACATCAATGAAAACTATGCCTCACCCATCCGCTTAAACGACCTTGCCCTGCTGGTAAACTTAAATGCCCAATACTTCTGCCGGTACTTTAAAGAAAATATCGGTAAAACTGTTACTGGATATATAAATGAGATCCGCATAGAAAAAGCTGCGGAAGCACTGGCAGAGACAAACAAAAAGATCATTACCATTGCCCAGGATACCGGATTTGAAAATACCGGATACTTTATCCACAGATTCAAAAAAGAAAAAGGCGTCACACCCTCCGAATACCGAAAAAGTTTAATAAAATCAAAATAATGTAATAAATCAGTGAAATATGAGCAAGAAAACCTCCTTTTAAGATAATATAATGTAACTAATTTAAAAAACAGCTTTTTCTAATCAGGAGGTTTCATAATGAATAAAAAATGGTGGCATGACAAGACAGCATATCAGATCTATCCAAAAAGTTTTTATGATACAAACGGGGACGGCATTGGTGATTTAAAGGGGATCATCAGCAAACTTGATTACTTAAAAGATTTGGGTATTGACATAATATGGCTCTCCCCCATCTACCAGTCTCCATTTGTAGACCAGGGGTATGATATTTCTGACTATTACAAAATTGATGAATCTTTCGGCACGATGGAAGATTTTGACACACTTCTGGCAGAAGCAAAAAAGAGAAATATGTACATACTTATGGACCTGGTAATCAATCACTGCTCTGACAAGCATAAATGGTTTCAGGAAGCCTTGAAAAACCCGGAAGGGGAATACGGCGATTACTTTTATTTCCGAAAGGGAACAAACGGCAATCCCCCCAGCAACTACCGCTCCTACTTCGGCAAAAGTGCATGGCAGCAGGTAGAAGGCACCGACTACTATTACCTGCATATGTTTGCCAAAGAGCAACCCGATCTGAACTGGGAAAACCCGAAATTGCTGAATGAACTTTACACCATGATCAACTGGTGGCTTGAAAAAGGTGTTGCAGGATTCCGAATTGATGCCATCATCAACATAAAGAAAGACCTTACTTTCCAAAGTCTTGAGCCCGACGGCCCGGACGGACTTGTCAGCGTATGGCGTATGGTAGAAAATGTTGACGGCGTGGGAAAACTTCTGGAAGATTTAAAAAAGAATACTTTTGAAAAATATCAGGCTTTTACCGTTGCGGAAGTTTTCAATATGAAAAAAGATGAATTAGTTGAATTCATAGGTGAAAACGGACATTTCTCCACAATGTTCGATTTCTCCGCCCATTCCCTTTCCATGGGCGAACATGGATGGTATGACAGCAAGCCCGTTCAATTTATGGATTTCAAAAAGGCTCTGTTCCATTCCCAGCAGGAATGTCAGGAGGTGGGCTTCCTTGCAAATATTATCGAAAACCATGATGAGCCAAGAGGCGTAAACCGCTTCCTTCCAGATCATGCCCAAAACCCGGCGGGCGCTAAAATGCTCGGCACCATCAGCATCCTGCTGCGCGGCATCCCCTTTTTATATCAGGGACAGGAAATCGGTATGCAGAACTGCCCCATGGATTCCATTGATGACTACGACGATATCAGCACCCACAACGAATATCTGACAGCCCTTGAAGCCGGACTCTCCAAGGATGAGGCACTAAAGGTCTGCTGCCTCAACAGCCGCGACAATGCAAGAACCCCCATGCAGTGGGACGCCTCCGCAAACGCAGGGTTTACTTCCCAGACCCCCTGGCTTAAAGTTAACCCAAATTATAAAGACTTAAATGTAAAAGCCCAGCTTGCAGATGAAAATTCTGTGCTTTGCTATTATAAAAAACTGCTGGCCCTGCGCAAGTCACCGGAATACAGAGAGCTCTTTACTTACGGGAAATTTGTTCCCCTCTTTGAAGATGACCCTGACCTTTTCGCTTACGAACGGACACTGGAAGGTAAAACAGTTACTGTGCTTGCCAACTTTGGCCGTACAGCTAAGACCCTGACGCTGGCTATTGGCAGCGAAGCAGATATTCTTCTGAACAGCCAGCCCCAGGCAGACATACACAATGGACAGATTTCCCTGAATTCCTGTCAGGTTATTGTGACAGGCTAAATAGCATACAAAATTTTTGTGGGCAGGTACATCTGCCTGCCCACTCTGGCTGCGGAAATAAAATTGTTCCCGTCTATGACTTTTTTCCATTCTCAAGATGGTTCTTTACCATCTTATCAATTGTTTCCCGTGAAAGAGGATAATGATATTCTTTGATAATCCTGTCCGTGTCATAACCCAAATCTACCAGATGTCTGACAGCTCCCCCATAGGCAAAATCCTGGACAAAATTGTGAAGCGCTTCATTAAAATATTGATTCTCCATTTTTGTTCCCACTCATCCCAGTTGTTTTGCGAAATCAGCCATAGCTTCCGAAATCTTTATGCCCTGCGGACAAACTGCCTCACAGCTTCTGCACCCAATACAGGCGCCGGGCAGTTTTTCTTTCGGAAGCGCCATTAATGCCATTGGTGCAATAAACCCGCCCCCGGTAAAGCAATGTTCATTGTACAGTTCTAAGTGGGATGGAATGTCCAGCCCTTTAGGACAATGGCTGATGCAGTAATGACACCCTGTACAGGGAAGCGTCTTCTGTTCCAGCATCCTTTCTACTATATGATCCAGCGCGTCCATCTCCGCCTGATTTAAAGGTTCTTCTGTTCCATATGTATTGATATTTTCTTTAAGCTGTTCAAAATTCGACATTCCTGACAGGACTACCGTCACCTCCGGTATCGTCTGCAGGAACCGGAATGCCCATGCCGGAGTCTTTTCCGATGGACGAAGTTTCTTCAGCGTCTCCTCATCTTCTTTAGAAAGGGACGCCAGCCTGCCGCCCCGGAGCGGCTCCATAACCCATACAGGTATGTGATATTCCTTCAAAAGCTCTGTCTTCCCCTTTGCATCCTGAAAAGACCAGTCCAGCCAGTTTAACTGGATCTGGCAAAATTCCATATGCTCTCCATAGGCTTCCAGAAACCGCTTCATAACTTCACGGCTTCCATGGGCAGAAAATCCCAGATGACGGATACGCCCGTTTCTCTTCTGTTTTATCAGATAATCAAAAATGCCATACCTGCTGTCAAGATAAGCATCAATATTCATTTCGCAGACATTGTGGAATAAATAAAAATCAAAATACTCCACACCACATTTTTCAAGCTGCTTTTCAAAAATTTCTTCCACCTTATCCATATTGGAAAGGTCATAGCCGGGGAATTTGGTAGCAAGATAAAAGCTTTCACGAGGATGCCTGCCAAGTGCCCTGCCCATAACAAGTTCCGAATTCCCGTTATGATAGCCCCATGCAGTATCATAATAATTAATGCCGTTCTCCATGGCATAATCTACCATTTCCACAGCTTTTTCTTCGTCAATGATCCCGTCGTTCCCATCCACCACAGGCAGACGCATAGCCCCCATACCAAGTGCAGATAATTTTAAATCCTGAAACTCTTTATAAACCATTCTCTTTCCGGCTTTGGACAATGATCCGTCCAGCGCCTTCCTCCTTCCATACAACAACTCCATCATCTAATATGCTTTCTTTAACTATTATATACGCCATAGGGCAGATACGCAAATGCATATATTTTACTTTATGCCGTCAGATATGCCCTGCACAGACACTTTCATCCAGGCTATGCAGGGCATCGGCAGTAAAACGTGTTTAAAACACGCTCCGGCATTTATGTTCTTTTCTTATAAAATGCAATCCATTCATCCAGCGAAAGAGGTTGATAGTCGGAGTACATACAAAAGCAGTTGATCATATTACAGGGGATATTTCTTTCATTGCCCTGTGCATCCGTGACTATTGTCTGTCTGGTGATTTCCTGAAACTGTTCCAGAAGTCTCTGGTCCTGCGTGTCATGCACATGTCCATAGAGCATATAAGTTTTAGGATTCCCGTTCTTATCCAGCCTGTACTGCCCGTTATAGCACATAATCGGATAATGGCACAGAACTACCTTCCGTCCATTATCCGACAATTCTTCATAAGGCTTGACCCACTTAAACCGTTCAATATTTGCATCTCTTTTTGACAAAAAGCGGTCATGGTTCCCCCGGATCAAATACAGCCTCCCATTGAGCTGTTCCAGCAGCGCATTTGTTTCCTGTACATTCCCCCAGGACAAGTCGCCTATAATAACCACATCGTCTTTCTTGCGGACCTTCCCATTCCACTTTTCAATCATGTACGCATTCATTTGTGCCGCATCCGCAAATCCACGGCAGTCCATACGGCTGTTGATGGCCTCATGATAGAAATGCAAATCTGCAATATAGTACCTCAAAACATCCACGTCCTCTTCAAAGCTATTCTATAGTGTCTGACTCCAGAATTTCCCTCTGCTTCTTTTTACTTAGGCCGCCCAGCACCAGTTGGTAGGATTTATCCAGCATATTCTTAAGCAGTTCATCCGGCAGGCTGCCATCGGGATTAATGGAATTCCAGTGAACCTTATTGGAATAATAGCCGGGAATCACATCCTCATATTGGGACCGGAAATAATCGCCCTCCAAAGGCTCCAGTTTTAAATTGATGTAGTAAGGCTTATTTTCCTCATTCAGACAGATTGCCGCAAACATTTTGCCACCCACATGATAGCGTATCCAGTTCCAGCTTTCCTGCAAATCCTTCGTCACACCTTTTTTTGACAATAAATATTCGTCGATCCACGGATATTTCATTGTATAATTCCTCCATCCCCTGTATCTCCTCCTGCTGAACGAAGCTGTCCGGTCCATAAGCTTCCACAAGCCGCCATTTATATTCCTTCTGTATCTTCGCTTTCACCTCATATACTGGCGGAAAGACCTGTTCCTGCGACAAATCCGGCAGGGAAACCTGACGCTTCTTAAAGGGAATGCCCGTCTGCAGATTTGACATGCGGTTCAGCTTAAAGAGCCGGAAGTCCTCTCTCTCCATACACCAGCCCCAGACATACCAGCTTGCCCTGTGAAAAATAAGTAAAAGAAAGAATCCTTCCGGTAAGAACAGCATCATGTATCTGCTCAATTTTAGGAGGCAGGGAAGCCTTATGCCAGGAGGAAAGGTCAATCAATATATGGGAGTCCCCCGTTCTGCCCCTGCTTCGTCACAATCGGAATTCCCGCCATACACAGCGCTTCGATATCCCGGTTGATGGTGCGCCGGGAAACCTCAAATTTTTCTGCCAGATACGGTGCAGTTACCTTTTCCTGCTGTAAAAAAATTGACAATATGCCAATCATTCTGTCAAGTTTCATGTTCGGCTCCCCTGTCAGTATTTCCTTTCTACAGACAGATATCTATGGACGTATAATTGGCAGGCTTTTCCTGGACTCCGCTACCCGCTTCCTTTACAGGCATGTTTTCCTGCCCCTGCTTCTCGTCAGTTTCTTCACCGGCTGCCTTTTTATCTTTCTTATCCTCTTTAGCTTCCGATGTGGACGATGTCTTATCCGCCCCACTGTCAGCTTTTGCTGCTTCCTTCATTTCTTCGTTTGCTTTCCTCAATGTGCCCATCTGAGAAGCTGCCGCTTTGGCCGCCAGTTGTTCCGCTTCGGCAAGTTCTTCTTCCTTCGCCGTTGTATCTGTCCCAAAGCTGGCATCCTGTTTGATTTCAGCCTTTAAAACTCCTGCACGGCCTTCCATCTTCCCTGACACGCTCCCCTGCACCTTTGCCTGCTTCATGGATGCATCTGCTGAAATCATTGCCTGCATACCTGCCTGTGAAAGTCCTGTGCTTTGACTGCCTCCATCTTCCTTCCTGCTGCCTCCAAGCAGGCCATTCACAGGCGAACTCTTTGCCTGTTGTTTTTCCATGCGTAGTTCGTTCTGATGCTGCCTTAACTGGTTATTCAGTTCATTGATCTGCTTCTGGATCTCCTGACGCTTCTTCATCTTTTCTTCCATCGTCATATCCTTGTTGGCCGAAAGCTGCTGTAACTGCTCCTTCGCATTTGCAATCTGCTTCTGGATACTCCTGCTGTAAGAATCGGAAGCCTGGCCCATTCCGGCCGGGCCCGCCTGCGCAAAAACTTCATTCGTTCCATTGATTTTCATCTTTTCTCCTCCTTGAGATACTTTTTGCGACAATATCGCTGTCTTAAATAATATCTCGGCATTTTTTTGGGGAGAAAAAGAGAATTGCCGTGAAACGCCTGTTTTCCGCTGTAAAGCCCTGAAATATATTTAAAACCATTCCTGCCCTATGGCTCCGGCTAAAAATATTCCTTATCTCTCCGGCATCTGAAATCCGGCCAGCGCGCAGTTCAAATAATCGTTAAAAGGTTTCATGAGCCGGAACATCTTTACCGCCTCATCCAAAAATGCTTCGCTGTTAACAATTATATCATCCTTTACCGGATATTCCAAATACCAACTTTTAAATTTTAAAAACGCAGACTGGGGGTGCTCCTTATCATATCCCGCCGGAACATTTTTCAAAGCTGTTCCCTGCACGGTAAAATGCTTTTGGAAGTCCGGGCTGTGAAGAATCTCCTCCAGCTCCCCGCCATTTTGCACAATATAGTCGCGGACCATTGTTGTCGCGTCTTTAAACATATCTGCAAACAGACCTCCTCCAAGAAAAGACTGGTTTCCCGGCTTGATCATCAGATAATATCCCACTGGCACAGGCAGTTTCCCCTTTGCGGAAATATGCGCACGGAAAGCCGGATTGTAGGGCGATTTATCATGACTGAACCGTGTATCCCTCACCAGCTTGAATGTAAGATTTTTCGGCTCGTTCTGCAAAACGGTGTTGTCAAACTGCCCTATCCTTAAGATAAGTTCCTGTATCACTTCCTCAAACTGCCCATTGGCTTCTTTATATTCTGCCTTGTGGTCATGGTACCATTCCCGGTTGTTATTTTCGGCCAAATCTGCCAGATATTTTAATATCAGTCCTGTGTCCATATGCTTCATATATTCAGTCCCCCTTATGCTTTTTCAACTATAGAAAATGAAGTTCCCTTTAAAAAGTTTTCAATAAATCCTTTCAGACTTTCCGGCGGCTGGTATGCCTTGCAAAAAGAAAACTGCTGGGATAAACCGTCAATTTCCTCCATAGCCTCCTTTACGTCCAGCATCCTCTGCCTGGATATTGGCGCTGCTGCGGCAAAGCAGGTCTGTGCGGGATTGATCCGGTGATTCTGGATTGCATAATTAATCCTGTCAGCACAATGGCATGTCCCATCCCCATATTCTCCACAGTATTCTTTCAAAAAATTTGCCATCTTTTTACGGACTCTCGACAGACGCTGGCGGTACGCCTCCGGTGTAATTCCTAATATGTCCCCGGCGATCCGGCTGTCCACCTTAAACATCGTTCCCAGGATAAAGATACAACGGCTTTCCGTGTCCAGACACTGCAGCATCACATTGGTGCAGGACAGCTTCAGTTCTTCTGCCAGAATGGCCCGCTCTACATTCTGTGTCAAATCCGGTACATCATCTGTCTTTGCATTTCTGATGTCATCCCCATAATACTCAAAACTTAACGGGAACTTCGCAAACATATGCTTTTTGTAATCTTTTAAATGGTTGACTGCAATGCGGAATACCCATGTGGAAAAAGCACTGTCTCCCTTAAAAGACGACAGGTGGGTGATCACCTTCAGCAATATGTCCTGGGATGCGTCTTCCGCGTCCGGGAATGTCCCCAGCATTCTTAAGGAAAGGTTAAACACCAAATCCTGTACACTAAGGATAACCGTTTCAAGAGACTGCTTGTCCCCTGCTGTGGCTTTCTCAACGAGAGCCAGTAATTCTTCATTTGTTGATTTCTCCATGTTTTACCTCATTTCTGCGCTGCTTTAACAGACTGGTTTCTACTACTATAACCCATTTCAGGTAATTGGCCAAAAAGGATTATATAATATTAGACTATCAAATTGGGTGTTTGTGACACAAATGAAAAATTTTTTATATTTTTCAAAAAAGACCGGGAAACCGAAGTCTCCCAGTCTTATTATTGATATGTATGCAGAGATATCTTATCTCCTATCTGCGGCCTTTGATCTTGAATGAACCCATCAGACTCTTAAGCAGTCCAGCCTGTGAAGACAGCTCCTCGCTGGCGGCTGCACATTCTTCGCTTGTAGCAGAATTTGTCTCCACAACTGCCGAAATCTGTTCGATTCCCTCGTTGACCTGAGCAATTGCCGCCGTCTGTCCTTCTACTTCCTCTACCAGAACAGTCATCCTACTGGTCACGTTCCCTGCGTAATAACCCGTCTTTTCCAGAGCCTCCGTCACCCTGCTCATTGCATCGCTTCCTTCATTGACAGCGACGATGGAACTTTCAATCAGTTCTTTGGTTGCTTTGGCTGCTTCATCCGATTTGGCTGCTAAGTTCCGCACCTCCTCAGCTACCACTGCAAAGCCCTTGCCTGCACTGCCTGCCCGTGCAGCCTCAACAGCAGCATTCAGGGCAAGGATATTGATCTGGAAAGCAATATTTTCAATCGTTGCAATAATCGTATTGATTTCCCTTGAAGTGTCGGAAATATTCTCCATAGCCACATTCAGTTCCTTGACACAATCTATGCTGACACCAAGCTGGGCGCCTGCCTGATTGACGAACCCGCCTGCTTCCGTGGCAGTCGCAAATGTCTGCTGTGCACTCTCTGCAATGTTTGCAACAGTGGCAGAAATCTCCTGAACAGAGCTGGCCTGGTCTGTTGCGCCCTGTGCCAGAACCTGTGCACTGCTGGCTACCTGGTCTGCGCCAAGGGAAATCTGGCCTGCACTTGCCGCGATCTGCCCCATTGCATTATTCAGTTCTGTATGAATTCTGTCTAAAGATTCCCTGATGGACTGGAAATCCCCCCTATAATCCGCTTTAGCTTCCAGTGTCAGATTTCCTTCGGCAATGGAACCCAGTACATTGGTGATCTCACCAATATAATGCCGCAGGTTGGAGGTAGTCTCCTCAAATATTTGACCCAGCAAGCCAATTTCATTCTTTGAACAGACACCGACCTGTATTTCTTCTCCGCTGGTCAGCCCCAAGTCACCATTCCCCAGCCGCATAGCCACTTTGGTGATCTTGCCCAGAGGCGTGGAAATCCGCATGCTCAGATACAGTGACATGAGAATGGCACAAATCACGATGACAACAGCACTCACAATAGTAGCCAGTTTTATAATGTGGTCTGTCTCCTCCTCTGCTGCTTCCCTTGATATTCCGGCAAAAATCAGTCCGTTTACCTGTCCGTCAGCCCCCTTGGTAGGCACGTAAGAACACAGATAATCTTCTCCCAGTATGGTTGCCTCTCCTACATAATCCTGCCCCTGCTCAAGTACAATCTTTTTTAAATTATCAGGCAGTTTGGTGCCTACTACCCTCTCACCATTCTGAATCACTGTACTGTAAGCGCGGGTATCTCCGTCAAAAATGGTAAATTCACACCCCATACGGCTCTTTAACCCGTCCAGAATCTGGTTCAAGTCCTCACCGCCGGATACCCGGCTAAGCTCATAGGCCAGTGCATTGGTTCCGTTGGTGCAGCGGTCCTCCTGCATTGATGTTACCAGCGAATTAAACATGTTGATACAAATGACCATTGCCAGCACGACAGAAACCGCCTGCATGACTATAACAACCAGCCCTATCCTCCTTGCAATATGTTGATACTTCCTGCTCTTTCCCTCTTTGGGCATCTGAACTCTCTCCATCATTAGTTCCTCCGCATTAAAAATAATAATTTTGATGACAGACACTTCATCTATTATATCATAATATAACATAAAGCAGAGACTTTTGGAAACTCATTTTTGCATTATAAATTATTAAATTTTTCCATCCCCGCCAAAAGGTGTCGCCACGCCGCAGATCACGCCGAAACATGCTGCCTCTAAAATAAATCAAGCCTTTTTAAATAAAATCAAACAAACTCATCTGGACTGTCTTTACTGCCTGTACATCATCTTCTTTCTCCGCCTGCTCCCACCGGATGCATCCCGCCGGGATTTCCTTAAGAAATAATGAAGCTTCCCTGCCATGAATCAGAATCAGTTCCTCCATTGCCCGGGTCATCCCCACGTAGCACAGACGCCTCTCTTCTTCCATATCTGCTTTATTACCGCCGAATTCCAAAGGGAAGCTTCCCTTATCCATACCGTAAAGAAAGACCACTGGAAATTCCAGTCCTTTTGCCCCATGAAGGGTCATCAGTGTCACTGCATCAGAGGTGAACCTTCTGCCCCCATTCCGTCTAACGTCCCCGTCTTCGCCAAAGGTAAGGGTATGCAGAAAAGCTTCCATGGTGGGATAAAGAACTGACATATCTGTCAATTTCTTTATAGCCTCCCTATTTTCAAAGGAAAACTCCCCGGACCACTCCTCCAAAAGCTTCATGGGACGTGTCTTCTTGATCTTTTTCCGGTACTTTTCAGAAAGATGTGAAAGCCGCTCCTTTGGCGCATCTCCAAGCAAAGGATTCAGCAGCCTCCGGCACAGTTCTTCTGCCGCATTCTCCTGTGGATACAAAGCCTGACGGAAAAAATATAGTGTTGCCCGCACCTCCCGCTCTGTCATAAAGTCATCCCGTCCGGCCACCAGATAGGGAATCCCTTCTTGTCTTAAGCACTTTTCCAGCAGAGCCGCCTGCCTGTGGGTCCTGTAAAACACAGCAATATCCGAAAATCCTCTGGCAGGGCGTTCCTGGCCGGCTCCATTTTCATCCGTGTCCAGCATGTCAATGCCGCCAATCTGCCGGGTAATTTCCTTTGCCACAAAGACTGCTTCCCCCCATCCGTCTTCTGCCGCCACGATCCGCACGGGAACACCGCCTTTGCGTCTGGCCTCCATTCTGCGCTCTCCCCCTTCATTGTGGGAAATCACCTCAAGAGCCGCCTGTAGAATATCCGGCCCGGAGCGGTAGTTCTCATTGAGACACACCGACGCAAAGTCTGGATACTCCCGGGACAGGCTGGAAAACACGCCTGGGTCGCATCCCCGGAAACCGTAGATGGACTGGTCCGGATCCCCTATCACAAACAGTTCCCTTCCGCCTTTTCCCCATTCCATTACCAGCCGGTACTGGAGAGGATTTATGTCCTGGAATTCATCGATAAGAAGATAAGAAAAACGTCTCCTCTCCGCTGCATCCTCCGGCAAATTTTCCAGTACTTTCAATGTTTCCAGAAGAAGGTCATCGTAGTCCATCGCCCCCGCTTCCCGAAGCTGCTTCTGGTAAAAATCATATACGCGCCTGTTTTTCTCATCAGCCTGCGTGAGACCGTTCTTTATTTTGGAAAGCTCCCGCAAAAAACGGCCGGGTGAATCTTTCTTCTCAAATTCCCGCAGCGCTTTTTCCGCAAATTCAATCTGTAGCCCTTCATCTGCTACCATGAAGATACATCCGGCTTTCTGCAGGAGACGGCTGCATATGGCATGGAATGTTCCAATCCACAGCCCTGTCCCTTCTGCCGCATTCTTTTGTACGTTCCTTCCCTGTTTTTGTCCTGCATCTGCGCCGCCCATTCTGGCCCGCATTTCCTCTGCCGCCTTGTTGGTAAAGGTCACTGCTGTAATCTCTTCCGGGGAAACCTGCCGTTTTTCAAGAAGATGGTGCAGTCTGGCAATCAATGTTTTTGTCTTTCCCGCACCCGGTCCGGCAATAACTGCCACTGCGCGGCCCCTCTGCTCCACCGCCACCTGCTGTTGTTCATTCAGACTCCCGGTATCCGGCCTGTCCTTTGCCTGACGGCTGCTTTCTGTCTGCTGTACGGCCTTCTCCTGCCGGGTGTCTTTCATCCATTGAACAGCTTCCGTCTGCCGCCCGTTCTCCCCCGGTTTGCTGGTTCCCGCAGTATCATCCCGAAAAATCGCTTCCCCGGATAGCTCCTTTGGCCTATGCTCCCTTTCCAGTTTCCGTAGCTCTTCTGCTGTAAAAAAAGACATCTGCCCTTCCAGATTGCTGATATCTTCAGGGCTTAACAGGCTGATTTTCCCGTACTCCCCGTCAAATCCCGGCTTCCTCTCCACCTGTCCCTGGCGCAGTCTGCCGATTCCCTCTGCAATCAGGGTTCCCGCCTCTTTCCGAATATCCTCTACCGGAATCTCCCGCAGAATGGCAAACTCCGGCCCCAACGTCTTTAGCATATGCTCATATTTTTCCACCGCCTTTTTACCTGCCGGTGAGATTCCCATAGACGCACCTATCACTTCCAAAAGCGGCACAAGGCTTTCAAAAGGGCGCCCCTCTGACAGGATAAATCCTTCTTCCCGGTCTGCAAGCTGTTCCACACGGTTTAGCACGCCAATCGTTATTTTTTTCCCGCACACCGGACACTTATTCCCATATTTTTCCGTCTCCTGGGGACTAATGCATAACCCGCACTTCCTGTGCCCGTCAAAATGATATTTCCCCTCTTCCGGGAAAAATTCAATGGTTCCGGCAAGCCCTTTTCCTTCCTGAACGGCTCTGGCTATTCCCTCATAGGATAATTCCATGTCAAACAGGTTCGCCTCCCTTCCCAGCTTAGCCGGGGAATGGGCATCTGAATTAGAAAGCAGGCAGAAACGGTCCAGGGTGCCCACACGCCAGTTCATTGGCGGGTCAGAAGAAAGCCCTGTCTCCAGAGCATGGATATGGGGTGTCAGATCCTCAAAGCACTCCTCAATTGTGTCAAACCCTGAAAAGGCACCAAACAGGGAAAAGTGAGGTGTCCAGATATGGGCAGGCACATAAATCCCGCCAGGGCTGGTTTCCAGCATTATTTCCAGCAAATCCCGACACGGAATCCCCAGAATGGGACGGCCGTCTGAATGAATATTACCAATCAGCTCCAGCCGTCTTGCCAGCGCCTCCGCTGCATCCATCCCCGGCAAAATAAGAAGGCTGTGCACCTTTCTCACCCGCTCCCCCTTTTTATAAATGGAGCTGATTTCTCCGGTCATCACGAAACGGGGACGCTTATCTGGCACGCCGCTTTCCTCGATCCGGTATTCCTTTTTCAGAACATACAGACCGTCCTCAGCCGGTTCCAGCTTTTCTGCCAGTTCTATCCGCCATGCCGGATGGGTGAAGTCTCCTGTCCCGACAATATCAATTCCCTTCTTTCTCGCCCATAAATCCAAGTATTCCGGCGTACAATCCCTGCTGGTGGCCCGGGAATATCTGGAGTGGATATGTAAATCTCCTATATACATTTTTCCTCGCATTCTGCCGCCTGGGGCGGCACTTCATCCATAAAACCTTCTACGTCCGTTTAAGTACACTCATAGAATAAAAACTCCTGTTCCCCGAAAAAATAAGTGCCGCTGTCTCCTTCGGCCTGCATTCCGTATTCCAATGTTTTTGTTTTAAATCAGAATCTTGTTATTTACAGTATGTATTATTACCCTATATAAGTCAATCATTGAACCAAAAGTGCCAGCGTATGTTTAAAAAATCATTCTCTCAAACACACTCTCTGCTCTTATAGTACATTTTTCTGTTTATATCAATTTGCGTGTTACATATTTGCAAATTGTATGTTACTATATGATTAAAAACTTACCAATGACTGTTTGAAAACCACTGCGATGCTAAAACAAACGCCGATGCGAATCGTCTTAAATGAGAAGGAGAATAAACATGGCATTACACCAAGAAAGGGTTTTTACAATAGAAGACATCTACGCACTGCCGGATGGTCAGAGAGCAGAATTGATTGACGGCAAACTCTATATGATGGCTCCGCCTGTTCGCATCCATCAGAAACTAGTTTCACAATTTACTAAAGTTATTGGCAGCTATATTGACCAAAATCATGGAGGCTGTGAAGTATACCCTGCCCCATTTGCTGTATTTTTAAATGAAGATAATTGGAATTATGTAGAGCCGGACCTTTCCATTATATGTGATAAAAGCAAGTTGACAGAAAAAGGCTGTAATGGTGCCCCGGACTGGATAATCGAAATTGTCTCACCATCTACCCAGCAGGTTGACTATGGCATCAAGCTCTTTAAATACCGCACTGCAGGCGTACGGGAATACTGGATTGTAAATCCCAAAACAAACATTATAAATGTTTTTGATTTTGAATGCGAGCAGGCATCCGGCCAGTATCGATTTGACGAAACCATTCCTGTCTGCATCTATGATACCTTAAGTGTTAGAATCTCAGATTTGCTTTAAAAGAAACAACGGATAGAACGCTTCGCGGACTATCCGTTGTTAAAAATACCGCTCGGCTTCATGAGCCAGCAGAAAGCAATTCTCAAATACATTCTAATACCAACAAACGCTGCCACGCTCCGCGAGACAGCTTATTGTAAAAAACGATGCCACGCTTTGCGAGACAGCTTATTGTAAAAAACGATGCCACGCTTTGCGAGACAGCTTATTGTAAAAAAGGAAACGCTGTACAATCCAACGTTTCCTCTGGAATTAGAGGCGCAGACCGGATTTGAACCGGTGCGTACTGGTGTTGCAGACCATTGCCTTACCACTTGGCTACTGCGCCATACTCATATTATAACAAATCAACAGACCACAGTCAACCGTACTATCTGTAATCTATCGCAATGACTCCGACGGGAATCGAACCCGTGTTACCGCCGTGAAAGGGCGATGTCTTAACCGCTTGACCACGGAGCCTTACTTTAACTCAATAAGCTGACACATAAAACGTGACAGCAAATGATTATCAAAACATATACCTAATTAACTCCCCGAGTAGGGCTCGAACCTACAACAACTCGGTTAACAGCCGAGTGCTCTACCATTGAGCTATCGAGGATCA
>QXWO01000015.1 GCA_009911035.1 Lachnospiraceae bacterium
GGCTTCAATAATTTTGTTCTCTAATTCTTTCCAACCATAAAGCATAAGTTGCTGTTTTAGGTCGTCAAGCCCATCAATATGGTTATAAAGCGATGGGGACTTAACACCTAATTGCGCTGCAAGCGTTTTTAAGGATAAGTTTTCTATGCCTATCGTATTTGCCATATATGCGGCTTCTTTGATAACTGTTTCTTTATCAACTTTTATTTTGGGCAAAATAAAGCACCTCCTTTTACTTCGATTTGCATTTTAACAAATCAGATTAGTTATGTCAAGATATTAGGAATTGGAAGAGGATTCCGTAGTCGTAGGCATTCGTGGGAATGTGTATAACTGGATATCTTATGAAATCATTACATTATGTAGACATCAATTCAATAATCCCCCCACTACATCCGGCCCGGCAGACACACCGGGCTTTTCCCTTACCTTTTGGGAAAAACGCAATCCTGCTCTGACGTACGTCCCGGACAATGAATCTGGCGGTGACAAAAACAGCGAAAAAATTTCGCTTAAATGCCCGCATTGGAAATAAAGGCTTTGCAGTCAGTGAACGGTATAAAAAACATGGATTTACGGTGCTGTTTTACGCTATTTAAGAAATCCATGCCCCTTTACTCATTTTTATGCAGGCTGCACAAAATACTGTTTTTTGGCGTATTTACGCCGTTTTTGTTTTCAACTTTGTAGGGGAAATCAATTTTTCTCTGCCACTTAACCGAAACGTCAAGGCGCATAAGGAAAATGCGCTCGTTGAGCGCAAGAAAGACGGTACAGCCCTTGTAATCGGGGCCATACCGCCTAATCTGAAATTACTTCCTTATCACCGCAAACCTTGATGTTTACGGGCTTTTTCAAACTCCCCGAGTAGGGCTCGAACCTACAACAACTCGGTTAACAGCCGAGTGCTCTACCATTGAGCTATCGAGGATCATTATCCGGACCTCTTTCCGGATCTTCGGGGCTTATCCCCTCTGAAGGTCATGCCTTCAAAACCGAATACCATAAATGATACCTTCCATCCTATTCCTTAACCCTCGGTTAAGCTTCCGGTCTA
>QXWO01000122.1 GCA_009911035.1 Lachnospiraceae bacterium
TCTTCCCTCTATACTTCCTTCAGCAATGCAGAAATTGCACCTTATATAGATAACGGAAAACTTCATCAGCATGACTTCTTTGAATTGATGTTTGTTATTGAGGGCACCGTATATCAAAACATTGAATATGAACGGCATGTTTATCCCGCCGGAAGCTGCTGCCTAATTAATACAAACACACAGCATATCGAAGAATATCATAACGCATCAAGAATACTGTTTCTGCAGTTATCCAAAAATTTTGCCAGAAACCTGTTTACTGCGGAACAATATTTCCCGCCGGAAGACGCCCCCTGCAATGAACTGATGAAGAATTTCTTTCTCCAGACTCTGCATCAGGAAAACCCTGAACAGAAAGAGTATATTGATTTCATTCCCC
>QXWO01000123.1 GCA_009911035.1 Lachnospiraceae bacterium
CGAATCAGAAAGAATACTGTTTGAACAGCTCTCACAATTTATGAAAAAAACAGGCAGAAAAGTTTCTCGCCGACAGCTTGAGGAGAATTTCAACTATTCCGGAGACTATCTTTACAAAATAATACGCAAGTATACGGGCCTTGGAATTTACGAATATAGTTCTTCACTCTGTATGACAAGAGCAGCGCAGTTACTGCTTTCCTCCCAAATGAATATTAATGAAATCGCAGAACTGCTTGGCTTTTGTAACTATACCCAATTTTATAAAGCCTTTGAGGAATATTATCATATGACCCCCAAGACTTACCGTAAGACCATGCATTAATCTCCGCTCTGCTCTTCCACCTTTTTAACCAACATACGATATTGACGAAACAAAAGCAGCATGCTGACTGCCACAGACAGTATATCTGCTGCCGTATGTGCCGCAGCAATACCGGACAATCCCATCAACCCGTGAAACAGATACAAAGACGGAATCAGAAGAATCCCCTGCCGGAGTACTGACATCACAGTTGCCGGAACCGCACATCCGGAAGCCTGTACAAAATTAGTACTCAGATAGTACAGCCCGATAACAGGGCTGGCTATTACCAGAAACAATACCATTTCCTCGCCCATAACGGCAACTGAACTTTCTTTGATAAACATACTGATAATCTGGCTTCGGCAAAAATAACAAAATCCTCCCGTCACCGCCCCGACGCCAATTGTAAGGATTGAGACTTTTTGTATGATTTCCTTTAAACGGGCAATATCTTTCGCTCCGTAATTGTATGCCAGCAATGGCTGGATTCCCATACAGATACCCATTTGTATCATCCCAATCAGCATCGTAGTCTTTCCTGCTGCCGCCATGGCTGCAATTGCACCTGTCCCGTAACCCCTAAGCAGCCTGTTGGAAAATGTAGAGGCAAATCCAGACAATATACTGCTGAGTGCATTGGGCATTCCCAGCATAATAACGGAAAACAATTCTTTTCGGTTTTTCGCCGCCAATCGAATACTCATATTCAGTACAACCGCCTTTTTTCTCATAAAATAAACATAATACAATGTTCCCACGAGATTTCCGATTACTGTTGCCGCTGCCGCGCCTGCAACTCCCATTCCAAAAACTAAAATGAATAACGGATCCAGCAGAATATTTACAAAAGTGGCTGCCATATTCCCAACCATTCCTTCCTTGATCGCCCCTTCCGCCCGTATAATGGTTCCGAGCGTTGTGGAAGCAAGCATAAAGGGCACACCCAAAGCGCAAACGTACAAGTAGATTCCTGCATACGGTAAAATCTCCTCCGTTGCACCAAGTACAGGCAGAATAGCCTTTCCTGCTGACAGCAATACCGCGCCAATTACAATCCCAAATCCTATGGCTCCCCAAAAACAAAGACTGGCATAAGCTTTTGCTTCCTGCATATGGTCACTGCCCAATGCCTTTGCAATCAGCGCACAGCCGCCGCTGCCTAACATAGTCGCCACTGCTGCTGACAAAGAAAAAAGCGGACCCACCACAGAAACAGCCGCTACCTGTCTTGTATCTCCTAACTGACCCACAAAAAACATATCTGTCATATTGTAGAGAATCATAACCAAAATAATAATTACTGAAGGAACCGCCAGTGAAAAAATAGATTTCCATACTGACTGTGTCCGAAATAATTTTTCATATTGCATTTTGTTCAGCCTCCTTACTTTTCCCAATTTCTTTCGACAAACAGATTTCTCGTTTCGGATCTCTCAGTTTTTTTATGACCATTCTATCTTAATTGCTAAATGTCAATGTTTTTGAATTCATGTTTTCTTTTAATTTTTTGGGGAAAAATATGTCTTCTAAATTCATTACAGCAATTTTTTAACATAATAATTAATTTTTTAAACACTTCTTCTGTTTTTCCTGTATACTGATGCTATGGCAAAATAAGGAGGACTATTTATGCATATAAACCCGAATATAAACATATTAAATTTCCTAAAACAAGTTCAGAAATGCAGTGCCGAAGTATTATTTGAAACCTCAGAAGGCGACCGCATTGCCCTAAAGTCAACATTAAGCCAATATATCTTCTTCACGATAGCATCTAATCCGGAACTGCTTCAAAGCGGCACAATCCGGTTTGAACAGGACGAAGACATAAAATTATTGAAAAACTTTTTATGCGACTGATTTTGTAAACTTAAGACGCACATCAAGTATGTGCAGATAGGAGCAATATGAATATTCAGGAAAAACTAGATTTTTTTCAGCAGTTAATTCAGTGTAATCATAACCTTCCTCTGCATAGCTTTTCCCCGGATTTTGTCTTTGCACATTCAGATATTTTAGAAGATGTATCTGCAAATGACGACAAAACCCTAATCCTTTTAAGTCTGGAAGAGCCAATCAGAAAACATGTGGAAAACCAGAAGCAGGAACCCTTATTTATTGATGACCATCTGGGGCTGATCTGGATTGTGGCATTTGAATACCATGAGGATTCCTTGTGCGGAATCCATGCACTGGGACCCGCTTATTCCGGAAGAAACTCTTATCAGATGATTAAAAAGGAGCTGGATAAACATAACCTTTCCATCAATATCCGTGCAAAGGTTTTTCGCCTATTTGAACATATTCCAATCATCCCTACTAATCAGCTTTTTCAGTATGCCGTTATGCTGCATTACTGCGTTACCGGCAGGCGGATTACTACCAATGATATTCAATTTACGGAAAAGGCATCTCAAAATCCCTCTTCTTCTGAAATCGATCTGATTACAGAGGAGCACCGGGGCGTATGGATGGCAGAACAGGAATTCATGAATATGCTGCGGGAAGGAAATCCCAACTATCTGGATGCCCTTGCACGTTCTTACAGTTTAAGCGACGGACCACGTTTTGACACAGGTGACTCCCTGCGCAGGGCAAAGTCAACCTCCATTGTCCTCCTTACACTCTGTTCAAGAGCAGCCATCGAAGGTGGTGTAAGCCCTTCCGTCGCTTATACCCTCAATGACTATTATATGCAGATGATTGAAGATAGCAAAAACATTGCAGAAACATCCACCACGTGCAATACTCTTTTGGAAGACTACGTACAGCGGGTACAACAGGAAAAGGAAAAGAATGATATCTCCGGACAGATAAAAAGCGCATGCGATTACATCGCAATACATATTAAAGAAAAACTTTCTATCACACAGTTAGCCAGACAGGCGGGCTATACAGAATACTACTTCTCTCATAAATTTAAAAATGAGACCGGGTATAGCGTATCAGATTATATTAAACGTGAAAAAATACGACAGGCAAAATTACTTCTCTCAGGAACCCAAATGAGTATTCAGGAAATCAGCGATGAACTTTCATTTGGCTCCCGAAGCTATTTTTCTTCTTCCTTTCAAAAAGAAACGGGATTATCACCCAGCGAATACCGGGAACAGAATATAAAGTTTTAATTAATTACAGTGCGTTTACACGCGCTGTAATTAGTCATCTACTTCCCTTTCCTCATGATAGCTTAAAAGATATCCAATATGTTCTCTTTCAAAAAACATCTCTTTGTTAGTAAGTATAATAAAAGCCGCCACAAAGAATATCACAATCGTTTCCACGCATTTTGTCTGCGGCGTCAAGGCTATTTTTTCCTGCATGGTATTCACAAACAAGTGAAAAATGATGCAGGCAAGCATACTGCAGTTGTTCTTTACATATACCCACGTTGTCAAAAATCCCATCGGACTGACACTGATTAAGAAATTCAGCACATAAAAACACGCAATTCCCTTAGTCCGTAATGGTATGTACCCTGAATCCAAAACAGGGGAAGATGCCATAATGCCCATACAAAACCAAAGATAACCGACTCCGTAAACCATGAAAAATGAAATGCTACAGAATCCTCTCCGTATCCACGCCAGCCGCTTTCCTCAATGACTTCCCAAACAATAGTGATAACAGAATTGACACTGCCACAATCGTCATAAATCCAATAACTGCTGCCAAGATACTGCGCGGTCTAATCCGGTAAAATCCTACCAGTTTCCACCTTAGATCAGCTTTTAATGCCTTACTCCCTGAAGTCAATACGGTAATAACTGCCGTAACCGCAGATGCCATTACTCCAAACAGCATCAATAATAAAGAGAGACCATTATCATTCTCTGATTTACTGATAAATGCTGCTGTAATCCAGAATACCCACGTAGCCGCAAAACAAGCCACATAGAATCGCAACGGTTTATATTGATGTCTCTCTGCCATGACTACACCTCCCCTAAAGTACTCTCGGAGATCATGAGTTCACTTTTAATACCGTTCAGCTCAATCACATTGTCCTCATCGGGTGTATCAAACGCTTCTACCTGTTTTCCGTTCTTCTCATAGTAAATATTTGTTCCGATTCCTTTTGTGACAACAGCGAAAATTGTTCCGTCGGGAATACAAAGCTTGGAAATCGCCGACACCTGATTGATAGCAATTTCACAGTCAAAATTGATGATATTAAAAAGCGGATAGTAAATCCAAAAACAGTTGAAATAAATTCTTTGGAATGCGACAGTATTGAGCTTGATATAAAGGCGAAGACAAGGATTTTTTCACCATCATATCACGAAAGTGCCACCTACCTTGCACCACCCAGTTTCATATCGTAGCGTTTTGGCTCGTCAATATCATATTATGTTACGCTCTCGAATAGGTAATCCGCCTGTTTCTTTTCTATTACATTTTCATTTCCTAACAACTTATCAATGGAAATATCAAACAGCTTGGAAACCGCCATGATATTATCAATGTCGGGAATACCCGTGTCGGTTTTCCATTTTGCGGCAGCTTGTCAAGATACACCTAGTTTCTCTGCCAATTTCTCTTGTGATCTACCCGCCTGCTTACGAAGCATTTTTAATTTTTCTGCAAATATCATATTTGTCCTCAGTTAAATTAATTGACGTGAAAATACTTTTAAACAATCTTACTCATACCGTACGCTTTCCCCTCACAGTCGCTTACGGAATGTGCTCCGTTCCTTCGCACATACCGTATCCCTCCGCTTCGCTCCGGGAACGCTCTTACGCAAGCGTTGCCTTGCAACCCTTGCCCGCCGCCTCCACGTTTCCATTCCCTGCCAATTTACTTTTTCTCAAAATTTTCTTTTCCATGCGGTAGCATACGTTCTCTCAAATCGGCTTTTATTATAG
>QXWO01000124.1 GCA_009911035.1 Lachnospiraceae bacterium
TACTCGTGATAGAAATATAGTCTATTTTCCCATACTTCTTCATATCAGTCGAGGTACGCACTATCTACCGTTTACCTTTCAGGCGTTTGATGTAGGCGCATTTCATTATTTAGTCAAGCCTTTGGAAGATGATAAATTCTTTGAGGTTTTTGGAAACGCAGTACAGGAGATAAAGCGCAGAAAGACAGGAAGCGGGGAGTCTGATGGAGAATACATGATGATACAGGCAGGGGGAGTCCATACAAAAATACTGTTTAAGGATATTATTTATGCGGAAGTATTCAACCGTAAAGTCATCATTCATACTATAAACGGCGATACGGAATATTATGGGAAACTGTCCGATCTGGAGAAAAAAGCTGGAGAGGATTTTTTCAGACCGCACAGGTCGTATCTGATTCATTTTAAGTATGTGCTGAGGTATGATGCTGTGTCTGCTGTTATGGAAAACGGGACAGCGTTGATTGCAAAGCAGAATTATCCGAAATTTGTGAAACAGTATCTGAAATATAACCAGAGGAAAGGAAAGGAGATCAGGTGAATCCGGTAGAATTATGTTGGAATACTACGTCTTATGTATCAATTATTGTGCAGTTTATCGTTGCGGGTATATGCCTTGGAATATTTGTATCGCCTTACATGCCGGGCAGAAGCAAAGCGGTTAAGGCAGGCGCTGTGTATAGTGTGGTAATGACGGTTTTATACATCATGCCGCCCCGGATAGACAATATCCTTGCATTTTTTATTGGCACATTAGCGGCATTTGCCGTGATGTGCGCAGAGGACAGGCGCAATATCAGCCAAAAAATATTTTTGTCTGTTAATTTTTTTTCACTGCGCTGGCTGTCCGTTTCTATGGCAGGAATCATAGACCATTTTTTTGATATTGTTCTTTTAAACCCCGAGATAGCGGCGAAGGTATGGTTGCAATACGTTTTGTATGTGGCAGTAAGGATTCTGGGCATACTGTTTAGTTTTCTGTTCCTGCTGTTATCTGTCCGGGCAGTCAACAGGGCGTATGAAAGCAAGGACAGATATATGGAAAGAAGGGAATTTGTGATGCTGACTGTGCCGTCCCTGTCAGGGATAGCCGGTTATGCAATCTTCCATTTTTACCAGGTTAAATCCGAAATGACGGGATTTTATGATGTGCTTTGTTTTTTATACTATCTGATATCCGTAATGGCAATCCTTGTAACAGTTATTATCTTCCAGAATTGGAAAACTTCACAGGAAGAACAGTCCGGGCATGAGCTTTTGGAAAGCCAGATAAATACGATAAAAACGCATATCGGGGAGATTGAAAAGCTGTATGGGGATATCCGTTCCCTGCGCCATGACATGGGAAACCATATCCAGATGATAGAGCGTTTGATGGGAACGGAAAACACCGCCGAGGCTTCGGCATATCTTGGGAGGCTGAAAAAAGAATGGCAGGAGCTTACGCCTGAGATCCGGACAGGGAATCCGGTTTCGGATATGATTCTTTTGGAAAAGAAAAAAGAAGCCGGAATGCGTGGAATCCGGTTCGAGTGCGACTTCCGTTATCCTGAAAATACAAAACTGGATGCCTTTGATGTAAGCGTGATTTTATATAATGCGCTGAATAACTGCATGGAATCGGTAAATGGGGAAAAGCCGTATATCAGGATTCAGGCATTCCGCAAAAACAGTGTCTTTATGCTGATTATCAGCAACAGCTTTGAGGGCAGACTTTTCACCAATCCAGCAGATGGACTTCCGTACACGACAAAAAAAGGCAGCGGGCATGGGATTGGCTTGAAGAATATGCTCAGGGTGGCTAAGAAGTATATGGGAGATCTGTCATTTGAACAAAATGGGAATGAGGTTATGGTAGGAATTATGCTTCAGGTTGCGTAAGGGGTTCACAACAGAATGAGGGCGGTTCACAGCATGGCACTTTGTTTATACAAATGATATCCCGATAAAATTGATAGAGATTAGGATTTTCTCATATGTGAAACGGATTTCAAAATTTTTTCAAGGAGGACACTACTATGAAAATTAATGGTATCAATGGAGCAAACACACAAATGGGACAGATGGGGATGAATCAGGCAACGGATTCTTACAGTCGGAACATCCAGAACCAGATTGCCAACGCACAGAAGCAGCTGCAGGAACTTTCTTCCAATGGGGATATGACATTAGAAGAAAAGATGAAAAAAAGGCAGGAGATACAGCAGCAGATCAGCGACCTGAATATGCAGTTAAGGCAGCACCAAATGGAACAGCGTAAAGAGAAACAACAGGCAAAGGGAACATCTATGGATGATATGCTGGGCGGAACAAAGGGCGGCAAGTCAGGCAGTAAAAGTGCCGGATTTTCTCAGGCAAGCATGACGGCAATGATTTCTGCGGATTCTTCTATAAAACAGGCAAAGGTACAGGGCAGCGTGGCAACCAGCATGGAGGGCAGGGCAGGCGTATTGGAGTCCGAAATCAAAAATAATCATGGCTCTGATGTGACAAAGAAGCAAGAGGAGCTTGCGGATGTGACACAGAAAGCACAGGCGGCTACCGCATCGCAGATGAATACGCTCGCAGAGGCAAATAAGGCGATAGAAGAAGCTGCTGCGGCAGAACAGGACGACAACAGGGCAGCCGGGGCAAAAGAAGAAAACACAGCCGAAAAGACAGCGGAAAGCGGCGCAGACGGAGAAAAAGCACAGGACGGCGTATCTGGCATCGGGTCACAGACAGGAAATGCGGAGAATGTACAGCGGGATGACAGTATACAGGCAGGAAATGTGCAGCCTGTTGAAACAGCCGTTCCGGAAGTTACAACAGCACAGGCAGCAGTTTATGCCCATGTGGATGTGCGCTTGTAGGAGGTGGTTCTATATGTCAGAAATTAACAGTTACAGCGGCTACGCAAGCAGATACAACACCAATATGGATTATTCAACATTGTTTGGCGGCGGCGCTCCCTATATAGACAGCGGCATGGGCGGGATTAACGTATCTGATTATGCCATGATTAAAAACGGCAGTTATGGAAAGCTGATGAAAGCGTACTATGCGAAGCAGGATGCGGATAAGCTGTCGCAGACAGGGGATTCCACCAAGACGCTGACGTTAATGCGTTCCAGTGCGGATTCTCTGAAAAAGTCCGCAGAGGCGTTAGGCAATGCTTCACTTTATGAAAAAAAGAAATTCAAGAAAAAAGATGAGAAAACTGGGGAAGAAACCGAAGTAGAGGATTATGACTGGGATGCCATTACAAAAGCGGTCAAATCATTTGTTGATGATTATAATGCCGTGGTGGAGCAGGCGGGAAATTCAGAAACGAAGAATGTGCTGCGCAATGCGGCGTGGATGACCAGCATAACGGAGAAGGCAGGCAACTTGCTCTCAAAAGTGGGAATTACCGTCGGTAAAGGCAATAAGCTGGAGTTTGACGAGGATGCCCTGAAGGAAAAGACAGCTTTAGGGAAAAGCGGAATTGAGCTTGACAACATCTCTACTTTAAAATCTCTGTTTACCGGATATGGTTCCTTTGGCAGCCAGATTTCGCAGAAGGCATCCGCTATTTCCAATGCGGCGGCGAGGACAAAAGGCGTTGATAAGACCTATAACAAGAACGGCGCTTATTCCGACACAATCTCTAAGCTGTTCCAAAGTACGATTGATGAAAGAGTGGGCAGTAAAGACAAGGACAAGGATAAGGTAACGGATAAATCCTATTGGGAACAGAAATTGAAAGAAGAAAAAGACAAGGACAAAAACAAGAATGATTGACTCTTATAGAGTGCGATGGGAACTGAAAAAGCATATTTTTCAGTTCCCCTATGTTTATTAGTACGCCATGTAATAAATAACTGCTTATATTGCACCAGATAAATTTTTAACAGTATATGATAAAAAAACGGAGGAGTACCGGAGTGCATTGAAAATCTCAGCGGTGCAAAGCATTTATTAGTTCGGGCGGTAAAGTATAAGAGGAAAAATGTTTTAATAGGGCAGATTGATATGCCGGAAGAAAAATGAAATCAGGAGGATAAGTTATGGCAATGGAAATTACAAACAACTATAGCACTTATGAGAATATCTATGCAACACAGAAACAGCAGACAGAAAAGAAACAGGCTGCATCAGGAAAGGAAACATCAGAAACGGTGGACGCACAGAAAAATTCCAAAGTAGGAAATGACAAGACGAAAAGTACGGCAGATTATGCGAAAAAATTGGAAAAACTTGTGCCAAGTGTAGAATTTCGTGTAGGGAATGCCTGTGTATCTGCCCAAAGCGGTAAGTCACTGACCGTTAATCCCAAACTTTTGGAAAAAATGCAGAATGATCCGAAAAAAGAGAAGGATATGAAAGACTTGATAAAAGGCGTTGAATCAGCAACAAAGCTGATGGATGGAATCTATAAAGCCAGTGGTTGGTCTGTTGTATACCGTCATAGTTATATAGACGAAAATGGAAAATATAGTGCTATTGCTTGTGTCAGAAATGATTTTATGCTGAATATGAGTGACAAACTTCGGGAGGAAAGACGGGAAAATTCTGAAAAGCTGATTGAAAAGACAAAAGAAAAGGCGGCAGAAAAGGAAAAAGAATTAGAGGAAACGTTAGAAGAAAATAAAACGGAAATAGCGGAAAAGAATACAGACGGAGAGCAGGAAAAATCAGGCATTGTCACTGTCAAGGGAAATACGTTGTTGGAAAAAGTGGAACAGATACTTTTAGAGAAATTGGAAAATTCCGAAAACGGAGAAATTTACCTTGATGATGACGATATGCAGAAAGTGCTTGAAGCAGCAAGGGAACAGGAAGAAAAAGAGGCTGTCAAAAAGCAGGGCAATCATGCAAATCCGGTTGGAGCAAATCTTGATTTGCAGATATAAGCGAAAGATAGCTGCAATTCAGCCACATAAATATAAAATAATCATGATTAGTGGTGGGTTGATAAGGATTGACTAACAGTACATTGGTAATAAGGGCATCCATACATTAGCATATATAGGGAGGAATGAATATGCCGAATATTACAAATTATAGTCCTCTTATTCAAAGTATGTTCGGAAGAAAAGGAGCTTCATGGAGAGCGGGAGCAACTTTGCCGGGCGTGTTTCAGTTTTCACAGTTAAACAGCAGTTCCATACAGTCACAGTTGAAAGCGGCTGGGATTGATACGAGCAGTAAGCGGTATAAAGCGGTTATTGAGCAGATGAAAAAGACCGGCTGTACGGGCAATATGTTTACAAATGTGCAGGCAATTAAAAATCTAATGAAAAATTACAATTCAAGGGGAGAATTTGTCGATCCAAATACCGGATTGACTGGTCTTGATGTAACGGATGAAACAGGCGACAGCTATAAAAAGATTATTGATATTCCCGAAAGCAGCAAGGATAAAATGTTTGAAGCTGTAAGAGATAGCTTTTTGCACCGTAATGGAATGGGGGATGGAAAAGGAGATACAGAAATTTTCACGGATATGTATAGGCAGATGAAGTCGGACGACAGACTGTCCGCAGGTTATACATTGAGGCAGTACCGTTCGGCATATGTGCAGACGTTTGTATCAGCAATTAAGGAAGTTGATCCTACATGGTGTTGCTGCCCATTTTTTTTGACTTAAAATTGCTCTGATTGCCTGTCATAGAATTAACCGATATAATGACATGAGAA
>QXWO01000125.1 GCA_009911035.1 Lachnospiraceae bacterium
CCTTGCCTCCGCAAGCATCTCGCCGACAGTCCTGCTTCCTTTGGGAAGCCTGTAGTTTTTCCTGATATCGTATACAACCTCCATGCACTCACCATCCGTCAGGGAGTTCAGCTTTTTAATAAGGCTGTCCGCCGCTTTTCGCCTGTCCGGGTCTTTTGCATACCTTGAAGCCATAGCCAGCTCATGCAGGACGGCATACCATTCACTTCCTTCTGTCTGGTACAGTAGCCGTTTTTCCATTTCATTCAGTTCCATACGTTCCCATCCTCCTTAAATTCTGCAAAAAGATAAGGACTACCCAAGCACGTACACTTGAATAGTCCTTATCACGCAAAAATAATTGCTTCCTAACTGCTAAATATTCTGTTTCACCTCGCATTTCTTAAAAGCCATAGGATGGCCGCATCAGTGATGGGCATTTCTGACTTCTTTGATGTAGGTTTTCGATTTTCGTCCAGCGCTGTCCTAATCTCCACCTAAATGGGCTTAAATAAATAGGACTAAACCAGTGCAAACCCTTGTTTTATGGGCTTCTCTTGATTTAGTCCTATTATACCACCAGCAAACACTATATTTACTTATTTTCTAAATTATATATTTTTTACCGCCATCCCTTTGTCGCAATAGTCTCACTGGAAGAATGAAAAAAAACGGAAAAATAGTGAAACAGTCAGTTTAGTGACCTTTGCGCATGGGATGATGGCATCGGTGGTAACGACCACCAACACCCGCAGTTGCAAATGCGGAAAAAATATGAAATCCGGATATCAAATAAAAAAAGAAAGGAATTGTGATGGGCATCATATGAAGAAATTCATATGTATAATCGAAAAAAAGAACCGGAACAGGAAACCAGACGTGCGGAATGCGAGATGTACAGGAAAGATACCGGGGGCGTATACAGGGGCGGCGCGGGGAAAGGCTATGCAATCACTCCGAATACCGGCGGGCTAACCTATATCGAAACGCCCCTGCTTCCCCAGAACATAGGGGAATGTCTGGCAGTGTTAAAAGAATTGAGGGACAGGGGGAATCCATATGGGGAAGGGCGTTAAGGCGTTCCGTCAGAAATCAGGAAACAAATCTTTATGATGTGGTGGAGCATACGAAGACTAACCGTGACCGTTATGTGATACTTGTCCCTAAAGCGGAAGCTATTTTGGAGAAAATACCGAAACAGGGCAGTTATATCTTTATGAGGGACGGAGAACGAATCACCGCAAGGCAGATAGCCTATGTGTTGGAAAAGTTTGCAGAGCGTCAGGGAAAAAGCACTCATAAGATGTTGTCTTCAACTGTCTTCAAATTTGCAGACACAAAGAAAAACGGAAACGCTGTATTTATCAACGTTTCCGCCTTTTTCCAAGAGCGCGAGACGGGACTCGAACCCGCGGCCTCGACCTTGGCAAGGTCGCGCTCCACCAACTGAGCCACTCGCGCATTTACTTGCCCGTATCTCACGGACAAGTATTACTATACATTATCTTTCTGCTTTTGTCAACACGATTTTAAAATTTTTTTAAAAAATTTTAAATTTTCCCATTTTTTCTTCTCTGATAGAATTCCGCCGATGCTGTCATCAAAACATCCGAAGATGAATTCAGCGCTGTCTCCACAGAATCCTGTATCACACCGATGATAAATCCTACCGCAACCACCTGCATTGCAACTTCATTTGAAATACCGAAGAGGGAGCAGGCCAGAGGGATAAGTAGCAGGGAACCTCCCGCAACACCTGATGCCCCGCAGGCTGCCAGTGCTGCTACAACGCTCAGAATAAACGCCGAAGGTAAATCCACCGATACGCCTACCGTATTAGCTGCGGCCAGTGTCATGATCGTAATGGTAATAGCCGCGCCGTCCATGTTGATGGTAGCACCCAGAGGGATGGATACTGAATAATGGTCCTCGTTCAGCCCAAGTTTTTTGCATAGTGCCATGTTCATGGGAATGTTGGCCGCTGAACTTCTTGTAAAGAATGCAGTGATACCGCTCTCCTTAAGGCATGTAAATACAAGCGGATAGGGATTTTTCCTCATACAGTAAAATGCCATCAGCGGATTTGTAACGAGAGAGATGAACAGCATACAGCCGACCAGCAGTACAAGAAGCTTTCCGTAATCAGTAAATACATTCAGCCCGTTTTCAGACACAGTATCGAACACCAGACCCATGATTCCAAAAGGCGCCATGTTAATTACCCACTGCACAGCTTTATTTACTGCATCTGAAACATCTGCCAGCAGGCTTTTTGTTATATCAGAAGCTTTCTTTAATGCAACGCCAAAAATAACTGCCCATGTAAGAATTCCGATATAGTTTCCATTTACAATGGATGCCACCGGATTTGCCACCATATTGACCAGCAGGTTTTCAATCACCTCCAGAACTCCCTGTGGCGCCGCATTAGACGCTGCTGTATCCGTAAGCTTCAATGTCTGCGGGAAAATAAAACTGGATGCGGTTGCAATAAACGCTGCAAGAAAAGTACTTGCCATATACAATACAATAACAGTCCTCATGTTGGCCCCTGCACCGCCTTTGGAATTTGCAAGGGAACTCATAACCAGTACAAACACCAGCACAGGAGCGACTGCCCGAAGCGCGCCTACAAACATGGTTCCAAACCAGGATACTATCGTGAACTGCGGGACAGCCAGCCCCAGAACCGCTCCAACAGCCATTCCGACCACGATCCTTAAAATCAAACTAATACTACACCATTTTTCAAAAAGTTTTTTCATCATTCTTCCACCTTATCCTTATATTTTATTCGGTAAATCCTCTGCAATGACTCGTTGATACGTTCTTCCGTCAGGGTTCCGTTATTGACAGCGTCCAGCACGCCGCTGTATGCTATGCCGAAGTCCTCCGGCATCAGAATCATGTCCACGCCAGCCTGCAATGCTTTGACAGCCGCCTCGTCTGCCGTATAATATTCTGTAATTGCGCCCATATTCATTGCATCTGTCACAACAATCCCCTGATAACCAAGCTGGCCCCTTAAAATATCATTGACCATCTGGCCGGAAAGGGAAGACGGCGTGTTGTCTCCTGTCACATTCGGGACAGAAATATGGCTGACCATGATTAGGTCAACCCCTGCCTCAATGCCTGCCTGGTATACCGGAAAATCCGTTGCTGAAAATTCCTCCAGTGTTTTCTGGGTAACCGCCATTCCATCATGGGAATCCTCCGTAGTATCCCCAATGCCTGGAAAATGTTTCATGCAGGCGCTGACTTTGGTGCTCTGGATTCCTTCTATCATAGCCGAAACCATAGGCGCTACCAGATTGGGATCTCCGCCAAAAGACCGGTCCCCGATCGTCGTATTCCCCTCTGCAATCACATCTGCAACCGGCGCAAAGTCCAGATTGAATCCATACCCTGAAAGATAATTTCCAATCGCTGCTCCTGCTTCACGGGCAGCCGCCGCATCGCCCCCGCTGCCAATATCCCCCATGCTCCCTACATTATCCGCAAGGCCGCTTTCTGCTACCCTGCTTACTTTTCCTCCTTCCTCATCTACTGCCAGAAAAACAGGATATTTTCTCCAGCTCTGGGTGTTTTGGAGCATTTCAGTCAACTGTGCAGAATCTTTTATATTTTGCGAAAAATAAACAAGGCCTCCCACCGCATGTTCCCCTAGTTTTTCTCTGGTAGTATCCCCTGCCCGGACAACAATGTCCGTACCGGTTAAGGCTTCCGGTGTTATAATAAAAAGCCCCGCCACTTTATCCTCGAGAGGCATTTCTGAAATACAACTGTTTACTATTTCATCCAGATAATTTGTTGCTGTTTCCTGTGGCGGCTCGCTTACCTCCGCAGGTCCTTCCACAACTGGCTGTGCTTCTTCCTCCTGTTTTGAAAGTTCCTCCAGTTGTTTTTGCAGTTCCTGTGCATGCTTCTTATCACTGATAACTGACATGATTTTCCTGATTCCAATAATGCTCCCGACAATCAGCCCAATCATAACCAACGCAAGGACAATGTAACATATTACCTGATTTCTCACCCTGCGTTTGTGTCTGTATACTCTTCTGTCTGTCTCTTCGACAATTGCTTCTTTGTTTGCCATTCTCTTCTATCCTCCGTACAATTTATATCATAACTTATTTGCCCGTTAATTTCCACCTAAAATTGCACAGAGAACTACGGAAATCAATTCGGGGCACATTTCATAACATGGAATGTCAAAGCGGGCATCAATCCTTATGATCAACACCCGCTTTTAAACTATGCTATCCAATGGCCCTTACCTCTCTTTCCTTTTTGGATACCTGCGCTCCATATTCAGTTTTCTTTTTCTTTCGTACTTTCGTCTTTTTTCATTTGTACGTGTGTACTGTAACGTTTGTTCCCTCTTCTCTTGTCCTTCGTTACCTCTTCTTCTGTACGTCATACGAATTTGAAATCCGCTTTCCTTAGTACCTAACTCTTTTGTACTTTAAAAGCTTAACTCTTCCACATTTCTGTTATCTAAACCAGATAACTCATCTTACGTTTTTGGTGGTCCGTACCTTCCTTTCTTTAAGATTATCTATGTGAATTTGTTTTTGTAAGTTTATTATATCCAATCATTTTTAATTTGTCAACACATTTTTTCAAATTTTTCTCTATTTTTTTATTTTTCTGCTTTTATTTCTTTTGTATCTGTTTAATTTACTTTTTTTGACAAATATTCCTACAATTTCCATATTGAGAGCATCCAGACAGGATTCTGCAAAAGCTTTTATCATACCTGTAATTGTTTTATAATAACATTAACATCATAATATTTTTATATTATAATATATTTATTGCTAATGTTTCTAAACTTGTACTGAAGGAGGATTTTAAATGACACCAAAACAACTTGCTTTTCAGACTGCTGTTGAGGGCATCATCAAAAAGCTTTCCCTGCGAAATATGGAAGGATACTTTTTTGAAGACAGCGCCTCTTGTG
The DNA here is from genome assembly GCA_009911035.1 of Lachnospiraceae bacterium. GTDB lineage: Bacteria > Bacillota > Clostridia > Lachnospirales > Lachnospiraceae > Suilimivivens. The sequence continues at coordinate 4,946 of QXWO01000125.1, forward strand.
TGAAAGCCATCACAGATATGATGGAAGACGGCTCCACCATAAGCTGGGGCGGCAGTGAATCTATCAAGGAATGCGGGCTGATGGAGGCCGTAAAATCCGGCAGTTATCAGTTGATCGACCGTTTCAGCGCCAAAACTCCCGAAGAAGGAAGGGAGCTGTTTGCAAAGACGGTTCTTTCCGATTATTATCTGATGAGTTCCAACGCAATTACATATGACGGAAAATTAATCAACATTGACGGAAACGGAAACCGGGTTGCCTGTCTGATTCATGGCCCCAAAAATATCATCATTGTAGCAGGCATGAATAAGCTGGTCCCGGATGTGGAATCTGGCTATGCCAGAGTGCGCAATACAGCTTCACCTGCCAATGCCAAACGGCTGAACAGAAACACGCCCTGTTTCCATAATGGAAGATGCGGGAACTGTCTGTCTGATGACTGTATGTGCAATCAGATCGTCGTTACCAGACGCAGCGGCATTCCCGGAAGAATCAAGATATTTTTCGTGGCTGAAGAATTAGGGTATTAATATTTTTAAGATCGGGTAGGAGGCTACCCATTAGTTGAGTAGCCGACCTCCCACACCACTGTACGTACCGTTCGGTATACAGCGG
>QXWO01000126.1 GCA_009911035.1 Lachnospiraceae bacterium
GTCATGCCTTCAAAACCGAATACCATAAATGATACCTTCCATCCTATTCCTTAACCCTCGGTTAAGCTTCCGGTCTATTAGTACCTGTCAGCTGAACACATTGCTGTGCTTACACCCCAGGCCTATCTACCTCGTGGTCTTCAAGGGACCTTGCGTCTTGCGACACGGATATCTCATCTTGAGGGGGGCTTCACGCTTAGATGCCTTCAGCGTTTATCCCCTCCGGGCTTGGCTACCCTGCCGTGGAACTGGTTTCCAACAGGTACACCAGCGGCCCGTCCGTCCCGGTCCTCTCGTACTAGGGACCGCTCCTCTCAGATATCCTGCGCCCGCGCCGGATAGGGACCGAACTGTCTCACGACGTTCTGAACCCAGCTCGCGTACCGCTTTAATGGGCGAACAGCCCAACCCTTGGGACCTGCTTCAGCCCCAGGATGCGATGAGCCGACATCGAGGTGCCAAACCACTCCGTCGATGTGAACTCTTGGGAGTGATCAGCCTGTTATCCCCAGGGTAGCTTTTATCCGTTGAGCGATGGCATTCCCACTTAATACCACCGGATCACTAAGTCCCGGTTTCCCGCCTGCCCCACCCGTCGGTGTCGCAGTCAGGCCCCCTTATGCCTTTGCACTCTTCGAATGGTTTCCGTCCATTCTGAGGGGACCTTTGAGCGCCTCCGATACCCTTTCGGAGGCGACCGCCCCAGTCAAACTCCCCGCCAGACATTGTCCCCCGCCAGGCTCACTGGCGCAGGTTAGAAACCCAGTACTGCAGGGGTGGTATCCCAACATCGGCTCCATGAGGACTGGCGTCCTCACTTCCCGGCCTCCCACCTATCCTGTACATACAGCACCGGATCCCAGTATCAAGCTGGAGTAAAGCTCCATGGGGTCTTTCCGTCCTGGCGCGGGTAGCCAGCATCTTCACTGGCACTTCAATTTCACCGGGTGCATTGCCGAGACAGTGCTCAAATCATTACGCCTTTCGTGCGGGTCGGAACTTACCCGACAAGGAATTTCGCTACCTTAGGACCGTTATAGTTACGGCCGCCGTTTACTGGGGCTTGGATTCAGGGCTTCGTTTCCTGACCCCTCCTCTTAACCTTCCAGCACCGGGCAGGCGTCAGCCCATATACTTCACCTTCCGGTTTTGCATAGACCTGTGTTTTTGCTAAACAGTTGCTTGAGCCTTTTCTCTGCGGCCTGCTTTCACGCAGGCGCCCCTTCTCCCGAAGTTACGGGGCCATTTTGCCGAGTTCCTTGGCAATGCTTCTCCCGCCGGCCTTGGGATCCTCTCCCCATCCACCTGTGTCGGTTTACGGTACGGGTGCTCCATGAACGATAGCGGCTTTTCCTGGCACATGGTCCGCGGCCTTCGCTACTTCTTTCCGCTCCACGTCACGCCACCGGATTGGCGTGCGGTTTTTCCTGCACGCCTCCTCCTGCGCTTGTACCGGTCTTCCCTTTCCCGGCTGCCTCTTTCCACATGCGTCCCCACAGTTCTGTCATGGCGCAGTACAGGAATCTCCACCTGTTGTCCATCGGCTACGCCTTCCGGCCTCGCCTTAGGTCCCGACTTACCCGGGGCAGATCAGCTTTACCCCGGAATCCTTGGATATTCGGCCTGGAGGATTCCCACCTCCATCTCGCTACTCATTCCGGCATTCTCTCTTCCCGGCGCTCCACCGCCCCTTACGGTACGGCTTCCGTGCACCGGCAATGCTCCCCTACCAATGTACATAATCGTACATTCCCGGGCTTCGGCGGCGTGTTTCAGCCCCGGACATTTTCGGCGCAGGACCTCTCGGCTAGTGAGCTATTACGCACTCTTTGAATGTGTGGCTGCTTCTGAGCCAACATCCTAGCTGTCTTTGAAATCCCACATCCTTTTCCACTTAACACGCACTCTGGGGCCTTAGCCGCGGGTCTGGGCTCTTTCCCTTTTGACCGCCCGACTTATCTCGTGCGGTCTGACTCCCGTACTCTTCCTTCATGGCATTCGGAGTTTGATATTCTTCGGTAGGCTTTGACGCCCCCTAGGAAATTCAGTGCTCTACCTCCACAAGGCATATACGGGGCCAGCCCTAAAGCTGTTTCGGGGAGAACCAGCTATCTCCGGGTTCGATTGGAATTTCTCCCCTATCCACACCTCATCCCCACCCTTTTCAACGGATGTGGGTGCGGCCCTCCACCGCCTTTTACAGCGGCTTCAGCCTGGACATGGATAGATCACCCGGTTTCGGGCATGCGGCGGCCGACTATGACGCGCTATTGACGCTTGCTTTCACTACGGCTCCGCCACCTGGTGGCTTAACCTCGCCGGCCTCCGCAGCTCGCCGGACCGTTCTACAAAAAGTACGCGGTTGCACTCATGCGGTGCTTCCACAGCTTGTAAACACAGGGTTTCAGGTTCTCTTTCACTCCCCTCCCGGGGTCCTTTTCACCTTTCCTTCACAGTACTCTCCTCTATCGGTCACTGGGTAGTATTTAGCCTTACGGGGTGGTCCCCGCTCTTTCCTGCAAGGTTTCTCGTGTCTCGCAGTACTCTGGATCCTGCCATGCCTGCTCCCGCTTCGCTTACGGGGCTCTCACCCTCTACGGCCGGTCTTTCCAGGACCGTTCCGCTGCAGTTGCAGGTCACTTCCGCAGTCCTAACCCCGGTGTGCTCGCACTCCGGTTTGGGCTCTTTCCATTCCGCTCGCCGCTACTCTGGAAATCACTTTTGTTTTCTTTTCCTCCGGCTACTTAGATGTTTCAGTTCGCCGGGTTCCCCTCCGCACCCTATGGATTCAGGTACGGATACGCAGGCTCTCCCTGCGTGGGTTTCCCCATTCAGACACCTGCGGATCTTAGCGTATCTGCCGCTCCCCGCAGCTTTTCGCAGCTTGTCGCGTCTTTCATCGGCTCCCAGTGCCAGGGCATCCGCCCTGTGCTCTTTTTTGCTTAACCGTCTCCGGCATGCAGGCCTTCCCTGCGCTGCCTCTCTGCGTCTCCTCCTGTCTAGCGTGGCAGGATCGACGCTCTCTTTTTCTTCTCTTGGTTTGTTTCTTTCTGGATGTCTTCTGACAGTCTGCCTGAAAGCTTTCATGCTCCCCGGCTTCCTGCCTGATATCTTTTTCGGTATTCGGTTTTCAAGGTACGACTCTGGCAGGTCTGTATCTTTTCCTGCCTGCGGATCTACCCGCAAATGGGCTTAAGTGGACTCGAACCACCGACCTCACGCTTATCAGGCGTGCGCTCTAACCGGCTGAGCTATAAGCCCCGGTTACTGGACAGGCGCTGGAACATATCTCCCACAGCAGGCAGGTCCGCCTGTATACAGGTCTGTATATGTTTATGCCACCCATCTCTATTTCAGGTCGTTTTATTATAACAGCTGCCTTCTGGATCAGGACAGCCTTTGTTATCTTTCTGGGTTCCGGCAGCCACCTGCTTTCCCGTACCGTCTCCAGTACAGTATCATCGGCCGCCCGGGGCTTAACCTTCGTG
>QXWO01000128.1 GCA_009911035.1 Lachnospiraceae bacterium
TTTCGCAGATTGTGTTAATCTAAGATAATTTCAGAATAACAAACGCTGCCACATTTCGCAGACCGGCAAACACCATCAAACTTCGCAGCAGGTTTATTATAAAAAATAAGCATATCCCCTAAGAGATTAGTGCTGGAAAGCACAAAACTCTGGTGGATATGCTTATTCTTGTGACAGGGTATTTAAAATCCGCTATTGGCCGACAGCCTTTTCTTTTAGCATAAAGATGTCCCGCACCCGGACAATTGTTATTTAAACTCCCTGTAAATACTGTTTTTCGCCAGTCCTAAAGTGTTCCCCCTGTAAACAGGCTCTTTACATGGTCCACTTCCTCCTGTGTTGCCTTTGCGGCAGGCACATAGTAGGATTTTTCCCTTGCGATCTGATACAGTTCTTCCTGTGACTTCTCGCAGGTGTTACGGAACTGTTTTAATGTCTGCTTAAGTTCCTTGTCCTCTGTCTGTGCGATCATTTCCCCGAAGCGCACCAGTTCCCCATTGATACCTGTCAGTGTATCCGCTACCATTGTCTTTTCATTCATCTGCATCTTCCATACCTCCTACTGCAAAAACTTCATCAACTGTGTCTTGTTTTCCATTGCCGATTTAGCCCCTTTTTCAAAGAACTGCTTGATCTGTGTGTCTGTTGCACAGGATGCATACTCTTTCATTTTGCAGTGTGTTACATCATAACCGCCGATTAAGTGACGCAGGTTCTGTAAATCTAATTCTGATATATTTGCCATGATAATACCTCCTGAAAATATTGTCTTATGCGACGGTTTTATTATTTCCAGAAGGTCTTGTTCTATGCGGTCATATAACTTCCATTTTTATATAATTTTTATTAACAAACACTGCCACACTCCGTGAGACAGCTTATTGTTAAATAAGCTGATCCGCGATGCGGGGGCAGCGTTTGTATAACATAAAGACAGCCCGCAAAAGGCTCTAATCATCCAGCCAGTAATCCCCGTCCTCTGTCTCCGTTTCAGCCGGAGTGCTGTCTGCTTCCGGGGTTTTCCAACTGGGCACATCTTTCTTACTGGATTCCCAGCCAGCCAATTCCTCCCACTCCTGCCCTTTGCCTGACAAATCATCCCATTCCGTCTCCCGGCCGGATGTTTTATCCATGCCGGATCCGTTCTCCTTTTGGGCCAATCCGCTTTTCTTATCCGGCGATGTGCTTTTTCCAGAAACTTTCTTTGTGCCGGAAGTATTTTTTTTCTTTTTCACACCTTTTTTACCGGACTTATCATCATCTTCTTTCATGATCCTAAGCTTCTTTGCAATACCAATCAGCATATAACCTTTAGGCATACCCTGCATTTCTTCCTCTGTCACTGCCTTAAAGCGGATGACCAGTACAAAATAAATCATTCCTCCCACGGCAACAGCGGCCGCAAGGGCTATGATATTGATTTTGCACAGATAAAACAACCCCTGATATACCCCGTAGGCAGCAGCCCCCATGATGATGGAAGCGGCTATGGGACGTAAAAAGGTCTTTCCGGCCTCCTGCCTGTATTTCAGGTGACGCCGTACAGAAATCTGGTTCAGCAGGCACAGGATGAAAGAATACAGCACTGTCGCAAAAACATAATAGTAAAGACTGTATTCAACATCCATAAACAGCATCATCGCAACCATAACGCCTGCGTGGATAACCACTGCCGCTGATGCGTTAATGATGGGGGTCTTCATCTTCCCAATCGACTGTAAGATTGCCTGGGTAAGGGTCGATAAAGAGTAAAAGATGATACTTACCGCCATACACGACAAAAGCACCGACGAGATTTCCAGGGTATCAGGCTGATGGAAAATCACCATCATGATGGGTTTGGCCAGCACGCCAATCCCCACCGCGCAGGGTATGGAAATCAGCATAGTCACTTTCACTGACTTTGCCACCTTCTTGCGTACGCCCCCAAGACGGCCTTTTACAAAATCACTGGAAATCCCAGGGATCAGTGCAGTTGCCATGGACGAGGCAAGGGCTATGGGAATATTGGAGATCTTGGTTCCCTTGGACACGGAGCTTAAATCCGTAGCTACCAGCGCCTCCCCAATCTCTTTTACATCCATCATAATATGCTGGTAAATAGTGTTGTCCAGAAAGTTGTTGATATTATAAATACCTGTGCTGATGATAAAAGGAGTGACCACCAGCAGGATCATTTTAAAAATGTCTCCGTAGGATTCATCTTTATGGCTGGTATCTTTCTCCGCCCTGTTTTTAATGGTCTTCCGGTTCAGACCGTACATTGCCAGCATGAATAAAAGCCCTGCCAGCACCCCCACGCCTGTACCGATGGTCCCTCCTGCCGCACCATAAGAGGCTATAGTAGTTGCATCCTTCCCCTCTGCCATCTGAACCAGCATATAAGCCATACCGATGCTTGCGGCTGCATTGACAATCTGCTCCATGATCTGGGACACAGATGTCTGGAGCATGGTCTTATGGGCCTGGAAATACCCCCGCAGCACTCCCAGTATACCACTGAAAAAAATAGTCGGAGCCAGTATCTTAAGCGGCAGGACGGCACTCTCCATCTTTACCAGAATTCCCGCTCCAAAAAACACAAATAAGCTGGCAATACCACCTACTACCAGCACATAAATAAAAGCGCAGCAAAAAATTCTGTGCGCATTACGATATTCCTTTGTTGCCAGCCTCTGGGCAATCACCTTGGAAACCGCGGAAGGAATGCTGTAGGACGATATCAGCAAAACAATGCTGTATGCATAGTAAGCGCTGTTATAATATCCGTTTCCCTCATCCCCGATTATCATAACCAGAGGCGTATTGTATAAAAGCCCTATAATGCGGCAGATGATTCCAGCTGACGCAAGAATCCCTGCCTGCAGTATAAAGCTGTCTTTCTTTTCATTGTTCGGCATTGCTGCTACGCTCCAAAACTTCTATCCAATCAGCCAGTCGTACATCTCCTGATATTTGGCCGCTGAAACATTCCATGAGAAATCCGCCGCCATGCCCCGGTCAACAATCTTATTCCATTCCCGTTTCCTGTCATAATAAACCTGCTCCGCATAACGGATGGTTCTCAACATTTCATGGGCATTATAATTTACAAATGAAAATCCTGTTCCAGTGCCTTCGTATTCATTGTAAGGCTGCACGGTATCTTTCAGTCCGCCTGTCTCCCGCACAATGGGAACCGTGCCATAACGCAGGCTCATAAGCTGGCTTAAGCCGCAGGGCTCAAATAAGGAAGGCATCAGGAAAGCGTCACACGACGCATAAATCTTATGGGACAGTGCTTCTGAATAATATATGTTTGCCGAAACCTTATTATTATACTTCCAGTCAAAATGACGGAACATATTTTCATAGCGTTCCTCTCCGGTGCCCAGCACAACGATCTGAACATTATCCTGACAGAGTTCATCCATAATATAAGCAATTAAATCAAAGCCTTTTTGGTCTGTCAGCCTGGATACGACGCCCAGCATGAATTTACGGTCATCCTGTTCAAGACCCAGTTCTGCCTGCAGAGCGCGCTTATTTTTGATCTTTTCTTTGCGGAAGTTCACTGCATTGTACTTATGTTCGATATATTTATCTGTCTCCGGATTAAATTCTTCATAGTCAATGCCGTTCACAATCCCTCTTAAGGAATTGCTGCGCGCACGCATCAGCCCGTCAAGCTGTTCCCCGTAAAACTCTGTCTTGATTTCGTCCGCATAGGTACTGCTGACTGTGGTAATCGCGTCCGCATATACAAGACCGCCCTTTAACAGATTGGCATCCTTATAAAGTTCCAGCTTATCCGGGGTGAAATAATAGCCGGGAAGCCCTGTAATGTCCTGCACTTCCTTTACACTCCATTTCCCCTGGAATTTCAGGTTATGGATAGTCATGACCGACTTGATTCCGCGGTAGAAATCACTTCCCTGGAAGCGTTCCTTCAGATAGACCGGAATCAGTCCTGTCTGCCAGTCATGGCAGTGTATCAGATCCGGGCGGAAATCGATCACCGGCAGTATGGACAAAGCTGCCTTGGAGAAAAATGCATATTTTTCAATTTCAAACAGCGCATTGTCGCTGTAAGGCTTGAAGCCGTTAAAGAACATTTCATTGTCAATAAAATAATACTTAACGCCTTCCACCTCTGCATACATAATGCCTACATACTCATTTTTCCAATGGAAATCCATATAAAAATGAGTGACATAACTCATCTTGTCCTTCATCTCCTGTGACATACAGGTATATTTGGGGAGAATGACCCTCACGTCAAAATACCGCCTGTCTATACACTTGGGAAGAGAACCCACTACATCAGCCAGCCCTCCTGTCTTTATGAATGGAACACCTTCTGATGCGACAAAAAGAATCTTTTTCATCACAAACCCTCCAGTAATTATTATTATAGAGTATTATACAACATTCAACCGTCCAATAAAAGCATAATTTGCAAAATAATAGAGCCGCCTTAAGGCAGCCCTTATATTTTCACGTTTTAGCGGTACTGAAGCCGGATTTTATCGGCAATAAGCGCAATAAATTCAGAATTGGTAGGTTTTCCTTTTCCTGTGTTGATGGTGTATCCGAACATGGCATCAAGTGTCTCCATCCTGCCTCTGTTCCAGGCCACCTCAATGGCATGCCGGATGGCCCGCTCCACACGGCTTGCCGTAGTCTGGTTCTTTCTTGCTATGGTTGGATAGAGAACTTTGGTTATGGAGCCAAGCATTTCCGGGTCTTCCACGGACATCATAATGGCTTCCCGTAAATACTGATATCCCTTTATATGCGCAGGAACGCCAATCTCATGAATCATATCTGTTACGTCTTTTTCCAGGTTGTAGCTTAACCTCTTGTCCGATTCTGTCCTGTCCTCTTCTGCAAAAGAAGAATGATTGCCGGACGGGACTGTTATCATAATCTGGAATTCCCTGTCCATATGTATCAGTTCTCCCAAGATTTTATATACCCGTTCCGGATCCTTAACCGCCGACAAATTTAACTGTTCCATCATATTCCCTCCATCTTTCTCACAAATATTGCTATGAATCTATTATAAAGAACATGATACGCCGCTTCAACTGTCATTCATCGCACGATTTTTATTCAATCGTTAGGTCTTTTGTAAAATCTTCCCGTAATATGCTCGGTCTTTACTGTATTAACAAACGCCTGGCCGTCAACTTCCCTGATTTTTGACACCACCTTGCGGATTTCATCACTTCCCACCACAGAATAGAGCATGTTGCACTCATGTTTTCTAAAGCACCCCGTCCCTTTAAACAGGGTGGCGTCATGATTGGTGATATCTCTGATAGATTCGTAAACCTCATCGGGCTTCTGGGTAATGATGAACAGCGTCTGCTTCTGGTACCGTTTATAAATAAAATGCAGAACCTGAGTGGAGGTAAACTGGAATATAATAGAGTAAAGGGCCTCATTCCAGTCGAACAGTCCTCCCGCAATCAAAAGAACAATCACATTGGCCGCAAAAATATAGTTCCATGTATCTATTCCGTATTTTTCTGAAAAAAAAA
>QXWO01000129.1 GCA_009911035.1 Lachnospiraceae bacterium
GATGGCATTGACAGTTCAAAAGATTCCGGCAAGCTGATGATCTCCGTACTGTCTGCTGTTGCAGAGATTGAGAGGGAGAACATCCTTGTACAGACAATGGAAGGACGGAAGCAGAAAGCAAGGGAGGGAAAGTGGAATGGCGGATTTGCCCCTTACGGGTATAAGCTGGTCAGCGGAAAACTGGAAATCGAAGAGCAGGAAGCAGAAGCTGTCAGAATTATTTATGATAAATATGTTAATACCGAGCTGGGTTCCAATGGTGTCGCCAAGTATCTGGCACAGCAGGGCATAAAGAAGATCGCAAGGCAGAACGGAAGCAATACCATGTTTGATGCACATCTGATCAGGACGATATTGGATAATCCGGTATACTGCGGAAAGATTGCTTTCGGGCGCAGGAAAAGGGAGAAGAAGGTAGGGACAAGAGATGAATACCATCTTGTGAAGCAGGATGATTATATGCTGTGCGACGGTATCCATGAAGCAATCATTGCTATGGATTTGTGGGAGGCGGCACAGGAAAAAAGAAAGGCACAGGCTAAGAAATATGAGCATGTAAACAAGGGGAAGGATGAAAAGATACACCTTTTATCCGGTCTGCTGCGTTGCCCTGTATGCGGTTCTGGAATGTATGGGAATAAGTCAATCAAGAATAAGAACGGAAAGCACTATAAAGATTACTTTTATTATGGATGCAAGCACAGAAGGATGCTGCAGGGGCATTCCTGCACATTTAATAAGCAGTTACAAGAAGAAAAGCTGGATAATGCTGTTGCGGAAGTTATAAGCAAACTTGTAAGCAGCCCGAAATTTGCAGATATGATGCAGAAGAAGATCAATATGAAAGTTGATACCACAGAAATCGAAACAGAGATTGCAAATTTACAGAAGCAGTTAGGGCAGTACATCGGCACAAAAAGAAGCCTTGAAAAGCAGATAGACAGTCTGGATGTTGAGGACAGGCACTATGACAGGAAGCTGTCTGACTTGCAGGACAGACTGGATAAGATGTATGATAATATAGACGATATGGAGAAAAGTATAGCGGTCTGTCGGGACAGGAAAAAGGCAATTGAAGCCGAAAAGCTGACAGGCGATAATGTATATAAAGTGTTGATCTATTTTGATAAATTATATGCGGTAATGGAAGATGCAGACAAAAGAAATCTGCTATCTGCCCTGATAGATGAGATTCAAGTATACGAGGAAGAGCAGGCTAACGGACAATTGCTGAAATCCATAGGATTTAAACTGCCAATTATTGACAGTGAGATGGATTTGAGTTTGGATAATGATGGTCACGTTGAAATGGTATGTCAGTTGGTGAGGAAAGTCATGAATGGCGAAGTACAGGAAGATGATGCAAAAAGAAAATGGTTTGAAACTGGAGCAAGATTTGATTTATAATGTTTGAAGGAAAGATATGGAAAAAGATTTATATCAAAATACCAAAAAAAATGAGAAGGCAGACTCCAACGACAAAAGACGGCGGAACAAAAACAGAGGAAACCGCATCATCTCTATAGCCGCACTTGCCTTACTGCTTGCGGCCTGCAGTGTACCATCAGGAAGAGCGGAAGAAACGCAAAACGCCGGAATAAAGGAAGAACCAAAAGAATGGCTGGAGGAGCATGGCAACTGTGGGGTCCAGGAGCTTAGCGGATATCTGTATGAACATGCTTCTGTAAGCCCCTATGCCAGTGCGGAAATTACGATAAAGGGTTATGAGGGGGAAAAACTGGAAACTGAGTGGAATGCGCCGTCAGCTTTTCGGTTCGGGGGAGAAGCAGATGTGACATGGCGGTATTATAATTCTCTTGGGGAAATGGAGACAGCGCTAAACGAGGCGGCCATGGAGGAAATTGATGTGGACGCACTTCATTTTCTGTACTATACCTTTCCCATGACGGAGAACAACTGCGCCCTTGATCTATATTACATTCTGAAAAAAAGATTTGATGCAAAAGAGCATCCCCTGACAGCATGGAGCACAGACAACGGGAAGTTGTTTTACTATATACAGGAAACGCTGAAAGAGGAGGACGGCCATGAGTTTTCCTATCTGTACAACCGGAACTCAAGGGTCAATCTTTATGTGAAGGATCATATGGCATATGGGCTTACCTTGTTGAATAGGCTGTCGGAAGAGGATGACGAAACTCTTGAATATGTATTTGATGATATTATCCAGCGCTACGGCATTCTGGGCAGCGGCTGGGGACTGGATGAGGAAAACCTATATTGGGCCGACCATGATACGCGGCTGACCGAGCTGGAGAACCCCAAGCGCAGCTTTCTGGAAGTCCGCGGAATTAGTGAGGATTGGGAATTTGCCGGAGATGAAGGGATCATGCGGTATTTTGGCCTGCTTATGGAGGCAGATTACGAGCTGCCGCTTACGGAGGACGGCAGAATGCTTTCCCTGCATTTCTCACTTGCGAAGGAGGATGGGGAGGAAGAAGATACGGAACTTCGCTACTATCTCCTGAATGGTTTTTGTATGGATGAACCCTACGACATGACAGTGACGGATATGGACACCGGCGAAGTGCTGCAGGAGAGAAGGGTATCTCTGAGTATTGAACTGACAGATACGATTACTTATCCGGACTTAAATGGCGATGGTTACGCAGATATGCGGATTGGCGCGCCGGTTCATATGAACGGGGCAAAAGCGGTGGAGGAAGATTATGCACCGCCCGATTATCTGCTCTGGGACCCGCAGACAGAGCAGTTTGTGCGCAAGACGGAAAAAGAGGTGGCAAACAGCAGCCGGGCAGTGGCAAACGGCTTAACGGAGGAAGAACAGGAGGAAAAGACCAAGCGGGAAAGGAGCGATTTTTTCGCATTGGTTTATGAACTGCCGGAGTGGGCGGAACCAGAGGACTATATCAAACTCACAGACGACAAGATGGTGGAATACGAAGTGCAGGAAGGAGACAGCCTGTGGCGTATCAGCGAGCGTTTTTACGGAACCGGATACAAGTGGACTACGATTGTAAGGACCGGGGATGCGCCGGAGAATCCTAATTATCTGCTGGCAGGCGAGACGGTATTTATACCGGAGATTTGTTATATCCCCAAAGACCCATATTCCAGAGGCGGTCTGTGTTCCGAAGGGAGTTTCCAAATTGAACAGCCGGCTGGATTTGCGCATCATTTTCTGAGTGACAATGTGACTTATATACCCTGGAAGGAAGAAAACCAGATTTACAGTCTGCCGGTAACGAATCCTGTAGGGGAAAATCCATTCCATGAACCGGAGGATTGGGAAGCATTTCAGGCGGAGGTGATACGGTGCAGCGAAGAACTCTGTCCGGGAAGGGTGTCCAGTCTTACTTTTGAAAAGAGTCATATGGAAGATGGCTGTGACCTGTACGGGTATTCCTTCGAATATGATACAGGGGAAGAAATTTTGGAATATGTGGATTTCTTTAAGTTTGGCAAAGCCAATATGTCGGAAGTGATTGGCGTGCGCGAGCAGGAGCCTAACACTGTGCTGGTGAATACTGTCCGCTATATGGCGGCCAGCTTCACCGATTACGGCGGCGAGCCGGGCATGAGCTGGGGTGATGGCGTAGCCCCAAACATAGGTGCGGATAAATGGGAGTACCCTTATCTTCACAATCTGTTTGAGGCAGCGGGAGAGCAATTTGGTACAGAAAATTGAGGAAGAATGTAAAAACTATATAACATGTTTTGAAACGGATGGTAACCAAACTGCCATCCGTTTTTGTGGCAGAGATTTTATTGGAGCCAAAGATATGTTATAATAAAAAAGCAATATAACAGGGGGTAGAAATTTTGAGTGGAAATAATACGAAAATGCCAAAAGGCGGCTACTGTCTGCAGATTACAAGAAAGAAACTTTTTTCATTGTGGATGGCCTTGCTCTTATTGTTTATTGGTGTGTCCCTTGGAGTTTACGGCTGGATGGAGTGGCAGGCGGATAATCCTGCCAGAGAGTACATGGAATACATAAAGATAGCCATTGGCTGGGGAGGCGCTTTTGTTTTTATAGCGATGGGGATGTGGACAGCTTACATATCTGTCCGGGATGCTTTTTTCCCACAAAAAAGTGAGCTGGCAAATTCTATCCGTTCCCAGCTTCCATATCCTGATGCTGCGCCGGGAGTTTTGGAGTTGTTTGCCATGGTAGACCGGGATATTGCGGCAAACGGGCAGTGGTTTGAAAAAGTGGCGGTGGGAAAAGAATGGGTGCTGGGAGAAAAAGCAAGTTATATACCCCGTATAAGGGTATTCTTCGGACGGGATGAGATCAGAACCCACAGAAGCGGTGAGAGGATAAATACCAGCCGCATTCTGGAATTACATATATTGGATGACCGGAGACAACACCAGATTACCACGCTACATAATCCTAAAGAATTACAGGCTCTTTTGGACTGTATCTCCCTGCGGGCACCGGACGCCCTGCGCAGGCCCTACAGTGAGTACATTAGCTGGATTCAGAAATCAGATATGGAATGGGAGAATATGCTCCGGGAGTACCGGGTGAGACAAGGGGAAAGGGATATGGCGGCCTTTCAGTCCGGAGGTGGGGATACCGGCATAAACCAGAACATGATTCTTACCTATTCCGATGGAAGCGTGACCTCCAGAGTAACGCCTGACTTAATCAGGAAAGCCCTGGAAGATTGTTTAAGACAGGGAGAGGGAACTTTTTCGCTGTCTGCCGGGTGTCCGGTTGAACGGGAGGGTATCCGGTATGTGGAGATGGAGTGCTTTGCCGGGTGCTATGAATATGAAGAAGACTTTGAGGATCTGTCATTTCAGGAAATGAAGAAATTTGGAGAAGCAGAGTTGTTTCTGAAAATGACATCTACAGGAGACGCCGGGAAAGCAGTACAGTTTGGAAGGATGTGCCAGATGGATATTCCCGGTGCGGAGGGGATATTGGAAGCATGGATTAGGGGAGAAATTCCTAATATGAAGGATTGGGAAGCCACGCCTCTTTTTATGGAGCAGGAACAGCCCAAAAAGCGGGAGATGATACCGCCTCATTTGGGGCTTATGTCGCCGGCCGGGGTATTCCAGAGCCATGACAGGTTTACGCTGGAAGATGTAGCTGTTGCGGCAGAAGGGCTGGTGGATGGAAGTTACCAGATGGTTGACCTGACTTTGCCGGGAGGTTATTTGTGGATGCGCATTCATGCAGGAGATGCGTCGGATGGCCGTTGTAAGATGCTGGTTACGAGAGCAGATACAGATAAACTTCGTTATTTCAGAAACCAGTGTACCCACAGACAGGCGGCGGACTGGCTGAACGCATTTGCAAAGGGGACGTTCCAGCCTGACTGGAAGGAGTGGAAGGACTACACCAGAAAGGCGGAAAAAGAATATAAGAAAATAACTTCTCGGAATCTCAATGAATGAGATTTTAACCAAAGATTGACAACTGAATATCGTGCAGGAAAAGAAATTAG
>QXWO01000130.1 GCA_009911035.1 Lachnospiraceae bacterium
CGTGCTGTCATCAAAGAACTCTATCCTGAAATCAAAGTAGGTCTTACCTTAAGCTTACATGATATTCAATCCACAGCCGGCGGAGAGGAACATGCAAAAAAAGAGTGGGATGATGAATTTACCCATTATCTCCCCTATATCCAAAATGATGATTTTCTGGGCGTACAGAACTATACTCGCTCCCTGATGGGTCCGGAGGGTACACTCCCCGCTCCTGACGGCGCTGAACTTACTCAGATGAACTATGAGTTCTACCCGGAAGCATTAGAACATGTCATCCGTAAGGTTGCAAAAGATTTCAAGGGAGACTTAATTGTCACAGAAAACGGCATTGCTACCGATGATGACAAGAAGCGTATTGCTTTTATCGAAACAGCTCTCACAGGTGTTCAAAACTGTCTGCGCAATAACCTTCCCGTACGCGGCTACTTCCATTGGAGCCTTATGGACAATTTTGAGTGGCAGAAAGGCTATTCCATGACCTTCGGGTTGATTGCCGTTGACAGAACAACACAGACCCGCCATCCCAAAGAAAGCTTATCCTATCTGGGAAGTTACCATGGTTAATTCTGCATCAGCATAAAATATTTTTTACCAAAAAACCTGCTGTATTGTCCAGCAGGTTTTTTACGTTTATTTACTCTCAAGCTTCCTTTTCCAGCATACTCCCTAAGAATCTAAGACTTGGTTTAGGCGTCCGTATCTGCGTAGTACGATCAACAGCTACAAGCCCATATCTCAGACTATACGCTTTCTGCCACTCATAGTTATCAATAAAGGACCAGTAGAAATACCCTTTTACCGGAATATCGTCCTCCATGCAGCGTTTCACACCCCAGATTGCTCTTTGGATAAACTCAATTCTTCTCCGGTCATCATCCGTAGTCACTCCATTTTCTGTAACATAGATATCACCTTTAAAGTCTTTTGCCACTTTCCGAATGACATGCTCCAATCCTTCCGGGTAGAACTCGTAGCCACATTGGGTAATGTCCGCTCCGTCAGGAACAGTAACGGAGCCTTCTGGTCCTACCAACTCCCTTGTATAATTTTGCACACCTATAAAATCATCATCTCTGATTCCCGGTAAGTAATGCCTAAATTCTTCATCCCACAGTTTTTCCATGTTTGCCTCCCCGCCGGGAATTGCCTGAAAATCATGCAGGCTCAGTGTCATACCAACCTTGACATCCGGAAAACGCTCTTTAATTGCATTGCGGGCAGCCTCATGAGCTTTCAGAATCAGTTCATCTCCATGAGGACTACAAGGACTATGGAAATTATT
>QXWO01000131.1 GCA_009911035.1 Lachnospiraceae bacterium
AACACTCATCCCTTCTGGAAGATGAAAAATCTGCCTTCCCTCTTCAAACATGGCATCCTGAGCATTCAGCATTGCCTGCACATCCACACCAACCTGCAGATTTTCCGAAACATTCTTATCTGCCGGTGTGCTCTGACGGATCATCCTTTCCGTATAATTCTTCATGATCCTTGCAAACTGAAGCCTCATATTTGCCTCATTGATTGTGTTGATATAATGTATTTCCTCTCCAAGACGTTCTATTACATAAATGCAGTATGTTCTGAAATCCTCTACAATACTTTCCGCTTCCCAGCCGCCTTTACTGATAATCCACTTTGGGCTGCTGAAGTGATGCAGTGTCACCATCGGTTCTATCCCGTATTTTCGGCAACAGGCAATCACATCCCGATAATGCTCTATCTCATTATCATCGAATATCCCCTCCTCCGGCTCAATCCTTGCCCATTCAATAGAGAATCGGTATGCATTGTAACCTGCCTCCGCCATCATCGCAATATCCCGTTCATAGAGATGGTAATGATCCACGGCATCCAGACTGGGTTCCTCATAGGAAGTATACTTCATATGTTCCATAGCCCATATATCGTTATGGACATTATTCCCCTCTACCTGATGCGCCGCCGTTGCTGTTCCCAGCAAAAAGTCCTTTGAAAACTGTGCCATCTGTTCTCCTCCCTGTTTTGATATAATATTCTATTTTCATATACTTCTACCTCTTTTCTTCCAGCGTCTTTTTGTCTATAATTTCTTTCTCCAGTTTTCCCAGTAAAATGGATAAAATAATAATAAACATAACACAGATACACGGAAAAACGCAGTACAGACATCGTATCATCAAAATAGCGCCCGCCGACTGAACTGTCATCACATCCGAAGTAGAAGATACAAATCCTGATATACCCAGCAGAATCCCACTTAAACCTGCGCCGATTCCCTGCCCTATTTTTCCTGTAAATGCAGTGATCGCACTGCAGGAACTTTCCATCCTTGGCAATTTAATATATTCATTATAAGTTGAAAGCTGCTTCACGATTAGTGTTCCTAAATATCCAAGTGGCAGATTTAACAATGTAACGCATACACCCCCTGCAACCACAACCGGAAGATTTGTATTTCCAAAAAATATTGTAATATAACCTGTTACTGCTATCACGGAAAAAACTACAAATATTTTTGTTATACTTAGCATTTTCATCATCGTAGGGAAAAGAAACATAATTGGCAGCATGATAATGGAAAACATACTCACAATGCCAAACTTCGAAATATCCCCAATCACATATGTATAATAATATGTACCTGCTCCGAAGCTGACGCTAATCTGATAGAAGCCTGTAATTGCCGCATAAATAAGACAGTACTTATTTTTCACCAGCATCAAAAAAATTTCCTTTATATGTACCCGCTCCCTTAAATCTGCATCCACTGCTGGCTCTTCCCTTACAAATACAAACCTTAAAATCCCTATCAAACAAAGAGGTAGCGCATAAATGAGAATCAATATTCGCCAGCCCTCTGAATTTGCTGCCAGTTTTGCCATTAATATGGGGAATGTGACTGATATTACTATTGCACCTGCCATGCTGACAATTCCACCATAAGAAGATACTTTAGCAATTATCTGATAATCATTGGAAAATGCCCGAATCATATATGGTGTCTGATTTGCATTAAGCAAGGTATTAAATACACTGAAAACCATAGTATACATTGCGAATACCCATACCGCTTTTATTGTGCCGCTCCATTGCGGCGATGCAAAAAATAGAAGTACCGTACATCCCCATGCACCAATAATCGCAAATTCATATGGTCTTGCTTTCCCTAACCGAGAATTGGTATTATCTATCAGATATCCGGCAAATAAATCCGGTACTCCGTCAAACACTTTACTTGCCATCATCAGCATACCCACTAACGCCGCTTCCATTCCCAGAGCGTTTGTACAAAATATAGCCAGATAACTTGTTACAATTAGCTGTAAGGAAGCCGCTGATATATCTCTGGTCTTCCACATAAAAAACTTACCAACCGGAAACCTGCCACATTGATTTCTATTTTTTACCATATTGTTACCCCAGTTTTCCAACACTTGTTGATTTTTCTGTTGCTTATATTATAATTACTGTATATATGCAATACAAACTACACATCTGCCATATATGAAGTTTATCCAACAAAACAGTCTAATTTGATGATAAATTAACAAAATCTTCATAATGATATTGGAGGTAAAAATATGAAATCGGATATACGGATCCGCCACACAAAAGAGAATATTAGAAAAAGCTTTTTTACGCTTTTATCGCAAAAAGAATTTTGC
>QXWO01000132.1 GCA_009911035.1 Lachnospiraceae bacterium
CAGATCACAGTTACGGACATCTGCAATCTGGCTGAAATAAACCGTTCAACCTTTTATAAACATTATCTGGATATAATTGACCTGTTAGAACAAACAGAAAATGAGATATTAGACAAGATACGGAAGCTATGGAAAAAGCTGCATCCAAAAAATACCATTGAGGGCATGGAATCTATTTTATCAGAGACACAAAGTACCATGTGGGATTCTGCATTCTATATTTTTAAAGCAGATCCGGATTTTTCATATAAAATAACCGAAATTATCTGCCATGACTCCTGCGTCAGTTTTCTGAATGATTCTTCCTATTCTGTTCAGGAACGAAATATGCTCAACCGCTTTATCGTATATGGCTGCGGCAGCATTACAAGGAACTGGCTCTTATCCGATTCCAATGAGAAGCTGTCTCCACATGAGCTGGCAGAATTTCTTTATCATTTGATAGAAAAAATGACAGAATAATTTCCTCTGCTATATAAAAAGACCAGACACTTACATATTTCCCGTAAGTGTCCGGTTTGTCTAATTTCTATCCGAGTAACCAGATGCATCTACAATAGCGCTGGCAACTCCATTTGTAACGTCCATAACAGTACCGTCTTTCTTTTCAAGTTCAATATGGCAATCAAAACCAATTGCAGAAATCATTGCCGGAAGAAATGTTAAAGGTGCAACAGCAACCCCTACAACGCTGACTGCGACACTGATATTTAATGGTATACTGAGAATCCTTTCATCTCCCTTCCTAACGATTACTTTGGAGATATCCCCCATTTTTATCCTTTCTTTAATCTCTTCAACCGTTTTTTCAGCATTCTTTTCAGCTTCTTCATTCTGTTCACCAGAATCTTTTGCTTCTTCCAGCAACCAATTGACCTCATCCCGAATGGTTTCCTCAAAAGGACGGCATGAAAATCCCAGCTCCTGTTTTGCCTTTGAACAATCAAAATCATTATTGCGCGTCATATTATAAACAGCAAAATCCGTCAATACTGGTTCTTCACCTGTAAATTTGCTCTGCATTTTTATAAATTTCACTGCTAAACTGGCAATGCCTTTTGACAAAATATTAGCATGAACATTCATGTTGGCAGTCTGATTAATAATATCATAAAGTTCCTTCATGGTTACTAGTTCGTTGCTCATAATATAGCACTCGCCCCGGCGTCCTTTATCGCAGCAAGCAATGACCCCGGCTGCTAAATCCCTGACATCCACACTGTTAAAAGTGCCATCTAATCCAATCTTCACTTCTCCATTAAGATATTGGGAAACCGTCTGCGCCACTGGACCAAAAGCGTAGTCATTCGGTCCGCAAATACCGGAAGGATGAACTATGGAGGCATCAAGCTCCGGACACCACCGCAAAGCATCTAAAACCAACTGACTCGCCTGCGCCTTGGTAACAGAATAATAGCCAACAAGTCCGTCTGCAGGCAGAAAGTGATCGACCTCTTTGATTTTCTGTCCATGGGGCAATTCAGGAATTGCCCCGGTAGAACTTACATAAACCAATTTTTTTACTTTATGCTTTAAGCACATATCAATAATATTCCGTGTACCATCCACATTGACAGCATAAACTTTGGGATTCGGATTGGGATTCATTGTTACTATACTGGCACAATGTATTACAATAACCTCACTGCCCTCTGGAACAGTAAATAATTCTTCCATGGAATTAATGTCAAGCAAATCCCCATAAATAATCTGCACCTGATCCGGCACATATGCCACAGCCGGATCATCTTTCAATACTAAAGCACGCACTACTTCTTTAGCATCCACTAGCTGACGGGCAATATTAC
>QXWO01000133.1 GCA_009911035.1 Lachnospiraceae bacterium
TTATTTAGGGAATTTCCTACGCTTTTTTCGGGGAATTCCAACGCTTTTTTCAGGTATTCTTAGTGTATCATAAACACCTGAAGATCGGAGCAGGAGGGATCAACCAGATATGGCAGGATGGCAAGGTGCGTGCTGCCGGAATAAAGAAGGCGCAGACCCTGGTAGAAGCTGCACAGAATAGTGTGGGTCTGGAAGCCGGAGAAGCAGCAAGGCTTGAGATTTGGATACCCGTAAATGACTATCAGACCAAGACAGAACAGCTAAAGAGGCTTGATGAATATCTGGAAGAAAAAGGAAAGGAAGTACCAAATGTGGAGAAACTGCTCGCCATAAAAGGAGTAGGGCTGAGTGCAGTGATTGGCTTTGTTGCAGAAGTAGGAGATATCGGACGTTTCACAGACTCGAAGCAGATACATAAACTTGCCGGATTAGAGATCGTAAAGAAAAGTTCCGGCAAAAAGAAAGGCCAGCCGCGGATCAGCAAGAGGGGTAGGAGAAAACTGCGGAGGACAATGTACGAATCCGCAAGGGCACTAATCAACTGGAACCCGGCATTTCAGGATGTGTTTCTCTATTATCGGAACAGGGAGAGGAATTCCCTTGGAGGGATGGAGGCGAAGATAGCGGTAGCTTGTAAGGCGATCAGGATATTTTATGTAGTATTACAGACAGGCTGTGAGTTTGATGAAGAACGGTTCCGGAGGGATATCATCAGGCCGGGAGCAGCATAGAGACAAGGAAAAGCACACTGTAGCAGATAACGTCCGCCAGGGATTGTATTGGTGCTGGATTACAGGAGTGCTCTCTAAAGGTAGTGACAAAGCAGAGCGAAGCCGTTATAGCATTTAAGATAGGGCAAGACCCTGGACAGGAGCAGAGACGGCCCCCACTATGGACAGGCTGGACGAAGGAATTTAGGAGCCGCCGGAAACGGAAGGATATCCTGTTAGACATGAGAGGTTAGCGGCCATAGGAAAGAATGGGACACAGATTCGCCTTCATAAAAGAGATGACGTATTAATTCGTGTACCTTTCTGACAGGAAAACGAAGTGCATTGAAGCAGAAATGACACAGTTTTCGCCAATTAACAAATGCAGAGTCATTGTTGTAACTTTATAAACCATTGCATGAATAGCTGAAAACATAGGCTTTTTGTGCAAAATAAATAAGAAAGTATAGAGAGAAACTAATGATGAAGAAATTAATTAATTTGGGAGAAATTCTTGTTAATATATTGGTCAGGTTAAAAACTACAGGGGATAGGAAAGAAGATATCATTGATATAATATCTATGTTTAAAGACTTGGGTATGGATGAATTTGAAGCGAGGGAAGCACAAAGGGGATTTGAAAAAATATCTGATAATATTGCAGTGTCCTGTAAAAAAGTATTGGAAAAAATGAATCTTCGAGAAGAACAAATAGAAAGGATTGTTGAAAATGTAATTGTTGCATATAGAAATTTAGATTTGAGTGTAGAAGATTTTTTTGAATTAGAGACAAATGAAGGAAAACTAAAAAAACAATTGCTAAGTTCAAATTCACAAAGTAATGATAGTTTAGATGGAAGAGAATTGGAAATTTATGAACGTATGTTGGAACATACTGTTCATATAATGATTAATTCATATATTAATCTTCCGGAATTTACTTCAACGGGTATTAAAAGATTAAATTTTAAAATGGAGGAAATAGTAGATAAAATTGATGATTTGATTAGACAGATGGAAGCGGTTAATCAAATAGTTGTTGATCGGAATGAAAAAATTGGAAATTTTGAAAGATGTTATCGGAATCAAATAATTAGTAAAAATAATTATATAAACTTATTTGGCGCAGGAGGATTGGAGAGAGAATATAAAAGATATTTATTATCTATTGCATATGTAGAATTAGAATTTGCTGACGAGTTATATAGTAGAGAAATCTTGCTTGATAATTTGTTTGAAATGTCGAAAAATGTGTGGATATCAGGAGAGGCAGGGTCTGGGAAAACGACTTTTTTACAATGGATTGCAGTTAAATCAGCTGAGAATGACAGAAATATTATGGGGTTAAGAGATACTATTCCTGTGTTAATTGAACTCAGAAAGTATAACAGTAATAGAATTTCATTAAAAGAATGTATTGAAAATGTTATGAAAGATGCGGCCATTGATGTTCCTGACGGTTGGATTGAACAATGTAAAAAATCTGGAAGGTTTATTTTTTTAATTGATGGTTTAGATGAGATAAGTGAACCAAATAGAGAAAAAATTATAACGTGGCTTGAAGAATTGGATTTAGATGGCAAGTGTATCAAGGTTGTTACAGCACGACCACAGGTAAAGGAAAGACCAGTATATGTTGAATTTCTTGAATTGAAAATCTTATCAATGGGTAGAGAAAGGATTAGAAAATTTATTGGGTATTGGCATGAAGCAGTTTTAGAAGCACAATTAAAGGTAGACAAAAACCATACTGAGAAGATATCAAAAAGCCTTATTGAAAAAATTATGCAGTCGGAAGCACTTCTTAGATTGGCATCGAATCCTTTGCTGTGTGCAATGATATGTTCGTTGCATTATAGAAATGATTTAAATTTACCCACGAATAAACGTGAACTGTATGAAGAATGTTGTAAAATGCTTATTGAAAAGAGGGATACAGAAAGAGGAATTAATAATTTAGGAAATATTAAGTTGGATTATGAACAGAAGAAAGTGATTTTGGCACAATTGGCGTATTGGATGATGAAAAATAATCATGTTGAGATTAGTATGAAGGAGGCGGTGAAGGTTGTAAAGCGTTCAATAAATGGGATGAATGTGTTAGAGAGTGTGAACGTTGAGCAAGTAATTTTTAAACACTTATTAGAGCGATGTGGAATATTGCGCGAAACCGAGCGCGGGAAAATAGACTTTATTCACAGGACATTTCAAGAATACTTAACGGCGTATGAAATAAGTAGACAAGAGGATTGGGGATACATTCAAGAAAAGATTGGAAATACTGTGTGGCAAGAAACAATTGTTATGTGCATTGGATACGCAAAACGTAAAATGGCTAGTAAACTAATACGTTATACTTTAAAACGGGCAGAAGCGAATGGAATAAATAGAAAATATTTATTTATAGCAATTTCATATTTAAATGGAGCGGTTGAGGTTGATAGAGAATTACGGATAGAAATTGAAGAGGAGGTATCTAAGTTAATTCCACCTAAACTTTGTGAATGTCAAAATTTAGCTGAAGCTGGTGATTTGGCAGTACAATATTTAAAATGTGAAAAAGAATATGATCATGAGGAAAGACTCGCATGCCTACGAGTATTGCGAATGATTGGTAGTAATAATGCACTAGAGACTTCAAAATCTTATTTTCAGCATGTTATGGAAGAAGATGAACTAAGAGAAATAGGAAGGCTTTATTGTCAATTTACTATGACTGAGTTAATTAGAAATGAATTGCCCAATTTTATTAAAGAATATATAATAAAATATTGTGAAGAATCGGTTGTAGTACATTGTGAGATGGCAAGAGTAATGAATTTTTTAAAGGATCAAGATACCATTGATTTGTCACAGAAAAAAATTACCAATTTGAAAATTTTGGATTATTATGATGATTTTGATCTTCAATGGGAAAAAATATTTAAGTATGTGAGAAATTTAAGTTTGTATGGGAAGTTTTCCAGTGCAAATATTATAAATGTTTTTCCTCGATTAGATAGTTTGGTGATTTATAATTTAGATACTACATTTTCAATATATGATTTGAGAATTTATAAAAACCTCTATAATATTACTGAGTTAACAATGATTTCGTCTTCTGTTGAATATATTACTGGTAAGGATTTGAATTTTTTAAACAAATGCAAGAGGCTCGGAATAGTTTTGCTCAATAATGATTCTGAATTAATATTAGAAGAATTTGTATATTTACCTAATCTGAGGGAATTGAAAATTGGAGCGGAATTTGTGTTAGAGTTTGACTATGAAGCATTGCCGGAAAATGTGGCAATGTTAACTTTAGCAGTTCCAAATGATCAAATAGCATATGCATTGAAGGTAAGAGAGTTTCTGTTTCCTGTTGAAGTGAAAGTAGAAATTGAGAATTTGGAGAAATTAACGGCGGATTTATTACATGAAGAATATTATTAAATCATGAATTGTGATATACATTAATTGAATACAAGTGAAATCTGGTAGAGAATGGACATATTGTATGTTGTTTATGCGCTGGTTTGATGAAATTTTAACGTTAACAGGAGTTTGGATTTGGTAGAAGCTAATGTTCATTAATTGTGGTGATATTGATGATGTTTTAATGGGGCAATAGAATAGGGTGTAGTTTATTTAAAAAATGAGATGTAGAGGATTCTTGGGTTGATAGATGGGAATATCATGAGATATAATAGTATTGAAGGAGAGAATTTATTATGACATCAATTGAGCGAGGCTGTATTGATATTTGGATAGATGAAATAGTCCCCTGCTTAAAAGATACACAGACGGGTGAAATTAAGGAAACAGTAGTATTTAAAATAGAAAGCCGTGCGTATTTAAAGAAATTTCGGAAAAGCAATGGTTGGCATATTAACTGGAATGAAATACCTAAGAATGTTGAAGTGTATGCATTGGCATTAAAAGACGACAATACAATTCAGGGATTAGTTGGAATTAAAAATGATAAAGATTCTCATGCGGTATATCTTCATTGGGCATGCACTGCACCTCATAACAATAAGCATGAGTATGGAAGTCAAAAGTACATTGGCGTTGGCGGGCATCTCTTTGCTATAGCGGCAGATAAATCTGTTGAATGGGGATATGAAGGAGCTGTACATGGCTTTGCTGCTAATGAAGAATTATTGAAGCATTATATTGAGGTTTTTCATGCAGAATATTTGGGAATGCTTCATCAATATCAATTTTTTATTGATGAAAAACAGGCAAAAGAGTTATTGGAGGTGTATCATTATGAATGGAATGAAACCTAAATTTATGGAAAATTTGATTATTGCCCCAAGTTATTATGAACAACCTGATCCATATACTAATGCACCGTCTTGTCATGTAAATTTACTTGAACTTTCAAGATATGCAAAACAATGTGGGAAAAAGCTGGTTGAGCTTACGCAGGAGGAAGTGAAGAGATTTTCAATCTGATATTTTAAATGTAGTAGTAGTTAAAAAGCAGGAAACATCTTTGAGGGATATCCTGCTTTTTACATGCATTATTATATTGCCAGAACGTTGTAGAGAGTAGTGCTGAATATAAATGATCTCTAAATTCGCGTATGAGGATTAAATATTCTTCAGTTGATAAATAACAGTGTTTTTCCGTAAGCGTCAAATAAGATAGTGGATAGAAAAATAACCACTACCCCTCTATACTGAAAGGGCAGTGGTCATCGGCAC
>QXWO01000134.1 GCA_009911035.1 Lachnospiraceae bacterium
CATCAGGAAAACCCTGAACAGAAAGAGTATATTGATTTCATTCCCCTTAGAGACGCTTCGTGGGTGAAACAATATATCCATTCCATATTTGAAAAAATGTTCCATGAAATACAGGAACCCGTCTTTGGCTCCTCTTTCCGGCTCCGCGCCCTTTGTATGGAATTGTTCTGGCATCTGTTTGACCAAAATAACTATCAAAACACACCCGTCAAACCCGGAACCGAATCAGAAAGAATACTGTTTGAACAGCTCTCACAATTTATGAAAAAAACAGGCAGAAAAGTTTCTCGCCGACAGCTTGAGGAGAATTTCAACTATTCCGGAGACTATCTTTACAAAATAATACGCAAGTATACGGGCCTTGGAATTTACGAATATAGTTCTTCACTCTGTATGACAAGAGCAGCGCAGTTACTGCTTTCCTCCCAAATGAATATTAATGAAATCGCAGAACTGCTTGGCTTTTGTAACTATACCCAATTTTATAAAGCCTTTGAGGAATATTATCATATGACCCCCAAGACTTACCGTAAGACCATGCATTAATCTCCGCTCTGCTCTTCCACCTTTTTAACCAACATACGATATTGACGAAACAAAAGCAGCATGCTGACTGCCACAGACAGTATATCTGCTGCCGTATGTGCCGCAGCAATACCGGACAATCCCATCAACCCGTGAAACAGATACAAAGACGGAATCAGAAGAATCCCCTGCCGGAGTACTGACATCACAGTTGCCGGAACCGCACATCCGGAAGCCTGTACAAAATTAGTACTCAGATAGTACAGCCCGATAACAGGGCTGGCTATTACCAGAAACAATACCATTTCCTCGCCCATAACGGCAACTGAACTTTCTTTGATAAACATACTGATAATCTGGCTTCGGCAAAAATAACAAAATCCTCCCGTCACCGCCCCGACGCCAATTGTAAGGATTGAGACTTTTTGTATGATTTCCTTTAAACGGGCAATATCTTTCGCTCCGTAATTGTATGCCAGCAATGGCTGGATTCCCATACAGATACCCATTTGTATCATCCCAATCAGCATCGTAGTCTTTCCTGCTGCCGCCATGGCTGCAATTGCACCTGTCCCGTAACCCCTAAGCAGCCTGTTGGAAAATGTAGAGGCAAATCCAGACAATATACTGCTGAGTGCATTGGGCATTCCCAGCATAATAACGGAAAACAATTCTTTTCGGTTTTTCGCCGCCAATCGAATACTCATATTCAGTACAACCGCCTTTTTTCTCATAAAATAAACATAATACAATGTTCCCACGAGATTTCCGATTACTGTTGCCGCTGCCGCGCCTGCAACTCCCATTCCAAAAACTAAAATGAATAACGGATCCAGCAGAATATTTACAAAAGTGGCTGCCATATTCCCAACCATTCCTTCCTTGATCGCCCCTTCCGCCCGTATAATGGTTCCGAGCGTTGTGGAAGCAAGCATAAAGGGCACACCCAAAGCGCAAACGTACAAGTAGATTCCTGCATACGGTAAAATCTCCTCCGTTGCACCAAGTACAGGCAGAATAGCCTTTCCTGCTGACAGCAATACCGCGCCAATTACAATCCCAAATCCTATGGCTCCCCAAAAACAAAGACTGGCATAAGCTTTTGCTTCCTGCATATGGTCACTGCCCAATGCCTTTGCAATCAGCGCACAGCCGCCGCTGCCTAACATAGTCGCCACTGCTGCTGACAAAGAAAAAAGCGGACCCACCACAGAAACAGCCGCTACCTGTCTTGTATCTCCTAACTGACCCACAAAAAACATATCTGTCATATTGTAGAGAATCATAACCAAAATAATAATTACTGAAGGAACCGCCAGTGAAAAAATAGATTTCCATACTGACTGTGTCCGAAATAATTTTTCATATTGCATTTTGTTCAGCCTCCTTACTTTTCCCAATTTCTTTCGACAAACAGATTTCTCGTTTCGGATCTCTCAGTTTTTTTATGACCATTCTATCTTAATTGCTAAATGTCAATGTTTTTGAATTCATGTTTTCTTTTAATTTTTTGGGGAAAAATATGTCTTCTAAATTCATTACAGCAATTTTTTAACATAATAATTAATTTTTTAAACACTTCTTCTGTTTTTCCTGTATACTGATGCTATGGCAAAATAAGGAGGACTATTTATGCATATAAACCCGAATATAAACATATTAAATTTCCTAAAACAAGTTCAGAAATGCAGTGCCGAAGTATTATTTGAAACCTCAGAAGGCGACCGCATTGCCCTAAAGTCAACATTAAGCCAATATATCTTCTTCACGATAGCATCTAATCCGGAACTGCTTCAAAGCGGCACAATCCGGTTTGAACAGGACGAAGACATAAAATTATTGAAAAACTTTTTATGCGACTGATTTTGTAAACTTAAGACGCACATCAAGTATGTGCAGATAGGAGCAATATGAATATTCAGGAAAAACTAGATTTTTTTCAGCAGTTAATTCAGTGTAATCATAACCTTCCTCTGCATAGCTTTTCCCCGGATTTTGTCTTTGCACATTCAGATATTTTAGAAGATGTATCTGCAAATGACGACAAAACCCTAATCCTTTTAAGTCTGGAAGAGCCAATCAGAAAACATGTGGAAAACCAGAAGCAGGAACCCTTATTTATTGATGACCATCTGGGGCTGATCTGGATTGTGGCATTTGAATACCATGAGGATTCCTTGTGCGGAATCCATGCACTGGGACCCGCTTATTCCGGAAGAAACTCTTATCAGATGATTAAAAAGGAGCTGGATAAACATAACCTTTCCATCAATATCCGTGCAAAGGTTTTTCGCCTATTTGAACATATTCCAATCATCCCTACTAATCAGCTTTTTCAGTATGCCGTTATGCTGCATTACTGCGTTACCGGCAGGCGGATTACTACCAATGATATTCAATTTACGGAAAAGGCATCTCAAAATCCCTCTTCTTCTGAAATCGATCTGATTACAGAGGAGCACCGGGGCGTATGGATGGCAGAACAGGAATTCATGAATATGCTGCGGGAAGGAAATCCCAACTATCTGGATGCCCTTGCACGTTCTTACAGTTTAAGCGACGGACCACGTTTTGACACAGGTGACTCCCTGCGCAGGGCAAAGTCAACCTCCATTGTCCTCCTTACACTCTGTTCAAGAGCAGCCATCGAAGGTGGTGTAAGCCCTTCCGTCGCTTATACCCTCAATGACTATTATATGCAGATGATTGAAGATAGCAAAAACATTGCAGAAACATCCACCACGTGCAATACTCTTTTGGAAGACTACGTACAGCGGGTACAACAGGAAAAGGAAAAGAATGATATCTCCGGACAGATAAAAAGCGCATGCGATTACATCGCAATACATATTAAAGAAAAACTTTCTATCACACAGTTAGCCAGACAGGCGGGCTATACAGAATACTACTTCTCTCATAAATTTAAAAATGAGACCGGGTATAGCGTATCAGATTATATTAAACGTGAAAAAATACGACAGGCAAAATTACTTCTCTCAGGAACCCAAATGAGTATTCAGGAAATCAGCGATGAACTTTCATTTGGCTCCCGAAGCTATTTTTCTTCTTCCTTTCAAAAAGAAACGGGATTATCACCCAGCGAATACCGGGAACAGAATATAAAGTTTTAATTAATTACAGTGCGTTTACACGCGCTGTAATTAGTCATCTACTTCCCTTTCCTCATGATAGCTTAAAAGATATCCAATATGTTCTCTTTCAAAAAACATCTCTTTGTTAGTAAGTATAATAAAAGCCGCCACAAAGAATATCACAATCGTTTCCACGCATTTTGTCTGCGGCGTCAAGGCTATTTTTTCCTGCATGGTATTCACAAACAAGTGAAAAATGATGCAGGCAAGCATACTGCAGTTGTTCTTTACATATACCCACGTTGTCAAAAATCCCATCGGACTGACACTGATTAAGAAATTCAGCACATAAAAACACGCAATTCCCTTAGTCCGTAATGGTATGTACCCTGAATCCAAAACAGGGGAAGATGCCATAATGCCCATACAAAACCAAAGATAACCGACTCCGTAAACCATGAAAAATGAAATGCTACAGAATCCTCTCCGTATCCACGCCAGCCGCTTTCCTCAATGACTTCCCAAACAATAGTGATAACAGAATTGACACTGCCACAATCGTCATAAATCCAATAACTGCTGCCAAGATACTGCGCGGTCTAATCCGGTAAAATCCTACCAGTTTCCACCTTAGATCAGCTTTTAATGCCTTACTCCCTGAAGTCAATACGGTAATAACTGCCGTAACCGCAGATGCCATTACTCCAAACAGCATCAATAATAAAGAGAGACCATTATCATTCTCTGATTTACTGATAAATGCTGCTGTAATCCAGAATACCCACGTAGCCGCAAAACAAGCCACATAGAATCGCAACGGTTTATATTGATGTCTCTCTGCCATGACTACACCTCCCCTAAAGTACTCTCGGAGATCATGAGTTCACTTTTAATACCGTTCAGCTCAATCACATTGTCCTCATCGGGTGTATCAAACGCTTCTACCTGTTTTCCGTTCTTCTCATAGTAAATATTTGTTCCGATTCCTTTTGTGACAACAGCGAAAATTGTTCCGTCGGGAATACAAAGCTTGGAAATCGCCGACACCTGATTGATAGCAATTTCACAGTCAAAATTGATGATATTAAAAAGCGGATAGTAAATCCAAAAACAGTTGAAATAAATTCTTTGGAATGCGACAGTATTGAGCTTGATATAAAGGCGAAGACAAGGATTTTTTCACCATCATATCACGAAAGTGCCACCTACCTTGCACCACCCAGTTTCATATCGTAGCGTTTTGGCTCGTCAATATCATATTATGTTACGCTCTCGAATAGGTAATCCGCCTGTTTCTTTTCTATTACATTTTCATTTCCTAACAACTTATCAATGGAAATATCAAACAGCTTGGAAACCGCCATGATATTATCAATGTCGGGAATACCCGTGTCGGTTTTCCATTTTGCGGCAGCTTGTCAAGATACACCTAGTTTCTCTGCCAATTTCTCTTGTGATCTACCCGCCTGCTTACGAAGCATTTTTAATTTTTCTGCAAATATCATATTTGTCCTCAGTTAAATTAATTGACGTGAAAATACTTTTAAACAATCTTACTCATACCGTACGCTTTCCCCTCACAGTCGCTTACGGAATGTGCTCCGTTCCTTCGCACATACCGTATCCCTCCGCTTCGCTCCGGGAACGCTCTTACGCAAGCGTTGCCTTGCAACCCTTGCCCGCCGCCTCCACGTTTCCATTCCCTGCCAATTTACTTTTTCTCAAAATTTTCTTTTCCATGCGGTAGCATACGTTCTCTCAAATCGGCTTTTATTATAG
>QXWO01000135.1 GCA_009911035.1 Lachnospiraceae bacterium
AGAAAGTCAAGTGCTGTGAGAGGCGACGTAGGAGCCGCTCACAGTACTTGAGTGCTTGCACCGGGGTAGTTGATTATGCGGAAGGATGGAAAGTATTGAATGATGGCATGGGTGTTTTTGTGGCATTATTGTTGGTTTTGATTTCCGTGTTACTTTTGCCGCTTATAGGTATCGATCCAAAAAATAATATGCAGGAGCTTTGCAGAGGAACAAAATATGGGAAAAGACAGTTAGACCATGCCAGGGTACTGACTGCATTTTTGTCCGGTGTATTTCTTTATGCTTTTGGAATCCTTTTGTTTTTTGTGATTAAGATGGTTCCTTTCGGATTAGGGGGATGGAACCAGTGTATCCAGAGCAGCAGGAATACATTTTTCTCCCTCTATAATATAACATTTTTTGAACAGTTTCTGCTTAATGTGATGATAGGTCTTGTGGCACTGTTGTTCGTTATTTCATTGCTGCTTGTCATTACCGTTTTCATGGAAAAAATAATGACAAGCGCAGTAGTGTTTGCGTTTTTTTTGATTTTGCTGTTGCTTTTTGATCAGATGTATCTATGGCCTGTTAATCATTATTTTGCAAATTTCATGCCGCTGCGTATGACTGATTTTTCACATTATTATACAGGGAATGAAGTATATAGAATATTTGGATGCAGCATGTCCGTTATGTCATGGAGTATTTTACTGTCGGGGCTGTTTGCTTGGGGACTTTTGGCATTAGCGATAAGCTGGGAAAAAGTAAAAAGGAAAAGAGGACTGTATTAGCGTTTTAAGAAAAGTGGGAATCTATTTTAGTGGGGACAAGGGATGCAGAACAATAGAGGAAATATGAGGGTAAATGATAAACGGATGAAATACAGAAAAAGAAATCGGTCAATAAGTGGCCAGTTTCTGTTTGCCATTACTGTAATTTTGGTTATTTTTGTTTTCTGCATCCGGGATATTAAGGCGGAATTGAAAGAAATACAGGTCATGCTGAAGCGGGTTGAAGTATTGCAGTATGGGAGGAATGAAACAGAACACAAGGAAGAAGCAAGTGCAATTGAGGGGGAACTGGATTATATAGGCAGTATTGGGTCTGTAGATGTAGAAAAACCAGTTCAGAGAACAAAGGAAGAGGCAATTCAAAGATTGGGGGTACTGGGGCAGTCAGATTCTGTTATTGAGGAGATACATAAAAACAGTTCCACTTATCCGGAAAGTATGTTGATTGCATTGGCAAACAATCCAGAGATGGCTGATTTTGTAGCAGGCTATATAGATGGGGGAGGGGCGGCCCCGGGTGGATTGACTAATGCAGAGAAAGAGCAGGATTACCCATTACTGCTTCAATGGGACCCACGGTGGGGGTATGAGGAATATGGTAATGGCAGCAATATCGGACTTACGGGCTGTGGACCGACCTGTCTTTCTATGGTTCTATATTATTTGACCAAAGATGAGGTACTGACACCTGACCGTATTGCTGCCTATTCTATGGAAAATGGGTATTATGTAAGCGGAAGCGGGACGGCATGGGCGCTTATGGAAGATATGCCTAAGTTATATGATATTCAAGTCACAAAGCCGAGGGTAACTGAGAGGGCTCTTAAAACACTGCTTGATCAGGGCAGAATAATCATTTGTGCTATGGGAGCGGGAGATTTTACTCTTTCGGGACATTTTATAGTTATTTATGGGTATGGGGAACAGGGTTTTATGATAAATGACCCAAATTGTATTGCAAGGAGCAGGAGAATATGGACATTTAAGGAATTGGAGCCACAGATAAAAAATATTTGGTCGTATGGTAAGTAGTAGGAAATGGGGAAAGAAATGGAGATCAATTTGGCAACATTTTGCCTGAATTTATTCGAGAGCATGGAGATGGGGGCAAAAGAGAAGAATCTTGCTATAAGATGCCTGCCGGGAGATGATACTTTCGACAGGAGTATTACATTAGAAGATTATGTGAGTTCAGCATTAGAAGTTGTGCTTTGGGGGCTGATAACCCACTATAGTATAGTTGACGGTGAAATTTTGTTATATGCAAAGGGGAGCAGTATCTGTATTAAGAATGTTAGTATCCAAAATAAGGATTTATGGAAATTGTGCATTAGGAAAGACGGTGTGTATGAGGTTGCAGGGAATAAAATGGGGCTGGCACTGGCTTATTTGGATATGGTAGGTGTTAGGGTGCAGTCTGATGCACAGGATGGGGCGATAATGCTAAATTTTGAGCATACAGAGGAAGATGTTTAAATGTCTTGATTTTCGTGTATTTATTTATAAAAATAAGACATATAAGGATAACCGTACAAAAGAAACCGCCGCTATGGGGAGATTCACCTCATAAGCGGCGTTCTGCCGTTTCCGCCGGATTATCTGCTTGGAGGTGCTATCGGATGAAAGGCGAAAAACTTTAGGGTTGTCCGCTTGGAAACAATATGCTTTATAGTCGTTTCGTGCAATAAATGGGAGTTTGGTGCAGTCTGGTTTGAAAAAATATCCCATAATCCGATATTATGTATGGTAGGAGGCTGGTGCTGATGAAGATAGCGATCTGCGATGACAGGGAAAATGACAGGGCGGCGTTAAGGGCGCTTCTGGAAGCCTGCGGGCAGGATTTTGAAATAAGGGAATACGGCTCCGGGGATGGGCTGTGTGGGGACATGGGATTCATACGGGAGTGCGGCATCATCTTCCTTGACATCAACATGGAGGGCATGGACGGACTGGAGGCCGCAAAGCAGATAAAGGCGGAATGCCCGAAGGTACATATCGTGCTGGTGACCGCCTATGTGAACTATGCGCTGGACGGGTACAAGGTAAAGGCGAGCCGTTTCCTCTTGAAAGACGATCTGGAACAGACATTGCAGGAGTGCATGGACGACATCCTGCGGGAGATACGGCAGGAGGAGCGGGTGGTGGAGTTCGGTTTCGTGGAGGGGAACGTGCGGCTCAGGGTGGATGACATCATCTATATCGAGACGAGCAAACACAAGAATGTGTTCTACACCAAAGGGCAGGAGTTCAGCATTTACAGGAAGATGGACGATCTGGAGGAGGACTTGAAGGGGATGGGCTTTGTGCGGATACACCAGAGCTTCCTCATCAACATGAAGTACATCGACAGGATAAGCAGCTACGTCATGATCCTGACCACGGGGAAGGAGATATCCGTGCCGAAGTCAAGGTATCCGGAAGTGAAGCGGCAGTACACATTGTTTAAGGGGGCGGAGTGATTATGGGGATGTGGATACTTTCTTTTTGCCTCATTGCAATAGAGGCGTGGGGTGCTGTATATTTTTTTGATATCTTCATGGAAAGGAAAAGGAAGGGATGGCCGGATAAGTGCAGATATATTGTTCTGTATTTTTTATGTGTGCCCGTTGTGATCCTTGGAGGATACTTTGATGTAATGGGTATTAAGGTACTGTTGATCGTTTTAGTATATATGGCATTCTGTGCGATTTTTTATCAGGCTGACTGGAAACAGTGCATTTTCTTTTCCATATTGGATTATTCGCTGTTATTTTTGATAGACGTTTTTTCATTGCTGGTCGAGAACATATTGAATTCCAGAGATAAGCTGTATGCCTTAGAGAGTGGCCTTTTGTATCTTCCCATGAAGTTCAGTTGGATTCTCCTGCTTTTTGTATTGCGGAGAATATGGAAAGGGAAGAACAGCTATGGAGAGCTTTCCCTTAAAGAATGGTGGAAATTTGGTATGGTCCCGTTGTTCACTCTGGCTTCCATGCTGCTCATGTATTTCTGCTACAGCAGTGAGAAAAAGGTGCAGGCAGTCTATCTTTTCGTTGCGGCGGGGCTGATCATGATAAACTTCCTTGTGCTGATGCTGATGCAGGATATCCTTGTGAAAGGAGAAATGTTGCGGGAAAGCGCATTGTCAGACCAGAAGAAAGAGAGCCAGCTCGCCCATTACCGGGATATGCAGGCGGTCTATGAAAGACAGGGGCGGAAACTGCATGATTATAAGAACCAGATCAGGACGATGCAGGTGCTGTTAAAGGAGGGGAACACACAAGCCGCCGCCGGGCTTGCGGAGCGGCTGACGGAGAGCATATCGGTGGAGATGGCGGCTGTCAATACGAACCACTCTATCGTGGATGCGGTGCTGAACCAGAAGTTCCATGCCGCAAGGGAGCAAGGGATATCCATGATATTCAAGGTCGGTGATATGGCCGGGCTTAAGCTGGACGGGGAGGAGACGGTGATCCTGCTTTCCAACCTGCTGGACAACGCCATCCATGAGTGCGCGAGGGTGGCAGAGGCGGGGCGGAATGCCGTCATAAACATTAAGCTGGTGCAGGAGGACGGGCGGCTGATCTTTTCCGTAAGGAACCCCGTGGTGGAAAAGGTGCAGACCGCAGACGGCGCAGTCCTGGATTCAGAAGGGAGGCGGCACGGGACAGGGCTTGCCAACGTGAAGGCAGTGGCGGACAAATATGGGGGTGATCTTGCCCTTTCCTGCGATGAGGAAAAGTTTCAGGCGGTGGTCATTTTATAGTCATTTCGTGCAAAAAATAGTCACTTGGTGCAGTCCGGGTTTGAAATCCGGGCGCATCTGCCGACAGATTTTATATAGGCTAGGGCTGGCAAAAATATATTAAGTCAAGGAGGATGATGGTATGCCAAAAATCACAGATTACAGTTTTCTATTTCAAAGTATGTTCGGGACGAAAAACTCAAAAGGTACAAGTCCAATAGGCAGCTTTCAGTTGTCACAGTTGAACAGCGGTTCCGTGCAGGCACAGTTAAGGGCTGCGGGAATTGATACGAACAGCAGGCAGTATAAGGCAGCTATAAAACAGATGACGTCAAATGCAAACGGGGCAATGTATGCAAATATCCAGGGCATAAAGAACCTGATGAAGAGCTATGACAAGGATGGGGACTACATAGACCCCACTACGGGGCTGGCAGGTCTTTTAGTGACAGAGGAAAATGCGGGCAGCAGGAAACGTATCATTTCCATCCCGGAGGGCAGTAAGGATGAGATGTTTGAACTGACAAAGAAGGAATTCCTGCGCGAAAATGGCGTACTGAACGGTGATACGACAAAGCGGTCAGATGTGTATACCAATATGTACCGCAAGGTACAGAAAAATGACCGGTTGGCGGCGGGATACACGATGGAGCAGTACGAGAGGGCATACAGGCAGGCATTCCTGGATGCTGCAAGGAAAGCCGATCCAAGGTGGGAAATCGGCAGGCCAGTCCCATCCGGGGCATTGGACGGCATCACAAGGGAATCCGTGGAAGCTAACCTGAAAAAATCAGGCGGATCACTGGATGTGAAGATATAATGTTGTTGCTACCCATCTATCCTGCCCGAAAATTAATCAGATTGATTGTCACAGAATGAGCCGATATAATGGCATCAGC
>QXWO01000016.1 GCA_009911035.1 Lachnospiraceae bacterium
TGATTCGTCAGGCCGGAGGCTCTGCATTGCCGGATCACATCCAGCCAGTATTGAAGTTTTACCTGTTTATCCGGAGTTAAAGTGGAAATGTCCATGGGTATTTTCCTTTATCTGAATTTAGAGTTTTTGGAGTGAACCCTAAAAACTCTAACCCTGATTTTACAGGAGAACGCCATATATTTCACTACACGTTCTTATTTGACGCTTACGCTTCAAATGCCCCGTCAGGTCTAAGGCAAACAAAGGATAATTCTTTGTTATCGGGTATTTCCGAAGCAAAGATTTTAGAAGTCAAGCAGACCGAGATACACGAAAAAGCAAGCCAGTCAATCAAGAGCAAAGGCTGGTTGCCTAATCTGTTCCGTGGGATTGTGGCAAAGGCAAAAGATTTTCTGCAAAACCTTATTCGGGAAAAAGATATGCCACCCAAGCCTACACTTGATATTGATATGGCAGAGTTCCGCCATATGCGAAACCTGATGATAAAAGTACAGGATAAGGCAAAGGAAATCAAAAACTTGCAGGACAAAGTTCTACCGCAGTTGAAACAGCAGCTTGCCGATACAAAGGGGCTTTTCAAAGGCAAAGAACGAAAAGCGTTAGAGGTAAAAATCAAAGAAACCGAAGCGGAGATTGCCGACAGGTTGGATAAAATTCCCGATACGCTCAAAGAGGACGGTTATCCCGATGTACAAGTTTTTATGCGTACTTTCCGAGAAATGGAAAGCGTTGCAGAACAATACAACCGTGACCTTGCTGAGTGGGAATATCAAGTCAGCAGGAAATCGACAACCGCCGCTAAAGAACCGCACAGACCGCCCGAAAGGCAGAGCGTGTTAAAACATCTGCGAGAGATACAGGAACGAAACAGGCAGAAACCGCCGCAAAGACAGCGTAAGAAATCCATTGACAGAGATAGCCGATAGGCATTGAAAAACCGCTGTTATGGTTTTACCCATAGCGGCGGCATACATAATCATTTACTGACTGCAAGCGTGATTTTCATATCCTGAACATTGATGATTGGATTGTTTCTTTCTTGCACTTCGGACAGTAGAGAGGAAAGTTTTTTAATTCCGTATCTTCCCGTATCATAGTACGGGTTTTATTGCCGCATACAGGGCAATATATCCATTCTGAAATAATAGTTGGCATATAATATCATCACCGCCTATCATTATTTTTATATTCATCAAATTGTTTTGTTTTTTTCAATATCCACAGTGCGTAACTTAAGCTAATAATACATAATACTGCACTTGAAATAATATGAAACTTCATTGAAGAATTTTCAACAGCAAAAACGCTCGAAGAATTTACAAAACTATGTGCAATAATACACGGTAAAAGGCTCTTTCCTTTGTAAAAAATAATTGTAAAAAGAAAACCTATTGCGATTGCATAACAAACTTGTAAGAGTGTAGGTATTAAATCTTTTCCGTTCAGTAAGTTTACAATATGTCCAATTCCAAAAGTAACACTTGAGATAACAATCGCCAACTTTACATTGTCATTGTATAATGCTTTGAACAGAAATCCACGAAAAATAATTTCTTCAATGAATCCAACGCAGAGCATACTTAAAATATATAACACAGTTTCTAAAACAGACAGCTTCATCGTAACGCCATTCCATAGGTTAATACTCATAATTAGAAGTAGCGGAGTAAAATATAAGAAATTTCTAAGGCTTCCATCAAAAGAACACAGACCGTATTTTTCTTTTAAGTTGTGTTTACTCACAAAAACTAAAAGAAGCAATGTAAAAACTATAGCAACGGGTGCAGCAATTATTTTTTCAGTGCCAAGCGAAGCAGAAAATCTGTCAGCAACACTAAACAAAACAACATAGGAAATAATCCAAACCAATGAGAAATTTAATTCATTTTTCTTATATAAACGATACATTATAATCCTCCTTTTAATGAATAAACTGTTCCGTCAAATACCAAGTCTAAATCAGATATAATCGTCTGTTCGTCATAGGGCATTTCGTTATTTGCAAACATACTTGCATATCCGTGTGCAATCAGGAATAATGAACGGAAAATGGTTTTCGCCTGTTCTGTATTGACCTCTACTTCTTTACTCAGTATAGCTATAATAGGCTGTAATTCTTCAGAATTTATCAACTCAGAAATATTTTTTCCTATAAACTCATTTGTTTGAAATAGAAACCGAAACAAATTTTTTTCTGTTTCAGCAAAGCGTATATAATTCAGTCCAATATCTTTCATCGGATTTTCACTCTGAATATTAGTTATATATTCGGAATGATACTCATCTGCCTTAATATATACATTTTTTTTCAATTCCTCTATTGTTTTGAAATGATACATAACAGGTTGAGTGGAACAGCCTAATTTTTTTGATACAGTTCGTGCATTGATATTTTCTGCTCCCTCACTTCGTGCTATCTCAAATGCTGCATCTATAATCATCTCTTTTGTAATTTTCACCTTTGGTGGCATATTTTTCACCTCTCTGCCATATTATAATTATTGTTATATAACATAAATTATAATAAAAGGAGAGATTTTTGTCAAGTTTCGTAACGAAAATATAGTAAAAATAAGCGACAGAGAATTTACTCCCTGCCGCCTTGTCTACTTATACGAATATAATTTCCCTCTCCACAATCTCCATAGCACAAGCCCAAATGTTATTCATCTGTCCAACCCATTCTAAGGCATTTTTCGCCTTTAGGCGTTCTGTGATACCCTGTGCCTGCTTCATCTGTTCTACAAGTCTTTCAAAGCGTTTCTCCGCCTGTTTATCGACATCCGCAAGATAATCATTCAACTTGCCACTTGTGAGTAGCGTGGCGTAAAGCGCCCTCTTATGTTCCTGTAAATATCGCTTGTGTCGCTGCCCCCATAAACCGATAGGCTTGTATTCTTTTTCGGTTGGTAAAGTAAGACAAGGAATATAATAATCTCCTTGTAGTTCATACCAAAGACCATTGCTTTCATCATAAATGTACTTATCCATTAAAAAATCCTCCGTTATAATATATTCGCATATACATCACATTTCCCCGATTGCCACACTTTGTTATATCTTGTTATGAGATTTTCTTGCCCTTGATTTTGCCCTTATAAGCAGTCAGGGAAAGAGTAAACTTGTGTGAAATCATATAAAGGGATAAGGCGAATACATTGCGATAAATCCATTATTTTCAAGGCTTTTGGAGGATTTTATTGATAACCTATGGAGAGCAATAATCACTCATAATTTTATGGTTTTCAAATTCCAGTTTACCGTGAAGTAGCACATAAAGAACTGTGCCTGTATGGTAAAATCATCTTCAACGATAAATATTTTCTTCATAAAGATACCTCCCGGACACCCTATTATGCTGTATTAGAGAGGTTTTCTCAATCCATATTGTAGAACAGCAGTGGAATAGTGGGCTGCTATCTATCAAATTCTTGTGTGTTACTTTATGGCTCATGAGCATTCGGGGAGGGCAGTCCACTGACGGGGAAGCTGTTCTGCGCTGACTGCGACAGTAAAATGTATTACCGCAGGGCAGGGGAGCATGGGAAAAATCTAAACTTTGGGTAACAGGAGCTGCATCCAGTTCACAGTTCCTGATGCTTCAAAGTAATGATTGTATGGAAAGTCAGTGTATCATCATTGTAATACATCTGCATATTGCCATGATATTTGCTGACCGTTTTATGAATACTTTTTAACCCAAACCCATGCCTGATTTTATCAGTTTTATCGGTACTAAGCTGTCTGCCTTTGCCGGAAAAGGGATTTTTCCTGCAGGAGTTGATAACTGTTATTACAACAAATGATGTTTTCCCATGTTTGCTTGTACTGATTTCAATAAAAGAATCAGGAACGATGCCTGCAGCAGCTATGGCATTATCCAGTAAATTGCAAAATAGAGATGTTAGGTCATTGTCTGCAATGAAATCCATTGTCCTGCTTCGGATGTCGGCATGAAAAGTTATGTGACTGTCCGTGCATTGTTGCATATAGCGGCATAGAATGGAATTAAGCATTTCAT
Source organism: Lachnospiraceae bacterium (assembly GCA_009911035.1). Classification (GTDB taxonomy): domain Bacteria; phylum Bacillota; class Clostridia; order Lachnospirales; family Lachnospiraceae; genus Suilimivivens. The sequence continues at coordinate 4,022 of QXWO01000016.1, forward strand.
GATCGCATAGTCTGGAACATTCTTTCAGGTCTGAGGAAAGTATCAGCTGCCGGATATAGGCGCCTATTTTATCATGTTCTTTTTGGTCATTCAGCATATCAATGGATTGCAGATGTTTTTTTATATCATGGATTAAGATGCGCTGGTTTTCGTTCTGTAAACGCAGCATTTCATAATACTGGGCTGAATTAGATTCTTGTTGGAGCAATAACTGCATTTCTGTAAATTCCATATTTTTTTTCTGATTATATTGATTGATTCCAAACACAAGCAGATTAGCTGTTAACAGAAAAACAGCGCCCACTGCAATCATCCAATCAAGCGATGATGATAGAGGAACAGATTCGCCAATACTTATAAAAATAAACATAATAAAGGTAGAGGTTAAGGGAATGAAAATAAAAAGGAAAACAGAATTATCATACTGCCCTGTGCTTTTCTTCGGTTTTTGCATCAGTTGCATCAGTACATAGATAACAGCAAAAAATATAAGCTTACTGAAAACTACAAAAACTAAAAGATGATAGAATTCCTTATCGTTATCAAGAAAATGGGGGGTAAACCGCTTGGTAATTCCATATACGATTAGTTCACTCATTGCCATAACAGCCGTCAGTATAGAAGAATGAAATAGTGCGGAGTAATAATTTAGATCATACTGTGTAACTAAGAAAATGAAATTCAGTAAAAAATATAAAGCTACATTTAACCATATAAACTTAGACAGTGAAACAAAAAACAGGATAAAATATAAGCTGCAAAGTATGGTAAGCTTTTTCCAAGGAGTGCGTTTGGAGGAAAATAAATGGGAGGAGTATTGCCAAAGTATAATTGCTTCTACAAGAAAACTGAAAAAATAACAGACTGTATTCCTCATTTGTTTTACCTCGTACTTTCTAAATAAAGGAGATAGGCTTGTTTAAATGAGCTGTATTTCCTTTTTGTCAGATAAGCAGGTTGATTATCTGACATATGAACAAGATTACGGTCAAAATCTGTGACATGTTCAAAATTGATGATGAAGCTGCGGTGAGTCTGAAAAAAACGATTTTTAGGAAGAAGTTCCAGCCAGTACTGCATATTGTGAATGGATTCAAAATCACACAAAGTTGTATGTACTGTTATTTTTCTGCCCTGTGCTTCTATTGCTATGACAGAGGAGGCAGGAAGGGTATGCATACCCTGTTTTGTTTCGACAGGGATTTTTATTGTTATGGTGTTATACAGGTCAACAGCATCTTTCATATTACGGAAAAAACGCTGTTTATCCAGTGGCTTTGACAGGTATCGGAATACATGAAACCGCATTGCCTCATCAAGATATTCGAAATAAGAAGTTACAATAAAAATGATGATATTATTGTTCGCTCTTTTTAATTCATTTCCCACATAGATGCCATTTATTCCAGGCATTTCTATATCAAGAAAAAGAATGTCTTTTTCACCTTTGTCTGACAGAAGGGATTCTCCGTCAGAAAAGCAGACCAGTTCAGGACATTTTACACCGATATTTTCAAAGAAATTTATTATATATTTCTGAAGCTGTTCGATTATCAGCACATCATCGTCGCAGATGAGTATTCGCATTTTTATACCTCCGTATATTTTATTATATTATACAGTATGGGTCGGTAAAATAAAAGCGTATTGCATGAAAAGACAGTTTTTGGCGGATCTTGGGTTGATATTAGAAAGTAAGAACAAGATAAATTTGATGAAAAAATGACCAAATAGAAGCAAAAAATGTCGTTTGGTGCAGAAAGGGTTGGAATTATGACAGAAATATGGATAATGGAAACCGTTATTGATTTTTTGTAACAGCAAAAAGGAAAGTTTAATTTATCACATGAAAAGAAAGGAAGGTTGAAAAGGATGAAAAAGACGGTAACGGCTTTAGCGGGTATTTTGGTTTTTATGACATTATTAGACGGCTGCGCTCACACATCCCAAGGAGAAATACCAAGTATTGATTTAGACAGTACCGGAGCAGAGACGCAAACGTTTGAAGCACAGGATGAAAGAAATAGTACTGCTGAAATAGTACCACAGGACACAACAGTTTTTATAGATGAAAAGCTGGATGAAAATTTGTTCATCAGTGCAGAGTTGAAAATGCCGGAAAATAATCTTTATGAGTATGCAACAAGGTTAAAAAGTTTTGACTATGATAAAGTACAGGAAGCGATAGGGCAAAATGCAGAAGGAAACCTTGTTGTTGATGATGGGAACGATGGATTTACGGGAGGCTCACTTACCTATCAAAGAAATGACATGGCAAGCCATTTGGAAACTTATTGCTCCTATGCGGGGGAGATGGGACTGGCAGATGACAGGGATTTGTCTTTTATGTCCAAAGAGGATGCTGCCAGAAGGATGCAGAGCTTTATAGGGATGCTTGGGGTGGGTGGAGAACTGGAAGCTCTCGATGTAGTTGCTATGGATCAGGCGGATTTTGAGAACGTGAAAAAGACAATTATGGAAGATGGCGACTATCAGTTTTTGTCTGCAAAAGGATATGGAAACGATACGTTTGACGAAGACATGGAAGTGTATCAGATCATTTTTCGCATGGATGTAAATGGGATTCCCGTATACCGAAACGAGCCAAATCTGCGGCAGACGAGTGAGAGATTTTTGGCTTATCCGGCTGCTGTAACGGTATTGCTGTCAAATAATGGGATTGAAATGATAACCATGATGGGAATGTTTGAGCCTTGTGAGGAACATCAGAACGAAACAGCTATTATAGGGGAAGACGGCATTAAAGAAGCAATCATGAAAAAATTTGGCGATGTCATTTTATCAAGTGAGTTTAGGGCAAAGAATATCTGGATGGAGTATTTCCCACTTCTAAGGGAAGATTCCTTTACGGAGATGGATCTGATCCCAGTATGGTGCGTTGAGTTTGAAGTAGATGGACAATCGGTGGAAGACAGCAGATATTCGATCCGGTTTAACGCGATTACAGGAGAGGAAATCTCGTGATCAGGGTATTCATGAATGAATGGAAGAGGGCGTTCAATACAAGCTCTGCCATAGCAATCATTGGCGTTATGTTCTGCATTTGCTTTGATTCATGGAATGAGCTGGTCAGTGCAATGCAAAGCGGCAATACTGTCTAGTATATCGATAAATAAGTTTCTAGCCATATGGTGCAGAATGAATTTTCATATGCAAGGCGGAGGAATGAGGCGTAGCGGAGGCTATATCGATTGACGACAATGCGGCAAATGGAAATTTAGGCAAGTCATATGGCTGGTTACTTATTATTCGATGTACTAGTGTGTATATTGTTTTACGAGCAATTCCGCTTTCGGAGGAATGTGCAGAAATTATATATTGCCTGTTTTTGCGGCACTGCCTTTTGCAGCCAGCTTTTACGAGGAAAGAAACAGCAGGGCGGTTGCGTACATTGCTTCCAGAGAGGGAATGGCTGGCTGTTGCATTTGGTACAGTTCTGCTGATTTTATTTTTGCAAATGCGATTTCAGATGACAAGCGATTATTATGAAGCATCCGTTGAAAGTGCCGCAGATTTATTTCATAAATGGCTGGCGGTTCATTCCCCGGTTCGTTACTGCATGACAGAGGCAGTGCTTGGATTTATGCGTGGGATGATATGGCGGGGGCTTCCATGTTTGTGTCATTATATGTAAGGGACAGATTCGTCATTACGATGTTTCCGTTTTTGGGGAGCAATGTGGTTATAAGGGTAAGCCAGATAATATCCCTTGATGCTGACTGGCGGCTTGACCATATATTGATAGGCAGGACGGTAATTCGGGATAGCGGGTATACGGTTGGGGCTGCAGCTATTGCTTCAAGTATTCTGGTTTTCCTGATGGGCGTATGTTTTACGAAAAAGTTGGTAAAGGGGCTCTCAAGCGGGAAACTGGTGGCTCCCAAGGGGGATAATATTCATTTATTCTAAGCACAGGTATGGCAGGTGAAATACTCCAGAAATTTACCAACTATTATGTAAAGCTTGCTGTTTATGGGGATTATTCAGGCTATACCAGCAAGCCGTTGAAGGATTTTATATTTGAATCTAATCATAGCAGCGACTTCTTTTTTGTAGAAGTAAAGGAAGAAGCAATAGAGAAACTAAAGCAGACACAATGATTCCTGCAGTGCAGATTCCAGCATCTCAAGGAAAGCAATTTTCAAACACGCTCTAATACTCTTTCCGCTTAAAAATAGAAAGTGTCAGCGGATAGGACAGAACAAAAGCCAAAAGGGAAGATGCTGACAGGACAACCAGACCAGTCAGTATGGAGGTTATTCCCGGTTCCGTCAAATCATTGACCACTGTGACGATTACCAAATCAATGCCAATGGCGCACAGCAGGGAAATTATCAGAAAGACCTCATTTCTTTCTGCGCCGCCTAAGTAGAATAAAGGGAAGAATATTGCCCCCATAAAAAGGCTGATGCTGATTCCCAGCACAAACATAGTAAGGATATCCATAGGAATGTCAAAAGGACATCCGTGCAGAAACCAGGATATGCCCGTTACCGTTCCGGAGAAGGCAGCTCCGATAAGGAGCCAGAAGCTGTGGTTTAGATACATGCTTTTGATAATATCTGCCCGCCTGACCGGAAGAGTCAATTTGTATTTTCCCCATTTTGAGACATATTCATTTTTTGCGACAGCAGCCGCATTTAAGGAAAATCCCACCATTCCGGTCATCACATAGCCTATCAGAAGGGACTGGCTGATCACAGCGGCCACGAAAATTCCCAATATAATCATAAAAATAGAAAATACTTTTGCATTTGCCAGCACAGCATAAAAATTGTTTTTCATAAGACCTTTCATATCCGTTCTCCCTTTACCAGTAAAAGCATAATTTCGTCAACAGAAACATGGTCTGCAATAACGTCTTTGTATTTTCGTACGGCTTCTTTTCCGTCCGGGACTAGTACATCGATTTGGAAATCCCGTTTCCGGTAAGCAAGGATGTCGCTGGGTGCCAATGCCCGGAACTGGCTTTCCTTACAGCGCAGAACGGCATAGCGGTATACCAGGTCATTTTTAGAAACGGTCATAATAATTCTGCCGTTATGGATAAAGGTGATATGATCTGCAACTTTTTCCAAATCGCTTGTAATATGGGAAGATAACAAAATAGAGTGGTCTTCCTCCTGTACAAATCCAAGAAATAAGTCCAGCATATCGTCACGCATAACAGGGTCAAGGCCGCTGGTGGCTTCGTCCAGGATGAGAAGCTTCGGATGATGGGAGAGAGCTGCCGCAAGGGCTAATTTCATGGTCATCCCTTTGGAGTAATGTTTAATTTTCTGTCTTCCGGGCAGACAGAAATCGTCCAGATATTTTTGGAACAGGGACCTGTCCCATCTGGTGTAAAGTCCCTCCATGACTTGGGACAACTGCAGGGCAGTCCAGTAGGAAGGAAAATTATCGCCGTCATAGACAATGCCGATGTCCTCCCGCATATCCGTATCTTCGTCACCCATTTCTCTTCCAAAGAGTTTGATTGTGCCTCTGTCCTTTATGATAGTATTCATAATACAGCCGATGGTGGTGGTCTTGCCTGCGCCGTTTTCCCCGACAAATCCTGAAATAGTGCCGTATGGAAGTGAAAATGTCACATCGTCCAGTTTGAAATCTGACTTTGGAAAAGTCTTGGAAACATGATGTAATTCTAAAATATTCTCCATGTGTCTGTTACCCCGATAGTGTGAAAGTGATGATGATGTTTATACCAGTAAGCTTTTAAAATTTAATGTACTTATTGAACAAGTACATTATAGTCAATTTATAATGTGTTGTCAAGAGGAACCTAAGGACTCCTCCAATATAACTTGCGTAGTCAGACATCCGTTGTTAAAACTAATAGGGAGTGTGAATAATTTTATATGATTATAAAACAGGACAGACCCCAATGATATAGTGATTTATTCCAGGGCCTTTCCATATGGAAGTATGAAAAATATAACAAAATACAGGGGACATATCCTGTTCTTTTTCTCAGCTTTGCAGGCATTAAGAAAACCTCTTATGCGGGTGCCCGTGCGAACATCTGCCGGGTCATAGAGGAGCAGTATAATAAGTACGACTATCTACTTGATAGCAGTCTGCTTAATGATAAGGAAAAAGCATTTTATCAGAAGGTCTGTGCGGAAATGCCGGACAGCACAGCGGCTATATCCATAAGGTCTTTAGCGGATTTCCTTGGCAGATATTACGGGAAAAAGGTACTTATCGGCTGTGCGCCCACTCCATAGAGCTGCTTTTTGTAAACAGGAAATCCGCAGGGACATAATGCTCCTGCGGATTTGTCTGTTCACAAAAGGATAGCTCGTGATGCGTGCCGGCCGCTGTTATTTTTGCGGCGCATCAGTTTTTCTACTGTCAATGGTAAAGAACAGTCCCGCTTTCTTAAGGGCTGGGCACAGGGCCGAATAAATGAGTACGGACACGATCGCGGAAGTGACTGCGTTAATGGAGGTGGAAGCAATGTTCCATGCCAGTGTAAGCTCGGCGGCAGGTTTTCCCAGGATAACCAGCTTATACAGGTAGCCGATGAGAGGATCAAAAACCACATTGAACAAAAGTCCGCCAGCCGCCGCAAGAGCCGCCCACAGGGTCACTTTCCTGCGATCCGTTTCCAGAGAGATTTTGCCAAGTTTGTGTGCAATGAAACCGGAAATCAGGCCGATGCAGAATTTCAGCAGAAAAGTCTTAGGGGCATATACGACATATATAGGGTCTGTCAGGTCGGCAATGGTCATGCCCACAGCTCCCCCAAGGCCGCCGTAAAATCCGCCTAAGAGCAGGGCACCCAGCACGCAGACAGCGTTTCCTAAATGTATGGAAGTAGCGTCTCCGCCGGGGAGAGGTATTTTAATCTGTAAAAATGTAAACACAACATAAGACAGGGCTGCTGTCAGGCCGGTCAGTGCAATTTTCTGGGCTGTTTGATTTTTCATAAGTAGGAACCTCCTTAATTTCGATTATGTACCCTATTATATGCATAAGTGGTATTTTAAAAAGTGCCAATTTAAAAATTTTTAACCATGCCAGTTGAAAAATATAAAACATTGATATATGATGGATACGGCAGTAAGGAGGACTAAATTCAAACACGCTCTAAGGAATTTATAAAAGAATAGTGGGGAAGAGGAAGTATGCACAAGAGAGCAGGAATCAGTGGAAGTGGATTGAAAATACTGTCGGTTATATTTATGCTGGCAGATCATATTGCAGCAGTTGTGTTTTTCCATATTCTGTCACAGAACGGGATATTTTATTTAGGGGATACATCCTTTTCTTATATGAGGGAACTGGTACAGGACGGATTTGTGGGATGGATTTATGTATGGTATCAGATTATGAGGAGAATTGTTGGAAGGTGGGCTTTTCCCATTTACTGTTTTCTTCTGGTGGAGGGCTTTGAAAAGACGAAAGACAGGCGGAAGTATGCAGGACGGCTTTTGGCGTTCGCCTTTGTGTCAGAGGTGCCATTTGATCTTGCTTTTGACGGAAAAATGATGGGCCTGGAACACCAGAATATATTCTTTACGCTGCTGTTAGGTTTCCTGATGATATGGGCCATGGAGGAAATCGGCAGAAACTGTCAGGGGCTGCTGGTTAAATGGACAGGCGGGGCGGCCGTATTTCTGGCAGCCGTACTTCTGGCAGAACTGATTCGTTGTGATTACAGCGGCAAAGGAATCATTGCTATAGCCCTGCTGTTTTTGTTCAGGAGGAAAAAAGCAGAGCAGATAGCAGCAGGCTGCGTTGCTTTTTGCTGGGAGGCAATGGCGCCTTTAGCCTTTTTGTTTGTGTACTTTTATAATGGCAGACGGGGGCTTAGGCTGAAATACTTCTTTTATATCTTTTACCCGGCGCATCTGCTGGTTCTTTACCTTATAACGCTCATCATATGACCTGAAAACAGAATATATAAAATTTTTGTAAAGAAGATTGTATTTTTATTAAATGGCTGTTCCGGGTTGACATTTTTTTCTTAGGGACATATAATGCTATTGCTTAACTAGTTAAATATTAATCAATTAATTTTTACGGGGTGTTTGTGCCGGAACAGAAATGGGGGGCAAGTATGCACAAGAAGGTCTTGGATCTTTTCAGGCAGACAGATCAGATATTAAAGCGTGTGTTAAGCAAGAAGGTGGAGCACACCGGACTGTACAGGAGCCAGCACAGACTTTTAATGTATCTGGGCAGACATCCGGACTGTTCCCAGACGGCTATTGCGGAAAAGATGGATATCTCACCGGCGGCGGTTGCCGTATCCATGAAGAAGCTGGAAAAGGCCGGATATATCAGGCGTCAGAGTGACGCTGAGGATAACCGTATCAACCATGTGGCAATCACCGACAAAGGGAAAGAGGCAATCAATAACAGTTTTGTCTATTTTCAGGAAGTGGAGGATGCCTTGTGTGACGGGTTCACGGAAGAAGAAACCAGGCAGCTTGAAGACTTTTTCAGACGGATCATCCAGAATGGGGACGAATATTACCGGAGCCTGATAAGGCAGGAAAAGAATAAGTAGGAACAGGAGGAATGTGTTTATGAAGCGGTATTGGAAATATGTAAAACCGTATCTGGCAGCGTTTATTATCGGGCCGCTGCTTATGATCGTGGAGGTTTTAGGGGAAGTGTTGCTGCCCAAGTTTATGGCCAACATCATAAATATAGGGGCTGCAAATAAGGATGTGCCCTATATCACGGCCATGGGAGGCGCCATGGTGGTAACGGCCCTTTTAATGATGCTGGGAGGTATAGGAGGGGCTTATTTTGCAGCCAAGGCATCTATCAGTTTTGCCGCCGATGTGAGAAGCGATGTATTTGACAAGGTGCAGAAGTTTTCTTTTGCTAATCTGGATCAGTTCAGCACAGGATCACTGGTGACAAGGCTGACCAACGATATCACCCAGGTGCAGAATCTGCTTAATATGGCTCTGCGCATGATGCTGCGGGCGCCGGGGATGCTGATTGGTGCGCTGATCATGGCATTTATGATGAACGCCCAGCTGGCCCTTGTGGTGCTGGTGGTCATGCCGGTGCTGGTGATACTGATAGGAATCATTATTAAAATTGCATTTCCAAGGTTTGAGATCATGCAGAAAAAGCTGGACGCTCTCAACTCCACCATACAGGAAGTGCTTACCAACGTGCGGGTGATAAAATCCTTTGTGCGGGAGGGATACGAGGAAAAACGCTTTGCAAAGGCAAACGAAGATTTAAAAGAATCCAGTTTAAATGCGTTTAAAGTGGTGATTTTAAATATGCCTGTGATGATGCTTCTTATGAATGTGACCACCCTGGGGATCGTGTGGTTCGGGGGCAGGCAGATTCTGGCAGGCACCATGCCGGTAGGGGATCTGACAGCTTTTACCACTTACATTGTACAGATACTGATGTCTCTTATGATGCTGGCCATGGTGCTTTTGCAGAGTTCCAGGGCCCTTGCCTCCCTGCACCGTATCACGGAAGTGCTGGACACGGAAGTGAGCTTAACGGACGACGGATGTAAGAGGCCGGAAAAGAAAGTGGAAAGCGGGCAGATCGAGTTTAAAGATGTTTCGTTCCGTTATTATAAAGATAATAAGGAGGCAGTTCTTTCCCATATTGACTTTAAGGTGGAGAGCGGGCAGGTTCTTGGAATCATCGGTTCTACCGGAAGCGGCAAGAGCACGCTGGTGCAGATGATCCCGCGGCTTTATGACGTGGATGAGGGAGAGGTTTTTGTGGACGGTGTAAATGTAAAGGATTATTCCCTCAAAAATCTGCGGGACGGCGTGGGAATGGTGCTACAGAAAAATGTACTTTTCTCCGGGACAATCTTGGAAAATCTTATGTGGGGCGATTCCGGAGCTTCAAAAGAAGAACTGCTGGAAGCCTCCCGGGCAGCACAGGCGGATCCTTTTGTGGGCAGTTTTACGGAGGGATATCTCACGGAATTGGGGCAGGGCGGTGTCAATGTGTCCGGCGGGCAGAAGCAGAGGCTCTGCATTGCACGAGCCCTTCTTAAAAAGTCAAAGATATTGATTCTGGACGATTCTACCAGTGCGGTAGACACGGCTACGGAGGCCAGAATCCGTGAAAGCTTTAACAAAAACTTAAAGGACGCAACAAAGATCATTATTGCCCAGAGGATCACTTCTGTCATGGAGGCGGATCAGATTCTGGTGATGGATGAAGGAAAAATCGTGGGAATCGGCAGCCATGACCAGCTTCTTAAAACCTGCGAGCCTTATCAGGAAATTTATTACTCCCAGATGGATAAGGAGGTGAGTGCATAATGAGAGCTGAAAAACTGGAATATTTACAGAAAAAATATGAAAGCAGATTAAACCCTGCCAAAGATGATGAACTGTCCAGTAAAGGAAGCAGTAGGCCCAAAGGCCACGGCCACGGCGGAATGGGGAACATGGCAGGAGGAAAGCCGAAGAATATGAAAAGAACCATGGGCCGTCTGTTCGGTTATATTTCCAATGAAAAATGGAAACTGACGGTGGTATTTCTGTGCGTGATTGGGGGAACGGCAGCCAGTCTGGCAGGTTCCTATATGCTGCGGCCGATCATTAATGGCCTTACCTCCGAGGACGGCAGCGTGGCATTTTTGTTTAAGGGGATTCTGGCAATGGCTGTTATTTATCTGATTGGCGCACTGGCACAGTACCTGCAGCAGAGGATCATGATCAGCATCTCCCAGAATGCCATTGTAAAACTGCGTAATGACCTGTTCGGAAAATTGCAGAAACTTCCGGTACGCTATTATGACACCCACAACCATGGGGATGTGATGAGCCGTTTTACCAATGATGTGGATGCGATAGGCGAGATGCTGGACAGGACGGTGGTGCAGCTTATATCGGGAGCCATAAACATTGTAGGAACCTTTGCCCTTATGATTTATACGAATGTGTGGCTGACTCTGATCACCATCGTGATGATACCGGTCATGCTTAAGGCGGTCCAGACAGTAGGGGGAAGGAGCCGGAAGTTTTACCGCGCCCAGCAGGCCGCAATCGGCACTTTGAACGGCTATATTGAGGAGACTGTGACAGGGCAGAAAGTGGTGAAGGTGTTTAACCACGAGGAGGATGCAAGGGAAGAATTTGAATATTTGAACAAGGACCTTAAGGGAAAACAGATCAAAGCCCAGTTCTTTGGAGGAATCATGGGGCCAGTGATGGGAAATTTGAGCCAGGTAAGCTATTCACTGACAGCCTGTATCGGCGGCATTCTCTGCGTACTTAGGGGCTTTGACATTGGCGGGCTTACAGTGTTTGTGAACTATTCCAGACAGTTCTCACGGCCAATCAATGAGGTGGCAATGCAGGTCAATACCATTTTTTCCGCGCTGGCAGGAGCGGAGCGCGTGTTTGCCGTGATGGATGAGGAGCCGGAAAAAGAAGACGTATCCGGGGCCGTCCGTATTGCGGAGGATGCGGAAAAGGAAAAGAATTTTTACGTGATTCCCAAAGAAAACGCCCTCACAAATGAAGAAGGATTTATGGAGGATGTGTGTGGGGAAGATGAAGATTATTATTACAAAGAAGTAAAAGGTGCGGTCACCCTTACCAACGTGACATTTGGCTATAACACGGATAAGACGATTTTAAAAAATGTATCTTTATATGCAAAACCTGGACAGAAAATTGCCTTCGTAGGCTCCACCGGGGCAGGTAAAACAACCATCACAAATCTGATCAACAGGTTTTATGACATAAACGAGGGATGCATTACTGTGGATAATATCCCGGTTACGGAGCTGGAGCGAGGTTCCCTGCGGCGGAACATTGCCATGGTCCTGCAGGACACCCATTTATTTACGGGGACTGTCAGGGAAAATATCCGTTACGGCAGGCTGGATGCTACGGATGAGGAAGTGGAGCAGGCAGCAAGGACAGCCAGCGCCCATTCTTTTATCATGCGTCTGGAACATGGGTATGACACCATGTTAGAGGGAGACGGTGCTAACTTAAGCCAGGGTCAGCGGCAGCTTATCAACATTGCAAGGGCGGCAGTTTCCAAAGCGCCTGTCCTGATTCTGGATGAAGCTACCAGCTCGGTGGATACCCGTACGGAAAAACATATTGAAAAGGGCATGGACCGGCTGATGGCTACAAGAACGACTCTGGTGATTGCCCACAGACTCTCAACCGTGCGCAATGCAAATGCGATCATGGTGCTGGAAAATGGGGAAATCATAGAACGGGGCGACCATGACGACCTGCTGGCGCAGAAAGGACGGTATTATGAGCTGTATACGGGGCTTAGCGAGCTGGATTAAATTTATTTGGCAATAGGAAAAACCTATAACCGGCAAAATTTTTTAGATATTGTACAGACAGGGAAAGTAATGATATACTCTGTCTATCGAAAAAGCGATATACAGCTTGCGTCCGTATTAGCGGGCGAAGCAGGAATGGAGGATTATTATGAAAAGATTTTTAGCAGTATTGCTGACAGGTGCATTAGCAGCCGGGGTTCTTACCGGATGCGGGGGTAAGGGAGGTGCCGACGACAAGGTGATCAAAGTGGCAGCATCCGCTACACCCCACGCGGAAATTCTGGAACAGGCAAAGCCTATTCTTGCGGAAAAAGGATATGATTTGCAGGTAACAATTTTTGATGACTATGTACAGCCCAATGAGGTGGTGGAAAGCGGTGATTTTGACGCCAACTATTTCCAGCACATTCCCTATCTTGACAGCTTTAATGCGGAGAAAGGGACACACCTTGTGAATGCAGGAGGCATCCATTATGAGCCTTTTGGAATTTATCCCGGGGTAAAGAGCGCGCTGGCAGATGTTGCACAGGGGGACAGCGTTGCAGTTCCCAATGATACTACCAATGAAGCAAGGGCGCTGCTTCTTTTGCAGGACAACGGACTTATCACGTTAAAGAGCGGGGCAGGGCTTGAGGCAACCGTAAACGATATCGAAGAGAACCCTTATGAACTGGAAATTGTAGAGCTGGAAGCTGCACAGGTGCCCAGAGTCGTGGATGAAGTTGCCTTCGTGGTATTGAACGGCAACTATGCTTTGGAAGCAGGATACTCCGTGGCAAAGGATGCGCTTGCTTATGAGAGTTCCGATTCAGAAGCAGCGAAAACATATGTGAATGTGATTGCAGTGAAAGAAGGCAGTGAAGGCACAGACAAAATCAAAGCGCTGGTGGAAGTGCTTAAATCCGATGATATTAAGAACCATATCACAGGAACCTATGACGGCGCAGTTATCCCTTTTGAATAAATATATATATTGAAATTGTGCAGCCCTGGAATTGCGGTTCCGGGGTTGTATTTGTTACAATAAGCTGTCTCGCAAAGTGTGGCAGCGTTTGTTATAATAAGCTGGCTGGATATATAGCCGTCCGGCTAAATGTGACACCGTTTTTTAGAAAAATATACGGCAAAGCACAGCATCCGTTGTTCAGTATTTTGGATGGAAGCAGATATAAAATGAGTATATAGGGAGGCAGTGACCATGAATAGTTATATACATGTTGTTCAGTATTACGAAACAGATCGGATGGGGATTACGCATCACTCAAATTATGTCAGATGGATGGAGGAGGCCAGAATAGATTTTCTTAAGCAGGCGGGATGGGACTATGGTAAGCTTGAGAGTCTGGGAATCGTATCGCCTGTTACGGCAATAAACTGTAAATATAAGGCCAGTACCACTTTTGCAGATGAAGTGTCAGTTGAGGTATCTGTGGAGGAATTTAAAGGGGTGCGTTTAAAGCTTCATTATATAATGAAGAACACGTCTGGAAAATGTGTCTGTGAGGGAGCTTCGGAGCACTGTTTTCTTGACAAAAGTGGAAAGATCCTAAAGCTGCATAAAGAATATCCTGATTTTTACCACGCTTTGACATCCCTTGCAGAAAGGTAGAATATGACGCTGACACAATTAAAGTATGTGATTACAATTGCAGACACGCATTCCATGAATGAGGCGGCGAGGACCCTTTTTATCTCGCAGCCCAGCCTTTCACAGGCGGTAAGGGAACTGGAGGAGGAAATTGGAATCATTCTTTTTAACAGAAGTAACAGGGGGGTAAAGATTACACCCGAGGGCGAGGAGTTTTTAGGTTATGCAAGGCAGGTGACAGAGCAGTGCCGGCTTTTGGAAGACCGCTATATTGAAAAGAAAAACAGTAAAAAGCGGTTCAGCGTATCCATGCAGCATTACACCTTTGCCGTGAAGGCTTTTGTGGAGATGGTAAAGCAGTTCGGAATGGACGAATATGAATTTGCGGTGCACGAGACGAAAACCTACGAGGTGATAGAAAATGTGAAGAATTTCAGAAGCGAGATCGGGATTCTTTATCTGAATGATTTTAACCGGGCAGTGCTTACCAAACTTTTCCAGGAATCGGAACTGGAATTCCATGCAATTATAGACTGCGGCATATATGTGTATATGTGGAAGGGACATCCGCTGGCCGGGAAGGAGGAAATTGCCCTGGAGGAATTGGATGACTACCCCTGCCTTTCTTTTGACCAGGGGATCAACAACTCTTTTTATTTTGCGGAGGAGGTCTTAAGCACTTACGCCTATAAACGCCTGATCAAGGCAAACGACAGGGCTACCCTTTTAAATCTGATGGTTGGACTGAACGGTTATACTTTGTGCTCCGGCATTATCTGTGAAAGCCTGAACGGTTCCGATTACTGTGCTGTGAAGCTGAAATCTGAAGAAACCATGACCATAGGATACCTGAAACGCAAAGGAGTGGCGCTTAGCCCACTGGGGCAGAAGTATCTGGAAGAAATCAGGAAAATGCCCAGTGCGGAGGGGTGAACTGTTACAAAAATTCCCCTTACAGCCAGAGTTGCCCTTGACAAATAAAATATCTGCCACTAAGATAAGAAAGTAAGACTACGAAAGGTGATACAGCCCTTTGCAGAGAGGAATTGTCTGTAAAGGGCTTTTTTAAGGAGACGCATTATGAGCAGAGAACTTGCAAAAACATACGACCCGAAAGGGATAGAGGACAGGCTTTACCAGAAATGGACGGACAAGAAGTATTTTCATGCAGAAGTTGACCACTCCCGGACGCCATTCACTATTGTGATTCCGCCCCCGAACATTACAGGGCAGCTTCATATGGGACATGCGCTGGACAATACCATGCAGGATATTTTGATCCGTTTTAAGCGGATGCAGGGCTATAATGCCCTCTGGCAGCCGGGGACGGACCATGCGAGCATTGCCACAGAGGTCAAAATCATTGAGAAGCTTAAGGAAGAAGGTATTAATAAAGAAGACCTTGGCAGGGAGGGATTCCTTGCGCGTGCATGGGACTGGAAGGAAGAGTACGGCGGGCGCATCATCAGCCAGCTTAAGAAGCTGGGTTCTTCCTGCGACTGGGACAGAGAGCGTTTTACCATGGACGAGGGATGTAACAGGGCAGTTACGGAAGTCTTCTGCAAGATGCATGAAAAAGGATGGATCTATAAAGGAAGCCGCATCATTAACTGGTGCCCCGTGTGCAATACTTCCATTTCCGATGCGGAAGTAAATTATGAGGAACAGGCAGGCCATTTCTGGCACATCAAATATCCGGTCATTGAGGAAGACGGGAGCGTAAGTACGGAGCGGTTCGTGGAGTTTGCAACCACAAGGCCGGAGACTATGCTGGGGGACACAGCAGTTGCAGTTAATCCGGAGGATGAAAGATATAAAGATATCATTGGCAAAAAGCTGATGTTGCCCATTGTCAACAGAGAGATCCCCGTGGTTGCGGACGCTTATGTGGACATGGAATTTGGTACCGGTGTTGTGAAAATCACGCCTGCCCATGACCCCAATGACTTTGAGGTGGGCAAGCGCCATCATCTGCCGGAAGTCAATATATTGAACGATGATGCCACCATCAATGAAAACGGCGGCAAATTCTGCGGCATGGACCGTTATGAGGCGAGAGGAGCCATTGTAAAAGAACTGGACGAGATGGGGCTGCTGGTAAGGATCGAGGATTATTCCCACAATGTGGGAACCCACGACCGCTGTAAGACCACCATCGAACCGATGATCAAGCAGCAGTGGTTTGTAAAGATGGAGGAACTGATCAAGCCGGCAGTGGAAGCAGTAAAGAGCGGTGATATCCAGCTTATTCCCGCCCGTATGGAAAAGACCTATTTTAACTGGACAGACAATATCAGGGACTGGTGTATTTCCCGGCAGCTCTGGTGGGGGCACCGGATTCCCGCTTATTATTGTGATAAGTGCGGGGAAGTGGTGGTAAGTGTGCAGAAGCCGGAAAAATGTCCTAAGTGTGGACATGACCACTTTACCCAGGACCCGGATACCCTGGATACCTGGTTTTCCTCCGCACTGTGGCCTTTTTCAACCCTGGGCTGGCCGGAGCAGACGGAAGATTTAAAATATTTTTATCCTACCGATGTGCTTGTGACAGGCTATGACATCATTTTCTTCTGGGTGATCCGTATGATCTTTTCCGGCTTTGAGCAGATGGGGGAAAGACCCTTTAAGACCGTATTATTCCACGGCCTTGTAAGGGATTCCCAGGGACGTAAGATGAGCAAATCCTTAGGCAACGGCATTGATCCCCTTGAGATCATAGACCAGTATGGCGCAGACGCTCTCCGGCTGACGCTGATCACCGGAAACGCCCCCGGCAACGACATGCGTTTCTATTTTGAGAGAGTGGAAGCCAGCAGGAATTTTGCAAACAAAATATGGAATGCTTCCCGGTTTATTATGATGAATATGCCAGAAGAAGGGCTTAAGGCAGGTGCGCCTTCTTTAGAGCCTGTTGACAAATGGATCCTTTCCAAATTGAACAGACTGATCAAAGAAGCCACCGACAATATGGACAACTTTGAGCTGGGCATAGCTGTGCAGAAGGTCTATGATTTTATCTGGGATGAATTCTGCGACTGGTATATTGAAATGGTCAAACCCAGACTCTACAATTCGGACGATCAGGACAGTAAGGATGCGGCCCTGTGGACTTTGAAGACGGTGCTCATTGACGGGCTCAAGCTTCTCCACCCTTATATGCCTTTTATCACAGAGGAAATTTTCTGCACCCTGCAGTCAGAAGAAGAATCCATCATGATTTCCAACTGGCCGAAGTACCAGGAGCAGTGGAACTTTGAAAAGGAAGAAAAGGACATTGAGATCATCAAGGAAGCGGTGAGGGGGATCAGAAATGTCCGCACAGAGATGAATGTGGCGCCCAGCCGGAAGGCACAGGTGTTTGTTGTCAGTGAAAATGCGGATATCATCAACGCTTTTACAGGTGGCAGGCTGTTTTTCACATCCCTTGCCTATGCTTCGGAGGTGACCATCCAGAAGGATAAGGAAGGCATTGCGCAGGATGCAGTTTCCGTAGTGATTGCAAACGCCACTCTGTACATCCCATTTGCAGAGCTGGTGGACATCCAGCAGGAAATTGAACGGTTAAAGAAAGAAGAACAAAAGCTGGAAGGGGAACTTGCCCGTGTAAACGGTATGCTGAACAATGAAAGATTCATGTCCAAAGCGCCGGAAGCAAAGGTTGCCCAGGAAAGGGAAAAATTAAAGAAGTATACCCAGATGATGGAACAGGTAAGGAGCCGTTTAGGGCAGTTACAGTAATGAATTATATGCAGAAGACGACGAAAGAACAGACAGTGCAGTCCTATACAGAAGCGGAAAATTATATCATGAAAATCCCCAAATTTGTTCCGGGCCGTACCCTGAAAGATACAGGGCGGCTTCTTGGGCAGATAACCGGGGAAACGGTAAAAAGCAGTATTATCCATATCGCAGGCACAAACGGAAAAGGTTCCGTTTGTGCCTATTTGTGCTCTGTTATTATGGAAAGCGGGGGCACGGCAGGGATGTTTATCTCTCCTCATTTAGAGACCGTACGGGAGCGGATAAGCATTGGAAATGAGTGGATTTCCGAAGAAGATTTTATGACGGTGTTTGAGCGGGTGCAGCAGGCGGCAAAGGCAGAAAAGGAGCGTGGATACTCGTTCCCTTCCTTTTCGGAATTTCTTTTTCTTATGGCTATGTGTTTTTTCGGACAGAAAAATCCCGATTACATTATTCTGGAAACAGGTATGGGAGGAAGGCTGGACGCTACCAACTGTATTGCAGAACCAAAGCTGTGCGTGATTACGGAGATCGGCTATGACCACATGCAGTATCTGGGGGATACCATTGAAAAGATAGCGGCGGAAAAAGCGGGAATTATTAAGCCGGGGATCCCGGTGGTTTTTGTCGACAAGCGGCCGGAGAGCACGGTGGTTTTGGCTGAATATGCAAAAAAAGCGAAAAGTCCCGTGATTATCCTCAAAAAAGATGATATTTTGGATGTGAATATAAACAATAAAACCATTGATTTTTCGCTTCATACTGGTTATTATAATTATGTTAGCCTTTTTCTGGATACGCCAGCGCTGTATCAGACAGAAAACGCCGCTTTAGCAGCCGTGGCAGCACAGGCGCTTATGGATGGGCGGATCACGCCGGAGGCGGTAAGGAAAGGCTTGGGGGCAGCCCGGTGGCCGGGAAGGATGGAGGAGGTCTTACCCGGTGTCTATTTAGACGGGGCCCACAATGAAGACGGGGTTGAAGCGCTTCTTTATACCGTCAGAAATGACGGATGCAGGGGAAGAAGGTTTTTACTGTTCGGGTCAGCGGCAGACAAGCAGTACGATAAAATGATACAGCAAATCGTAAAAGCAGGGCTTTTTGAAAAAGCAGCCGTGACCGTGATGGAGTCGGATAGAAGTGCTTCCATAGATGAACTGAAAATGATTTGGGAGAAGTATAAAGAAACAGCATACAGTTTTTACAGTGATGCCGGGGAAGCGCTTTTAGCGCTTTTAGCTGATAAAGGAAGGGATGATATCATCTACATTGCCGGTTCATTGTATTTGGCAGGACAAATAAAGTCCCTGATAAGGAGATCCCAGAATGATAGATTTTGAAGAGGAATTGAAGAAATTTCATCCCAGCCTTGAGGTGGAGAATGCAGAAGAGGCTATCTTTGGCCAGGATTTGACAGATATGGCAGATTTATTGATAAAAATGGTTGAAAAGACCAAGAAGGAAGAAGAATAAGGAGAGACGGCATGAATTGTTATAATTGTGGATGCCGTCTGTCAGAATACGATTTTTGTACGGGATGCGGCGTGGACGTAACCATTTATAAAAAGATTATGTTCATGTCCAACCGTTTTTATAATGACGGGCTGGAAAAGGCTTCGGTGAGGGATTTATCCGGAGCGATTATCAGTTTGCGGCAAAGTATAAAATTTAATAAAAATAATATGGACGCGAGAAACCTGCTGGGGCTGGTTTATTTTGAAATGGGTGAGGTAGTCACCGCTTTGCAGGAGTGGGTCATCAGCAAGAACCTGCATCCCAAGAAAAATATTGCGGACGACTATATCAACATGATACAGGCCAACCCGACCAGGCTTGACGCAACCAACCAGACGATCAAGAAATACAACCAGGCGCTTATGTACTGTTATCAGGACAGTCAGGATCTGGCAGTGATACAGCTTAAAAAGGTCCTGTCATATAATCCCAAATATGTGCGCGCCCACCAGCTTCTTGCCCTTCTTTACATTAACGCGGAAGAATGGGAAAAGGCCCAGAAGGAACTGCAAAAATGCATCCAGATAGATACCAATAATACAGTCACCCTGCGTTACATGCGGGAAGTGGAGCACATGCTGATGCCGGAGGAACCGGCAAAGAATACAGCCAGAAAAAAGAAGACCCCGGACAATGTGGTGCGTTACCGGAGCGGTAATGAGACAATTATCCAGCCTGTCAACATGAAGGAGTCCAAGGGAGTTTCCTCCCTGCTCAATTTGGGACTGGGGGTAATCATCGGAGTGGCCATTGCATGTTTCCTGATTCTGCCCAGCCAGATTCAGAAAGCCAAGGCAGGGATCAATGACGAGCTGCGTATGGTAAGCGAGCAGTCTGATGCCAAGACAGCCACGATAGACGAACTGGAGCAGAAGGTACAAAAGCTGGCAGACGAGAACGCGGTTCTTGCAGAGGAACTTGCCGCCAGCCAGGAAACCGACGATACGCTGAAAGCTACGGACGGCCTGATGATGGCAGCAGGGGCTTATCTGGAAACACCTGAGGATATAGAGAAGATTGCCGGTTATCTGGAGGCACTGGCAGAAGAGAACGGCAATAATGAAGGCGGAGAAGGGGAAAATACCGAAGATGGAAGGTCAGAAAGCTTTGTGGCGCTTTATGATAATCTTGTAAAAGCGGTAGGCCCCAGACTGGCGGAGCATTATTACAATATAGGACGCACAGCCTATTTCGACGAAGACTATGATACATCGATCCCCAATCTGCAATGGGCTTACCAGTATAACAGCGCCAACAACGAAGCACTGTTTTACCTGGGGAACAGCTACCGCGGCATAGGGGAGCTTGACACGGCAAAAGAGATTTATGCACAAGTGATTGACAACTTCCCGGGCACCCGGACGGCGGCCCAGTCGGAAACAAATCTGGCAGAAATCAACAATGCGGAACAGCAGAACTAACAAAAATACAAAAGCAAAAGCAATCAAAACAGTCAGATACAAAAGAGGACAGACTTTATAAGGTTTGTCCTCTTTTTGTAACAATAAGCCGGTTCGCGGAGTGGGACGGCGTTTGTTATTATAAGCCGGTTCGCGGAGTGGGACGGCGTTTGTTGTTATAAGCCGGTTCGCGGAGTGTGGCAGCGTTTGTTGATGACATTTAAGGAAAGGGGAAGAGGCATGGAAGAAAACTTTAAAGTGATTGAAAATTATCTGATGGTAAAAATGCCTGAGGAGGTGGACCACCACAAATCCATTTACATAAGCAGAACAGCGGACGAGTATATCATGAAGGACGGAGTGGGAAATGTAGTGTTTGATTTTGAGGACACCCGGTTTATGGACAGTTCCGGTATCGGAATTATTATCGGAAGATATAAAAAGATATCCTATTTCGGGGGAAAAGTATACGCCATCAATATTGATACAAGAATTAAAAAGACACTGATGATTTGCGGTTTACATAAAGTCATAGAAATTATGGAATGAGGTAAAGTATGGAAACAGGACAAAAAACAGAAAGCAGGATGAAAAATAATGTCATCCAAAGAAACGAAATGGAGATACAGTTTGACGCGCTGTCCGTAAACGAGGCATTTGCCAGAGTGGCGGTTGCGGCATTTGTAGCGCCCCTAAATCCCACAATGGAGGAAATTTCAGATATCAAAACGGCAGTTTCAGAGGCCGTCACCAACGCAATTATCCATGGCTATGACGGGCAGTTTGCAGGAGAGGACGGGTTAGGAGGAGGGCAGGGAAGGGCAAACCAGGTGTTCCTGCACTGCCTCATAGACGAGGACGTTCTGAATGTGGAGATCCGGGACACAGGAAGGGGAATTGAAAATATTGAGCAGGCCATGGAACCCCTTTTTACGACAAAGCCGGAGATGGACAGGTCCGGCATGGGATTTGCCTTTATGGAAGCCTTTATGGATGATCTGGAGGTTGTCTCCCAGCCGGGGTGCGGCACGGTGGTGCTGATGAAGAAAAAGCTGGGAACTACCTCGTGGCTTAGGCAAGAGGAATGAACCATGGCAGAGAACGCAGTACTAATCGAGAGGGCACAGGCAGGAGAAAAAGAAGCAAGAGAAGTACTGATTGAGCAGAATTTAGGGCTGGTACGCCATATTGTGAAACGGTTTTCAGGGAGAGGTTATGAGACGGAAGATTTGTTCCAGATCGGCGTTATCGGACTGATTAAATCCATAGATAAATTTAATACAAGCTATGACGTGAAATTTTCCACCTACGCGGTTCCTCTTATAACGGGAGAAATCAAGCGATTTTTGCGGGATGACGGCATGGTGAAGGTGTCCCGCACACTCAAGGAAAACGGTATGAAAGTAAAGTATGCCAGGGAGCGTCTTGGCAATGAAAAGAACCGGGAGCCTACGCTTGAGGAGGTTGCCAGCGAGGCGGCCCTTACCGTGGAGGAAGTGGTTCTGGCTATGGAAGCTAATGTGCAGGTGGAATCCATTTATAAGTCTGTCTACCAGAATGACGGCAATGAAATATTTATGATAGACCAGATCGCAGACGAAAAGGCCAATGAACAGGAAACGGTTTTAAACCACCTTGTAGTGCACCAGCTTATAAACGGCCTGCCCCAGAAGGAGCAGAAGCTGATCAAACTGCGTTATTATCAGGAAAAGACCCAGACAGAGGTAGCCAAAGTTCTGGGCATAAGCCAGGTGCAGGTCAGCCGGATGGAGAAGAAGATTCTCCTTACCATGAGAGAAAAATTTAGTGAGATTCATTAGTGGAAAACCAGTATCCCCACAGGCTGGCCGTATATGTTGAAAATTGGTTTCACTGGTGATTCGTTTGTTGACATAATTTCGGGAATATAGTAAGGTATAACATGTCGGTAAATGTCTTTGAATTCCTAAAAGAGTATTAATTAAGGATACAGGTGTACCAATGAAAAGAAGAAAAATGTTTGTTTTTATATTAAGCATGGCTATATTGTTCCAGTCCGGTTTTGGTGTGTTGGCATCGGAGATTTCCGATGTTGGGGAGTCCGCGGAAAAGGCGGTGGAATCCCAGAAGGAAGAAACTCCGGAAAATGACGGGGAACTGGAAGATGAGGATCTGGAGGCTGCGGATCTTGGGGAGGAGGAACCCGGGCAGGCGCAGGAGGAACAAGAGCGGGACGAAAGCGTTGAAGAAGATAGTGGTGAGGATACTTCGGTGGAAGATCCTGACGAAAGAGAAAACAGCACAGAGGATACTTCCGGGGAAAATCAGGCTGAAGAAGAAACGGACGGGGAAGATATTTCCAAAGAGGAGGATTCTGACGGAGAGGAGCCTGCGGAAGAAGATCCAGAGATGCAGGCATATATAAATGAAGCAAAGCAGACCCTTGCTGAAATTGCCGGGAAGGAAACGCTGATGGCAATCGTGTATTTGTGCGACAGCTATGCGGTCAAAAGCAGTCCCGATGCAAATGGGGAATCAGTTGTCAATGCTGTTTCCGGAACTACAGTGGTAATTGAAGGCATGGAACTGGACGAAGAATATAATATCTGGTTCAAGGCAGCCCTGGAGTCCGGCGGCGGCTCTTATACCGGATACATAGAAAAGTGTTACCTTGCTTATTCCAACGAGATGCTCTTAAACTGGGAAGAAAACTATTTTCCCCAGACAATGTATGCTGTGGAAGGCATAAATGAAAAAGAGATAGCCATGTTTCCGGCTTCTTACCAGGACAAGTTAAGGGCCTTGAAGCGGGCGCACCCAAACTGGATCTTCGTGCCCCAGAATACAGGACTTAGCTGGGACAAGGTGATCAGCGAGGAGTGCTATAAGGACAGAAGTTTGATCAGTACCACTATGGGGCAGGAATACCGGAAGGAATATCACAGCCCGAACTGGGACTATGCGTCGGAGGCGGCCATTAAGTATTATCTGGACCCGAGGAACTTTTTTGACGAGGTAAGGATATTCCAGTTTGAACAGCTTACCTACAATCCCTCTTACCATTCCAAGAGTGCGGTGCAGAATATTTTAGATGATACCTTTATGAGCGGTGCACTGCCGGGCGCAGGAAAGAAATATTCGGAAGCTTTTTATGAGATAGGAGTTTCCCTTAAGGTCAGCCCTTTTCATCTGGCCTGCCGTGTTTATCAGGAACAGGGGAAGGGAGAATCCGCGCTGATTTCCGGCAAATATAAAGGATATGAAGGATATTATAATTATTTTAATATAGGGGCATCGGGGGATACCGTAGAAAAAGTAATAGTGTCGGGTCTGAAAAAGGCAAAAGAAAAGGGATGGAATACTCCCTATGCTGCGCTTAAAGGCGGCGCGCAGATAATTTCTAAAGATTATATTTTGAGGGGGCAGGATACCCTTTACCTGCAAAAATTTGATGTGGACAACACCGACAACTCTCTGTTTATCCACCAATATATGCAGAATATCAGGGCCCCTTATTCAGAATCCAAAAAGGTAAAGGACGCCTACACAAAATCGGGAGCCCTTGAAAATACATTTGTTTTTAAGATCCCGGTATATAAAGACATGCCTTCCAGTGCATGTCCGGTACCGGTACCCCAGCCAACCGCAAAACCGACTGCGAAACCCACGGCCAAACCCACAGCAGCCCCCACGGCCAAACCTACGGCGAAACCCACGGCAAAGCCCACGGCAGCCCCCACGGCAAAGCCCACGGCGAAACCTACGGCGGCACCGACTGCGAAACCTGTTCCAAAGCCCACGGAAAAACCGGAGACAAAGCCTACCGACGCACCTGTGCTGGAACCGACTTCTGCACCTGTGGATAAACCTACAGCAGAGCCGGATGGAAAAGCAACGCCGGTACCTACAGACAGGCCCCCGGAGGAAAAGCCTGAAGCAAAGCCCACCACGGCGCCTGCAGATGAACCGACGGCAAAGCCCACCGCGGCGCCTACAGCAAAACCAACGGCAAAGCCCACCGCACAGCCAACAGCGAAACCTACAGCGGCCCCAACGGCAGCACCTACAGCAAAGCCTACAGCGGCCCCAACGGCAGCACCTACAGCAAAGCCTACAGCGGCCCCAACGGCAGCACCTACAGCAAAGCCTACAGCGGCCCCAACGGCAGCACCTACAGCAAAGCCTACAGCGGCCCCAACGGCAGCACCTACAGCAAAGCCTACAGCGGCCCCAACGGCGAAACCCACGGCGGCCCCAACAGCCAGACCTACTACAGCGCCTGTATCTAAACCGGCAGGAGACACGGATGCAGATAAAAGCCAGGGCAGCCAGCAGCCAGACGCTGCGGAAAACGGGCAGCATGGCAGTAATACGGCAAAACCTACGGCGGCAGCCACGGAAGCGCCGGAAAATACCGTACCCCAGGAACCGGACAAGGAACCGGGAAATACCAGTTCGGCAGGGGTGAGTGTATCGGCGCCTACACCAAAGCCCCAGACAGCAACAAAGGACAAGAATACACTTTCTATTGACATGAGTAAAACCAATATGCTTTATTCCCAGACACTGACGCAGATCAAAGAACAGGGAATGGAAGTGGTCCTTAACATGGATGGCGGGGTGAACTGGACGATCTACGGAAATACCATAGAAGACGATGTTCCCCAGGATGTGGATATGAAGGTGACAATAGGCAGCAGCAGGATACCAAAAAGCCGTCTGGAAATATTTGCTGGTGGGGAGAGATATGTGGAAATGTCTTTAGCCCATGACGGCGAATTTGGTTTTACAGCAGTGCTTTCCCTAGAGCTGGAAAATGTACAGCCTTCAGAATATGCAAACCTGTTCTACTATAATGAGGAAGCAGATGTATTTGAATTTATGTGCACTTCCCAGATAAGCAGTACAGGACAGGCGGCCTTTGAGTTTGGACATGCCTCTGACTATGTGATTATCTTAAGCGCAGAAACCATGGAAGGACGTGTGGATGAAAAGGAAGAAGCGTTGGAGGAAGTAAAGACACAGGAAGCCGCGGCCATGGCGCAGGCAAAAGAAGAACTGCCTGCCAGGGAGCCTGGCAAGGCAGCGGGAATTATCGCATTGATTGTTCTTGGCAGTGCGGCCCTTGGGATAGGCGCATTCCTGATATTTAAGAAAAATGATGATTCTGAATAACGAAAACGCTCTGGACTTTGCAGGGCAGCTTATTGTGATCAAAGGCAGGAGTTTGTCCTGCCTTTGATTAATTGTTGGCAATCTGCGGCGGGGCATCCGGTTTGTGCATTGATGCAATGCGGACAGCGCAGGCCATTCCCCCATCACCGTAAGGGGGACTTTCCATAAATGCACAGGATAAATCGTTCAGGGGCCTGCCTGTCAATTTTGCGTGTACCATTTCATTTTCCCAGCCGTAAAGCCGCGCCATGGAAATGGTTTCCACACCCAGAATGGCATCAGCAATGTGTTCTTTATAAATATTTATATGCTTTTCTATTAAATAATTCATGAGTGCAAGCCGCTTTTCCATACTTCGTATATTTGATGAAGCGGGAGTCGTCCGGTAATTTATCAGCGGTTTTTTCACGATCCCGATATAAGTATCAGGGGCTGCTTCCAGCATACTCAAAAAGAAATCCCAGTCTTCAAAACCACTGCGCATGGTTTCATCATAACCGCCGCACTGCTTCCACGCATCACGGCGGAAAATATTTGTTGCAGGACAACAGTTATGGGAAAGAAACGCAGGAACTCCGCCGCCGGCCGGCCGTACGACAGAGTCGAGAACGCCGAAGGTATGCAACCAGGCTGAGGCGGCAGTCATGGACGGATTTTCACTCAATATTTTACTGACATCCTCGATAAAGGACGGTGCAAGGGTGTCATCCCCGTCAAGTACCAATACCAAAGAAGCCTGTGCCTTGCTTATGCCTGCATTTCTTGCCGCCGATACACCTTTATTTGGCTGGCGGATGACCAGCAATGGAACGGGCATATTGCAGTCATCCTCTATTTCTTTCAAAATATGAAGGGATGTTTCGTCTGTGGAACCATCGTCTGATATAATGATTCTTTTTGGCAGCATCGTCTGACAGCACAAAGACTGAACTGCCTCGTAAATCATGGACTTCTGATTATAGCTTGTAATAACAGCTTCAATATTATTGTTAAACCTCATATTTATCTCCCTTCTGTAATAAATACAGCTTATTACACAGTTTGGCTTTACTTTATGATAAACTACTTACATCCCAAAAGCAACTTGACATGTATCGACGGGGTCTGGCGGTCCTGATATGCAGTTAAATCCCCATTTGTTAAAAGTATCAGACCATTGTAAGATGGGGAAGTACATTTTATCTTTTATTTTGGAGAATATCCTTTTATTTCTTTAAGAATAAAATCATTGACGATGCGCATAATACGCATTATAATATATTTGAATAAACGAAAAGGAGAGATGCCATGAATGAATAAGAAGATATTGGATGAGATTTAGAGAAATTGAGAGTATGATATTAAAAGACGGATGGTATCAAGTAAAGCAAAGAGGTTCACATCACCAATACAAACACCCGATAAAACTTGGAAAAGTTATAATTCCAGAATATGGAGGGGACTTGAATTCAGATACAGTAAAAGCAATTACGAAACAAGCGGGGCTTTAGGCCCTAATTGTTCGATCGTTATAAATGGAGGTGAATATATTGAAATTAATTTATCCGGCTGTATTTAAGCCTTTTACAGATCAAAGCGGTGGATATGTGGTAGAATTTCCAGACTTACCTGGTTGCGTAACAGAGGGAAAAGACTTAGAACAGGCTATTGAAATGGGGATTGACGCAGCCAGTGGTTGGATATTAGGAGAACTTGAAGATGGAGAGAAAATTCCTCATGCTTCTGACTATTCTGAAGTAACTGTTGAAAATGGGTGTATGATAAATATGTTATTATTAGACATTGATGCCTATGAAGAAAAATATGGTGAAAAAGCTGTAAGGAAAAATCTTACTATTCCTGCATGGCTGAATACTTTTGCTGAAAAAAATAATATTAATTTCTCTAAACTTTTGCAAGAAACATTATTCTCAATGGCGCAAGTAAAATAAATATAAGGGCTGCCCTGCCATAGGGCAGCTTCTTTTTGGGATTCCCGTACCATTGCCAGATGCTGCTTAGGGGTAAAATAGAAAATCCTATTGTTTGAAAGCGTGCTATACCGTTTATCCTATAAACAAAGGAGGTAATTTTGCAATATGAAACAGTCTGAAACAAAAAAATGCCGCTCCATGAAAACAGAAGGAGCCGTCTTGCTGTTCAATTTTAAGGAAGGCCCCCAGCTTAGGGCCGTACAGACGGCATTATTTCTGATGCAGGCCGGGGGACGGTGTGTAGGAAAAGAGGAGTACATGCTTCCTATGAAAATGCTGCTGGATAAGGATAACATTCCGGCTGTTCCGGCGGCCATGCCAAATCAGGAACTTACAGGTCAGATGATTGTATTTGCCGGGCTCAATGAAAAGAGCCTTAACGGGCTTCTTGCCCTGCTGCGTGCCAACCCCGAATGCGGCCAAATACCATACAAGGCAGTACTGACAGATACAAATAAAGAATGGAATGCCTATATGCTGATGGAAGAACTTAAAAAGGAACATGCTGCCATGCGTCCTTAAATAGTATTAGAGAGACAAAAGACAACATAGAAAAGAGGGAAAGTATGAGAAGAAAAGACAGGGAAATCACAGAATTTGAGGAAATTATAGATGTGATGGAAAGATGCGGGGTGTGCCGTCTGGCACTGCATGATGAGGAATACCCCTATATTGTGCCGCTTAATTTCGGTATGCAGGTGGAAGAGGGGCAGATCGTCCTGTATTTCCATGGGGCGGAGGAAGGAAAGAAGTACGAGCTGATAAAGAAAAATAATAAAGCCAGCTTTGAGATGGACTGCTCCACCCAGTTGGTGACAATCTTAGAGGACGGTAACTGTACTATGAATTACGAGAGCGTCATTGGGCAGGGGAGAGTGGAGATTCTTTCTGAAAATGAAAAAGAGCAGGCGCTGGATATTCTGATGCGGCATTATAGGGAGGAAGATTTTCCCTACAACAAGGCAGTCATTCCCAAGACCACTGTTTTTAAACTAACCGTGGAAAAATGCAGCGGCAAAAGACGCATGAAAAAATAGCAGTCCGCTTTGCCGATGCCGTTAGTTCATGAAATAAAGAAAACAGTGCATGGATGGAATAGTTATTCTACAATGATCGTATTCGGCTCGCCTTTTCTGGCCTGGGATATGACTGCTTCAGTCAATTTGCGGAAGTTAGTTCCGGAAGAACTGGCGCCTGTCACGGTGTCTATGGTGCCGGAGGTCTGGGCTTCTATCAGTTTGCTCACATAACTACGGGTATATTCATTGGGATAGGTCCCCTGGGAAGCATTCATGTTTTCCATATAGGCATTGTCCCAGGCTTTTATGTAGCCGCTGGCATTTTTGGCATTGAATTCGGCGTAGACAATGGTATCGTCCTTTACCATGATGCACAGATATTCCTTCCAGCCATGGGAGAAATCTGACATTTCCGCAGTGTAGAAACCATCTTTCATTTTGTCTGCAGAGCCGCATCCTCCAAGGATGAGGGTGAGAAAGAACAGGGTAAGGCAAAGATATTTTTTCATGTGTACGATCTCCTGATTCATTTTCTAATATAAGGACGACTGCACAGAGGCATCCGTTGTTTACAATAAGCCGGTATGACAGCGTTTGTTCAGGCACTTCCGTTATATTAATATGGTGTGACTGTATACTGATGTGGAAAATCGTTTTTATTTTAGCATAAAGAAACTGTCTTTACCAGAGATATTCGCACTTTTATATAAGCATTTCGGGGTGACACCGGGGAGATTGTCTGTTACAATTATTAGTAATATTTTGTACAAAGCAAAAAGGAGTCTTAAGAGTGAGCGGTGAAATAATAAAGGAGCACATTAAACTGGTCAGGCCATCCATGGATTATGCGGGAGATATTATGAAGTTCCGCCGGGAGTTTTTGATCCATAATCAAGAGGAAGATATGGGAGGCGCCGGGAACCTTAGAGAATGCCAGAGTGCCCAGAAGTGGATCCAGTTTACGGAATCTATGCGGGATGCACAGACCTGCCCCGGCGGGCTGGTGGATTCGGACATTTACATAGCAGTCAGGGAAAGGGATAGAAAAATTGTAGGGATCATAGAGTTCCGCCACCACATTGACCATCCTGTTTTAGGCTTGTGGGGAGGGCATATCGGATACTGCGTCAGGCCCTGCGAGAGGCGTAAAGGATATGCAAAGGAGATGCTGCGGTTAAATCTTATTAATTGCAGGGAAGCCGGGCTTGATAAGGTGATGATTACCTGTGATGAAGAAAATATTGGAAGCGAGAAGACTATATGCGCCAATGGAGGGGTGTATGAAAAAACGGTGTGGTCTCCGGAACTTAAGAAATATATGAAAAGATTCTGGGTAGCCCTGTAAAAATATAAAAGGATAGAAAACAGAATGTTGAAGATAGCTGTTTGCGATGATGAAAAAGTAATAACCGGGCAGATAGAGAGTATGCTTCTTACATTGTGCGGCCAGGAAGGGATTGCGGTGGATATTGAGGTGTTTTATGACGGCAGTACCCTGGAGCGGAGTATACAGGAAGGCGCAAGATATGATTTATTGTATCTGGACATTCAGATGAAAGATGAAAACGGAATCACTGCCGCCGGGAACATCAGAAAGAGCGATGAGAATATGCTGATTATATTTGTATCAGGGTATGACAAATATTTGATGGACTTATTTAGGCTTGACGTTTTTGCCTTTATCAGGAAACCAATTGACAAAGGGTATTTTTCCGATACATTTATGGAAGCACACAGGAAAATATGCAGTAAAAAGTTTTATTTTACTTTTCGCTACAAGAGCGAGGAGTTTAAGATTCCATGTAGTGAAATCCTGTATTTTGAGAGCGCAGGGCGGCAGATAAAAGTGAATTTGTACGACGGAAATACGGAGACTTTTAATGGGAAGCTGTCGGAGGTGGAAGAAAAGCTGTCGGAGGGCAAGGTCCCTTTTTTGCGAATCCATCAGTCTTATCTTGTAAACTACCACCTCATAAAGTCCCGGACAAAATCACAGGTTACGCTGGTAAACGGAATGAAGCTTACGATCAGCGAGGACAGGCAGAAAAATTTCAGCAGGGAATATGCAAGGCTGTTAGAGAGGGAAATCAATGTTTAACTTGGGCAGGATTATTTTATGCATTACCGTGACAGCCGGGACGCTCTGGATAATAAAGAAATTTTTGGAGATTTTTTTTGAAAAGAAAAGGTATAAGATGCAGACAGTCCTGCTGTGGACAGTGCTGGCGGTTTTTCAGTTTTTTACCGAATACAAAATGAACAGTGCCCTGGTGGCATATATTTTGATAGTGAATGTCCTGCTGATTCTTGCCGTTTCTGTCAGCGGATACCAGCGGGCGGGCAGAATCAAAATGTTTTATATCCTTGTGCTTCAGGTGGTCTGGGCAATTGTGGAAATGATTTCTTTTTTTCTGCTGAAAATGACGCTGGAAGGATACCATGGGATATACATGCTTGGTTCTGTAGTGTCGAAAATCATCATGATCATTCTGGTGGAAATTCTGGCCCAGTTCTGGAAAAGAAAAGAGTATGCCAGTATCCCCACCCTGTATTATCTTTCCTTTCTGTTTGTGCCGGCTGGAAGCATTTATGTTGCGATCCATGAATTCAATCTGGCAGAGAACAGCGGGAAGAATTTTGCATCCATGATAACATGCAGCATTCTGTTAATGCTAAATATTGTGTTTTTGGCATTTTATACACGCCTTTCAGAGAATTATGCACTGGAAAAAGAGAAAATCGCCTATGCCCAGCAGATGGATATGATTGCAGGCAATACCCGCCAGCAAAAACGTATTTTAGAAGAATTCCGTGCGGAGAAACATGATGCCATCAACAAACTGATTGTGCTTAGGGATGAACTGGAGCATGGAAAGCGGGAAAGCGTGCTGGAAAGTCTGGAAAAGATTATCAGCCATATAGATGTAAGCGAAAGCGTTTCCCAAAGCGGAAACAGCACCGTGGACGCTCTGATCAATTTTAAATATGCAGCGGCAAAAGAGCAGGGAATTGGGTTTGAGCTAAAAATTTTTATTCCTGAAACGCTTCCCATAGACCAGTGCGATCTTGGAGTGGTTTTAGGGAATGCTTTAGATAATGCAGTCACGGCCGCTGCACAGTGCCAGAACCATGAAAGGAAAGTCCGGATAACCATAGGAGTCAAGAAAGGCTCTCTAGTGATCCTTATCAAAAACCCCTATGAACAGGAGCTGAAAAGAAACAAAACGGGAGGCTTTTTGTCAACCAAAAGCGACAGCGCAGGTCATGGATACGGCGTCGGTTCTATCCAAAAGGTGGCGGAAAAATATAACGGTGAAGTGCTGATAGAAACGGAAGATCAGGTCTTTTCAATCATCATAATTTTAGGCATGGAGTAATTTTGACATTTCACTGCGTGTTTTTGACAAAAATAAAATTTAGGGCAATAAAACGATTATACTTAATGCCATGAAGGTGCGCCATTAAAATGAAGGGGCGGCGCAGCCTGTAACGGGAAGTATAATTGAATGAATGGGAAATTTTTGAAATTTTTTGAAGGAGATATGGGGTACAATATTTTATTTGCGGCAGTAGTTATTCTGCTGCTGGCGGGCGGAGTATATCTGATTGAAATGAGTGAGAGAAGGACGGACGCATCCTTCTCGGTTGTTGATGCCATCTGGCAGGACTGTATAAGCGACAAAGCGCAGGACGGACAGAAGGTAGTCAACCAGTGCGCGTTTGGAATGAAGGTACAAAAAGTAGATAAACTTTTGCAAAAAAGCGGTGTGCAGTATTCCTGGGGCAGGAAGTCCGGCAGTTTCCCGGATGCAGTGGAGGAATATGTAGATATCGAAAGAGGAAGATACCGCCTGTTTTTTGATGAAAACGGAAAATTGTGCAAGGCATGTATCAAAAGCGGAAGCAGCCGGAACGAGAAATTTGTGACAGGCATGTCCGCCAGTGATATTGTGGATATCCTGGGGGAGGACTTATACAAAGAAAGCAGGGGACAGACTGTATACTGGAGCCGCAAGCCTGTTTCAGGCGTTTATTATGGGTTTGTTTTCAGAAATAATAAACTGACTGTTATATGGGAAAAGGAATGAGATATTACATAGAGAAAATTTTTCCGGCCGCATTTGCGGCCGGTTTTGCTGTCACAAGCACTCTTATGCTTTTCGCAAAAATTCAAGCACCTCCAACAGGCTTGCAAATTTCTTGTAAAAAAGCTTTTGCAGTTCCAAGTCCGGCTCGATCAGGTCGGGAACCATGATTGCCTTCATTCCTGCCCCGGAAGCAGCGCGGATGCCGTTAGGGGAGTCCTCCACTGCATAACAGCAGCCGGGAGAGACTTTCAGCAGTTCACAGGCTTTCAGATAGATGTCCGGGTTTGGCTTGCTGCGGGGTACCATATCCCCGCACACCACCACGTGAAAATAATCAAGCAGCCCGATGCTTTCCATTTCGCTGCGGACAACCGTCTTCCTTGTGGAGGAAGCCAGGCCGATCTGCCAGCCGTTTTCCTTTAAAAAACCAAATAATTCATAGACCCCTGGCTTTACGGGAAGTCCGTCCTTTTGAATCTGGGCATGATACATTTCCGAGGCCGCCGCCTTGTATTTCTGATAGGGGAAATCCTTTCCGTATATTCTGGCAAAGACCGCTTCTGTCTCGTTGTTGGTTATACCGATGCACAGCTTTAACGTGCTTTCGATATCTTTGATGCCATTCTCCTTTGCGACTTCCTTCCAGATTTTTAAAAGAAGATTTTCGGTGTCAATCAGGACGCCGTCCATGTCAAAAACAATCGTGTGAATCATTTATAAGTCCTTTCAAAATAGTCTGCCTGTTGTCTGGAAAAGCTGTTTTTAGTGATTGCAGTTTCTATTATACAGAAATTTCCGGTATTGGCAAGGCTTCATTTCCGCGGCTCCAGGACTGCTGTCTGGGCTTTGGCTTGTATCAATAATTTTTTTATGTTAAAATCCTACTAAATCACCACAGGTATTCTGCTTAAGGAAAAGAGGGAAGGAAAAATGTTTAGGAAAGATTATCCTTATTTATATGAGACCCACATGCACACCAGCGAAAGCAGCGCGTGCGCCCGCAGTACGGGAAAGGAAATGGCCCGGGCGGCGAAGGATGCCGGATATACGGGCATCATTATTACGAACCACAACTGGTACGGCAACACCTGTATTGACGCCTCCCTTCCATGGGAGCAGTGGATCCGCCGCTTCTGTACCGGATATGAGGAGGCAGAAAGACAGGGGGAGGAGATTGGTATTGACGTGTTTTTTGGCTACGAATCCTGTTATCAGGGGACGGAGTTTCTGATTTACGGCGTGGACAAAAAGTGGCTTTTGTCCCACCCACAGATCAAGGACGCGACCATAAAAGAGCAGTATCATATGATTCACGAAGCAGGGGGAATGGTCATTCATGCCCATCCCTTCAGAAAAGCAGGATATATACCGGAAATCCGGCTTTTTCCCGGAGATGTGGACGGGGTGGAGGGGATAAATGCCACCCATTCGTCCCACTTAAGCACGGGGCATATTGACCCGGAGTTTGACAGGCAGGCCATTGCCTATGCAAAAGAGCATAAGCTGCTTATGACCGCCGGGTCAGATGTGCATACGGTCAGGCTTTTGGGGGGCGGCATGGCGTTTAAGAGGAAGCTGCATTCCATAGAGGACTTCTGCCGGGCTGTTCTGACCGGGGAGGATTATCTTTTGACCAACGGAGATGCATGGTTCAATAAAATGGGAGAGCCGGTATGAGGTTTTTGCACATTGCAGATTTGCATATAGGGAAGATTGTCAATGATTTTTCCATGCTGGAGGACCAGAAGTTTATACTGGAGCAGATTGCAGGCATGGCTAAGGCCAACAGTGTGGATGCTGTAGTAATTGCCGGGGATATCTACGACAGGGCCATTCCGCCCGGGGAAGCGGTGGCTTTATTTGACGCTTTTTTAACAAAACTTGCAGGGCAGGGAAGGAAAGTGATCCTGATAAGCGGCAATCATGATTCGCCGGAAAGGATCGGTTTTGGCAGTGAGATCCTTGGCAGGCAGGGGGTTCATATCGGCGCTCTGGTGAAAGAAGAGCTATGCAGGGCGGTTTTTGAGGAAGACGGGTTTGAGACGGAGTTTGTGTTGCTCCCTTTCGTCAAGCCTGCCTGGCTGGGGACAGGCACCAGCGGGGAGGCGGTGGAGGCATTGCTTTCCGGTTACTGGCAGGAGGAAGCACGCAGGGGGTACCATACAGGGGAAATTTCCGGCGGGCGGCGGGCCGGGGAAGAAAGAAGAAAGAACCGCATTCTGGTGACCCATTTTTTTATAACCGACGGAGGCAGAGAGCCGGAATTATCGGACAGTGAGACAACGATCCATGTAGGCGGTCTGGACAATGTGGACGCCGGGCTTTTAAAAGGCTTTGACTATGTGGCGCTGGGGCACATTCACAAATCCCAGCGAATAGGGGAGAAGCCCATGTGGTATGCAGGCTCACCCCTTAAGTATTCCTTCGGGGAGACTACCCAGAGGAAAGCCGCCCTGCTGGTGGAAACAGGACGGGAAGGATTAAAGGAAGTAAGGAAGCTGGAGCTTAGGCCCCTTAGGGAAATGCGGAAGGTGAAGGGGACCTTGAAAGAGGTCATGGAGGAAGCGGCGGGGCTGGCGGACCGGGAAAGGCAGGATTACATACAGGCTGTTTTGACGGACTGGGGGGAACTGATCGACCCCATAGGAACGCTCCGCAGCGTTTATCCGAATGTGATGCAGATCGTAAGGGAGGAGGCCGGCTCTGTGCAGACTGGGGGCCCTTTAAGGAATCAGAGCAGGATTCTTGCGGAAAAGAAAGACACGCTGGCTTTGTTTGAAGCTTTTTACCGGGAGGTGCGGGATACTGTTTTGTCTGATGAAGGAAAAGGCGTGCTTGTGGATATTGTGAAGGAACTGGAAGGATAGCGGAAGATGAAACCTTTAAAGCTGACCCTCTGCGGCTGGGGGCCTTATAAGGAAAGACAGGAAATTGATTTTACGGCATTTAACGAGAGGGGCCTTTTTCTGATCACCGGACCTACCGGGGCGGGAAAGACCACAGTTTTTGATGCGATGACGTACGCTTTGTATGGAAATATGAGCGGTGAAATGCGGGAGAAAAACAGTGTGCGGAGCGATTTTGCCAGTGCAGATACTCCCACTTTCGTAGAATTGTCCATGACCCATAGCGGGAAAGAATATACGGTTTACCGTAACCCTGAATATCTGCGCCCCAGAAAGAGGAAGGCTTCCGGCAGGACTTCGGAGAGTAAAGAAAAAGCAGGAAGTGCAAAGGGGATACCGGAAGGGTATACTAAAGAGAAGGAAAAGGCTGTGTTTACCGGGCCGGAGGGGGAGGCCGCCGAAGGGACCAGTGAGGTCAACCGGAAGGTGCAGGAACTTCTGCGGCTGGATTACAGGCAGTTCAAGCAGCTTTCCATGATTGCACAGGGAGAGTTTGCAAGACTGCTTACGGCGTCCCCGGCTGAAAAGACGAAAATATTCCGGGAAATATTTGACACCGACCTTTACGAGAAAACGGCAGCTTCCCTAAAAGGGAAATCTAACAGCCTTTACAAGGAAATCATGGAGTACCGCCATAAAATGGACGAGGATCTTGACATGCTTATCCGGGCGGGCGTCCTTGCTGAAAACGGGAAAACGCCTTACTATGAAGGAATCTTATCTGTCCTGGAGGAACTATCTGGGGAGACAAAGGAAAAGTGGCATCTTGCACAGAAGGCATATGCAGAAAAGGAAAAAGAGGTGGAAAATCTGGCCGGGAAGCTGGCAGAGGCGCAGCAGGTGCAGAGCCTTTTTGACAAGCTGGAAAAGGAGCTGGAACGACGCAAGACACTGGAATCAAAGGAAAAGGAAATCCGGGAAAAGGAGGCACTTTTAGGACGTCAGGAAAAGGCGGCCCGGTTAAAGATCACAGAATTAAAGTTTGTTTCCGCACAGAAAAAGACCCGGGAACTGGATGAGGAGATCAAAGTCATCCGGGAGGAAATCCTTACCCTTGGAAAGCAGAAGGAAGAAGAAAGCGGGTTTTATGAAGACCGGGAGGAGATCCAGGCCGGATTTGAGGAAAAGAAAAGACAGGCCGAAGTACAGGAGCGGCTTAAAAAGTGCAGGAAAAAATACGAAAGCCGGGACAGGGAGTTAAAGGCTTTGCAAAAAGATTACCTTACGGCGGAAGCGGAAGAAGAAAAGGCAAAATATTCCTATGAGAGGGTGGATAGGGCATACCGCCATGGAATGGCCGGGATTCTGGCGAATGCGCTGGAAGACGGAGAGCCATGTCCTGTGTGCGGCTCCTGCCATCATCCGGCCCCAGCGGCAGGGGGCGGGTATATTCCTTCCAAAGAACAGGTGGAGGAATACAAGGAGATTTTTGAGGAGAAACAGAAAAGAAGGATTGCCCTTCACGGAAAGACCGCTGCCTGTGTTGTGCAGGTGCAGGAGCTTGCTGAGCAGGCAGCGGAGGCTGCCGGGGAGGATGAGCGCCTAAGGGAAAGTCTCAAAGGGCGGAAGGAAACGGTCACCGCCTATCTGGCTGTTTGTGATGAAAAGGAATTTACCCGGCAAATCAAGGGATATGAACAGCGTCTGGCGGTACTGGAAGAAAAGGAAAAAGGTCTGGCCGGACGGCAGGAGGAGCTAAAGCTTGCCCGGAGGGAAGAAGACCAGTGCCGGGCAGAATTTGAGGAAAAGCTGTCTGCCGGCGGATTTGCTTCCCCACAGGAATACCGGGAGGTCTTAAAAGATGAAAAAGAAATGGGAAAGCTCCGCAAAAGAATACAGGAGTATCATCAGGAGAGCCGGGCATGTAGTGAAATGATTCTTCATTTGCAGGAGGAGACGAAGAAGTCACAGCCCGGGGATGCCCTTCTTCTTTCCAGCAGGCTTGCGCAGGCACAGAAGGAAAAGAAGCTTTTCTTTGACAGGCAGGGGGAGCTGGGAAACCGTATGCGGCATCTGGAAAACGGGCTTTCATCTCTGAAAGAAAAGCTGGAAAAACTGGAGAAATCCACGACCCGCTACAGCATCCTCAAGGATTTGGATGACGCCGCAAATGGGAATAATAAAAAGAGGCTGGTATTTGAACAGTATGTCCTTGCCTCCTACTTTGAGGATATTCTACTTGCCGCGAATTTAAGACTTAGGGAAATGAGCAGCGGGAGATATGAACTGCGCCGGGTGGAGCAGATTGGCGACGGAAGGAGCAAGGACAATTTAGAGATAGAGGTCATGGACTATTATACAGGAAAATACCGCTCGGTGAGAACGCTTTCCGGGGGAGAATCCTTTAAGGCGTCCCTGTCCCTTGCCCTTGGCATGAGCGATGTGGTGCAGGCAGCAAGCGGGGGCCTTAAGGTGGAGGCCCTCTTTATTGATGAAGGCTTTGGAAGCCTTGACGCCGAATCTCTGGAACAGGCCTGCCTGTCCTTACAGAAACTGGTAGAGCGGGACAGACTGATCGGTATTATTTCTCATGTACCGGAACTGGCGGAAAAGATAGGGAACCAGATACAAATTCAGAAAACAAATGCTGGAAGCAGCGCATGTATTATGTTATCCTAAATGGGAAACGCCGTTCTGTAACATGGTGGCATGGATAGCTATAGATATTAAAAAAGAGGAGGTCAAAATATGGAAAACCAATTTGATGTGATTATAATCGGCGCGGGACCGGGCGGGATCTTCTGCGCTTATGAGTTACTGGATAAAAAGAAAGATTTAAAGGTAATGATTGTGGAGAAGGGCCGTTCCATTGAAAAACGCCAGTGTCCCAAACGGACCACGAAGCAGTGTGTGGGGTGTAGGCCCTGCTCGATCACCACAGGCTTTGCAGGGGCAGGGGCTTTTTCGGACGGAAAACTTTCCCTTTCCCCGGATGTGGGCGGAAACCTGCCTGCAATTTTAGGATATGAGGAGACGGAAAAGTTAATCAGAGAATCCGACAGCGTTTATTTGAAGTTCGGCGC
Organism: Lachnospiraceae bacterium; assembly: GCA_009911035.1. GTDB lineage: Bacteria > Bacillota > Clostridia > Lachnospirales > Lachnospiraceae > Suilimivivens. The sequence continues at coordinate 42,718 of QXWO01000016.1, forward strand.
GGACACCAGCGTTTACGGGCTGGATAAACCTGCCGAGATCCGTGAGATCCGCAAGAAGGCCATCAACGCTAACTTAAAGCTGGTGGAATGCCCAATCCGGCATCTTGGCACGGAGGAAGGCTACAAAATTTATGAAAAGCTCCAGCATCATTTAGAGAATGAAGGGGTTGTACTTAAGTTCAACACCATGGTGGAGGAAATTCTGGTGGAGAACGGTCAGGCCGTGGGAATAAAGACCCATGAGAAAGAAAGCTTCTTTGCAAAAGAAGTGGTATCCGCAGTGGGCCGGGAAGGGGCTGACTGGTTTCGGGATAAATGTGAGGAGATCGGGATAGAAACCACACCGGGAACCGTGGATATCGGTGTCCGGGTGGAAGTCCGGGATGAGGTTATGCAGTTTTTGAATGAAAACCTTTACGAGGCGAAGCTGATCTACCATACGCCTACTTTTGATGACAAGGTAAGGACTTTCTGTACCAACCCTTCCGGAGAAGTGGCTACGGAATACTATGAAGGCGGGCTTGCAGTGGTCAACGGCCATGCCTATAAGTCCAAAGATTTCAAGACGGACAATACGAACTTTGCTATCCTTGTGAGCAAGAATTTTACCAAGCCTTTTAAGACGCCCATTGAGTATGGAAAGCATATTGCACAGCTTTCCAACATGCTCTGCGGCGGTAAGATACTGGTGCAGACCTTCGGGGATTTTAAACGGGGCAGGAGGACCACAGAGGAGCGCCTGTGCCGCAATAACCTTATCCCGACCTTAAAAGATGCGGTGCCCGGCGATCTGTCTTTGGTATTTCCTCACAGGATCATGGTAGATATTGAGGAGATGCTGATAGCACTGGACAAAATCACACCGGGTATTGCCGCCGACGAGACGCTGCTTTACGGAGTGGAGGTGAAATTTTATTCCAACAGGGTCATTGTAAATAAAGACTTCGAGACGAGTATCAAGGGGCTGCGGGCGATCGGGGACGGCGCAGGCGTCACCAGAGGGCTCCAGCAGGCATCGGCAAACGGCATCAGCGTTGCCCGGAGCATTTTGAGGGCGCTGGAAGCATGAGGAACAAAAAGAAGCTGCTTCTTTTGCTGATGTGCACGGCTTTGCTGCTTCCGGTTTCCGGCTGCAGCAAGAGCGGCGCCCAGACCAAGCTGGTGCTGACTACCGGATTTAAAAGGGACGAGATTTTCCGCATTGAAACAATGTCCTGCACGCTGCCGGAGGTGCTGGTGTATCTGACCAACACCCAGGACCAGTATGAAAGTGTTTATGGCAAAGAAATTTGGAAAACCCATCTGGACGGCGTGACTTTAGAGGAAAGCGTGAAGGACACGGTGCTTGCTCAGCTTGCCCAGATTAAAACGATGAATCTTCTGGCCCGGCAGTATGGGGTCTCCTTAGACGATGCAGAGATGGAGACTGTGGAGGCAGCGGCGGATGCCTATTTTGGCTCCCTGAACGAAGCGGAGCAGGAAGTCATGCAGGTGACAAAGGAAACCATAGCCGGCCTTTATGAGGAGTTTGCTCTTGCCAACAAGGTATACGAATATATCATCAAGGACATTAATCCGGAAATCAGTGACGATGAAGCAAGAACCATCACCGTACAGCATATCCTGATCAAAACCTGTACCATAGACGGCAGCGGAAAGAAAACCCAGTACACCCAGGAGGAGAAGGAGGAAGCCCGCAGGCGGGCAGAGGAAATCTTACAGCTTGCAGAAAAGGAAGACAGCGATTTTGAGGAGCTGGTACTCCAGTATACCGAAGGGGATAAGGGAGAATATTCCTTTGGAAAGGGAGAGGCGGAAAAGGAATTTGAGGACGCTGCTTTCAATCTGGAAACCGGACAAATCAGCGATATCGTGGAAACCGCGTATGGTTATCACATTATTAAATGTATTAGCACCTTCAACAGACAGGAAACAGACGCCAATAAAGTAAAAATCGTGGAGAAAAGAAGAAAAGAAGTGTTTGGACAGGAGTACGATGCTTTTGTGGCATCCCTTACCAGAACATTGAATGAAGAACTCTGGAATACCGTTTCCTTTGTGGAAAATGAAGAAGTGTCCACCAGGGATTTCTTTGACATATATAACCAGTATTTCGGTGAGTGAGGGGGAAGGGGTTTATCTGTCTGGTTTCAGTTAATAAAAATTTTAGAATTGCGGTAAAGGCAGTAAAATACAGCGTTTGCGGATGATTATTAGCACTCATTTCAAATGAGTGCTAATTTTGCCTTGACTTTTACGGAAAAGGGAATTACACTTTATTTTAGTTTAGAGCGAATATCCTATTGTCAAGGAAGAGAAAGAAAAAGGAGTGAGCAATCGTGGCAGAGAAACACGGAAATTTATCAATCAATAGTGAAAACATATTCCCGATTATTAAGAAATGGCTGTATTCAGACCATGACATCTTTTTCAGGGAATTAATATCCAATGGCTGTGATGCCATTACCAAGCTGAAAAAGCTGGATATGATGGGAGAATATTCTTTACCGGAGGATTATAAGGGCAAAATCGATGTTCTTGTCAATCCGGAAGAAAAGACCCTTAAATTTATTGACAATGGTATCGGTATGACGGCGGATGAGGTGGAGGAGTATATCAACCAGATCGCTTTTTCCGGTGCAACGGATTTTATTGCAAAATATAAGGACAAGACCAATGAAGACCAGATAATCGGTCATTTCGGACTTGGATTTTATTCCGCTTTCATGGTAGCGGATGAAGTGCACATTGATTCCCTTTCCTGGCAGGAAGGCGCAAAGCCGGTACACTGGGAATGTGACGGCGGCACGGAATTTGACATGAAAGAAGGGGACAGAGAGCAGGTAGGAACCACCATCACCCTTTTTGTAAATGAGGATGTGCTGGAATTCTGCAATGAGTACAAGGCAAGGGAAGTCATTAAGAAATACTGTTCCTTCATGCCCACAGAGATTTATCTTTCCAAGGAAAATACCAAGGAAACCCAGACGATCGATGCGGACGAAAAGCTGGATACAGATACATTAGTTGAGGAAATCAAGCCGGAGAAGGAAGAAGATAAATTAAGATATAAAATCATCAGACGCCCCGAGCTTCTCAATGAGACAAAGCCTTTGTGGATGAAACACCCCAACGACTGCACTAGGGAAGAATATCTTGAATTTTACCGCAAGGTATTTCAGGATTACAAAGAGCCTTTGTTCTGGATTCATCTGAATATGGATTATCCTTTCAACTTAAAGGGGATCTTGTACTTCCCTAAAATCAATATGGAATATGAGTCAATTGAAGGGGTTATCAAGTTATACAACAATCAGGTGTTTATCGCAGACAATATCAAAGAAGTCATTCCGGAATTTTTGATGCTCCTAAAAGGCGTTATTGACTGCCCTGACCTGCCTCTTAACGTATCCAGAAGCGCATTGCAGAATGACGGCTTTGTGAAGAAGATTTCCGATTACATCTCCAAGAAGGTAGCGGACAAACTTTCCGGCATGTGCAAGACAGAGAAAGAAGAATACGAAAAATACTGGGATGATATCAGTCCGTTTATTAAATTCGGATGCCTGAAAGATGACAAATTCTGTGAGAAGATGACAGATTATATCCTGTTCAGGAACTTAGACGGCAAGTATCTGACACTTCCCGAATGCCTCGAAGTCAGCAAGAGTGACCCGGATGGAGCGGAAAAAGAAGACACAGCTGGAAAAGCCACAAACGAAGAAGAAAACAAAGAGGAGCAGACAGAGGACAAAAAGGCAGAAGAATCTGCAGACACAGAGAGTCAGGAGACGGAAGAAGCGGATGAAACAGTGGAGGACGGTGCAGAGGAATCCGTTGAAGCTGCGGAAGCAGACATCGTTGACGCTGACGGAAATGTGATCAGCACCCCAGAAGACGGGGAGGAGGACGAAGAAGAAAAGAAGGAAAAGGTCATTTATTATGTAACCGACGAGAAGCAGCAGGGACAGTATATCAGCATGTTTAAGGCTGCCAAAATGGATGCGGTGATACTCACACACAATATTGACCAACCTTTCATTTCCCAGTTAGAGTCCAAAAACGAGGGCATAAAGTTCCAGAGAATTGATGCCGATCTGACAGACACCTTCAAGGCTAAAACCAGCAAAAAGACAGAGAAGGAGTTAGAGGAAGCCGCCGAATCTATCAGTAAGGTAATGAAGAAAGTCCTTAAAAAGGACAAGATCACCATTAAGGTCGAGAAACTGAAAAACAAGAAGATATCCTCCATGATCACCCTTTCCGAGGAGAGCCGGAGAATGCAGGATATGATGAAGATGTATGCTATGCCCGGCATGGACATGGGCGGTATGGGCAAAGAAGGAGAGACTTTGATCCTCAATGCCAGCCACCCGCTGGTACAGTATATTATGGAACACACAGAAGGCGACAATGTGGATATGATATGCGAACAGCTTTATGACCTTGCATTGATACAGCATGCGCCTCTTGAACCGGAAGCAATGAGCAAGTTCGTGGCAAGAAGCAATGATATCATGATGTTGCTGGCAAAATAGCAGGACGCAAATGCGCCGAAAGGCCTGCGAAAAATTCAGAATAGAGCCGGTACGGCACGGGGAACATCACTCCGGGCTGTGCCGGTTTTTTGCATCTGTAAGCGGGCCTGTATAATGCCCTTGCATGTATAAAGTTTGTCTGCTATATTTAACAGAAAGACAGGAGGGAGATCTCATGGATACACAGGAATTGAAAAACCAGGTAAATGAGTTGATTAGGAGCCAGAAATACGACGAAATTGAGCCGTTACTTTTTTCACACAGGGAAAAGACGAGAAATGACAATGACCTTGCCGTTACCTACTATTTGTGTGCGGTTTATAAGCAGGAGAAAACGGCAGCCCAGCCCGTGATTTTTTCAAAAGTCTTAAGTGTGGAGGAGTTAATGGGGCGCTATACCGTTTTAAAATTTTATTTAAGGCGGATTGATTTTGATGTGGCGGATAGTTTGGAAGAATTCCAGCAGTTTCTGATAGAAGCCCGGGTATCTCCCCATGAACTGTTGCGGGTCATTGATTACTGTGTGGTACATAAAGAGAAGGTATTAAAAGCTATAGAAGGCGGCCTGCCACAGAAGGCAGCAGGTGGTTTAAGGGCAATGCCGGAAAGAGGAGAAACCTGCAACGGGGCGGCGGATGCGGAGGAAATATGTTTTATCATCTGTACCAACGATCCTGTTTATGCCCAGGAATGTATCTATTATATTGATCATCTAAAGGTGCCGGAAGGGATGCAGATCGATATTCTTACGGTAGAGGAAGCAAAGTCCCTGACTGCAGGCTATAATGAGGCCATGAAGTACTCCCGGGCCAAATACAAGGTATACCTGCACCATGACACGTTTATTGTCAATCCGGATTTCATCCGGGATTGTGTGGATATTTTTAAAAATGATCCGCAGGTGGGCATGATTGGAAATGTGGGAGTCGACAGGATGCCCGTTACAGGCGTGATGTGGGATGTAGACCGATATGGGATGCTGTATGAGCAGCATGTCTATGAGACGGAGCTGCTTTCCAATCCCATTAGCCCGGACATGCCCTACATGGAAGCGGAAGCTATAGACGGATTTATTATGATCACCCAGTATGATGTCCCATGGCGGGAAGATTTGTTTACCAAGTGGGATTTTTATGACTGCTCCCAGAGTATGGAATTCATCCGGCATGGGTATAAGGTGATAATCCCCAATATGAAAGAGCCGTGGTGTGTGCATGACTGCGGTTTTATAGATTTTAGAAATTATGACGGGGAAAAGGCCAAGTATGTTGCGGAATATATGTCCGGCGGCAGGTGCAGATGAACTGGCCCACCGTCCCAACGGTAAAGAACGGTTCCTGCGCTTTGGCATACTATATGGTAAATATAGTTGCAGAGGTATTTTATGCCTAAAAATATTTTTCACAGTGCCCAGGCAGATACGGGATATTCCGGTAAATTACAGATCAACGTGACTTCCACGCTGGGACTTATTCCCATACCCGATGCCACAGTGACAATTTCCTATACCGGTGTACCGGATGTTACAGTGGAAAAACTTAACACTGACTCATCCGGTCAGACACAGGAGATCGACCTGCCTGCGCCTCCTGTTGAATACAGCTTAGAGCCGGTGGAGCAGCAGCCCTATTCAGAGTATAACATACAGGTGGAGGCTCCCGGATATGAGCCTTTGCTGGTATCGGGAACAGAAATCCTGGCGGATGTGACGGCAGTGCAGCCTATCAGTCTTACGCCTTTAGAGGAGGCTGACCGACAGGAGGAAGTGATTGTGATACCGGATCATACCCTGTTCGGGGAGTATCCGCCCAAGATACCCGAGGATGAGATCAAGCCTATGGACGAGAGTGGGGAGATTGTCTTAAGCAGGGTGGTGATACCGGAATATGTAGTTGTGCATGACGGCGACCCCAATGATTCATCTGCCCCAAATTATTACGTGCGGTACCGGGACTACATCAAAAACGTAGTGTCTTCAGAAATCTACGCGACCTGGCCCGACAGCGCTATCTATGCCAACACGCTGGTGATTATGTCTTTTACTTTAAACAGGGTATATACGGAGTGGTACCGGAATCAATAGATTTTTAGGAAAAAATTTTTCACAATTGTATTTTGAAATATTTGCAGGTATAATTGATCTGTGCAGGAAATTTATGGATTAATGGGATAAAGAAGAAAAATATAAAATACAAATGGAGGCTGGACATGAGCAGGATCAGGAAAATTGTGAGATTATTTGCACTGACAGCAGCGGCTGTGGCAATTGCTTTGGGGGGAACAGGAAATCTGGGAAGCAGTCCCATGTGCGCGGAGGCAGCTGGGCGGCCTGTTGCCATCAGCTCCTGTGTGATCACAGGAGACGAAGTGCTGTGTCAGATTCGGGCAGACAGTGTGCCTTCCAGTGATGACGGCAAATTTTATGTGTATGCAGATGAAGTTTATCTGGACGGTACGGCAGGAAAGGTGGTTGCGTCCGTGGAGGCTGGGCAGTCGGTTTCCGTAAGTTTTCCGCTGAACCACAATACGCCGGATTCCAACTTAAGCCGTAAGTTTCTGATTGCCGTGAAGCGGGGCGGTCAGATGTATCAGGTCAGTGACGAGCATTATATTACGAACCCGGAAGCCATTGCTGCCTATACCTCTCCAAGAATGGATACGGGAATCAAAGGTATTCTGCCCGATGTTGGCAGGATCTCCGTCAACGAATTACAGGATCTTGGGATAAAGCAGGTTATTTACAATATCCATATTGATGATATCTGTTCCGGGGAAGGCGTTCCCGGTGCAGTGCCTTTTAGTTACAATGGACAGACTTACTACTTCGACTCGGGGCTTTTGGGTAACTATGACGCGCTGGTTAAAGCGCTGAACGGATATGGAATGCAGGTCACACTGGTTCTTTTGAACGGCGGCACCGGTGCCTATGGACAGGATCTGACCCATCCATTGGCAAGGGGAGGGGTATGTCCGGGATATGCCCTGAATGTGGCGGATGATGCGGGTATCAGCCACCTGAAAGCGATAGGCGCGTTCCTGGGACAGCGCTATTCGGGAAAATCCGGCTGCGGCCAGGTAGATAACTGGATTGTGGGCAATGAGGTCAACGCCCGTACATCCTGGTGGTATACCAGTTCCACCTCCCTTGACCTGAATGTGAACACTTATGTGAAGGCATTCCGAATTTTGTATAATGAGATCAAGAGCATGAACGGCAATGCACGGATCTATAATTCCATTGACCAGGAGTGGAACCGGAAATCCAATCCGGGCAGTTTTCTGGCAAAAGAGTATCTGGACCAGTTTAATTATTATATAAACCGGGAGGGGAATATTGACTGGGGGCTTTCTTACCATCCCTATAATTCGCCTTTATACGACCCGTATGCATGGAACGGTCCGGCGGTATGGGTGAAGGACAATCTCTCCACACCGTATATCACCATGCAGAATATTGATATCCTGATCGACTATATGCATCAGTCCAAATTTTTAAATCCTTCCGGTCAGGTACGGAGCATTTCCCTTGCGGAAATCGGCTATACTTCCGATTTTGGCACGGACAAGCAGGAAGCATCTGTTGCCTATGGCTATCTGAAAGCGGCCTCCATCCCGGAAGTGGATGCGTTTATGCTGTTCAGGCAGACCGATGATGCCCACGAAATGGAAAGCCGTCTGGCACTGGGGCTGATTGATTTGAACGGAAATAGAAAGCCGGCCTACGAGATTTATAAAAATCTGGGGACTGCCAATGAGGCCGCAGCGAAAGCGAGGGCTTCTGAGATCATTGGTATGGATATTGACCAGATGATAGGACAGAACATTGTTTGGACCAGAGAAGGAAACGGTGTTGTACAGTAAACAATAAGCCAGGCTCTTTGAACAGGGCTGGCGGCTGAAACAACGGATGCCAGGCTGCGCCAGACATCTTTATGGTAACAAACGCTGCCACGGATTGCGAAACAGTTTCGTGTAATAAGTGCGTTCAGATGAAGGCATCAGGGCCTTTGTCTGAACGCATTGTTATGATAAGCAGGTTTGCAGCCCAATTCCTTTTCAGGAACAAAACACCTTTGAATACAAACAAAAACAGGCACATAATCATGTAAAGAGGAACCAGAAAAAGGGTGTATTTACATGATTTGCAGCACAGGAACCGGCAAGGAATCGATCCTGAACTATAAGGGCAGGCCGGTAAAAGTAACAGAAGAGTTTCCGGAACAGCCAGACCGGGGAGCAGAGGAGGAATTTTCAGGCAGGCTGAAAGCAATTTGTTTAGAAAAGCTGGAGAATATGGCCGGGCAGGGAGCGGATTCGCCTTCTTTATTTTCACACGCAAAGGATAAGGGGGAATGGGGCGTTGGGTAAAAGGGTGAGGACGCTGCTCCGGGTTTCCTCAAAACAGCAGTTACATGACGACGACATTCCTATGCAGCGGGCACAGGCAAAGCAGTACATAGCCGGACGTCCTGACTGGGTGTTTGACAAAGAATATATGGAAAAGGCGGTGTCGGCCTACAAAAACAGCGTGGAGGAGAGGGAAGTTTTGCAGGAGATCCTCTCCGATGCAAGAGAGCGGAAGTTTGAGGTGCTTCTTGCTTACATGTCGGACAGGATAGGCAGGCAGGAGGAATACAGCTTTTATGTGGCGGCGCTGAACCGTCTTGGCATTGAGGTGTGGACGATCAGGGACGGCCAGCTAAAGACCGAAGATCATATTGATAAACTTTTGAACTACATCCGCTTCTGGCAGAACGAGGGAGAAAGCAAAAAGACCAGTATGCGGGTGCGGGATACACAAAGGGAAATGGTCCGGGCGGGAAAGTTTACCGGGGGCAAAGCCCCATATGGCTACAGACTGGTCCCCTCCGGTATTGTCAGCAGCCATGGAAGGCTGCTGAAAAAGCTGGAGATTGTGGAGGAAAAGGCACAGGTAGTCAGGAAAATATATGATCTGGCCCTTTATCACGGGATGGGATACTGCAAAATTGCAGAGGAACTAAACAGGCAGGGGATTCCTGCCATAACGGCACAGAAATGGAAAGCCGGAACCATACGCGGGATATTGACTAATCCGGTTTATATGGGGTATCTGGCAATCGACCGGAGAGTTCATTATGACACACATGTCAGAGTGGATAGAAGGGACTGGATATACTCTGATCACCAGATAACGGAGCTGATAGTGGTACCACAAGAAACTTGGGAGAAAGTACAGGAGATTCGCGAGGCAAGAAAAGAAAAATTGGATGCCGCCCACAGAAAATCATCAGAAAAGTATAAGGCACAGTACAACACCCCCTTCAGTACGGCAGGAAAGCTTGCGCTGACCGGCCTGGCAGTATGCGGATACTGCGGCAGAAAACTGAAAAACGGAAGCTATTGCAGCCACTGGACGACAAAAGACGGGAAGAAAAAGGCTGCATTTACAGGCAGATACGTGTGTCCCTCCAAGTGCCCGGAACGTGTCTGTTATTCACAAAACTATCTGGAGAGCCTAGTATTTCAAATTGTGGAAAAAAGTCTGGCGCGCTTAGAACCCATAGATGTGCAGGAAGAATTACAAAAGAAGCAGGGCCGGCACAGGCAGGGGATGCAAAAGGAACTGGAACGCGTACAGAAACAGCAGAAAACGCTGAAATCGGATATCCTGACATTGGAAGAAAAGATACCAGAGGCCATCAGGGGAGACTATTATTTCAGTGCCGGGAAACTTGCTTCCATGATAAAGGAAAAGGAGCGGATCTATGAAGAATTGGAGGAGAAAGGGCAACAGATAAAGGAGAAATTAACCGATCAGGTCGATATAGGCGGATTGGGGGCGGAGTTGACCGTCCCGTTTCCTGATTGGAGGGAGATATTTAAAAGTACAGAAATAAAGACAAAGAAAATGCTTTTATTTTCCATGATTGACCAGATTGAAGTAAAGGACGAAAGCATCCATATCAAATACAAGGTCGGGAAGGGGACTTTTGAGCCAACCCATGATACATCTCCCCTTAAAACTATTGGCTTCCCCGTACCGGAATAAGGGCTACAATTTCACCATTACATCCTCCACGGCCTACGATCAGAAATGGATGCGGGGCAGGAATTTTTATGAAAATATTGACCGGGTAGTGGACAGCGTATTTGCCAACTATTTATCGCGGCCCGGTGTCCGGCAGCCTATTTTCACATCCTACTGCGACGGCAGGAGGGTTACCTGCAACGGTTTAAGCCAGTGGGGATCGAAATATTTAGGTGAAGAAGGGTACTCTGCCATTGATATTATCCATTACTATTATGGAAGCGACATGTATATCAACACAGCGGAAAGCATTGCAGGCGTTCCTTCCTCATGGCCGGGATATAACCTGTCCATCGGTTCCACCGGAGAGAAGGTGCGGCAGATGCAGCAGCAGCTTAACCGCATTTCAAGAAACTATCCGGCAATTCCGGCTATTGCCGCTGACGGCATTTACGGCCCTGCAACCGCACAGGCTGTAAAAACATTCCAGAGAATATTCGGCCTGCCTCAGTCCGGCATCGTGGATTACCCTACTTGGTACAGTATTTCCAACATATATGTAGGTGTCAGCCGCATTGCGGAACCCGGCTGATGAAACAGCCGCAGGTTTCCTTTTGGTGTATCGCAAAGGTAGGATTTTTCATGGTATCCGGGACGGTCTGCGATAGTGCAAAAGCCCGTTCGATATTTTTTCAGCCTCTTTGTTGCGGAAGCCCCCGCAATGATGGTATACTATAGCAGGCAGCTAAAGACCTGCCCTTTGGGAAATATGTCTATACTGAATATAACTACACTTAGTATAGTTATATTCAGTATAGTTATACTTAAGAAAAACAGGTAACTGGAGGAACCGCGCCGTGCAGGGGATAGTAGAGAAAATTTTGGAAGGAAATTTTAAAAGGGATGTCCATTGTCTTGAGTTTTCCGAGCCTGCCATAGAGCTTTGCCTTCGGGAAGGCGAAAGCTATGAGGGAAGTTTTACAATCACCGGTCCTGAAAATGAGATGTCGCAGGGGAGCGTTTCGTCCACGCGGCTTAGGATGCACTGCCTTGTGAGCCGTTTTTCAGGCCAGAAGGAGGAGATTCCCTATCACTTTGACGCTTCCGGCATGGAAGAAGGAGACAGCTTAAATGGTGAATTTAGGATCATATCCAACCAGGGCGAATATTTTGTGCCCTATCATGTGACCATTACCCAGGGAACATTAGATTCGGAACTTGGGGATATCAGAAATCTGTTTCACTTTGCCAATCTTGCCAGAACCAATTGGCAGGAAGCGGTGAAACTGTTTTATTCCCGGGATTTTGCCCGTGTCTTTACCGGGGCAGACAGGCAGCATCACAGTCTCTACCGGGGACTTTCCCAGGGAGCCATAAGAGAGCAGAATGTGGAAGAATTTCTGCTGGAAATCAAGAAAAAGCAAAAAATGGAGTTCCTCCTTGAAGAAGCGGAGATACGCATGGATAACCCGAAAGACATGACAGAGGGAAAGCTGGTGATCAACCGTAACGGATGGGGCTATTCGGAACTTTTTATAGAAACGGACGGGGACTTTATCGTGCTGGAGAAGGAAGTGATCCGGGACGAGGATTTTCTGGGCAACTGCTACAGACTGCCCTTTTATGTGTCAGCCGGCAGACTTCATGGGGGCAGGAATTATGGGGAGATCCGTCTGACTAATCCGTATGTTTCCCTGACCGCACGGGTAACTGTGGTAAATAAGACAGTGGCCGCCCGGGTGCCGGGGGTGCGCAGGCAGAAGAAACATAAGATCATGGAACTGATGCAGTATTATGAAGCCTTCCGCACGAAGAAAATCAGCGCTTCTTCCTGGATGAAAGAGACAGGGGAGCTGATCGAGGAGCTGGTTCATATGGATGAACGGGATCTGGCGGTGAAGCTGTTTCAGGCCCAGTTCCTTATTACCAGTGGTCGTGCCAACGAGGCGGAGTGGATCTTAGGCCAGGCAGACAAGGAACTGGAGGAGCATTTTGATGCGACACTTTACTGCTATTACCTTTATCTGAATACGTTAATAAGCCGTAAAGGTGTTTATATTGATGAGACTGCAGGGCAGGTGGAGAGGATTTTTGCCCAGAATTCCGACAATTGGCGTATCGCATGGCTGCTTTTGTACCTTTCGGAGGACTATACGAGAAGCGCCTCTAAAAGGTGGATCGTACTGGAGGAGCAGTTCCGGCAGGGATGTACCAGCCCTGTCCTTTATATTGAAGCCTGGAACCTTCTGCTGGCCAATCCGACCCTTCTGATGCGGCTGGGGAACTTTGAAATACAGATTTTGTCCTATGCGGCAAAGAAGGATCTGCTGACCGTTGATATCATTAACCAGAGCGTTTATCTGGCCCAGAAACAGAAAAATTATTCCGGCAGGCTGTTTTTCATTTTAAAAGCCTGCTACAAAGTGATGCCTACCGACGAAATATTGCAGACCATCTGTACGTTGTTGATAAAAGGTAATATAACGGCCCCTTTCAGCTTTCCCTGGTATGAAAAAGGAATCGAAAAGGAACTGCGCATCACCAGACTTTACGAATATTATATGATGTCTATTCCACTGACGGACGACCGGGAGATCCCCCGGATGGTACTGATGTATTTTGCTTTTGACAGCAGCCTTGACAGTCTTCACAACGCTTTCCTCTATGCCTATGTGCATAAGGTGAAGGGGCAGTATCCCGAGCTATATGAAAATTACCGGGAACAGATTGAACGCTTTGTGGTTTCACAGGTCTTAAAGGGCAGGAATAACCAGTATCTTGCCTACCTGTATAAAAATTTGTTTACCCCTTTTATGATCACGGAGGAAACTGCCAGGGGGCTTTCCACCGCTTTGTTCATGCACCGTCTTAGGGTGAAGCGCAAAAGTATCAGAAATGTAGTTTTGGTTTACGAGAAGGAAAAGAAAGAGACAGTATGCCCTATTACAGGCATGGAAGCATATATTCCTGTCTACAGCGATGACTGCCGCCTGCTTTTAGAGGATAAAAAAGGCAATCGTTTCTGCCGGGAGGAGGAATATGAGCTGGAACGGCTGATGGCGCCAGAGCCGCTTTCTGCCGCTGTAGGCCCTTATGTGACAGGATGTGTCCATCTGGATATCTGGCTGTGCGGGCGGGGCGGCAGCCTGTCAGAGATCACCCCGGAAAACGCAGAGTACATGAAGCGGCTTGCAGATTCCCTAGAGGTGATAGAGGAGGTCAGACGGGAAATCCGAATGCGCCTGATAGACTTCTTTTTTGACAATGACAGGATGAGAGAGCTGGATGATGCGCTGGAAGAACTGTCCCCGGAACAGATAGAAAACCGCTGCTTTTCAAAGGTTCTCCAGTTTCTGGTAGTGCGGGGCATGTACGAGAAAGCATTTGCATGGATGAAACTGCGGGGGGCAGAGGGGATTGATGCAAAGATCATTCTAAGGCTCTGCACAAGGCTCCTTGCCATAGAAGGCATTGTGGAAGATGAGACCATGACCCTTTTAGCGTTCCGGGCTTTTAAGGCGGGAAAGTATGACGGAAATCTTCTGGAGTACTTATGCCGTTTTTTTACAGGCACGTGCATGGAGATGCGGGATATCTGGAAAGCGGCCGATTCGTTCGGCGTGGATTCCTATCATTTAGGCGGGAGGATTTTAGTCCAGACCCTTTACACAGGCGCCTATGTGGCGGAGCGGGCAGAGATCTTTAAGAGTTATGTGGCCGGGGGAGCCGGGACGGAGGTGGAACTGGCAGTTCTTGCCCAGTGTTCTTACGACTATTTTGTGCTGGATAAGCCCATGGATGAATTTGTGCTTGAGGACATGCAGAGGGTCATTGAGCGGCAGGAGGAGAACTTCCCATTGGTCTGCAGGCTGGCTTACACCAGATACTATGCGGAAAATAAAAAGATAGTGGACGAGCGCATTTCCCGGTGCCTTCTGGTATTTTTGCGGGAAATACTTGCCCAGAATAAATACTTCCCTTATTTTAAGGAATATGCGGATAATATTGTGTTCATGCGTCAGTTCCTGGATAAGACTATGGTGGAATACCGTGTCAGGGAGGGCGGTGCGCCTGTCATTCATTATCTGATCGAAAAGGAAGACACCATTGAGGGTGAATATATAAAGGAAGAAATGCAGGATATGTTCGGCGGTGTGTACGTCAGACAGTTTATTTTGTTTTTCGGGGAGCACTTGCAGTATTATATTACGGAAAAACAGGATGGGAAGGAACATCTGATGACAAGCGGAACCTTAAGCCGCAACGATACCGGGAGGGAGCAGAAGGAAAGCCGGTACGATATGCTCAATGACATTGCCGTGGGAAGAAACTTACAGGACTATGATGCCATGGAAAGTCAGCTTTATGAGTATTTTGAAAAAGATTATCTTGTAAAAGAATTATTTCATATGATTTAGTTTTGGGGAGTAAGAAAATGTTTCAGGGCCAGAAGGATATTACCGGAAAAAAGAACAGCAGAAAAGTGGCTGTGGGATATGATCTCGGACGGACATTTGCCCAGATCAGCTATTGCGGGCTGGAGGAGACGGAACCGGAAACAGTCTCCGCTGTGGCCGGCACGGAACAATACAACATTCCCGTTGTTTTGTGCAAAAGAAGCGGTGTGGGGCAGTGGTACTACGGAAAGGAAGCCATTAAATTTGCAAAGGAAGAAAACGGCATATTGGTGGAAGATTTACTGACGCTGGCGGAGCGGGGGGAAGATGTGCTGGTGGAAGGGGAAGCCTTCGATCCGGCGGCCCTCCTTACCCTGTTTGTCAAAAGGAGCCTTTCTCTTTTAAATATTCGCATTCAGCTAAGCCAGATAGAAGCCTTTATGTTCACCGTGGAGGAGCTGACGCCCCGGATGGTGGATGTGCTGGGAAAAGTGGCGGCAGGGCTTTCCCTTAAGACGGAATATATCTGCTTTCAGAATCATCTGGAAAGCTTTTATGCCTATACCCTGCACCAGAGCCGGGAACTTAGAAAAAGTAATGTGATGATATTTGAATATCATACCGCGTTAAAGACCCTGTGTCTGGAATGCAATGAGAGGACCTCCCCCAGGGTAGTGGTGATAGAGCAGCGCAATTATCCGGAAATGGAGCGGAGGATATGGAATGAGGAGCCGGAGATACGCAAAAAACAGATGGGAGAGCTGGACATGCTGTTTGCGGACATTGCAGGCAGGGAATTAAAGGACAGATCCGTTTCCACTATTTTTCTTCTGGGGGACGGCTTTAAGGAAAACTGGGCAAAGGAATCCTTAAGGCTTCTGTGCAGAAACCGGCGGGTCTTTCAGGGAAATAATCTTTACAGCAAAGGGGCCTGCTACGGCATGATGGAACGGCTCCACCCTGGCGAAGAATGGAAAGAACATGTGTATTTAGGAGACGATAAGCTGAAATCCAATATCGGCATCCGGGCTTTGCGCCGGGGGGAAGATTCCTACTATGCCATCCTGGATGCAGGCATCAACTGGTATGAAGCGTCATCGGACTTTGACGTTATTTTAGAGAGCGGCAATACGGTGGATTTTGTCATTACCCCTCTGACAGGAGGAAAGGTGACATACCGGTCCCTGTCCCTGGAAGGACTTCCCCAGCGCCCGGCGCGCACTACCAGACTGAATATCCACATGGAAATGACGGCCGTGAACCAGGCGGCTGTCACAATAGAAGATATGGGGTTCGGGGAAATGTTTAAATCCAGCGGAAAGGCGTGGACCCAGACGATTATAGTCTGAATCCGGTGTTATGGAGTTACGTGGCAGAGGCGGGCCGCTGCTTCGAAATTTTTTAATCGGCAATTTGAGTCAGAGCCTCAAATATGCCCTGACTGCAGTCGGAAATTTGAGATTTCCGATGTGTGTCATCGCAGTAAACGGCTCTGACATGGAGGATTAGTATGGGCAGAATGCTGTTATGTATGGGAAAGTATGCGAAAAATCCCTATCATTTTGAGAGCCTGTGTGTGAACGTATATTGTGTGGAGGAGTTGTGCTGGCTTTTTGCAAGCAATCCCTTTATGATCACCCGGGATATTATGGATAGGAACCTGGCGGTGTGGCTGGATACGGAATGCGGACTTGCGGAGCTGGGACATCAGCTTTTGAACCTTTTTAACCGGGGGATACAGCCGGGGATATTTGTAGGCACGATTCTGGATTATGTCAATTATTGCACGCCGGAAGAAAAGAAAAAAATAGAGGACGTGGTTCAGAGCAATGCAGGACTGACCGATTACGAACGGTTGAAAAAGCAGGCCGATTTCCTTTTAAAGAACCACAGATGCCAGATGGCGCTGGATGAATATGACCAGTTGTGCAGACAGCTCCCGGAAAGCGAAAGTGCTTTAAAGCCGTCTATTTTCCACAACATGGGTACAGCGTATGCGGAGCTGTTCCAGTTCGGCATGGCGGCCAAATATTTTATGAGAGCCTATGAAATGACGGGAAACAAAGCTTCTGGGTTACAATATCTGGCGGCCCAGCGGCTGGGGATGGCAGAGGGGGATTATGTGGCTTTTATTGCAGAGCACGGGGAGCTTCATGGGCTTTCCCTGGAACTGGAAAAGCTTTTTGAGGGGGCAAAGGGAAAATTTGAGGCGTCCCAGGATAGCAGGATGCTCACGGCCCTTAAGATCTATAAGGATGAGGGAAACGAAACTTCTTATTTAAAAGAGATAGACAGGATCATCTCCAAAAAGAAGAATGAATACCGGGAGCTTGTGGCGGGATAGCAGAATGGAAAAGGGAAAAAGGAGCAGGATGGGTTTATTAAAGAAACTGTTTAGCTGGAAAAAGAAAATAGAGGAACCTGAATATGAGATTGAGGACTGGAATGAGATCGTCTATGACAGGAATGAAATTAAGATCAGCAATAAAGAGCAGAGGCAGGAATACGTAAAGGGGTGCCTTGAGCAGATCGCGGAGGCGTCCAAAGAGCTGGAGACCCTCCAGTTTGAGTACAATATGGTGACAGCCTATTTAAAGGACATGGAGGAGATAGAGGCGCTGCCGGAGGAAGAAAAAGCGGCCCTGGCGGAGTGTGCCGAAAAAATCGAGGCCCTGGAAGAAAAGCAGTCCGGCTATAAGCAGAGAAAGAACCGCTTAAGCGACATGGAGTATCACAAGATTGAGCGCATGGAGGAAGAAATCCAGGAAGGGTACGGGAAGCTGAAAAAGGCGGAGGAATATCAGGAATTTATCAAACGCGACCTTAGGAAGCTGGACGGGGAGAAACATGCCTACCATTTCAGGCGCAGCGAGCTTAGGAGAATTATTGCCGATACCAGATCCATGACCATTGTGTGTACCGTGGCGGTTATTTTAGGGATCGTGGTTTTGTTTGTCCTGCAATATGGTTTCCATATCAATACGAAGCTGGGATATCTGGCGGTGGCAGCAGTGGGCGCTGTTGCCATTACCCTTATTTTCATCAAACACAATGATTCTGTAAAGGAACTTGCCCGTGTGGAGAGCAGTATCAGCCGCATTATAAGATTGCAGAATATGGTCAAAATCCGGTATGTGAACAACACCCACCTGCTTGATTATCTTTATATGAAGTATAAAGTAAAAAGTGCAGGGGAACTTGGAAAAAGCTGGGAACTGTACCAGCAGGAGAAGGAGGAGCGGCATAAATACCTGCAGGCGGAGTTACAGCTTGACGAATACCAGCAGGAACTTCTCCACGTGCTGCGCAGATATCAGATAAAAGATCCCATGATCTGGCTTCAACAGACACAGGCCCTTCTGGACCGGAAAGAGATGGTGGAAATCCGCCACAACCTGATCATCAGAAGACAATCCCTGCGGCGGCGTATGGATTATAATAAAGAAGTGATTGCCGGAAAAGCCCAGGAGGAGATCAAGGATCTGGTGGAAAGTTATCCCAAATATGCCGGTGAAATCATGAATATTGTAGACGAATACGAAAAGGATTTCTCTTGACTTCTATTTATGGGCATGGTAGCATGATACTCGTATGGAATAACACTTTACCATGCTAACAAAGCAAAGTGCTCAAGAATGGAGGAGAAATTATGAAAAAATTTATGGCATTACTGGCATTGACGGGTCTGACCGTCGGAATGATCACAGGCTGCGGGGCAGCTAAAGATACCAATGAAACGGCCGCTCCGGCTAAGGAGGCAGAGAGCGCAGGACAGGAGGAAGCGGAAACAGGTTCACAGGAAGCCGCTCCGGCAGAGGAAAGAACTACTTTTACCGTGGGATTTGATGCAGAATTCCCTCCTTACGGGTACATGGACGAAAACGGGGAATATACGGGCTTTGACCTGGACCTTGCGGCAGAGGTGTGTGCCCGCAGGGGATGGGAACTGGTAAAACAGCCTGTTGACTGGGATTCCAAGGACATGGAACTTTCTTCCGGCTCTATTGATTGTATCTGGAACGGATTTACCATGAACGGACGGGAAGATGCTTACACATGGTCTGTGCCTTACATTGACAACAGTCAGGTATTTGTAGTGAAATCTGATGCAGGGATCGCTTCTTTCGGGGATTTGTCCGGCAAGATCGTGGGAGTCCAGAAAGACTCTTCCGCACTGGCAGCACTGGAAGGGGATGCCCAGGAACTGGCAGCATCCTTCAGCGAATTAAAGCAGTATGCGGATTATAATACAGGTTTTATGGATCTGGAAGCGGGCGCAATTGATGCCATTGCAATTGATATAGGTGTTGCCGATTACCAGATTGCATCCAGAGGAGACGGCTATGTGATCCTGGACGAAAAACTGGCAACAGAGCAGTACGGCATTGGATTCCTGCTTGGAAACGACAGCTTAAAAGACCAGGTGGAATCCACACTGCTTGAGATGGCAAAGGACGGAAAATTTATGGAAATTGCCGGGAAATACGGACTGGAAGGCAGCGTGTGCCTTGGCAAATAAAAACAGGATCCCTTTTGGGAGATGCATAAGTGTAAGGTAAGGAGAACAAATGAGTACAGCAACCATGATGATGCAGCTTGGAAAAGGCATGATATCCACGGCGGAAATTTTCTTCCTGACGCTGCTTTTTTCCCTGCCGCTGGGACTACTGGTGGCCTTGGGCAGGATGTCTAAAAACGGGCTGGTAAGAGGAATTTCCAAATTTTATATTTCGATTATGCGTGGGACGCCCCTCATGCTGCAGCTTCTGGTGGTTTACTTTGCGCCTTATTATCTGCTTGGGCTGAATCTGCGGGGATACAGGTTCCCGGCAATTATCCTGGCCTTTGCAATCAATTATGCGGCGTATTTTGCAGAAATTTACAGAGGCGGCATTGAATCCATCGCCGTAGGGCAGTATGAAGCGGCGGAGGTTTTGGGCTACAATAAGGTCCAGACCTTCTTCAAGATCATCCTGCCCCAGGTGATCAAAAGGATTCTGCCGTCTGTTACCAATGAAACGATCACCCTTGTAAAGGACACTTCCCTAGCCTTTGTGCTGGCACAGGCGGAAATGTTCACCATGGCCAAGCAGATTGCGGCCAAGGATACAAGCATGGTGCCTCTTATGGCAGCCGGCCTTTTCTATTATATCTTTAACCTTGTGGTGGCATTTGTAATGGAACGGATCGAAAAGGCTTTGAACTATTACAGGTAGGAGGCGTCTGATGGAAAAAAATGTTTTACTTACAATCAATCATATGCGCAAAAGCTTTGACGGGCTTGGCGTGATCAAAGACATTTCCCTTTCCGTGAAGGAAGGGGAAGTGGTATCTATCATAGGGCCTTCCGGCTCGGGAAAATCCACCCTGCTTAGGTGCGCCACCCTTCTTGAAAAGATGGACGGCGGAGAGCTCATTTATCTGGGAGAAAAGGCAGCATGGGAGGAGAACGGAAAATGCGTCTATGCAGGCAAGGGCAGGCTTAAGGAGATCCATAAGCATTTTGGCCTTGTTTTTCAAAACTTTAATCTGTTTCCCCATTACAGTGTCATGAAAAATATCATAGATGCACCGGTCAGTGTGGACAAAGTGCCTAAGAAGGAAGCAAAAGAGAGGGCGGAGAAGCTTCTTGCCCAGCTTGGCCTTTCCGACAAGGCCGACGCATACCCCTACCAGCTTTCCGGCGGACAGCAGCAGAGGGTTTCCATTGCAAGGGCGCTGGCGCTCCAGCCTAAGATCCTGTTTTTTGACGAGCCCACCTCGGCCCTTGACCCGGAGCTTACAGGGGAAGTGCTCAAAGTCATCCGGCAGCTTGCAAAGGAGCATATGACCATGATTATTGTCACCCATGAAATGCAGTTTGCCAGGGAACTTTCCGACAGGATTATTTTTATGGAGCAGGGAGTGATCCAGGCACAAGGTACGCCGGAAGAGATTTTTGCATCAGATCAGGAGAGAGTCAGAGGTTTTATTGGAAAATTCCAATCATAGATAAGATTTGAGTTTGAGCGCCGGGGCGGCGCAGAAATGGAGGAAGACATGGAAAAATTAGAACAGCTTTACGAAGGAAAAGCAAAAAAAGTATTTGCAACAAGTGACCCGGATGTGGTTATTGTGGATTATAAGGATGATGCCACAGCCTTTAACGGGGAGAAAAAGGGCACCATCGTAGGAAAAGGCGTGATCAACAACCGCATGACTAACCATGTATTTAAACTTCTGGAAAAGGAAGGGGTTCCCACTCATCTTATAGAAGAACTTTCCGATAGGGAAACCGCTGTTAAGAAGGTGGAAATCGTACCCCTTGAGGTGATCATCCGCAACGTGGCGGCGGGAAGCTTTTCCAAGCGTCTCGGGGTACCGGAAGGGACGCCTTTTAAAGAGCCTACCATTGAATTCAGCTACAAAAATGATGAACTGGGTGATCCCCTTATCAACAGCTATTTCGCAGTTGCTCTTGGACTTGCCACATGGGAGGAGATCGAGACGATCAAGAAGTATGCTTTTAAGGTGAACGACGTGCTGAAAGCCTATTTCTTACAGGCGGATATCAAATTGATCGACTTTAAGATTGAATTTGGACGTTTCCACGGGGAGATCCTTCTGGCCGACGAGACATCCCCTGACACCTGCCGTCTGTGGGATGTGAATACCAATGAAAAGCTGGACAAAGACCGTTTCCGCAGGGATCTGGGAAATGTGGAAGAAGCTTATAACGAAGTATTCAAAAGACTGGGGCTGTAAATATTTGATGTGTGGGAAAGGAGTAAAGGAATGAGTACGGACAGGTATGTAAGCCCATTGTCTGAGCGTTACGCCAGTAAGGAGATGCAGTATATCTTTTCACCGGATATGAAGTTCCGGACATGGAGGAAGCTTTGGATCGCGCTGGCGGAGACAGAGATGGAGCTGGGCCTTTCAAAGGACGGAAGGCCGGTGATCACCCAGGAACAGATCGACGAACTGAAAGCCCATGCACAGGATATCAATTATGATGTGGCAAAGGCAAGGGAAAAGGAAGTCCGTCATGATGTGATGAGCCATGTATATGCATACGGCCAGCAGTGTCCCGGGGCTGCGGGCATTATTCACCTAGGGGCTACAAGCTGTTATGTGGGAGACAATACAGATATCATTGTTATGACGAAAGCCTTAGAACTGGTAAGGCGCAAACTCATAAATGTACTTCAGGAACTGAAAAATTTTGCGGATAAATACAAAGCCCAGCCTACCCTTGCTTTTACCCATTTCCAGCCGGCCCAGCCTACCACGGTGGGAAAGCGGGCGGCCCTTTGGATACAGGAATTTATGCTGGATTTGGAGGATCTGGATCATGTGCTTTCAGGGATGAAACTTTTAGGCTCCAAAGGCACCACAGGAACCCAGGCTTCTTTTCTGGAACTGTTTAACGGGGATCAGGAAACTATCGACAAAATCGACCCCATGATTGCACAGAAGATGGGATTTAAAGAATGTTATCCGGTTTCCGGCCAGACCTACTCCCGGAAGGTGGACACCAGAGTTGCCAATGTGCTTGCAGGTATTGCCGCAAGCGCCCACAAGATGTCCAACGACATCCGGCTTCTGCAGCATCTGAAAGAAGTGGAGGAGCCTTTTGAAAAGAGCCAGATAGGTTCTTCCGCCATGGCGTATAAGAGAAACCCCATGAGAAGCGAGCGGATCGCGTCTCTTGCCCGGTATGTGATGATTGACGCCTTGAATCCGGCCATCACTTCCGCTACCCAGTGGTTTGAAAGAACCCTGGATGATTCCGCAAACAAGCGGCTTTCCATACCCGAAGGCTTTCTTGCGGTCGATGGTATCTTAGATTTGTGTTTCAATGTGGTGGACGGACTGGTGGTATATCCCAAGGTGATAGAAAAGCATATGTTGAGCGAGCTTCCCTTTATGGCTACGGAAAATATTATGATGGACGCCGTAAAGGCGGGGGGCAACAGGCAGGAGCTTCATGAGAGAATCCGGGAACTTTCCATGGAAGCCGGAAAGACCGTGAAAGTGGAAGGAAAAGAAAATAATCTGTTAGAACTGATTGCAGCGGACGATGCTTTCCCCATGTCTTTGGAGGAACTGCAAGAAACCATGGAACCTTCAAGGTATGTGGGACGGGCCAAAGAGCAGGTGGAGAGTTTTCTGGAAAAGGTGGTAATGCCTGTGCTGGATGCAAACAAAGAACTGTTGGGAATGAAAGCGGAGATCAATGTTTAAGGAGAAAAGACGTGGGTGGATTTTTTGGAACAGCGTTAAAGAAGGACTGTGTATTTGACTTGTTTTTCGGTACGGACTATCATTCCCATCTGGGCACAAGACGGGCGGGAATGGCAGTATACAGCAGTAAAAAGGGTTTTGACCGTGCTATTCATAATATAGAAAACGCCCCTTTCCGTACCAAATTTGATAAAGATGTAAATAAAATGGAGGGGAATCTTGGAATTGGATGTATTTCCGATTATGAGCCCCAGCCTCTTTTAGTGCGTTCACATCATGGTACTTTTGCCATCATGACGGTGGGAAGAATCAACAATCTGAACGAAATCGTTGACAGGATCTTTACCATGGGACACGGTCACTTTCTGGAAATGAGCGGCGGAGACATCAATCCTACAGAGCTGGTGGCGGCAATTATCAACCAGAAGGATAACCTGATAGAGGGGATCACCTATGCCCAGGAGTTGATTGAAGGGTCCATGACCATGGCGATCCTGATGCCTAAGGGGATATATGTGGCAAGGGATAAGATGGGAAGGACCCCTGTGGCAATCGGAAAGAAGGAGGAAGGGTACTGCATTTCCTTTGAGAGCTTTGCCTATTTAAATCTTGGGTATGCCGACTATAAGGAATTAGGACCCGGAGAGGTGGCGGTGGTGACGCCGGAGGGGGTGCAGACTCTTGTAAAGCCCGGAAATGATATGAAAATCTGTACCTTTTTGTGGGTATATTACGGGTATCCTTCGTCCTCCTACGAGGGAGTCAGCGTGGAGAAGATGCGCTATAACTGCGGTGCCCTTCTGGCGAAGCGGGATGATGCGTCGCCGGATAACGTGGCAGGCGTACCGGATTCCGGAATTGCCCACGCTATCGGCTATTCCAATGAATCCGGCATTCCGTTTTCAAGGCCCTTTATCAAATATACCCCTACCTGGCCCCGTTCTTTTATGCCCACGATCCAGAGCAAAAGGAACCTGATAGCCAAGATGAAACTGATACCGGTCCATGATCTGATACAGGACAAGAGCCTTCTTCTGATCGATGATTCTATAGTCCGGGGCACCCAGCTTAGGGAAACCACGGAATTCCTGTACCAGAGCGGCGCAAGGGAGGTTCATATAAGACCCGCCTGTCCGCCCCTTTTATACGGATGCAAGTATCTGAATTTCTCTCGCTCCACTTCGGAGATGGATCTGATAACAAGAAGGATCATCAAAGAGATGGAAGGGGACGGCAAGAACGTGAACTTAAGCGCCTACTCCAACCCGGAAACGCCGGAGTATCAGGAGATGGTAAAGCGCATTGGGGTACAGCTTAACTTTACCTCTTTAAGATACCACAGATTGGACGACATGATGGAATCTGTGGGAATTGATAAAAATAAACTCTGCACTTACTGCTGGGACGGCAGAGAGTAAGGCTTGGTGTCTTTATAAGTGCACGAAATCTGAATTATAAACGGCGCTGGAAGCAGTAAAAACTGTGGAGCCTGACAAACGCTGCCACGCTACGCGAGCCAGCTTATTGTAAAAAAAGGACGCATGGTCATTCATGCGTCCTTTTTTTACAATAAGCTGGCCGGGAAAGGCAGGCTTTATACCAGCAGTCGGATCGTCAGCCCATAGGTTCTGCTTTTACCGGGGGCAATTACCTGGATATCCCGTTTATGGATAAATTCATTATCTTCGTCAGCAAAAATCGCCGCACCGTTCCAGGGCTCGAGACATAGGAAGGGAGCCTGTACCTTGGCAGGAGTCCAAAAGGCGATAGTGGAAAAGTCTGTGTAGTCCATTTCGACCCCTTTTCCGGTAGCTGGATTCATAAGCTTTACGCTTTTGGATTTCAGGTAAGGGAATACCAGCGCGTCAATGTCGAACAGGGAATAATCCAGCTTTATGGTATCGCTGTTATCCAGATAACGTTTGGTATTTACCGGGTCGAACTGGAAATTTTTAAGGTCGTATACAGGGCTGTCACAGGTTTCCGCATAGGGGAACTTAAGGACATAATCAGAAAACTTCTCGCCTTCCTCTAAAGGACACATGAAGCCGGGGTGGGCGCCAAGATGATAGTACATATCTTTGTCGTCTGCATTGGTTACCAGATAGGTCATACGCAGTTCAGGCCCGTCCAGTTCATAGGTAAGGCACAAACGGAAGCGGAAAGGGTAGGACTTTAAAGTTTCCTCATTGTATTCACAGGAAAAAGTAATCTTGCTGTCCCCTTCCATTTCATATCCCATCTCCATATCGCGGACAAATCCATGTTTGCATATTTCATATTCCTGTCCGTTTATGTTGGTTTTCCCGTTTCTCAGATTCCCGATGGAAGGGAATAAAAGGGGTGAAGAACGGGGCCAGAAATCAGGATCGGAATTCCAGACATATTCTTTTCCTGTCTCGTTTTTGTAAGATTTCAGTTCTCCGCCTACGGTCTCCAGAGAAACCGTATAGCCCTGGTTTTTTAAAGTGATCAGCATAAAATAATCATCCTTTCTTTTTATAAATTTACGTCCTCGGGGGAGGAGCGCAGCTTTCGCGTTTGATCAGCCGGAAGGGCAGTTCCACCTTCATGGGTATCCGTTTTCCGGTCTCTATCCGGTCAATCAGTATCTTGGCCGTCATGATCCCCAGCTCCTCCATGGGAATGTGGATGGTGGTGAGCATGGGGGTGGTGTACTGGCTGGTTTCAATGTCGTCAATGCCTATGACAGACAGCTTTTCAGGAACGGATAGTCCTGCTTCCACAGCCGCCTTCATTGCCCCTATGGCAGTCAGGTCATTGGCGCAGAACAAAGCCGTGACCCGGCTTTTGGAAGACAAAAGCCTTTTGGTGGCCTGGTAGCCTCCCTCGGTGGAAAGGGGCGTGTCTATGATCAGTTCCCGGTTAATGGGTAAGGCAAGCTGGGAAATGGCATCCCAATAGCCCCGGTACCGGATCTCATTTTTCCGTTCTCCCAGATAGGCAATATGTATATGGCCCAATTCCGCCAGATAGCTCACGGCGGTTTTGGAAGCAAGGTAGGCGTTGCAGGTGATCTGGTCAAATTCCGATTCAATGTTGTTAAGGCCCGTGTAAATGATTCTGCTGTAATTTTCTTTCAGAAAAGTGCGGGTCTTGGAATCCGGCCGGCCTAAGATCGCCGCGCCCTCAACCTTCGTCTGCCGGATAGCTTTCTGGATATCCGGGTCCTGGATATCCTGGTAGGAATAAATATATTTAACAATATAGCCGCTGCGCAGGGCCTCCTTCTCAATGCCCCTTGTAATTTTGGAAAAAAAGGGGTCAGAGGTATGGGTCCGGGCAAGGATGCACCCAATGGTCTTCGGAAGGCTGCCGATGCGGGAATTGTGCAGTTTTAAATTCTTGGCGTCAGTATTGGGGATGTAGCCATGCTCCCGTATGATCTGCCATATCCTGTTCTCCACTTCCCGGCTGGCAGCTTTAGAACCCGGATGATTGATCACCCTGGAAACAGTGGAAGCAGACACACCGGCCAGAGAAGCAATTTCTTTCAAAGTCATCAAATAATCGCTCCTGCTTTCTTTCTATTGTATATGTTTTATTGTATCATAGGGAAAAAGTTTACGCAAACGTTTGGGTAAATATTGAGGGCTGGCACATAGGAAAGAAAATCCGCCTGTGTTACTATAAATACAGTAGATGTAAAAAGTCACGGAGACAGGATGGAAAGGAGCATTGCGGCGGTATGAAAGGAAATTTACTGGTGGTGCATGGAGGGGGCCCCACGGCGGTTTTAAACGCATCCCTATACGGTGTGGTCAGGCAGGCGCAGGAGCTTGGCATAGAGAAGATTTACGGGGCAATAGGCGGTTCCGAGGCAGTCCTTAAGGAAAACTTTTTGGATATGGGAAAGCTTCCTGATGAGAAAATTGAACTGCTTTTGACGACTCCGGGAACGGCAATCGGTTCTTCCCGGTTTCCTTTAGAACAGGAGCAGTATGAAGCCATGGTGTCTGTTTTGAAGAAGCATCATATAAAATACGTGCTTTTTAACGGGGGAAACGGCTCCATGGACACCTGCGGAAAGGTCAGCAGGGCCTGTCATGGGGAAGATATTTTCGTGGTGGGCATTCCCAAAACCATGGACAATGATATTTCCATTATTGACCATGCACCGGGCTTTCCCAGCGCAGCCAAATATATCGCCACAGTGACGAAGGAAGTGGGAGCGGACGTAAAGTCACTGCCTATTCATGTCTGTGTCATAGAAGCCATGGGAAGGAATGCAGGATGGATCACAGCGTCTTCCGCGCTGGCAAGGAAAAATCCCGGGGATGCCCCCCATCTGATTTATCTTCCCGAGAGGAACTTTAACGAGGAAGAGTTTCTTGCGGACGTAAAAAAGCTCTATGAGGAGCTGGGCGGCGTGGTGGTGGTGGTCAGCGAAGGACTCCGGAATGAAAAGGGAGAGTCCATCGTCCCGCCGATCTTCAAGACGGACAGGGCGGTCTATTATGGGGACGTAAGCGCCTATCTGGCGGAACTGGTCATCAAAAAGCTGGGCATCAAGGCAAGAAGCGAAAAGCCGGGACTTTGCGGAAGGGCTTCCATGGCACTGCAGTCGGAGGTGGACAGAAAAGAGGCCATTTTGGTGGGCCGGGAGGCTGTTAAAGCTGCCACAGAAGGAAAAACAGGAGTTATGGTAGGGATCCGGCGGACAAGTGGGGAAGCTTACCAGATCGAGACGCCCCTGATACCCATTGAGGAGGTCATGCTGCATGAGCGCATTATGCCAGAAGAATACATCAATGAAAGAGGCAATGACATCACGGAACACTTCGTACAGTGGTGCCGCCCTCTGATCGATGGAGACCTGCCGGAGATGGTAAGTTTCAAGGACGAAGCAGAACACCAGCTGCGGAGCCGCATATAAACCGGAAACTGCAGAACCGCGGACGTGCACCCAGGCGCCCAGAGAAAAACCAGTGGGCGGAGCAGACGGTTTTTGCTCTGCGGGAAATGGCGCCAGGGGGTACGGAAGCGGAACTAATAATAGGGAGGAAAACAAAGTGAAGCATATTTATTTGAACCTGAAAAGATTTGATATCCCGAAGGAAGAAGGGGGTGTGAACAGTATTGCCCCAATCAACGGCTGGGGATCTTACATTGTGGAGCACACCAAGGACGCACTGGCTGCTTACAGTGAGGAGGAGGCAGAGTTTATCATGTATCTGCCCGAAGCCCATCTTCTTCCGGCAGTGGAAGCCTTAAAGGGCAGCAGCCGTATTGCCATCGGCGCACAGGGGATCCACAGGGAGGATGTCAGCAGTGGCGGTAATTTCGGGGCATTTACCTCAAATAGAACAGGAAAAGCGGTAAAGGCGTTGGGATGTGCCAGCGTATTGATCGGCCACTGTGAAGAACGGAAAGACAAGGCAGGCATTATGGCGGAAGCAGGGGTGACGGATACGGATGCGGTGAACCGCATTCTGAATCAGGAGATCAAGGCGGCCATAGCAGCAGGGCTTACGGTTCTGTACTGCATAGGAGAAAACGATACGGAGATGGACCGCTGGCAGGAAGTGCTGGGAAAACAGTTGGAAATCGGTCTTAAGGACGTGGATACCTCCAAAGTTGCCATTGCTTATGAGCCAATCTGGTCAATCGGCCCCGGCAAGACCCCAGCGGGCAAAGAATACATCGAGAAAATTGCAAAATTTGTCAAAGAGCGCACGGGAGGACTTCCGGTTGCCTATGGCGGCGGGCTGAAAGCAGACAATGCGGCAATGCTTGCATCTATACCGGAAATAGACGGAGGGCTCATTGCCCTGACCAGATTCCAGGGGGACATTGGATTCTATCCCGAAGAATATCTGGAAATCATCCGCCTGTATTTAGGAAAGTAATATAAACAGTATTTTATAAAGAAAAGGAGACAACATGAGATTAGAATTTGAATACGGACATGGCACCATGGCGGCAAATCTGCCGGACGATACAGAAGTATTTATACCTGGGGAGACCATTCCCGACCCCCCTTACATCCCGGAAGATGAGCTGGAGGCAAAGACCCTCGAGTCTCTTAGAAATCCCATGGGAATGGAGCCTTTATCCAAACTGGCAAAGAAAGGTTCCAAAGTGACAATTGTATTCCCGGACAGGGTAAAAGGGGGAGAGCAGCCTACTTCCCACAGAAAAATCTCCATCAAACTTATTCTGCAGGAGCTGTATGACGCAGGGGTGGAAAAAAAGGACATTCTCCTTATCTGTTCCAATGGGCTTCACCGGAAGAATACAGAGCAGGAGATCCGAGGCGTTTTGGGGGATGAGCTTTTCAACCAGTTCTGGAACTGTGGACAGATCATCAACCACGACAGCGAAGACTATGAACACCTGGTAGATCTGGGAACCACTGACAGAGGCGACCCGGTTCTCATGAACAAATATGTATATGACAGCGATGTGGCTATCTTGATCGGCCATACGCAGGGAAATCCATACGGGGGCTATTCGGGCGGTTACAAACACTGCGCTACGGGAATCACCCACTGGCGTTCCATCGCCTCCCACCATGTACCCAAAGTCATGCATCAGAAGGATTTCGTGCCGGTCAGCGGCCATTCCCTTATGAGAACGAAGTTTGACGAAATCGGCCAGCACATGGAAAAGTGCATGGGCAAGAAGTTTTTCTGCTGTGACGCCGTGCTGGATACTTCTTCCAGACAGATTGCCATATTCAGCGGTTATGCAGGGGTCATGCAGCCAGAGTCCTGGAAGGTGGCAGATAAAAGAACGTATGTTCCGTTTGCGGAAAAGAAATATGATGTGATGATATTTGGAATGCCCCAGTTCTTCCATTATGGGGAAGGCATGGGAACCAACCCTATTATGATGATGCAGGCCCTTTCCGCACAGGTCATCCGCCATAAGAGAGTCATGAGTGACAAGTGTGTGATTATCTGCGCTTCCATCTGCAACGGGTATTTCCACGATGAGCTGTGGCCCTACTTAAGGGAAATGTATGATATGTTCCAGAAAGACCAGATGAACACTTTGCCGGACATGAACCGTCTGGGAGAATATTTTGCCACAAATCAGGAATATATCCGCAAATACCGCTATACCAATGCGTTCCATCCCTTCCACGGCTTTTCCATGATTGCCTGCGGACATATTGCGGAAATGAACACCTCCGCCATTTACATCTGCGGCGCCCAGGAGCCGGGGTATGCAAGGGGAATGGGACTTAAGACCAGAGCTACCATTGAGGAAGCTTTAGAGGATGCAAAAAAGAAATATGTAGGGGAAAATCCCCATATTCTTGCCCTGCCCCTTACCTTTAAAAAGAGTGCAGTGCACCTGATGATGAAGGACGAAGTGTATAATGGTTGACCCTGTAAAAGTTGTGAAAGGAAGTAAACAAGATGCATGAATATTATTATTATACCAAAGAAGAACTGCTAAAAAGCCCCAAGATCCCCCTGATCGTCATGGAGGACAATGCAACTGTGTTCCAGTCCATAGCACAGGAAATGGCAGACGAAATTGAAAGAAAAAATGCCCTTGGGGAAAAGACCGTGTTTATCTGCCCTGTAGGCCCGGTGGGACAGTATCCTTATTTTGTGGATATGGTAAACAGCAAAAATATTGACTTGAAAAATGTCTGGTTCATCAACATGGACGAATATTTGACGGACGACAAACAGTGGATTGACAAGGAACACAGATTAAGCTTTAGAGGATTTATGGACAGGACAGTCTACACCAAAATAAAACCGGAACTGGTTATGCCTGAAAGCCAGAGAGTTTTCCCGGATCCCAATAATACCAGCTATATCCCGGAGCTGATTGAAAAATTAGGCGGTGTGGATATTGCTTTCGGCGGTATCGGCATCAACGGCCATGTGGCTTTTAATGAGCCCCAGGATGATTTGACCGGAGAGGAATTTTTACAGTTAAAGACAAGGGTTCTGGACATTTCTAAGGAGACAAGGGCGGTGAATTCCATCGGGGATTTGAACGGCGCCTTGGACGATATGCCCCATTTCTGCATCACGATTGGTATCTACGAGATTTCCCATGCAAGAAAGATCCGGCTGGGATGTTTTAGGGACTGGCACAGAAGCGTGGTGCGCCATGCAGCTTACGGGGAGGCAAACGCCCATTTCCCGGTAAGCCTTTTGCAGAATCATCCCGACATCAACATAAAATTTACGGAATTCGTGGCAAATCTTCCATAAAAGAAAGGGGCAGAACAAATGGAACAGTATATTGTAAATGGCAGCGTATTTATAGACGGAAGTTTTCAGGAAAAGACCATTGGGATCGAGGGAGGATGTATTCACATCCTTCCCAAAGAAGAAACACCTGCAGAAGGGGCAGCGGTTTATGATGCCCAGGGGAAAAAAGTAGTGCCCGGCTTTATTGACATCCATACCCACGGGGCAGTAGGCGTGGATGTAAATGCAGCAACAGCGGAAGAATTAGGGAAGATCGGCCATTTTATGGCGACCCAGGGAACCACTTCCTGGCTGTGCTCGGTACTTACGGATACCAAAGAGCAGACCTTATGGTGTATTGACGAGTTTAAGAAGCACAAAGAAATGGAGTGCTCCGGGGCAAACCTTCTGGGCATTCATTTAGAGGGCCCTTTCCTTGCAAAGGAATTCAAGGGGGCCATGCCGGAACACCTTCTTAAAGATGCGGATGTGGAACTTTTAAAGGAATATCAGGAGGCAGCCGGAGGAAATATCAGATATCTGACCGTATCGCCGGAAATTGAAGGCATTGTGGATGCCATTCCCGCCATGAAAGATCTGGGGATCGTAGTTGCAATCGGCCATTCAGGGGCAGATTATGACACCTCCATGAAAGCCATTGAGAACGGCGCTGCCTCCTGTACCCATATTTTTAACGCAATGAAACTGCTTCACCAGCATTTTCCGGCTATTATGGGTGCCGCTCTGGAATCCGATATCTATTGTGAAGCAATCTGCGACGGGCGCCACCTGCATCCAGCAGTGGTCCGCCTGCTGATCAAGACAAAAGGTCTTGACAAGGTAGTGGCAATCACGGACTCTATCATGGCAGCAGGGCTTCCCGACGGCAATTACAAGCTGGGCGTCAATGACGTGGTAGTGGTGGACGGAGACGCAAAACTGGCTTCTAACGGGGTACGTGCAGGAAGCACCCTGACTACGGGAGCCGCCCTTAAGAACCTTATGGCCTTTACGGCCCGTCCCATGGAAGAGATTTTAAGGCTCCTTACAGAGAACCCGGCGAAGCTGATCGGTGTCTTTGACAGGAAGGGGTCCATTGCAGAAGGAAAAGATGCAGATATTGTTATTCTTGACAGAATGGACAATGTAGTGGATACTTTTGTTATGGGAAAATTAGTGAACAGATGAAAGGAGATCGGTTATGGCATTAGTACCTTTAAGGCCGCTGCTGGAAGCAACGGATAAATATCATTTTGCCCAGGGCGCGTTCAATGTCAATGCTGTTGCCCAGGCAAAAGCAGTCATTGAAGTACATGAAATGTTCCGCTCCGCAGCAATTTTGCAGGGGGCAGATCTTGCCAACGGTTTTATGGGTGGCAGGAAAGACTTTTTAAACGCAACACTGGAAGACAAGAAGGCCGGGGCGAAAAATATCGCTGATGCAGTGAAAAAATACGGTGAGCCGTCGCCTATACCGGTAGTGCTCCACTTAGACCACGGCAAGAATTTTGATTCGGTAAAGGCCGCTGTTGACGGGGGATATACCTCTGTCATGATTGACGGTTCCTCCCTTCCTTTTGATGAGAATGTGGAACTGACCAGAGAAGTGGTCAAATACGCCCATGAAAGAGGCATTACGGTGGAAGGAGAGTTGGGCGTGCTGGCAGGAGTGGAAGACCATGTGTTTGCTGCTTCTTCCACTTACACGAATCCTTTAAAGGCGGTGGAATTTTTCCGCAAGACCAAAGTGGACGCGCTGGCAATTTCTTACGGAACCATGCACGGCCCTTCTAAGGGAAAAGATGTAAAGCTGAGAAAAGAAATCGCTGTTGCCATCAAAGAATGCATGAACCACGAAAATATTTTCGGTGTTCTTGTGTCCCACGGTTCTTCCACGGTTCCCAGATATATCGTGGATGAAATCAACGGCCTGGGAGGTGATGTCCAGAATGCTTACGGCATCTCCATAGAGGAGTTAAAGCAGGCCATTCCCTGCGGCATAGGCAAGATCAACGTGGACACGGATATCCGGCTTGCTGTGACCAGGAATATGAAAGAATTTTTCGCCAGCTATCCCGAAAAGCAGGCAAGCCCCTCCATCGGCGGCATATACGAACTGCTGGAGAAGAATAAGACCCAGGTAGACCCCAGAGTGTTCCTGACGCCCATTATGGACACCCTTATGAAAGGAATCATCCCCGATGAGGATGTGGCCGCCATCACAGGCTGTATTGAAGCCGGCGTAAAGGAAGTGGTGGGAACCTTGATCGTGCAGTTCGGCTCCGTAGGGAAGGCTCCCTTAGTTGAGCAGGTAACGCTGGGTGAAATGGCAGAACGTTATAAGAAAGACGGAATTTAAATAAAAATATAGGCCCCCTTTTGGGCCGGCAGGGATGTGCGGCAGGTATGAAAAAATTTCATACTGTCTAAATAGCAGATTTTCCAATATAATGTAG
The DNA here is from genome assembly GCA_009911035.1 of Lachnospiraceae bacterium. Classification (GTDB taxonomy): domain Bacteria; phylum Bacillota; class Clostridia; order Lachnospirales; family Lachnospiraceae; genus Suilimivivens. The sequence continues at coordinate 76,528 of QXWO01000016.1, forward strand.
ATAAAATGTAGCAGTCCGGTTTATCCGGACTGCTGCGAAGGTGCTCATAAAGTAAAAAGAAAGGAAAACTGCTATGAAAGAAAAAAACAAAGGTAGTAAAATCCCCGACAAAGTGTGGCTGCTCATTTCTTTTGCAGTAGCTATGGTTTTGTGGTATTTGTTGTCCCTGAATCCCAAGACGGCCAGAAGCTTTCCCAATATTGTAGTGACCATAAAGGCCACCCAGACAATGCTTGAAAGAGGAGTTTTCTGGAAGGATATCCAGAGCAGCCTGATTTCCGTCAGCGCCGGATTTGTTCTTGGTTTCATTTTATCGCTCCCTACTGCGATTCTGATGGCATGGTACCGCCCGGTACGGAATATCATTGAACCCTGGATTCAGTTCGTGAGGAATATTCCCCCCCTTGCATACGTACCACTGGTAGTTATTTCTGCCGGAGTAGGAAGGAAGCCCCAGATTATCGTTATTACCATCGCAACTTTTCTGATTATGACAATTACCATTTATCAGGGCGTTATCAACATTGACGAAACGCTGATCAAAGCCGCCAGAGTGCTTGGGGCTACAGACAAGGATATTTTCCTGCGGGTCATTGCACCTGCGACCCTGCCATTTATCATGACAGCAGTCAGGCTGGGCGCATCAGTTGCCCTGACAACACTGATAGCGGCAGAATCCACAGGCGCCAGTGCCGGTCTGGGGATGCGTATCCGTTCCCTGAATAACAGTTTTGAGTCGGAACCCATGCTGCTGTATATTATCATTATTGGCATCATAGGTATTACCGTAGAAAAGGTGATCAAATTATTAGAAAGGAAGTTGACGGGATGGCAGGAGAAGAGAGAAATATAAAACTGAAAATTGAAAATGTTAAAAAAATCTATAACTCCCGGAATGGCGAAATGATTGCCTTAAACGGCGTGAATCTGAATATTGCTGAAAATGAGTTTATCTGCGTGGTAGGTCCTTCCGGGTGTGGAAAATCCACCCTTCTTAATATTATTGCAGGTTTGCTGGAACCTACTTCCGGGAATGTATACTGCGATGGCAAGAAGGTGGTAGGAACCGGGACGGAGAGAGGCGTTGTATTCCAGCAGTATGCACTGTTCCCCTGGATGACCGTAAAGAAAAATGTTATGTTCGGTTTAAATCTTCAGGGGATCAAGGGTGAAGAAGCGGAAGAAAGGGCCATGAAGTACATAAAGATGGTGCAGCTTGAAGACTTCCTCAACCACTATCCCAAAGAGCTCTCCGGCGGTATGAAGCAGAGGGTCGCCATAGCAAGGGCTTATGCGGTAAATCCTTCCGTTCTTTTAATGGATGAGCCTTTTGGCGCACTGGATGCCCAGACTAGGACCCAGCTCCAGTCGGAACTGTTGGAAACATGGGAGAAGGAGCAGAAGACATGTTTCTTTATCACCCATGATGTGGATGAGGCTATTATTCTTGCCCAGAAAGTTATCATCATGAGCGCAAGGCCGGGACGGATCAAGGAAATCGTGGATATCAACATTCCCTATCCCAGGACCCAGGAAACCAAGATGTCCCCTGAATTCCTTGATTTGAAGAACCATATCTGGGGACAGGTATATCACGAATATCTGGAAGTAAGAAAATAAAAGGATAGTTAATGGTCTGGCAAATCCCGGACTTTTATCTATAGAAAGTTTATCATAAGGAGGATCAAAAATGAAAAAAGTATTAAGCATACTGCTTACAGCGGCAATGATAGCAACCCTTGCCGGCTGCGGCGGTAAAGAAGAACCGGCGGCATCCGCACAGGAACCCGTTAAAGAGGAAGCGCCTGCACAGGAAGCTGAACCTGCACCTGAGGCAGAGGCGGAAGCACCGGAAGAAGCAGAAGCAGCGCCGGAAGCCAGCGAAAGCTATGAACCTGTTACATTGAAAGTGGCATATATGCCTAACTACGGAAGCCTCTGGTCAGTGCTTACCGCACAGCAAAAAGGCTATTTTGAAGAAGTAGGCATTACGGTAGAAATGGTTGAGTTTGCAGACGGCCCTACAATTATTGCAGCTATGGAATCAGGCAGCATTGACGTGGGCTATATCGGCCAGGGTGCACATAAGCTGTGTATCAACGGACAGGCTTCTATCTTTGCACTTTCCCATATTTCCAATGGTGATGCCCTTATCGGCGGCGCTGGGATCACAAAAGTAGAAGATTTGGCAGGCAAGAAGGTTGCTTATTCATCAGGAAGCTCCAGCGAGGATATTCTTGTAAATTCCTTAACGGCAGCAGGCATGACAATGGATGATATTGAAGCAGTGGATATGGACGCATCAGCAATCGTTACAGCAATGCTCTCCGGCGGTGTTGACGCCTGCGCTACATGGTCACCCAACAGCCTTAAGATTCTTGAGGAGATGAGCGATGCAACGAAGCTGACAGACAACATGTCCTTTAAGGATACCACGATTTCCCTTGCAAGCTGGATCGTAATGCCTTCCTATGCAGAGCGGAATAAAGATATTCTGGTAAGATTCACAAAGGCACTCTTTAAAGCAATGGATTATGCGGCAGATGCAAACTACGAAGAAGTTTCCCAGTATGTGGCAACTCAGGTAGCACAGGATTATGACAGCGTATTTGCACAGAGAGGCGACGCTGACTGGCTCACAGGCAAAGAAGTTTCCGAAGGCGCAGCAAACGGCCAGGTGGAAAGCTATTACGAGACACAGAAGCAGGGATTTGTTGCAGCAGGTGCTGTAGAAGCTGACCCTGTTCCGGCAGTTGCTGATTATGTAATGCTGGATGTAATGATCGAGGCAGGAAAATAGTAAAAGCCTGAAAATTTATAATGTCATGGATTGAGAGTAGTCTGCCTTTGTGGTATACTGCTCTCAAACCATATTGAAAGAAGACAGGGAGAAAAGGAGCGTGTGCAGGTATGCTGATTTTACTGCTGGGAGCGTTTATGGTTGCTTCCGGTTATGTTCTGCTTAGGAAAAGAAGCATAGAATCCTTTTTCCTTTCGGGAATGTGCATCAGTCTTATGCTTGAGTTTACCGGCATTTTGATTTTCGCAGCCAAAAAGGGCGGCTATTCCAGACAGATCCTGGAATTTTTGTTTGTGTCCATGGAGCTTAAGACAAAAATCCAGTATTTAGTAATTCCATTAGATTTGATTGGTTATATGATTGCATTAGGAAGATATCTTTTTCCTTTTTTCCTTTTGCAGATGGCCATGCGGTATTCAATGATTTCTTTCATAAGGCAGGATCCTTTGATTAAGAAGATATCTGCCATTCTGCCAGTTCTTTCCCTGATTTTGTATTATCCGGAAATTTATAAAGCTGTTATAGCCTGGAAGCCGGAAGTACAGGATTTTATTGTGAATTTTTCGTATTTTTGGATTTGGCTGTACATTTTAGCTGCCATTCTACTGCTGGTTATCGAATATTTATCCATAACTATGGTGTTTTTCCGCAGACAGTTCAGCCTAATCGTCATTTATATGATCACCATGTCGGGGCTGTATCTTTTTTACTGCGGCCAGGACCCAGGGCAGGTATACCGTTTTTATAGTTCTTCCTATAAGTGGAAAAGGGGAATCGGCTATTTACAGTATATTTGGGATATCAAAGCTTATTACCTGCTGATCCTGATAAATGTGATCTGTGGTATTTTGGGATTTATCAGTCTGCTTCGCTATACCCAGGAAAATTATGCCAGTGATATGGAAGATGTGGTCATGGAACGGAAGTATAATACGGCCCGGGTGGGCACTTTAGTATTTGTCCATAGTACCAAGAACCAGCTTCTGGCCAACAGGGTTATTTTTAAAAGGATAAACAGCCTTGACATGACACAGCCGGAGGGCACCCGGAAAATGCGGGAATATGTGGAAACCCTGGAGAGCATCAACGAAGCTTTGCTGGAACGGATGGAAGAGTTGTACCGCTCTGTGAAATCCAGTTCTATTGTGATGGTTTCCTGCTCTCTGGAAGAAATAGCGGGCAATGCCCTGAACCGGTTTTATGATAAATGCCCGAATGCTTTTGTGGAAGTTTCGCTGGAATCCAATGCGGCGGTGCTGGCGGATAAAGCCCACCTTTGTGAAGCCATTTATAACCTGCTGGTTAATGCCCAGGATGCGGTTGAGGCGGCGGAGCGGGGAGCGGAAGGGAAGATCTCCCTGTTAAGCCATGACGAAAGGCTGTATACTGTAATTGAAATAAAAGACAATGGTGTGGGGATTCCCAAGGGGTTGGTAAAAAAGATATTTGACCCTTTTTATACCAGCAAAAACAGAAACCATAACTGGGGCATGGGCCTTTACTATGTGAGAGCAATTGTAAAAGGCCATTTGGGGAGCCTTAGAGTGGAGAGCAGGGAAGGCAAGGGCAGCAGCTTTTATATATTACTGCCCAAGTATGAACGTTAGGAAATGAGCATGGAAGAGAAAGAAAACACCAGAAAAATCAGAATTATGATAGCGGACGATTTTCCGCTTCTTGTGGAGGATCTGTGCGAACTGATCGAACGTCAGGAGGATATGGAAGTGGCAGGGACTGCCAACAGCGGCAAAAAAATTGTGGAGCTTGCGAAGAATACAGAGTTTGACATTATCCTTATGGATATTGAAATGGAAAACTTAAATGCCGGAATCACGGCTACAGAGCAGCTGCGGGAGCTGCTGGGAGATATCAGTGTTATATTCCTGACTGTTCATGATACCAACGAAATGATCCTGACGGCAATGGGAGCCGGGGCAGTGGATTATCTGGTAAAAGGATGCAGCGAGGAAGAGATCTTAAACCATATCAGAAGCGCTTATGCGGGGAATCCCATTATGGAGCGCAAGGTGCATGATACGGTCATGCGGGAATATGTCCGGCTCCAGAAAAGCGAGAAAAGCCTGTTATTTTTCATCAACAATCTGTCCAGATTAACGGCGGCGGAGAGAGAGCTGATCAAAAAGCTTCTGGAAGGCAAGACGGTGAAGGAGATTGCCAAAGAGCGGTGTGTGGAAACTGTCACCATAAAAACCCAGATAAAAGGGTTGCTTAGGAAGTTCGGATGCAGCCGTACCAGGGAAGTAATCAAAATGATTGAAGATTTGAATATAACCCATCTTTTTTTATAAGAATGGAGAATACTATATGAGACTGTTTAAAATCAAAGCGAATGAAAACACAGAGACAGAAAAAAGAACCATACAGCAGAACGGACAGAAGAATCTGGTCACTCAGATTCAGGGAAGCTTAGGGAGTCTTAATAGTAATATTTTGGAAATGAATTATATTGCAGACGGCACGAATGTGGCCGTCAACGCAGTAGGCAGTTCCATAGAGGTCATCAATGAAGGGAACAGTGAACTGGCCTTGCGCACCAAAGAGATCAATCAGATTGCCATTAAAATGGGAAATGCCATTGAGAAGACAGGAAGTTACGTGAAAGATCTGAATGCGACTACTGCAAAGATGCAGGAAAGCAATGGAGAAGTCGTGGGGATTTTCAGGGAATTGATAAGGGAAAATGCCAACACGGAAAGCTGTATTGACGAAATTGCTTTAAATACCATGGAGACAAATCAGGCGGCGAAGGAAATACGGCAGGCAGTTGATATGATCAACAGCATTGCCGAGAAGACCAACCTGCTTAGCCTGAATGCTTCCATAGAAGCAGCCAGGGCAGGGGAAGCCGGCCGGGGATTTTCGGTGGTGGCCGGGGAAATACGTGCTCTTGCGGAACAGAGCAGGAAAAGCGCCGAAACCATAGGTGGAATCATAAAGGCCCTGGAGGAGAAGTCCAATAAATCGGTGGACAATATCAGGACTGTGCAGGATGCCTTCAAAAAGCAGACGGTGAGTCTGGAAAAGACAGACAATCTGATGGAACAGACCCATGTGCTGATTGGGGATGTGGCCGGGAAGGTGGGCCAGATCGAGGAGAATTCCCAGGAAATGGGAGGGGAAAAAAATTTTCTGATAGAAAATATGGAGTCTTTAGAGAAACTAAGCGGCAGCAATTGTTCCGCGGCGGAATGTATTGTCTCCCATTTTAAAAATGTTGTCAGAAATTCCACCTCTATAAGCGAAAGGACATTTGCAGTTTCCGGCATTTACGATCAGATGGAGGAAGCCTGCCAGGAGGCGACAAAAAGCGGAAAGGGAAGCCGCATTAGGGAACCAGAGGTGATTCGTGTGGCCTATATGCCCAATTATGGCAGCCTTTGCTCTGTGGTTCCGGCAATCAAAATGGGATATTTTGAAAGAGAAGGGCTTAAGGCGGAGCTGTTTGAATATGCCAATGGCCTGCAGATTATTAAGGCAATGGAAGAAGGGAAAATTGATTTCGGCTACATAGGCAACGGAGCCCACAAATTTTGCATTAAGGGAAGAGCCTCTATTGTAATGATGTCCCATTTATCCAACGCAGAAGCCATTATAGGAAACAGGCTGCACGGGGTAAGGACCGTAGCGGATCTGCGGGGCAAAAAAATAGGGAATGTGGAGCATGCTTCCAGCGAAACCATTCTGCGCATTGCACTGGATACGGAGGGGATTGCTTACGATGAGGTCCAGATCATAAACATGACACCGGAGGAAATCGTGGCAGGCATGAAAAACGGCAGTCTGGATGCCGGGGTCATCTGGTCGCCTTATACGCTGGAGGTTTTGAAGGCGCTTGGAAATGATGCGATCGTGGCGGCCAATAACATGACCTATTCCAGCAAGACTGCGTCGATTTCTTCCTGGATCACTCTGCCCCGGTATGCCGCGGAGCATCCTGACAAGGTACTGCGGTTTACACGGGCGATCTATAAGGGGATGAATTACCGGGCCATGGAAAAAAATGTGCGCCAGATAGCAGGCTGGATTTCCGAGATTACTGCCATCGACAGGGAAAGCGCCTATGAACAGCGCAGGGATGCCCAGTGGCTGACGCCTGGATTTGTCAGTGTGGGGGCCCGGATGGGTGATGTGGCAAAATTTTATGAAATCCAGCAGAAAGAGTTCATACAGTCCGGCGAGGTGGACATCCCGGTGCCGGTGGGCCGTTATGTCCTGCTGGATAACATGAAGCAGGCGGCGCATTAAGAGAGAATGATGTCTGAAAAGCACGGAAGCTGCCGGCAATGAGCTTCCTGAAAAGCGGGGCAGCATCTGGTATTGGTACATAATAAGCGCAGGCAGGAGCAGTAACAAAAAGGACAGGGCAGAAAGAACAGGGATCAGGACATAGGGATCAAACTTGCGGAAGGAGACGTAAATGGAATATGTAGTTATAGTAGCGGTTTGCTTTTTTTCATCAGTGGTAGGTGCAATCTGCGGTATCGGCGGCGGCGTAATTATCAAGCCAGTGCTGGATGCAACGGGGGTCATGGCGGTTACGACAGTTTCCTTTCTGTCGGGATGTACCGTGCTTTCCATGTCAGTGGTGTCCCTGTACAAGAACTTAAGGGCAAAGCATAATTTCACTTTTGACAAAATGTTTGCTACCGTGCTGGCGCTGGGAGGCGTTGTGGGCGGTCTTACAGGAAAGGAAATGTACCAGGGAATCATCAGCCGCCTTGAAGACAGCAGCCGGGTAGGTGCGATTCAGGCATTTGTGCTGATGGTAGTCACGGCGGGAACGCTGATTTATACTATTTTTAAAGAAAAAATCCACACCAGGAACATTGAGAGCAGGGTGGTCATCTTCTGCATTGGCATTGTTCTGGGGATACTTTCCTCCTTTTTGGGGATCGGGGGCGGCCCCATCAATCTGGTGGTGCTTTTTTACTTTTTTTCCATGGAGACGAAACAGGCGGCCATGTACTCTATTTACGTTATCATGTTTTCCCAGATTTCCAGCCTCCTTTCCACGCTGCTGAAAGGAAACACCCCGCCTTTTGAACCGCAGATCCTTATTCTGATGATTGCCTGTGGTGTTTTGGGGGGACTGGCAGGAAGCAGGATCAATAAGAAAATTGAAAACAGGACGGTGGATAAACTCTTTATGGGCCTGATGGGTGTGATCATCTGTATCAACATTTATAATATCTTCCGTTATATGTAAAATCAATACATGTCAGGCTGCTTTCAGGAAATATTAAAAAGCAGTCTGACGGAAATTCCGATAAAAAAAGTTCTTTCTCTTTTTGGGATTATGTTGTATAATCTCTATACATAGACATTTCAGATAACAAATCGTAATAAATTCCCGAAAGAAAACCCGATGATTTAGATGATTTTATAAGTTTTGTTATGACGATAAACGAATGGAGGATTTTATGAGAGAAAAGTATGAGTCTCTGGCGCTTGCAGATTTGAAGGCAATTGCAAAAGCCAGGGGGCTGAAAGGCACATCAACGATGAAAAAGGCTGAGCTGATTGAGCTTATGCTGACAGAAGACGAGAAAGAAAAAGCCAGGGGGGCGGAAACGTCCCAGAAAAATGCTCCTGCAAAGCCCGCTGACAAAACAGAAAGCAGGCGTGAGAACCGGGGAACTGACAGGGAAAACAGGACTGAGAGAACAGATTGCCGCTCCGAGAGGCAGGAGAAGGCTGCATATAAAGCAGAGCATCAGGAAGGCAGGACCGAGGAGCCAAGAGGGGATGAGGACAAGTTTCCGACGGAGTTAGACAGCGGTATTGCCGCCAGCGGCATTTTAGAGGTGATGCCTGACGGGTATGGGTTTATCCGGTGCGAAAATTATCTTCCCGGCGATCATGACGTATATGTTGCGCCCAGCCAGATCAGGCGGTTTGGCCTGAAGACAGGCGATATCCTGGAGGGTAATACCCGGGTCAGAACCCAAGGAGAAAAGTTTGCGGCCCTTCTTTATGTAAAATCTATCAACGGATATACCACGGAAGAAGCGGCAAAGAGATGCAATTTTGAAGACATGACACCTATTTTTCCCAATGAGAGGCTGCACCTGGAAATGCCGGGCGCCAGCATAGCCATGCGGATCATGGACCTGATAAGCCCTGTGGGTAAGGGACAGCGCGGTATGATCGTATCCCCGCCCAAGGCAGGTAAGACCACCCTGCTGAAAGAGGTGGCAAAGTCCGTAAAGCGGAATGCCCCCAATGTGCACCTGATCATTCTTCTGATCGACGAGCGGCCGGAGGAAGTGACGGATATCAAAGAAGCCATTGAAGGACCTAATGTAGAGGTTATTTATTCTACCTTTGACGAACTGCCGGAACATCACAAACGGGTTTCGGAAATGGTAATAGAGAGAGGAAAGCGTCTGGTAGAGCATAAAAAGGACGTGATAATCCTGATAGACAGTATCACAAGACTTACCAGGGCCTACAACCAGACGGTGCCGCCAAGCGGGCGTACCCTTTCCGGTGGTCTTGACCCTGCGGCGTTACATATGCCCAAGAGATTTTTCGGGGCGGCCAGAAATATGCGGGAAGGCGGTTCCCTGACCATTCTGGCAACCGCACTGGTAGATACAGGAAGCAAAATGGACGACGTTGTCTATGAAGAGTTCAAGGGTACCGGAAACATGGAACTCGTGCTCGACCGGAAGCTTTCAGAAAAGAGGGTATTTCCGGCAATCGATATTCCCAAGTCAGGAACCAGGCGGGAAGATTTACTTCTTGCCCCCGATGAACTTGAGGCCATCAATATTATGCGTAAAGCCCTGAACGGCCTTAAAGCTGAGGAAGCGGTGGATAAGATCCTTGATATGTTTGCCAAGACAAGGAACAATCAGGAATTTGTCAATATGGTTAAAAAAATAAAATGGTTCTAAAAGGTTCTAAAAAGTGCTTGCATCTTTGGATGAGCTGTGCTATACTTAAAAAGCTGTTTCGGGTTATATTTTTACAGGATATATAGCCGGTACAGATGATTTTGAGCAGTAAATGAGAACAATATACAAAGTTATTATAGAGAGGTGAGAACATGAAAGAAGGAATCCATCCTGAGTATTATCAGGCAACTGTAACTTGCAACTGCGGCAACACATTTGTGACAGGTTCAACCAAGAAAGATATCCATGTTGAAGTTTGTTCCAAGTGCCATTCATTCTACACAGGACAGCAGAAGACTGCAAGAGCTGATGGACGTATTGATAAGTTCAACAGAAAATATGGTGTGGAAAGCAAATAGTTTTGTGCGCAAAGGTTGGGGTGGTCACATCCCAGCCTTATTTTTATGCGCAGCCCCGTGCGGAGGAACGATACCGCTATGCGGCGCACGTGGCGCGCGGCGGGCAGGAAAAGTTTTCCCTGCCTAATTTACAATAAGCTAGAGCGTGCAGATGACTGGAATGAATTTTCAAACACGCTCTGGGCAAAAATTTGCAGTCGCGGTATAAATGCCGCAGGCTGTGGAAAGGGCATTGGTATTTTTATGAAAAAAAAGAAATGCAGCCGTTCATCGGGCATTGGCGGACAGGCTGTTTTGGAAGGCGTAATGATGAGGAACAAAGACGACTATGCAGTGGCCGTCAGAAAGCCGAACGGAGAAATTGAGGTGGAAGTGGATGTATTTCATGGCTGTATGCATGGAAGCAGGCTGACCCAGATGCCCTTTATCAGAGGGGTATTTAACTTTATTGATTCCATGCGCCTTGGAATGAAGACCCTGAACTATTCAGCATCTTTTTACGAGGACGAGGAGGATGGGGAGACGAAGCTGGACAAAGCCCTGGACAAGGTATCAGGGGGAAGGGGCGAGGGGATTCTCATGGCCGTTACCATGATATTTTCCGTAGCTATTGCGGTGGGGATCTTTATTCTTCTGCCGTATTTTATTACTTCCCTGCTGAACGAATATGTGAGAAATGCATCCCTTCTGGCAATCATTGAAGGGGCCGTGCGGATTTTGATTTTCCTTGCTTATGTGGTGGGAATCAGTCTCATGAAGGATATTCACAGGCTGTACCAGTATCACGGCGCAGAGCATAAATGCATTAACTGTATTGAAAAGGGCAGGCCTCTTACCATGCACAATGTGATGAGAAGCTCCCGCATCCATAAGCGCTGCGGAACCAGCTTTTTATTCTTTGTCATGTTTGTCAGCATTATTTTATTTTTCTTTATCCGAGTGGATGATCCGGTGCTGAGAATACTGCTGCGTATTGCACTGATACCTGTAATTGCAGGAATTTCCTATGAAATAATCCGCCTTGCAGGCAGGAGCGACAATATTTTTGTACGTATCATTTCAGCGCCGGGCATGATGTTACAGAGGCTGACCACCAAGGAGCCTGACGAGTCCATGATTGAGGTTGCCATGAAGTCTGTGGAGGCTGTATTTGACTGGAAAGCCTATATTGAAAATACTTTCGGATACGAAATTGACGACTCGTGGATGAGGGATGAACCCTATACAGATGAAGAAGAATCCGGAAATGAATCTGAAAAAGAAGAATAGTGCGGGAAGATTTAGGCTGCCCGGCAGGGTAATAGGGAGGATAGCATGGAATACAAAGGGCTTTATGAGTGGGGCACAGGGAAACTGAAAGAGGCCGGAATTGAAGAAGCGGCGCTGGATGCCCGCCTTTTGCTGGAAGAGTGCTGCGGCACGGACAGGAATCACCTTCTGGTTCATGGAAATGCTTCTGTGACCGTGGAGCAGAATGAGCAATATGTAAACTGGATAGAAAAACGAAGCGGCCATATCCCCCTGCAGCATATACTTGGCTATCAGGAGTTCATGGGCCTTAGGTTTGAGGTGGACGACAGTGTGCTGATACCCAGACAGGACACGGAGACCCTTGTGGAGGAAGTCCTGCGCAGTCTCCATGATGGAATGTCCCTTCTGGATATGTGTACCGGTTCAGGATGTATTTTGTTGAGCCTGCTTAAGTATTCTAACGGCTGTAAGGGCATAGGATGTGATATTTCCGAAAAAGCCATTGAAAAGGCCCGGACAAACGCCGGAAATCTTGGGCTGGAAGCGGAATTTTTACAAAGTGACCTGTTTGAAAATGTCAGCGGAAAGTATGAAATCATTGTATCCAATCCGCCCTATATCCCCAGCGGCGAGATTCCGGGGCTGATGGAGGAAGTTAAGGATCATGACCCGGCGGTCGCGTTGGACGGCGGGGAAGACGGCCTTTTCTTTTACAGGGAGATTATTCCCAAGGCAAAAGAGTACCTGTATCCCGGCGGTATGCTTTTTTTGGAAATTGGCTGTGAACAGGGGGCTGATGTGAAGGAACTGATGGAGCAGGCAGACTATAAGGATATTTTAGTCTGTGAGGATTTTACAGGCCGTGACAGGGTAGTGTCAGGAAGATTTGGAGGTTAAAAGAGTGTTTGATAAATTGGAAGATTTGTTGATCCGATTTGAGGAAATTATGGGGGAACTGGCAGAGCCTACAGTGGCGAACAATCAGGAGAGATTCCGTAAGCTGATGAAAGAGCAGAGTGACCTTACGCCTATTGTGAATGCCTATAAAGAATATAAGAAATCAAAGCAGGATGTGGAAGACTCCCTCGCCCTGCTGGAGGAAGAGTCCGACGAGGATATGCGGGAAATGCTGAAAGAGGAGCTGAACGGTGCCAAAAAGCGTATTGAGGAACTGGAACAGGAATTGAAGATCCTTCTCCTGCCCAAAGACCCTAATGATGATAAAAACGTTGTTGTGGAAATACGCGCGGGTGCAGGTGGAGATGAAGCCGCTCTTTTTGCGGCAGAGATTTACCGTCTGTATGTCCACTATGCGGAGGGACAGCGCTGGAAGGTGGAAACTTTGAATGTGGATGAAATCGGCATCGGCGGCATGAAGGAAGTGAACTTCATGATAAGCGGACAGGGGGCTTACTCCAGATTAAAATATGAAAGCGGCGTCCACCGGGTACAGCGTGTGCCGGAGACAGAGTCCGGGGGGCGTATCCACACATCAACCATTACCGTGGCAGTTATGCCGGAGGTGGAAGATGTGGACGTGGTCATTGATGAAAAGGATATCCGGATCGACGTGATGCGTGCTTCGGGAAACGGCGGACAGTGCGTCAACACCACAGACTCGGCTGTGCGGCTGACCCATTATCCTACAGGAATTGTGGTTTACAGCCAGACGGAAAAGTCACAGCTCCAGAATAAGGCAAAAGCTTTTGCACTGCTTCGTGCAAAACTTTACGATATCGAGCAGCAGAAAGCCCATGATGCGGAGGCGGAACTTAGGCGGAGCCAGATTGGGACTGGGGACCGCTCGGAAAAAATCCGTACCTATAACTTCCCACAGGGGCGTGTGACAGACCATAGGATCGGACTGACGCTGTATAAGCTGGATAAAATTATGGATGGGGATATACAGGAAATTATTGATGCATGTATTGCAGCCGACCAAGCAGCGAAACTTGCGAAGATGAATGAGAACTGAAATGTCCTGCCGCATTTGACATAAAATATAAAGGAAGAAAGGTAAGGGAGTTTCCTGCCGGACGTATCAGAAAGTATGGATTTGCATTTGAGGGGAAAAAGGTGTTGATTGGTTAGCATTTTATATGAAAGATTAAAATTGCTGCCAGAAAGGAAATTCAGATTATGTTTAAAGCAGGAACGTATTTTTTTAAACAAATGGTAAGAAACAAATTAGTAATTTTTTCATTTCTTCTGGTTGTTTCTTACACCTATATTATACGAAGTGACTATATTGCGGTCGATGCCTATATAGAGCCGTCGGATAACTATGTGTTTATAACAGATGATAATCCTGCGGAGGTGACAGTCAGGGCGGCCGGAAGTAAAATGAATTCGGTTCTGTTTGGCATGTTGAATCCTGAGACTGCATCAGAGGCAGTTACAGAGATTGGTTTATATGATGGAGATGCGCTGACAGCATCCATTCTTTTGTCGAATAATAGTACCTATGAAGTTACGGACTCCCTTGGCAACGCTGTAGAGCATTTCTGGCAGGGGGGGGGTAATAGCTGATGCCGGAAAAGAGTATACGATACGGATTTCCAGTGATGCGGAGGATACTTCCCATGCCTTTGCCTTTCGTCTGAACAAGGACGGTACAGTCTGGAACCGTATCACTTATTTATTATTAAGTGTATCTACAAGGAAATACATATTTATGTGTTCTGCCTTTCTTTTTGCAACAGTAATATGTCTGATCTGTCAGAAGAAAAAGGAATGTTTTTCAAAGCCGGAAAACCTCTTTTTACTGCTGTCTTTGGTTTTATGCCCTTTATACCTGTTTTGTGTCCCTGTTTTTCAAGTGCCCGATGAGGTGAATCATTATGTGAGAGCATATGGAATCGTACATGGATACCTTTTGTCACCGGAAGGAGGTAATATTCCGGTTCCGGAGAATCTGGTTCCTTATGAGTGGTATACATATACGCCTTTTATTATGCTGAAACACTTTAACATGCAGATTGATCCGGCAGCCAGTATCATGCACAACAATGTGAATATGGCGCTGTATTCTCCTGTATCCTATGTATTTCAGGTGCTGGGGATCGGGGCAGCAGATTTCGTGTCTGATAATACATATCTTCTGGTCATGGCAGGAAGCATTGCCAATATGGCAGGATGTACGCTGCTACTGTATTATGCGGTGAAGTATATTCCTTACGGAAAAGAAGTCCTTGCGTTTATTTCCCTTTTGCCCATGGCATTACAGGAACGCGCCAGCCTTTCGGTGGATGCCATAACTTATGCGGCCGTGGCGGCTATACTGGCTTTCTGTCTGTATATGAGGCACAGCAAAGGGAAAATGGGCAGACGGGAAATAGCGCTTATGTACCTGCTGATTGGGCTGGTTTCCTCCTGTAAAGTGGTATATTTCCCGGCAGCCTTTTTGTTTTTTCTTATTCCGGGGGAGCGATTCGGAAGCAGTAAAAAAGAATGGGCTCATAAAGCGGCTGGTGTGGCAGAGGTAGCTGTCTGCTCGGTGGGATGGCTGATGATTGCAAAGAATTATCTGGGAAATACCCGGGCAGGGGGAGATACTGCTGAGAAAATACAGTTCATTTTCCAAAATCCGGGAAGGTATCTGTACATACTGGATAAGATGTTCTGGAAAAATGAGGAGGGATTCATCCAGGAGATGATTGGCTCCAAACTTGGGAGTCTGAATATTACGGTGAATGCCATTCTGATTTTGTTTATTATGATGCTGTTTTTTAAAGTCTATTATAAGGAAAAAGGCAGAAGGGAGAAGCCGGATTATCTGGCAGAATCGGTTATGCTCATTTTAAGCTTGGGCATTGTTCTTCTTATTGCAGCCAGTCTGTATTTACAATGGACAGATATTGCTGCTTCCACCTATTCCATAGAGGGCCTGCAGGGAAGATATTTTCTGCCTGTCCTGCCGCTGATATGCTGTGGGTTTTTAAGCGTGAGGGAAAATGGACAGACGGATACGCAGGGAAGCAGCAGTGCGGTCATTGGACTGTATGTGATCAATTTATTGGTTTTGATGGATGTGATATCCTTTAGTTCCTATATTGGATAAAACAGCAAAGGCCCATATATATGTTTGTTAAATTTGTAAAATAGCATACAGAGCACTTTACATTGACTTAAAACGTCAGTGTAAAGTGTTTTTTTATACAATAATTTATTTTAAGAAGTTGATGACTGTGTATACTCTTTTACAGAAAATAAAAGAAAAGGAAGGATATACAAATGAGAAAAAAAGAGCAGTAACGAATCCAGGGGGGGGTGAAACCTCCGGTACCCGAACCTGCTCCTAAGAGCGTTCCGGAGGAAGATGAGACAACGATTTCGGACGGAAGATATCTTCTGGTCCTGCGGGATAGGGCAAATCCTGAAAGGATTTTCCGATATCTAATGGACGGCCATTCCCTGGTTCTGGCAGCCGTATGTGACGGCGTAGGTGGTATGCAGGAAGGTGGTTATGCAAGCAGGAGTACCATTCAGTTTCTAAATAACTGGTTTGACTATACAATTAGCAGAAACATCCGGGGGAAAAATCAGGAACAGCTCATGGATTATCTGCACGAAGAAATAGAGCAGTGTATTCAGAAACAGAACCGTCTTCTTTGCGAATATGCGCAGGATAAAGGAATTCATACAGGAACAACACTGACTTTGCTGGTGATCATCAATCAGAGATATATCACGGCGCAGATTGGGGACAGCAGGGCTTACTGCATTAACCATGAATTGCGGCAGTTGACAGAAGATCAGAGTCTGATTGCAAGGGAAATCAGGGCGGGACGTCTTTCACAGGCAGCGGCAAAATATGATAAGCGCCGTAATGTAATTTTGCAGTGTGTTGGTGAATCTGAAAAACTACAGATTGAATTTGGAAGCGGAAATGTCAAAGGAGAAGATGTATTTATGCTTTGCACGGACGGTTTCGTCCATGAACTGGAAGATGGGGAAATAAAGAAGCTTTTAGACCCGGAGTTATTAGTGAACCGCGCATCCATAAAAAGGTGCATCACAAATGCAGTGTTATTGGTGAAAAAACGGGGAGAGAGACAATATAACGATTGCTCTGATTAAGGCATGCAGGACTTTGGAAAAATGGGATGAACCGGAGATGGCAGAAGAAATAATGGAAGATGCTGTTGACAAGTGTGGTTATGCTGAAATACAGGTGAAGGTAATTGAAGCAGAAGCAGGACTGCGCCAGTTCCGCAGTATGGTGTCTTATAACAGAGGCTTTGAATCCGTCTCTGGTCTGACGGATTTTTGTATACAGGGTCTTGACTTGTTTCTGGGATGGATTGAAAAGGCATCTACCGTGATTGACGGGGTCTCGGCAGCCTGGAGAGATATTACACAGGTTTTCAATAGAGATTGATTGTTGGCAGGAAATGAAAAATCCATAAGAATACTTAATGTTTGGTTAAACAAAAAGCACTCCTGCTGTTGGTACAATAATGGTGCCGGCAGCAGGAGTGTTTTACAATAAGCTGTCCCAGGCAGCATGGCAGTGTTTGATTTTATATAATTTTTAATATTTTTGTAGAAAGATACATAAATTCTTGATAAACTTAATTTTATGATGCTGGTTCATACACGAGGCGGTATCGGGATTAGATGAAGGAGGAAAACAACGGGTGACAGGACATTTTTTGGAAAAGGGACGTAAATTTTTGTTAGATAAAATAAAGAAGAACATCTGGTATTGTTTCCTTTTGCTGATAAGCTCGGCTTATGTGTTCTACTACAGATATGAATTATATCAGTTAAAGACGCTGAATGTAAGAAACCTCGTTTTTCTTATCTGGATCGCCCTGCTTCTTTTGCCGCTTTTTTCGGAAATGGAGCTGCTTGGAGTGAAGATAAAAAAGGCAGTTGACTTGGCCAACCGGGAGATAAAAGATAATATCAGCGACATGGAACAGCAGATTGAGGAACTAACGATAACAAACAGTGTTGCAAATCATATCCAAATAGGAAGTCCGGTGCTGCCTTCGGAGGAAAAACTGGAAGAACTGCTGCGGCTTGTCCGCAGTATGAATAAGAAAGAGGACAGCCCGGGGAGCACGGACAGAGATGAAATGCCCCAGGATAAGGCTGTCTACCTGTTTACAGTGCGGCTGGAAATTGAAAAGGCTATAAACCAGTTGTACGGGCCGTTGGGAAAGGATGAAGACAGGCGCAGAATGGGATTGCTATATATGACAAGGGCTTTAGCAAGTAATCAAATACTTGACGGGATGACGGCCGGTTTGATCACAGAGGTCGTGGGGATTGCAAACAGAGGCATTCACGGAGAGATTGTCAGTGATGAATACATAAACTTTGTGCAACAGGTGTACCCGGAAATAAGGAACAAATTAAAGACACTTACACAGACCAGTTTTCAGGACGCCTGGTCTTAACTGTAAAGTAACCTGATTTTATGGTCAGCGTATTTGGGTTTGAAATTTACTTGCCTTGGCGTTATATTATAATGTACAATAGTTGTTGAGAATTTCATACGGAGGAGACAGAAAATGAAGAAGTTTCTGGATTTGATTTCAGAGGAAATGAAGGATGCTTTTGAGACGGCAGGCTACGACAGGGAACTTGGGAAGGTGACTTTATCTAACAGGCCGGATCTTTGTGAATATCAGTGCAACGGTGCAATGGCGGGAGCTAAGGTTTACAAAAAAGCACCTATTATGATTGCCAGGGATGTGGCAAAGAAGCTGGTCGGCAGTAAAGCATTTGCCAGCGTGGAAGCGGTAAATCCCGGTTTCCTTAATTTAAAGGTGCAGGAAGGGTTTGTGGCTGAATACCTGAACGGGATGCGGGCCGGGGAGAAATTCGGCATGGATATGCCGGAGAATCCCTGCAAAATTATAGTGGATTACGGCGGCCCTAATGTGGCAAAGCCTCTCCATGTAGGACACCTGCGTCCGGCCATCATCGGTGAGAGCATTAAGCGGATTGCCCGGTATGCCGGACATGATGTGCTGGGGGATATCCATTTGGGCGACTGGGGGCTGCAGATGGGGCTGATTATTACGGAATTGGAGGAGCGCCAGCCGTCCCTTGTGTATTTTCAGGAGGATTACGAAGGGGATTATCCCGCGGAGGCGCCTTTTACCATTTCTGAGCTGGAGGAAATCTATCCTACTGCCAGCGCTAAGTCCAAAGAAGACGCTGCATATAAAGAGCGTGCCATGGAAGCCACTTTTAAACTGCAGAGCGGGATACGGGGATACCGGGCGCTGTGGAATCACATTATGCAGGTATCTGTGGCGGATTTAAAGAAAAATTATGAAAACCTGCTGGTGGATTTCGATCTCTGGAAGGGAGAGTCCGATGTGCAGGGACTGATACCGGGCATGGTGGACTATCTGAAAAAGGAAGGCTATGCCCATATCAGTGACGGCGCTTTAGTGGTAGATGTAAAGGAAGATACGGATACAAAGGAAATACCGCCCTGTATGGTTTTAAAGTCGGACGGGGCATCCCTTTACAATACCACGGATCTTGCCACGATAATGGACAGGATGGAGTACTTCCAGCCCGACCGGATGATTTATGTAACGGATAAACGTCAGGATTTATACTTTGAACAGATATTCCGCTGCGCAAGGAAGACAAAGCTGGTGAAGCCGGAAACAGATCTTCTTCATATCGGTTTCGGGACCATGAACGGAAAAGACGGCAAGCCTTTTAAGACCAGAGAGGGCGGTGTCATGCGTCTGGAAATGCTGGTGAAGGAAATCAATGACGAGATGTACCGGAAGATTACGGACAACCGGCAGGTGGATGAAGAGGAAGCCCGCCAGACGGCCCAGGTAGTGGCTTTGTCTGCCATTAAATACGGAGATTTGTCTAACCAGGCGTCGAAGGATTACATTTTTGACGTGGACAAGTTCACCTCTTTTGAGGGGGATACAGGCCCTTATATTCTGTATACCATAGTGAGAATCAAATCCATTTTAAACAAGATAAAAGAGCAGGGCGGCAGTGGGGAAAAGGGACTGCTTAAGGAGGCCCAAAGCGGCGCTGAAAAGGCGCTGATGCTGAATCTGGCGGGATTTAACGGGATGATGGAGACTGCCTATAAAGAGACGGCCCCTCACAAGGTCTGCGCTTATATTTATGATCTCGCCAATGCTTTTAACCGTTTTTACCATGAAACTAAAATTGTTGCGCAGGAAGATGAGGAGATAAAGTCCGGCTGGGTGGCCCTTCTTTTACTGACAAGGGATATCCTTGAAACATGTATTGATCTTCTTGGCTTTACCGCGCCGGAAAGAATGTAGGGAATATGAATACAGGAAATACTCGTACAGCAATGGAATTAAGGAATAAATTGAACCAGATAGACCACAGAAGCTACCCTGCTTATAAGGAACTGCGGGGGCGGTATGATTTTAAGGATTACGTGCTTTCCATCGACCATGTGCAGGGAGATCCTTTTGCGGCTCCGTCCAGGATTTCCGTGTGGGTGAAAGCGGAAAAAGCAGGCTTTCCCCCGGAATTTTACGACACTAGGGAAAAGCGCATAACCGTACAGGATCATCTGACCAGACTCTTTGGCCGGGAGGTAAGCGGCGGCAGTTTCCAGGCAAAAGGTTCGGGCAAAAGCGGACTGCTTGGTGTATCACGCTGCGGCCAGCAGGTACTTGAGCGGACGGCGCTTAAGATAGAGAACGGAAATATTACCCTGCGGTTTGAGGCAGGATTTCCGGCCAACGGCAGAACCATTAACGCAAGGGAGCTGGAAAAAATGCTTTTTGATATCCTGCCCGTGTGTGTCAGAAAGAGCTTATATTATGCAAAGATAGACCAGAACAAATTAAAGCAGGCAGTCTGCCTTTGCCAAGACCAGCAGTATATTCGGGAGCGTCTGCACGGGCTTGGCCTTTGCGCTTTTATTGCAGACGGCGCCATACTTCCAAGGGAAAGCGGCATATCCGAAAAGCCCATGAAGGGAGCAGTGCCTTTCCGAACCCCGGATTCCCTTAAGGTGACAATGGAACTTCCAAATATGGGGCCTGTGACCGGTATGGGTATTCCCAGAGGCATCACCCTTTTTGTGGGCGGCGGCTATCATGGAAAATCCACTATTCTGCAGGCATTGCAGAACGGCGTGTACAACCATATCAGGGGGGACGGCCGGGAGCTGGTGATTACCGACGGGACTGCAGTCAAACTTCGGGCGGAGGACGGGCGCAGTATTTCCGGTGTGGATATTTCCCCTTTTATAAAGAATCTTCCCAACAAAAAGGACACAGCCCATTTTTCTACAGAGGATGCCAGTGGAAGCACTTCACAGGCCGCCAATCTGATGGAAGGCGTGGAAGCGGGAAGTTCCCTGTTTCTCATTGACGAGGACACCTCCGCTACCAACTTCATGATTCGCGACCAGCTTATGCAGGAGGTGATTTCAGCAGGAGAGGAGCCAATCACCCCTTTTATATGCCGGGTGAACAGTTTGTACACAGACCTGGGCATTTCATCCATTATTGTGGCAGGAAGCTCAGGCTCCTATTTCCATGTGGCGGATACAGTGATACAGATGAAAGAATATGTACCTTATGATATTACGGAAAAGGCAAAAGAGGCGGCAAAGGCTTATCCTGCCATGAGCGGGGAAGAAGAAAGCTTTCCTGCCTTTATTGACAAAAGATGTCCCTGGCCGGACATGACCCTTAGGAAAGACGACAGGATCAAAATCAAGACTATGGGAACCAGCGAGCTTTTGCTGTCAAAGGAAAGTGTGGAGCTTCGTTATCTGGAACAGCTAAAAGACCAGGAGCAGACGGCGGCCCTGGCATGGATATTAAAATTTGCAGAGCTGAAACTGATGGACGGCAGGAAGGATTTAAAGAAAATCAGTGAAATGATAGAAATGCAGATAGATAAGGACGGGCTGGAAAGCCTGTTTGAAAGGGGAGATGTGTCCTCCTCGCTGGCAAGGCCCAGGAAACAGGAAATACTGGCGTGTATTAACCGGTACCGGAAACTGGGGGAAGGACGTGGGGGCAGGTAGAGTATCTATGGTGTGATTTAGACTATCATGGTGAATCTGAATAGAAAGCGGATGAACTCTGGAGGGAATATATTTTTATTTAGAATAAGCAAGATAGAAAGGGAAAATGAATTGAAAAAAATAAATCTTGTAATATCATTTATCACGGCATTCGTTTTTTTCATCTCATTATTGATATGGAGGAAATTTTCTGTTCTCCATATCATCACTCCCTCGCACATATTGTACCGGCTAGAACATCAGAAAGTCTTGTAAAATATATTCATTGTCTTAAGCAGTTTTTAAGATGACGGGTACATCGACGCGTCTTTGTTGAATGACCTGCACTGCAGGAATACTACAACAGTTATGATCCGAAATCCTACAGATGTCAGTATTGAAGAAGGAATTTATAGACAGGATGGCAGAAACAGGAGGAATTACCAAGAAAGAAGCCGGAAAGGGAGCGGCATTATTCATCGAAACGCTTATGGAGTGTATGAGTGAAGATGAAAGAGTAATGATATACGAAACATATTTTGTAGATAAAGAAGGTAGAACGGTTAATATAAAAGTACCACGACCAGAATATAGTTCAGAAATATTTTCATAGAGATGTGGAAGCAAAGCGGGAAGATTGCAGCAAAACAGAACACGCACAATATAATTACTAAAACGCATACCCACACGCTCCTCAAAGCTGTAGACTTCGGCTTTCGTCCCAAAAGAAAGGACAAGCCTTGTTTCTCCCTATCGCATGAAGGGAATGGAAAGGAAAAGAGGTTGCTATAACACAGATATTTATTAAACTTAACATTTCTAAAAAACTATTGACAAGCAAAAAAAAATTCCTTATAATTTTTTTGTAAAATTTTAAGTGGACTTTTCCGGATTGATATGTCATCTTTTTGCCACACAGTTATCAGTTTGATAACTGTGTGGCTTTTTGGTGTGCCCGGTGGGCACACGTTCTAACGGGTGAAAGTCCCCAATCCGCCCGGCAGTGGGAAGGATACAGCC
>QXWO01000136.1 GCA_009911035.1 Lachnospiraceae bacterium
GCCATTATATCGGCTCATTCTGTGACAATCAATCTGATTAATTTTCGGGCAGGATAGATGGGTAGCAACAGTAATACCGCTTCCCAGGTACGGCGCCCCACTCTTCCCGGCCTTCCCCCACCCGTATGCCGCATAACGCCGTAAGCTGCGGCGCGTCCGCAGAATAACCATTGCGGAAAATTACGCGCTGTTCCGGCGCTTCGCCGTTCTCCCACATAGCCCCGAATAGGTTTCTAAAGCGGGTTGTATAATACGGCTTTATCTCCCGGTATTCCTCTTTTTTTACTCCCCCGGCTATAAGGTCGTACCATCCCTTTTTTATTGGCAATGTAAGCATTTCCCCACCTTCCTACAGTTCTATTTCCATCTGCTCCGCAACCTGGAAAATATTGTACTGTGCTTTATGTCTTTCCAGCCTATCCGCAGATAGGCCGTAATAATATGCGTCTTTTTCAAAACCCCAGGCCTGTAGCCCGGCGTCATGCGCTGCCATTAAGCTGCTGGCGCTCCCTACGTGCGTATCCAGGAACCTGGCGCCGCGCTTAAGCTGCAGATAATGGCTGAATAACCAGCCGTACAGTTCCGGCGGCTTCTGCGTTGTATGTATCTTCTTTTCCGTATTGGCTCCCCCGGTGTTTGATAACTTTACAATGGCAGCCGGGCGGTCGTAATCCGTCCAGGCTATTTCCACCTGGCTAAAGGCTTCCCAGGGTTGCAGCTTATCCCACACAATAACGCCCCGTGTTGGTGGCAAGTCGTAATAATTCCCGCCCCAAATAATGCAATGTTTTGATACCCGGAAAAGTTCTGTAAAGTATTCCGGTGGCGGTACCTGGTTATCCCATTTTCCGGCGCCGTTCTCCTTCCGGCTTTTCTTCACCCGCTCCGCCGTACTCTCTGCCGGGTACCCGTTCTTTTTCCTAGTCTTATTCGTTCCCATTGCCATATTGTCGGCGCCTATGCCATAGGGCGCGTCTATTACCGCAATGTCGAAAAAATCATCCGGGAATAATGGCAGCGCTGCCATGCAATCCATGTTATAGTATCCGGCGGGAAGCGGCTTGCGTTCCGGCGGCGCCTGCTGCCGCTGCTGCTCTATCTCCCGCACTTCTACAGGAACCAATTTATAACGCCTGGTACTGATTCCCCGCCGCAGCATTTCCGCACTTACCGTTCCGCTATCCTCTGCGCCATAATCCCCCAAAAGCAGCGGCGCCCGGTTCGTTGCCATTATCTGCCTGGGCTTCCCTCTGCTAAAGTCGGTACCCGTAACGTACTTTCCCGTATTACGGTTCTTTACTGCGTAAATCATACAGCCGCCTTCCTGGCTGCCTGCTGCCTTGCTTCCAGGCTTTCGCGCCTGCTTTTTATCATATTTTCCAGTTGGTCGGCGGCCTGTTCGTAGGCTGCTACTTCTGCGGATACTTCCGCCCCTTCTGCCTCTTCCTGTGTCACCCGTAAGACACGTTCGCCCTTCCGTTCACCATAATACCTATGGATTTCTATTAAGGTATCCCCGGACATTTCAACGCGCATATGCTCCCGGACGGTATCCAGCTTCTTATATTCCCTATACGCTTTGTAATACCCTTCTATCGCCTTCCGGCGGCGTTCGTCTGCTGTCATATACCCGCTTCCTATCTCCTTTTTGGCAGCAGCCGTTATAATTCCCGCTGCTGCCACTGTGACATATTTTTCCTTGCTTCGCCAAAAAACCGTAACCCTTCTTTGCTTTGGCGGCGCCCTCTGTCTTTTCATGGCCTCGCCCTCTGCTCCTGGCTTCGTATACCGCGTTCCTATTTTTCACATTAAAAAACAGGGAAAAACTTGTTGACCGTCCACGCGCTTTCTAGCTGGCGCGCCCGCTGCTATTTTTTCACGGTATCCACCTGGCAGCTATTTGCCTGCTGCCAGGCGCGCTATAGGGTGCCACCCTACACCTAATACGCCTTGCCGGAATCGAACCGACGCCCCCGCTATATGCCCGGCTGCGGTATTCTCCCACTGAATTAAAGGCGCTTACGACAGCTTGCGCCGCCTTTCACATTGCTACAGCTAAAACATTATCGCCCGCAGCCTGGTACCCCCCCCCCAAAAAATAGGAATAGCCCATATTTTCATAAGTGATAATATCCGCCAATATGGCGCCGTTCGTTCCAGCTACGGGCGCGTCCAGGCTTATGGTGTCTATCCGCCTTCTGCGTTTCTCCCTTTCGTGTCCTATCGCGGAACGCATAGCATAAAAGGCTATAATCTCAAAATTATGCTTGTGCAATTCCGGCAGCGCAAACCAGCGCTTTACAGATAACAGGTACCGGAATATCACAACGTCGTACCACTCATCACGCGGAAGCCTCCGTATATTTAGGTACTTTTCTACTATGTAGTGGTTTTCTGCTGCGAACGCTCTTTCTTCATCCGTTAAAGGCGCTTCGTATTTAGATTTCTTCATGCTCATTCACTCCTTTGTAATGCCAGGACGGCAATACTATGGCCGCCCGGTTCCGCTTACCATTTCCAATATTGCGTTGGTGCTGCTTCCGGGTTCCGTTCCCGCTCCCTTTTCAAATTCTCCGGGTTATTCATATATGCCCGCTTCTGTTCCCCTGTAAAGAATACTTCCCGTGTCGGTACCCCGGCGTCGTCTAACTGCTGCTTAATCTCGCGTAGGAAGCCCCTGTACCACGCTTCCCGCTGCGTCGTTGGCTTTATTGAATAATCCAGCGGGAAGGCGTCTACCTGCATAAGTTCCCGTAATATCTGCGCCGTAGTGGCTCCATACCGCCGAAAATTCCCGTTTGCTATATACGTCTTCTGCCAGGCAAACAGCTTGAACCCTAAAGCTGCTTCGATTGCTTCAAACTGCTTTTCAAATTCCGGGAAACATAACCCGGCTCCGTAAATATCTATTTCCAGCATGGTCTACCCCCTTAATAGTTTGTTAAAATCTCTTCAATGGTATATTGGTATCCCTCTTCCTGTTTCTGTTTTTCCAGTTCCATTTTTTCCAAAATCTCTACGGGATAATACTGATAATTCTTGAACCCGTTTTCTATGAAATAGTCCAAAACTTCCTTATATCCCCAATCAAAAATAACTTGCTTCCAGCGTCGGTTATCTTCATAGTAAAGTTTTTGAAAACGGTTGTTTCCTGGTTCGTCCTTTTCCATTCCAAACATACATACCGGGTAGCCTGTACGCTGCGCCCCGGTGTTGTAATACATCCCGTTTTCATCCTTCTTTATCTCTCCGTAGGCCTGGCTTATCTCTATGTTGTGTTCTACTATGTATCGTAAAATGTCCTGGCGCGTCCAAAAAGAAAATGGTACACTATCGCCCTGGCCTTTAAAGCTGTTACACCCTCCACGCTTACAGTACCCGTCTAACCTACTTTTGCTTTCCTCTACTGTTGTCGCCATTATTGAGGCGTAGCCGTTTGCCTTGCACCAATTTTGTATAGGCGTTTCCTTCATGTAGTAGCAACATTTGTTAGAGATTTTAAAGGGTGCCTTTATCAGAAAACGCCATTTATTTGCCAGCTTATAGGTCTTTGTCTTTCTTCCTTCCGACGTAATCCCGGTTAATGCTAAATTTCTTATTTTGGCGTTTTTCTCTGTAGGGTTCTGTAAAGCCTGTAAAGCCTTCGCCACTTTTTTGCTCACTACAGGAAAACCAAATTTTTCTATAACCTGCTTTTGAGAATAGCGCGGCGGTATAGGCTGCACGTTTTCCGTTTTCATAATCAAGTCGATATTTTGTTTACACTCTATTGCAAGTACGGAAACGGCTTTTACTCGTGGGTACCTCTCCCGGATAAAGGCCAGTGCAAACGTGCTATCTAATCCACCGGAAAAACTAACCGCTACGCCATCTTCCCCGTAATATCCTATAAATTCCCTTAAGCGCGTTTCCGACATCCTAATTTTTATTTCATACGGCAGCGCCTGGCGGTACCTTACTTCGTTATAGGTTAGTTTGTTCTGTCTTTCTTCGCTCACGTTTTACCCTCTTTCGGTTCCGGGCGGCCTGCTGCCGTCCCGGCCTCTAATCTTCATCAATTTTCTTTCTGATTTCTTCTATATCCGTCACCAATTCCCGCCAGTATTCCGCGTTCCCGGCTGCATTCATATATTTTGGGCTTCCGTCTTCTGCCTTCTCTTCTGCCAACTCCGCCCAGGCTTTTGCCTCTCCTTCCCGGTGTTTCGTACTCATAAGCAGATAAGTGGTTAATGTAGTCCACTGTTCCCGTGTCATGGTTACGGTTTTTTCCTGTTTATCCCATATCCTTTGATTTTCCGCCTCTACTGCTACCCGTAGGTCTTCCCAATCCTCTTCATCCCATTCCGGTAACTGTTCAATCAGCAGCCTTTTTATTTCCCTGGTATCCCGTAGCTTATAGCCTGGTATATCTTCCGCAAGCTGCTTTACCAGGTTGTAATACTCCACCAGGCCAGCGGCCAGGTCTTTGCCGATACCGTCTACAATGGCTTTCGCAATCTCTCCGGCCTGCTCTTCGGTGGTCTGCTCTTCTGCTTCCTGGGCTTCTACTTCCCGGTCTGCCCGAAAAGTCGGCGCCATGCTGTACCTGTCCGGCTTAATGTATTCGCCGCTTTCATCCGTCTTTATCATGCTACGCCGCTGCTTACCGTCATAAATGTAAGTAACGCTCTTTTCGGTTCTCTTTACTACCTCAATAGTAAAGATACATTCATGGTTGCAAATGCTCCGGCTGTAATAGGTCTTTCCAACTTCAAATTTTTTCATGTTCTTACGCTCCTTTGTAATCGTTTTATATTGTCCTTTGGGTTTAAATCGTTCTTTGTGCCAGTTCTGCGCTGTACTGCTGCCGTTTTCCACCACCTGCGCCGCCTCTCTGCAATTCGTGGTAGATAGTCGCTCTATGTACGTTCATGGCTTCCGCTATCTCATTCACCTTTATTCCGCTTTTGCACATTCTTTCAATAGCCTTCCTGTTCTCAAAACTCAACCTTGTGTATTTACGTGCCACTGTTTCCACCCCCTTCTTATCTCTGAATAAAAAAATAAAGCGCGATAGAGTTTTTACGCCCTACCGCGCTTTACATTTTGCCTATTCCTGGTAAAAAAATAAATGCGGCAGAGGCTTTAATACCTCTTGTCGCATTTAATTTTAAAACTTATCACATGATGAAAATTTTAATATTTCTTAGAGTAAAAGATGCAAAATAAAAGATTTGAAAAAAATTGTTGACACATAAATTAATTTGCTGTATTATAACATAATATATATCAAAGGCTATGAAGAGAAGAGTAAGTAGTTAGATATGTTACAGAGAGTCTGGTAAGGTGAGAACAGGCACA
>QXWO01000137.1 GCA_009911035.1 Lachnospiraceae bacterium
TATATCACCGTTTTCGTTTAGGGAAAAGTTTGTTGCGATGCAAGCATCGGGGAATGTACCCTCCTGGGATTCAAAATCATATATGTATTCATAAATTTTTTCTCTATTTGAAATTCTTTTTTGTAATTTTTCTTTATTCATCTCTTAACCTCCATTTTTACAATGAAAACCGGATTTCCTTGTGTCATGCTACATAGTTTTTATCAATGTCAATTCTTACTTCATATTTCAACAATGCGTTATATAATTTTTCAGGAATAATCTCACGATATTCTTTTGCTATTCTTATAATTGCCATCTTTTTAGCATCCGCATATACGCAATATGCATCGTTCAAAGTTTTGTATGTCCCCAACTTTTCTCCACAATATACAACAGAATACTTACCAGATTTTGTTGTGTAAATTCCATTTGGAAATCCTCTCTTATTTGGTTTATTTAAAAACAGCATATTTATTCTCTGTGGTACAAGTAAACAAGTATCTGGACAATATATTTTATTTCCTGGATATAAAATATCTTTATCTATATGAAGTCTACCCTCTACGTCATATCTATTTTCATTAAACCACTGAGCAAAGTTTTGATAATTATGCCATAACTTACTTTGCACACTTGAAAATATGCTTGAAATTTTTCTTTCGCTGTTTCTGAATAACATCTTCTTAACATATCATGCCAAACATTATAAGATTCTAAGATCTTTCCATATGCTTTAGTCATATACTTACCAACGCCAAGATATCCAATATTATTTATTGTTTTATCATATGGATTTCTTATTTGTCCATTTTTAAAATTTGTATATACAGCATCATGTACAATATATCCATATTCATCCATAAATTGTATATCTATATCAGACATACTACCATAGCGAATTATCTTCATTGGTGTTCCTTGACTATTATTTCTAATTTCAAAAATTCTTTCTTCGTTCAATAGTAATTGCTCCCTTCAAATAAATATTTTGGTTACAATTACTATTTCTCTATTTAGTTCATAAATAAATCAAAAATAAGTCAAGGAAATCAGACATTTATTTGCTCTATATATTTTACATCAACTTTTGACACTAACCAAACACCATTTTCAGAAAGATAAAACTTAATCCCATCTTGATACATCTGTCCACTATATACTTTCAGAATCACTGGGTTTCCATGCCGTTTTCCAACTTTATTTGCAGTTTCAATGCCCTTTGAAAGATGTACATATAAGCGACTCATTGGCTTCAAGCCTTCTTCCATAATAGCTTTTGTAAATCTATCTGCAGTTCCATGATACAAAAATTCTGGTGGTTTCTCCTCTTTCAGTTCTACATCTACTGGAATACTATGCCCCTGATTTGCTCGAATCAGCGTCTTGTCTTCATTAAAACTATATCTCTGTTTACAATCAGTTCTAACAATTTCTTCTAATATTTTCATATCCATCTTACGCCCAGTACTATTTATACCACCAATAAGTTCTTCAACATTTGCCCATCCATATTCATCAAGAGTAATCCCTGCTGCATCTGGCTTATGTCTTAATACAAGACTGATAAACACACTTAATTTATCTAACTTTCCCATATACCCTCCAATAAAATCAAGTTTTCAACTGTAAATAATACTCTAACTGCTCAATCTCTGTTTTAACTTTCTTCATTTCCAGCAAAGCATTTATTGCATTATCTTCATACTTAGGTGAATTAATATCCTTTATATCTGTACGAAAATATTCTTGTAATTTCAATAAATGCTTCTTCTTTGTTTCCAATTCATATTTCATTACATCTCTTATCATATTTCCTCCGCAATACAACTGATGGACTGGCAAAACCAATCCATCAATCATACACTATATGTTTCTATTTACATTCAACACATTCATCAAAGCTTCCTGCAACACTCTTGAAACATTAATTCCAGCATGTTCAGCTTCGTAATTAAGCCAACTCGGAAGTGCCACATTTCTTCTAACTGTTTTTGTATCTATTTTTCTTCTATATTCTCCTGAATCAATATCAACAAAAGACAAAATGGTTTCACCATCCTCCGAAAAAGTTCCTTTTGCAATATCCAATGTATCAGATGGTGCCGGAATTTCTTTTTTATGATCTTCCAGAGTAACACACGTCAACTCCATTGCATCTCTTGCCATGTCAATAGCATTCTTCATATCTTTTCCTTCAGTTAAAACCTCCAAATCAGGAACTTCAACCAAAATACAATCTTCCGTTTTCGTAAACAAAACTGGATATACTGCTTGCATAACATTCCCTCCATTATTTAATGACTATTTCAATCCTCGCCTCTTTAAAATCGCTTGTGCTAATCTTTCTGGTATTTCTTTATGTCTTTCAATCGTTTCAAATTCATTTTCTCCTCGCCTGTATATATCATGATTACTTCCATGATGATCAAATACAAAGCCTCCTGCTTCCAGCTTTTTAATCAAATCTCTTTGTTTCATTAGTGTTCCTCCCTGCCTTTATATTATACACACTAATTACACAATAGTCAATATATTTATACACAACTTTTACACAATAAAATCAATTATTCATTTCCATTTCTCTTTTATTCCGTTTCTCATTCCAATACTTATTTGCTTCTTCAGAACCTCTAATATACAATGTTGTCTGTATCCCTTTATATAAACAGCCAGGACACAAGCAACCATGATATGCCATATTGTCTCTTATAGAATACATATTGTGTCCACAGTCTGTAAAGAAAAATGTTCCATCTCCATGCTTTTCTGGTGTTGTTTGATATGTTGCAATATTCATCTATGTTTCACTCCCGTTTCCCATTATACCATACATTTCTCCGCCAAACCAATCAGATTATTGATTCCATCAAATTTATCTTCTCCGTTCTGTGCCATGTCCCAGCACTTACTAAATAATCTTCTTACATCTTCCCATTTAGCAGAAAATATCGGACTATTAGATATCTCCACATCAATCCGATCTTTCATTTTTAACATATACTCGGCATAATCATTATTATAGACATCCTATTTTCTATCAATTTCATTTATATAAATCTTAGTAGTTTCCAAGTCAGAATGTCCCATCATAGTTTGCACAATCATAAGATTGTCAGCATCTTGAGGATGCAGTTTATAAATTGTATTTGCGTAATACTTCCGAAAACTATGTGTACTAATTGGATATGTTAATCCAATCATTTGTACAGCCTGTTTTAGCATTTTACGAAATGCAGCATCAGAACTTGAAAAGATTCTTTCCTTATAATGCTCCATAGGTTTTATTTTCACAAGTTCACAATACTCTTCAATGTAATATTTTGCCAAAGCATTTAGTTTTACTCCGACCACTTTTCCTGTTTTTTCTTCTTTTAAAATTGTTAGCCGTTCCCTATATAATCCATTCTGAAAAAACAGATCTGACCATTTTAGAGAAATAGTATCTCCTACACGTCTTCCAAGTGAAACCATTAAACAACTTGTAAACCAATGATGATACATTCTATTTTCTTTAAAATAATTTAACACATTTTCCAAATCCTGATATGTTCTAAATGGTTCCACTCGTGTAGATTCATTATTAATCTTTGAAATACTTTTCAAGTTAAGAATTAAAATATTATTGTCATCATCCATTTCACATTCAATCCATATTTGAGATTTATAATTGGTGAACTTAATTATATTTTGAGCATCTTCAGATTCATCTGATTCTACTATTGTAAAATTATAGTCGTGCATATAATTTTCTAATTCTGTTGAGGAAAAAACTTCTCCAACTATATCATTTTTCATTTTATCAATTTTTCTTGCCATATTTCTAATCTTCTTCCAGTTGTTATTTCTACATTCAAAAAGAAAAAAGCACTAACGATTTCCGTCAATGCTCTTCGTTCCCTCTCAACCATCAATAATGATATCTACAAGTAAATACTATTAAATTGTTTCCTTCCACCTGATACACTAACCTATGTTCATCCGTTATCCTTCTGCTCCACTTTCCAGCTAAGTCATATTTTAGTGGTTCTGGTTTCCCCACACCTTCAAATGGACTTCTATTTATATCCTTAATCAATTCATTTATTCTTTTTACAATTTTCTTGTCCATCTTCTGCCAGTAAAGATAATCCTCCCAGGCATTTCCCGTGAAAGATACATTCATAAACTAATCCTCCACATCAAAATTTATAAGCCTTCCATCTTCAGCTTGCTTGATAGACTCTTTCAACCACTCATAATTGGCTTTACTTTCCCTTATATGAAGATTTTCCATCAGATTATCATACTGTGCCTGAGACATGAGCACAACATTTTCATCATTTTTTCTCGTAATTATTGCGATATCAGAATCATGTACAACCCGATCGCAAACTTCTTTGAAGTTATTTCTTACATTGGAAAAATTAGTTGCTATCATACAATCACGCTCCCTTGAATATAGTATATTCTATATTCATAGTATTGTCAATATTTTGTACAATATTCTGTACCGATACAATGTACAGGTTGAAACGATGATTTCAAGACCATATTACCAACACTTTGACGGATGCAGACTGGTTCTGTCCATAAGCCTTACAGATTCCATATAATCATACATTCTACCATCAGGATCTGTTTCCTTCAAACTATGTAACTAATTTTCTCTGCACAAACTCATTTTCTTCTCCAGAGGATTTTCTAATTTCATACAGAGAATTAATTATCCTGTGGCAATGCGACTGTGGAAATTCATTCCACCTTGCTTTATGTAATAATTCCAATACCCACTCAAAATATTCTCTATCTTCTTTTCCACGTCTAAAAATATCTCTTGCAAGTGTGAGACATGATAAATTTCCAGCTTTCTTATTGTTCCTATTTACCAGTAAATCATAATCGTAACACATTTCCTTAATAGCTGTATCAATTTCCTCACCGGCACATACATTAGCTTTGAAAATATCATATGGATCGGGTTTCTTAATTCCAACGCCCTGACAGCCAAATAATTCCGCTTCCTGAGACTATGTAAGTCCCACAGTAATATCACATAACAAATATTTAATTCGTAACCGCCAAATAATGATGCGGTCAGATATAAAATTACCCCAGCCCTTTGCGAGTTGGAGTAATTCACTATAATTCACATGCGATTTTTGACAGATTGGAGTTTTTCACTCCAGGGTGCAAGCTCTGCCAGCTGATTATCAGTCATCTCTTTCGTTGGCCGACGTTCCAGCAGAAATTTCAGATATCCGTAAATGTTCAGGTCGTGCGCCTTTGCCATCTCAACCATTGTATAGACTACAGC
>QXWO01000138.1 GCA_009911035.1 Lachnospiraceae bacterium
ATGAGTACCTCTTTTCTTGTGATTTTGATTATATCTCATTAGCCACTCCCGTTACAACTTTAGTATAGCACTTCAATCCTTTTCAGTGAAAACCCAGAGCTGCCGCCTTTCCTTTCCAATACAGAAAAAGAAAGGTTCCGCCATATCTATGAGGCAGGGGCAAAGGAACAGATGGCGGTGGCAGAAAGAGCCGCCTATTACCCTGAGAGAGAAAGATAGCTGGTGTGGGGAAGTGCGGCACAGCCGACACCCCCGTATACTTTGCCTTGTCAACCCTCTCATTGGGGAGGGCAGCCGCTGTCAAGGATTTTCGGCTAGGACTAAAATACTTGACAGCGGATGTTCTCCCCGATACAATGCAGGCGGCAAAGTATGCGGGAGAAAAGCCGAAAAAGTGGAACCGCCACCCATAACCCTGGATGATTTCAAAAACCAGCAGTTTGATATCCGGTCATTTTGAGACGATTTCAAAAACCGGTAGTTTGATATCCGGGTGTTTTAGGACGATTTCAAAAAGCAGTGATTTGATATCCGGGTATTTTCAGGCGATTTCAAAAAACAGTGAATCGATATCAAGGCATTTTGAGACGATTTCAAAAACTGGCAGTTTGATATCTGCCTGTTTTTAGGTGATTTCATTTCCAGCGGTTATGATTTCACCTTCCCGGTTTCTTATATCAAAGGAGCCGAAACTGATATCAGTATGTAAAATATGAAAAAATAAGGGGGTTCGGGGTACTCCCCGACAAGATTTAGCATTTCGTGCCCACGAAATGCGTATCTTGCGGCGTTCCATAGAACGCCCTCTCCCCAAAAAGGAAGGAGTGGCACATGGCAAGACCAAAAGGCGAAAATGTAATCAGGAAGCACTTTAAACTGACCGAAGAGACAGCAAAACTTTTAGCGGAGCGTTCCAAAGCTGAAAATATGAATGAATCCGAATACATCCGTTATCTGCTCCTGAACCAGTCGGAGCATCCAAGGAGCAGGGAACTGGAAGTAGAAGTAATGCGCCTGCGGAATGAGGTAAATAAAATTGGCGTGAATGTGAATCAATTAGTAAAAAAAATTAATTCCCATATGTATAGTGAAGGTGATAGAATAAAACTATATAAGTATATGGATGAGATAAAGGAAAAGCTGGACAGCATTATAGGATTAATATTGTAAGAATGGTAGCAGTAAAGATAGGTAATGGATGCAAATGTAGAGTATATTGAAACAGAGGAACTTGTACAGTATAATTATATGGGGTATATTGCATGAATTTATATGATAAATTTTCTGAATTAAATATTGATATTGCTTCTCTGACTGTCAAGAAACAGCAGACCGATTATAAAATAAAGTATGTTTCCGAGTATATTCGTGTGTGGGCTATTATAAGTGCAGAACGTAAAGAGGTAAAGGATATAAGTTTTATAGATTGCATGTGCAATGCAGGTGTTTATGCGGACGGCGATTGCTGTACAGCAATTGAAGTATTGAGGATTTTTATAGAAATAGCAAATAATCATAAAGAGAAGAATTTTCACTTGTATTTAAATGATTTTGATTATGATAAAATAAAATTTTTGAATAGTGTCTTGAATCTGGTTTATGATGTTGAACTGGAAAATTTAAAAATACATATAGATAATAAAGATGTAAATGTTTATCTTGATAGTTTGGTAAAAAATAGTAATATATTTGGGATGGGAAGATCAGTGGTACTGTATATTGATCCATTTGATTTTGGCACAGTAATTATTCCAAAAGTGACGGAAGTATTGAAGAAAAATTATTGTGAGGTTATTTTCAATTTTTTTAGTAGCGATTATAGTAGGAATATCCGCAATGATAAGGAAAGAATAAAAAAATGTATTGGTGGATTGAGCATTAAAAACAAAGAGGAGATAATTGAATACATTCAGAAGCAATTAAAAGTAGGTTCGATCAAATATTTATTTTCTTATGAGTTTAAGACAAGAAAAAATGTAGAACTTTATCAAATTATCTTCGTGACGCCTAGTTCAAAGGGGTTAGAAAAATTGAAAGATGTTCTATGGAAAGTTTTTGATGGAAAAGAATTTCATAGAAATGAAGATGAAACAGGGCAATTATCATTCTTTACTACTGAAGATGAAAAAGAATTAAGAGCCAAGGAATATGCTACTGAAGCAAAGCGTATGTTGCTGAAAAAATACAGTGGGGAAAAAGTTTCATATTCAACAATAGAAATATATCTTATTGAAAATACTATGTTGCGTGAGGGGCAGATAATCAAATATGTTATTAAGCCAATGATTGATGAAGGTATACTAACCAAAAATGGTGAGACACGTAATTCCAGCAATTATAAAAAAGACACATATACAGTTGGAGGATTCAATGAATGAATTATTTCGTAAGTCACTAATATATAAAACAGGTGTTGAATATGGTGACTATACATTAAATCATGTTTTGGGATGTTCACATGGTTGCAATTATCCATGTTATGCATATCAAATGGCAAAGCGGTTTGGAAAAGTCAAATCATATGATGAATGGATTAAGCCAAAAATTGTCGCAAATACTTTAGAAGTATTAGAAAAAGAGATACCTAAGTTTGAGGGGAAGATAAGTGTTTTAAATTTATGTTTTTCCACAGATCCGTTTATGATGAATCAGGATAAAATTATAGAATTAAGTATGGAGATATTAAAACGCCTAAATGCACATGATATAGTGTGTTCAGTGTTAACAAAAGGTTTACTACCTATAGAATTAGAGAAGTTAAATAAAAAGAATCAGTATGGGATTACTGTGATTACATTAGATGACGATTTTAGAAAAAAAATGGAACCGGGAGCATCTCAAATTAATGAAAGAATTAAGTCTTTAAGGGCATTACATGAAAAAGGATGTAAAACATGGGTGAGTATTGAACCCTATCCCACTCCTAATTTTATTAAACAGAATTTGAAAGAAATTTTGGAAGGTGTAAATTTTACAGACAAGATTATTTTTGGAAGAATGCATTATAATAAGCAGGTGTCTATGTACAAAGAATATAAACAGTTTTACAATCAGTGTGCGGAAGAGGTCATTAGTTTCTGTAATGAAAGGAATATTGAATATCATATAAAAAAAGGAACCTTTACGGAATAGGTGGGGATATGTAAATGGATAATATATATACTATTGGTTTCACAAAGAAAAGTGCAGAAAAATTTTTTGGTCTATTGCAGAAAAACGGTATTAATATACTTCTTGATGTTAGGCTGAATAATACTTCACAGTTGGCAGGGTTTTCCAAATATCCAGATATTAAATACTTTTTAAACCAGATATGCAATATTCAGTATATTAGTGATACGAAGTTTGCACCAGAAGAATGGATATTAAAAGATTATAAATCAAAAAAAATATCATGGGATCAATATGTTGTTCATTTTGATGAATTGATGGAACAACGTGATATTAATAATTATATCTTTTCTAATTACGATAAATTCAATGATAAGAATATATGTCTTTTGTGTAGCGAAGAAAAACCAGTTCATTGCCATAGGTTGTTGATTGCCCAAAGATTTAAAACAATTTACAGTACAAATATAATTAATTTGTGATAAAATATAAGGGGAGGATTACGAATGAAAAAGGAAATCATTATTTTAACAAAATCGGATAAACGCGCAGGATATTGTATTGCGGGAATTGATAAAGAAACAGGAGAATGGGTTCGTGTAATATCAAGTAACTGGATGACTGAGCATGCAGTACCAGGAAGTGATCTTGTTTGTGATGATGGTAAGGAAGTAGATATATATGATGTTGTAGAAATCGAATTCATAAAAGCAGTTCCTACAAATGTGCAACCGGAAAATTATCTATATAATGAGAAGGCCAAATGGAAGAAAAAAGGAAAAAGCAATCTTGTTGAGGTTTTATGGATTCATGGCTATGACAATGCCGATTATGTTTTCGGGAATACTCAAAATAGGCTTGAAGGGAATGAGGCATATTTGACAGAATCGTCTTTATTGATGCTTAAAGTAGATAATTCAAGATACAATGTAAAGCGCTTTCCAGAGAGAACACTTTTTCAAATGAATTTTTGCTATAAGAAAGAAGAATATTCATTTTTTAAAATAACACAAAAAGATTTAAAAGAAAAATACAGTGCTAAAGCTGATGGATGGTATCCAACAGGAACAGATACGTTTGTATTCAGTCTTACAGATAAATATAAGGATGGACGATATTATAAAGTGGTGGCGCAGGCACTTATGTAAGTAAGCGGGGTAACTATATGAATAATGTTTTATATACGATTGGTCATTCTCAACATGACGTAGAATATTTCATTTATATGCTTCAGAAATATCATATAAATTTTATTTTAGATGTGAGGAGTACACCATACTCACAATTTGCAATATCCTATAATCGTGAAAATATTAAGGCTATTTTGAAAGATAAAGATATAGAATATTCTTTTATGGGGAAATTTTTTGGAGCGAGACCAGAAGATATAAGACTTTATACAAAAGAAGGATATTTAGATTTTGATAAAACAAGGAAAAGTATAAAGTTTCAAAGTGGTGTCGATAATGTTATAAAAGGAATCCAGTCTGGAAACAATATTGCTTTAATGTGTACGGAGAAAGATCCAATAGAGTGTCATAGAGCGATAATGGTGGCACGAACATTTTTTGAGAAAGGGATAAATGTCCAACATATTTTAGCAGATAGTACATTGCAAAGTCATAATGAATTAAATCAACGCTTAGTAGATTTATATTTTCCAGATAGATATCAAATCAGCTTATTTTCTTATGAGAATAAGTCGGATGAAGAATGTTTGGAAGAGGCATACAGATATCATAATAAAAAAATTGGCTATTATTTAAGCGAATCTAAAATTATGGTTGCAACAGTGTAACATTTTTTGAATATTGTTTGAAAGATCGAAAGGGTTTTGATAGATACGTTTGGAGAACAGATAAAAATAGGGCTTACCATTTGGCAGGCTCTATTTTTATGTAAACGGTAGATAGTGCGTACCTCGACTGATATGAAGAAGTATGGGAAAATAGACTATATTTCTATCACGAGTAT
>QXWO01000139.1 GCA_009911035.1 Lachnospiraceae bacterium
AAACGATAAAAAAAGGAACCCCTAATTCCCCCATGAATGGGGGCTAGGGGGTTGAGGTGTCGAAGACACTTTTTTATGTTACGGGAGATTCGCGGACATAAACCCCGGGGGTTACGGACATAACAGACCACTTTATGCCGGGGTGTCCTATACTCTACAAATAAACTGCAAAAAAGGAGATGGAGTATTTATGAAAGTGAAGAAAAGTATTATTTTAGTGACAGCATTATCATGCCTGACCTGTGCGGGGTGTGCGAAAGAACAGCCCGAGCCCGTGACAGAGATGGACAACGAAATCAGGACAGAGGAAACAGGACAGACAGAAAATGCCGTTCCCGGACAGGCGTTCCCGGAAAGATTTGAGGAAACCATAGATGGCGTGTGTTTTGATATGGATGTGTGGATTTCTAAAGAGGCAGACATGGAGAACCTGCACAGAATGTCGGCGACACTTCAGCGGCCGGATATAGAAAAAGCCAAAGCGGTGTTTGCAGCGGGCAGGACGGTAGTGGAGGAGCAGAACGAGACCGGATCGGGAGAGGACGGCATCGAATATCCGTGCTATCGGGCTGATTATGATGACGATACTTTTTTGAATATCAGCTCAAATTTGACATATAGCCATACGCCGGTGTTTGAGAAGATCAATGGAGCATTCCGCCTCTATTCTCATAATAATGCGGACCATTATGCAAAAGACACTGTACTGGAAGCCGGCGATCCACAGATGCTGTTTGAAAATGTGCTAAAGAGCATCCGCGACGCGGGTTATCAGCTTGAAGATGCCGCATATGATTACTTTGCACTGGACCATGAAACCATGGCGGAAGAATTCATGCTGCTTGATAAAACGGGTGAAATCGTAAGCACAGAAGGGATTTCCTGGGGAGTGGAGGATGACTGCTATTTTTATACAGCAGTCCAGCTTCAGGAAGGGCTTCCCATATACTTTGGCAGTCAGGATTTTCCGGAAGACGAAGAGGGAAATCGGCCGATCCAGGTGCTGTATTCCGCGAACGGAATAGAAAGACTGGATGTCTCGCGGCTATATTCCTTTTCTGAGCCGGGCGAAGCCGTAAGTCTGCTGGATCTTGATACGATCGTGCAAACCGTATCAAAGAAATACGGAGATATCGTGGGGCCTTCCTATACCGTGAAGCGTGCAGAATTGTACAAGATGCCGGTGGAAACGGCGGACAGTACCTATGATGTAAAGATCGTATGGCTGTTTGAAGTGCAGGAGGCAGGAAAGGACAGTGATACCGGTGAGGCATATGAATATACGCAATATATGTTTGTTGATGCGACAGACGGGACGGAGGTGTTTATTTAGTGAAAAAACGACAGGCATATGTACGAACAGAGGTCGGCCGCCTGTTTGGCAAAAAGGAATTCTATTTTTCTGTTTCGGGAATTGTTTTGATCTTGTTTTTATCGGCGAATGACGGAATGGGGAATATAATTATGCCAGATATCTGGTGATCCGCGGCAACCTGAGAAGCTATGTCTTTTCCAAAATGCTTGTCATTTTTATATCTTCCGTGCTGGCGATGGGGATCGGTATCACCTGCTTTGCTGTATGCTGTGCAGTAAGTATGCGCTGGCTGGATGAAGGAACAGGGGAATACATATTGCAGTTTGGCGGTTATCGATACTTTTTGGAGCATGGACATTATCTGCTGTGGTTTTTACTTTATGGAATACAGTGGGGGATGCTGGCGGGGATTTTGTCGATGGCGGCAACGTTTTGTTCCCTTTTTTTAACAAATAAGATGCTCGTATATTCTGTACCGGTCCTGCTTTATCAGATATTGACTGAATTTGGTGCAGACAGTTTTCGAAGAGCGGCGGCATTTGATCCCCGTGTGATTTTCGACGCAAGATACAATATATGGAACAGTGATATTAAGATGTTCATATGGGCGCTTGTGGCAGGAGGAGCGGCATGGCTGCTCCTTGGCCTTGCAGGCATATGGAAGTTGAAAAGGAGGATATAAGCAGAATGTTATATGGTCGCTTTTTCCGGCAGGTGCTTACGGAGAGGGTGTTTAGTTCCAGAACTTACAGCGTTTTGCAGGGAGTTATCCTGTATCTGTACATACGTCCCGTTGTACGTGCTTCAAAAGATATGGAGTGTGGTGCGGCGCCATGGGTATTTCCGTTTCTTTTGTCGAATCTTTTCTTTTTGCTGCTGTTTATGGTTGGGATCGTATACTTTTTTCAGACGTTCCATTTATGCAGAACAAAAATATGTATCAGGTGATTCGTACAGGAAGGATGAGATGGGCAGCAGGACAGATCAGTGTGATCTTCGCGCAGGCCTTTTTGCTTATGGCTGTAAACACGCTTTTTTCCATACTTTTACTGGCTGGATCTTATGAGTATACGCTGGAATGGGGAAAGCTGTATCATACCCTGACATTAACAGGCGGTTCGGAGGAGTATCGGCTTTTGTTCGCTTTTTCCTATGAAGCGATGCAGATATTTTCACCGCTGGAACTGCTTGGTCTGACGG
This sequence comes from Lachnospiraceae bacterium, assembly GCA_009911035.1. Lineage (GTDB taxonomy): Bacteria > Bacillota > Clostridia > Lachnospirales > Lachnospiraceae > Suilimivivens. The sequence continues at coordinate 2,516 of QXWO01000139.1, forward strand.
TATTGATCGGCACCCTGGTGATTGCTTTTGTCGGTCTTCTGATGTTTGCTGTCAGCCTGTACATTAACAGAAGTGTTGCGGTCACGCCGGCATTTCTTATGGTGGTCATGATTTATCTGGTTGATGGCTCTTTTTTGCTTTCCGTTCCCGAAAAATAGTCGTTTCGTGCCATCGGGTGAAAAACAGAGAATTTTTATGGTATAATTCAGTGATGCTTTAGCAGGAACAGTTTTCTGTCGAAGTAATTAGGAAAGAACGTAAGGTGTAAATTAAATGATACGGGGGATGGTTTATCAATGAGTAATATTGTTATTTTGGTTGGAAGCATGAGAAAAAATGGTAATACAGATCTGCTTGCGCAGGCATTTGCAGAAGGAGCCCGTGAAAATAATTCTGTGGATATTGTATCTGTTGCCGATTACAAGGTCAATCCATGTATTGGCTGTAATTCATGTTTTACGAGGGAGGGGAATAAGTGCTTTCAAAATGATGATATGGATGGGATATATGAAAAGTTGAAAGGGGCTGATATTGTAGTTGTGGCATCGCCGGTATATTTTTATGGCATTAGTGCAGAACTAAAAGCGGTAATTGACAGACTGCATACGCCTATGAGAAATGAGTTTTCAATCAAAAAACTTGCTTTACTTTTGGTTGGGGCGGCAGAACTGCCAGAATTGTTTGATGCAATAAAATTGCAATATCAGCTTGTGCTCAATTTCTTCCATTTGGAAGATGCGGGTATCGTGCTTGTGAGGGGAGTTAAGGATAAAGGGGATATCAAAGGAAATGCGGCACTGAAGGAAGCATACGATTTGGGATTGTCGATTAAATGATGAGATTTGGAATAACTCAAAGATTTGTTAAAGAACAATAAGAACCGCCAGGAGTAAAAGAAGTATGCGCTATTATCAATGCGATAAGTATCCAATCGAATTTGTGGTGTCAGAGAATATTGATAAGCACTTTGATTCCCATAATCATGTAGGGCATTATGTCATATCAGTGGTCATGCAGGGAACGGTGACGGTTTGCTTGGAAAACGGGGAAGTGGCGTGCCGCAGAGGAGATGTGTTTATCATCCCGCCTTATGCCATCCATTCCGTGTGTCAGAGAAGTGATGCGCGTCTGTTGTCTATGTGTGCAGGAACTGCTTTTATTGATGAGACAGATTTAGAAACAGCAGAGGGTATTGTCAAGGAACTGTTAGAGGATGCAGAGGGGCAGGAAATTTTTAGAAAAGAGCAGGGAGAGAAATTGCTGATTTCTGTGAAGGAAGTTTACCACCTTCGGGATAATGGTTCAAAAGAGATGGATGCAGGCATAAAAATTCTGACTGATAAAATTACCTGCTATCCGGAACAGGAACTGTCCATAGAAACATTGGCGGCGGATATTTTTGTCAGCAAATATTACCTCATAAGAAAATTTAGAAACAGTGTTGGAATGACGCCGCATCAGTTCTGTATTCAGAACCGCATACGAAAATCACAGAGACTGCTGGATGAGGAAAAAACAATCAGTAGGATTGCCGTGGAAATGGGATTTTATGACCAGAGCCATTTTGACAAGGCATTCCAGAGGATTGTCGGGATATCCCCATCAGAATATATCCATTCTAAAAAACATATAGGGCAGAGTACATAGGGCAATTTTTTACAAGACATGATATCCTCCGAAGAATATGATGGAAACGTAAGACAGATCACATATTTTATCGGAGGTGCAGAATGGATACATTCGAATTGTTTAACAATGGAAAATTAGTTTTGCCGGAAAAGGAGGCTGGCTTTGCGGAAATCGGATGGTCGAAGCATCCGACTTTTAAGGATGTTGAATTGAAACACATCATTACGGCAAAGGACACAGACGGGAAATTTAGCTACCATTTGGTGCGGATTGCTCCGGGGTGCAGTATTGGGAATCATATTCATGAAACGCAGTTGGAAACACATGAAGTGATAAAGGGCAGCGGAAAGTGTGTAAATGCAGGCAGCGCCATTCCGTATGAACCCGGTACAATATCCATCATGCAGGCGGGGGTGCCACATGAAGTCGATGCGGGTTCAGAAGGGTTATATTTGTTTGCCAAGTTTATGCCTGCCTTATGTTGAACTAAATAAAAGGATAGTATGCACAAACCGCCGCACTAGGGCTAACCGCCATATGCGGCGGTCTGCCGTTTCAGCAGGCAGGTCTGACAGCAGAAAACCGCTTGGAAAGCGGGGGAATCAGAGTTGATATGCTTACACGGCGGTTCGCGTTTGTGCCGCCTTGCTGGGTAGCCGCCCCTTTATCGGACGAATGGTGAAAAACTTTAGACTTATTTTGGAAATTGATGTTGTGTGGTGGTGGTTATGCTATAAACTTTATTGTCATTTCGTGCAATTTATAGTCACTTGGTGCAATCGTGGTTTGAAATGCGGGCGTATCTGCCGATAGATTTTATGAGGCGGGAAATTACAAAAAATTTTATCAAGGAGCTTCCTGTATAATTCAAGTATAGGGAATTCCAAGAAAGAAGGTTGAGAAAAAAATACCTCAGAGTAAAATA
>QXWO01000140.1 GCA_009911035.1 Lachnospiraceae bacterium
ACAGTTCCGATAGCATCCCGGCAACAATCCAATAAATTTTAGCCACAAGTGTTACAAAAAAGCTTGACCACTACAGGTATAGCTTACATGGAAGTTTAAGGGATCTGTTTCTTTGACAAGATTTCCTCTTTCATCATATTCAAAGCGGTATTCTTTGCCCATGAAATCCGTGACAAGGGACACCTGCCCCATATCATTGTATTCCAGACGCTGGCTGTTCCCGTTTCTGTCTGTAACGCTGGTGCGGTTTCCATTTTTATCATATTCAAACAATATACTGCCGTCTGCATCCGTAACCGAAAGCAGATTGCCGGTACTGGAATACTGGTAAGAAACCGTGCTGCCCGCAGGCGATGTGTAGGAATTCAGCCTGCCAAGTTTATCATGGCTGTATGTATAAGCGTTTCCTTCCGGATCTGCCGCACTGCTTAAATGATGATTTTCATCATAAGCGTAGGTCCATACATTTCCCTCTTTGTCTGTATAAGAAGTCAGGTTATCATTTTCATCATAAACATAGGTACACTGATTGCCCCGCTCATCCCGGGCAGAAACCAGATTGTTCCTGCTGTCATATTCGTACAAGCTCTCCCCACCGTCACGGTTCACGATTCTGACCGGATAGCTCCTGTCATTATAGGATATCTGTTCATCCGTCCCATCGGGATAGGTCACCTGTGTCATGCGCCCCAGCTCATCATACAGCATCTGTGTGGTATTCTTAAGAAGGTCAGTCTGCTGTGTTACCTGCCCGTTTTCATTGTAACTGCTCGAAATGGCATGGGCGCCAAGTTCCACGCAGGTAATGACGGAATCCTCATTGTAATAATACTTTGTCTGATTTCCCGCTTCATCGGTAAAGGCCGTCACTCTGTTTACGGTATCGTAGGAGGCTGTACTGTTTCCTCTTCCGGCTATATTCTGTGCAATGACTTTCCCGTAAATATCATACCAGTTGGTCAGATATTTTTCCCCGGAAAAATCAGTGATTTCCGACAGCCGTCCGTCATCATCGTAGGTAAAGGCTATGCTGTTTCCCCCGCAGTCTGCCGCGGAGATAAGATAATCTCCCTCATAACTGAATCTGGCAGTGTTCCCCATCGAATCCGCTGCACTTGAAATGTGCCCGCCTGCATAGGTCAATACCAGACTTCCGCCGTGTCTTCCTTCTATCCGTACAATCCGTCCATCCGCATCTGTATGGAACTGATAGCTGACAAGCTCTCCCTCCATAATTTTGTCAGGGGACAAATTGCTGTCAAATACATATGTTGTCCCGTCAGATTTCCTTACCCGGTATACGCCGTCTTCTGTCTGCTCCATTGCATAAACTGACCGGATACCTTCCTCCGGCAGGAAGCCGCTTCCGTCTTTTTCCTTCCGGAAAGGAACTACTTCTCCGTACGGCGTGCTGAAATAGGTATAGATATTGTCCTTATACAGAAGATAGTTGAAAGCATGGGACCAGCCTCTTCCCAGAATTTTGGAGCAGCCCTCTCTCTGGGAGTCGTACATAAGGGTAAAATGCAGATTATCTTTGCCATAATCCTTAAGGAACGTATAGTCCCACAAAAATGCTCCGTTCAGAACATTAACGGGATCAAGTCCCAAATGGGGGATTCTTCCGTCCGGGTATGTCTTATGCCATTTTCCTTCCGGGAGACCGCTCTGCCGGCTTGTCTTTGTCTTAATCCTTCCCAGCGTACTGTATGCACTCGAACCGCCCTCGTTATTAGCCCTGACACAATAGGTATGCTCCGTGCCCGGCTGAAGATCAAAGTATATTTTGTACTGGTTTTCTGCCACACGACTGGCCTGTCCGTCAAATTGCACATCATAATTGTCAGCTCCGCTCACGGCATCCCATGTAATGGTGACACCGCTTAAGGAAGATACCGCGCTTACGTTCTTTGGTACTGCCGGAGGCGCTATCTTCGTTTTAATTGAATAAGTAGTTGAATAGGCGCTTGTGCCCGCCGCATTTCTGGTGCGTATCTGATAGGTATAGTTTGTGTTTGGCGACAGACTGGTAAATGTTTTGGTCGTGCCATTTACACTATAAACACGTTTATTAAACAGGATATCATAGCCGGATGCATTTGGCTCCGCCCTCCAGGATATTGTAATGGAATTTGAGGTTGCCACAGCCGTTACACTGCCCGGAGCAACAGGTTGCGGTACAGGAATGATGGCTACCGTCTTTGCAGCGGAGTAAGCGCTCATACCAGCCGCATTTTGGGCACGTACCTGATAGGAATAGTTGACATTGGTGGTCAGCCCTATTATGGTCTTGGAAGTTCCGGTTACACGATATGTCTGGTTATTAAACAAAAGCTCGTAATTGTTTGCCCCACTCACTGCACTCCAGCTTACTGTAACGGATTTTGTCGATAAGTTGGGAACGGCAGTGACATTAGCCGGAACCGCCGGCGGGGCCAGCTTTGTGGCAATCTGTTTTGGTGCCGAATAGGCGCTGGTTCCCAAATAATTTTTTGCCCGGACACAGTAGGTATAATTTGTTCCGGGGGTAAGCCCTGTTATGGTTTTGGATGTTCCTGTCACACTGTAAGTCTGGTTATTAAATAGAACATCATAGCCGCTGGCGCCGCTCACTGCGCTCCAGCTTATGGTGACAGAATTTGTTTCAGCCGAAGCTGTAACATTGGCAGGTACTCCCAGCAATGTCCTGATTGTTCTCGAAGAAGAATAACCGCTGGTTCCTCCTGTATTTTTAGCCTGTACACAATAAGTGTAATTTGTATTAGGAGACAGTCCCATAATTGTAGTTGATGTACCTGTCACATTGTAGATTTTATCTCCAAGCTTCACATCATAGCTGTCCGCTCCCACCGATGCTGTCCATTTCACTGTGACAGAGTTTTCTGTTGCTGTTGCGCTGATATTGGCCGGAACCTTCGGCGCATTGGGGGTAGTAACAATTGTTTGGACTTTGCTGTATGCGCTGGAGCCCACTGTGTTGTTTGCACGTACACAATACGTATAACTTGTTCCGGGATTCAATCCCGCCATGGTTCTGGATGTGCCGCTTGTCACCCGATATGTGATGTTATTAAACAGCACGTCATAACTGGCTGCTCCGTATACCGCATTCCAGCTTACCGTAACGGAATTTCGAGTTGCCGAAGCCTCTACGCCGCCCGGAACATCCGGAATTTTTTTCAATGTCCTGACTGATTTGGAAGCCGTGTAAGCACTGCTTCCTCCAGCGTTTTTTGCACGAACCGTACAGGAGTAGCTCTTGTCTGGGAGCAGCCCTGTAATTGTCAGCGAGGTGCCTGTTGTTTCATAAACCTTGTCCCCAAACTTTACTTCATAGGTTTCCGCTCTGCTTACGCCGTCCCAGCTTACCACGGCCGACTCTGCTGCCACCTCGATTTTGACATTCTGGGGCACTGGCGGTATTTCGGGAATCGTAGTGATTATCTTTACATCTGTAAATGTGCTGAATCCCCCACTATTGCGCGCACTCACTGCATACGTATAGCTTTTACCGGAAGACAATCCGCTGAATACTTTAGCGGTTCCGCTTACATGATAAAGCCCATTGTCAAATCTGATATCATAACCGTTTGCTCCTGTTACTTTTTCCCAGCTTATGGTGACAGAATTTTTGGATGCTGTTGCCTTCACCGTTGACGCTTCCGGCGGCATGGGCGATGTCATTACCCTCTTTACATCACCATAAGAACTGGAACCGTCGGCACTGTTTGAACGCACTTTATAGGAATAACTTGTATTTGGCGACAGCCCGTCGATAGTCAAAGGCGGCTTTGCCACATGATATTCCTTCCCATTACATATCACATCATAACTGTCGGCCCCCTGAGCCACAGTCCAGTTTATAGTAACAGAATTCTCCTGTGAAGACGCTCTTGGCTCTGCAGGCGCTTTGGGTGCGGTCCTGAATGTCTGTTCAGGCCCATAGTCTCCAATCCCTCCCGAAGTTCTGGCACGGATTTGATATGTATAGTCCGTAGCTGGTTTTAATCCGATTAAAGTCTTTGATGTTCCGGTCACATTCTGGACACTGCCATTCAGCCGGATATCATAACTCGTTGCACCACTTACTGCCCCCCAGCTTATGGTCGCCGAATTTTCTGTAACAGTTTTTTTGGTTACGTGTGGTACAGACGGTTTTATGGCCGGCGTTACGACAGTTTGTGTTGCACTGTATTCACTTGTTTTGATTGAATCCTTTGACCGCACTGCATAGGTATGGCTTGTCTGGGGTTTGAGATTATAGATGGTTTTAGTAATTCTTGTCCCCCATCCGGTTACACCATATACATTATTGTCAAACCGGATGTCATACCCTTCCGCATAGTCCGTCTTATCAAAACTTATTTCTATAGATGTAGGATTTGCATATGCCCGTATGTTCTTCGGAACCTGTAAAGGTATACGTCTATAAAAATCCGATGGAATAAGCTGCTTCTTCCCATCAGATGTCAGTACACTATATCCCTGTCCATATGCGGCAATCACTGCCCCATACATTACATTTGCCTCAAGATTGGGCTTAGTTGTGTAGGATGTGACTGTAAGATTCTGCTCATTACAAACAGCATACCCCCGCCCCGGTATATATACATGGAAGCCATATCTTGTTGCATTGGTAATTGGAGACCACGTTGCCGTAATAGAACCGTTTTCATTTAAAGTTAATTTCAAGTTTAATTGTTCCATAATCCTTTATTTTCCTTTCTGTTTTCTTAGCCGGCTATATTATAAAGAGAAAAATAAAGGATAAATGTAAACTTTAAACCCAGACACGCTTGTTTTTTCTTCCATAAGCTGAATATGGCTTCCCCCTATTTTCACAGCCTGCCCTTTTACGGCTTCATAAATGACCTGATTTACATCCTGCTGAAAAAACTATTGATTTAGAAAAATAAATAGTTACATGCGAAGATTTGTGGTAATATTAGGTGATTGCGAAACAGCTCTATCATTTGCGATTGGAAGGATGCAGAACCAGACTATCCGGATAGTATGCAGAAGA
>QXWO01000141.1 GCA_009911035.1 Lachnospiraceae bacterium
CAAAATCAGGATCGCGCTTTTCACAGTAATATTTGATCTTGAATGGTTTCAACTCGTTCCTTGAAAGTATTTTCTGTTCCATCGGTTTCGTTATGGCAGCCAGCCGGGGAAAGCCAGCTTATGCTGCGTGGTTTTGGATGTGGGCATGTAAGTTTTTCAGTGTCCAGAGTTCCTGGGAATATCCCAAGTCTGCAGGACGCTGGCAGGCGATATTGATGATCCATGAAACGGAATCATCCGTAATCTCCACGGGACGTCCTTTTCGCTGCCCATCAGAAAGGGCTTCCTGTATGCCGCCGGATTTATATTTGTTCAGGCATAGTTTACTGTATTGATGTTAATATCAAGACGATCTGCAATTGTCTGATTTGCATCACCTTGGGCCTTATATAATAAAATTTATGCACGTTCTACGACCTGTGCCTGTATTGTCCTTTGGCGGGTAAGGGATTGAAGATATGCATAATCTTCATCAGTTAAAATAATTGCTTTTGCATTTGCCATACTTGATACCTCTCTTTCTGATATCAAGTATAGTACAAAATACAATATTTGGCCAGTTACTTATTTTATAATGTACTAGGAATATTAAACTGTCAGTTCGCTAACTTTATCAATGAAAGCATTACATCCCTCTACGATATCTTCATATGTCTTGTCAAAATTCCCCGTATACCAAGGATCAGCAATATCTCGGTCACTGTCTGCAAATTCTAACAGCTTATAAAATTTGCCCTCCGGGTCCCCGCCCGTTATTCTCTGCATATTGCAGATATTCCGCTGATCCATACCAATAATATAATCATATTTTTCATAATCTTTTCTGGTCATCTGTACTGCCCGGTGGGGAATGACCGGGATTCCCACTTCACGCAGCTTTCTCACTGTGCCGGGGTGGGGCGGACTGCCGATCTCTTCCTGGCTGGTGGCTGCGGAAGCCGCCTGGATGAGATTTGAAAGGCCATGCTGAGCGGCCATGTATGTCATGACGCTCTCGGCCATGGTACTGCGGCAGATGTTGCCGTGGCAGACGAAAAGTATCTTAATCATGTTAATTTTTCCTCCTATAATGCTTTGATTTGCCGTGTTTTGGCGCGATTTGCGGGATTTGCTTTTTCTGTGGAGATTGTGAAAAATGTAACGAAATTGGCAAATCGAGGCAAAACGGGGCAAGTTGATGCCGTCAAAAGTAGTAAAAACGTAGTAGAAATTGGGGCTTTTTACTACTCTGGTATTTTAGAAAAAATTTTGCTTGTTCTTTTTAAATTTAATCTATATTTATTTGTTCCAACATTATTGCCCATACAATTTTACTGTTAATTATGCCCACGGAGCTCTTTGGGATTAATTATAAAATATTTGCCAGTTATTGCTATCCAATCATTGACTAACACAATAAGATTGTTTATATGGTGTGCAAAAACTGGTACAGCTTCATCTATAAGCTCAAATACATTTATCATCGTTTCAGGCGAAACATTGTTAAATACTCCTCCTGCTATTACAACTGCTTTATTATCTTCTATAGGTTTTAAAAGCAAATACGAATTTTCTGAATTCTGTGGATTGATTGCCTTTCCTTGTTTAACCACATATTCTGCATTTGCATCTATACAATTAAAAAGTTTGTCTGAATGAATTATTTCTTTATAATTTCTCAATGAAAACACTAATTTAGCAAGAATCCTCTTTTCTTTTTCATTTAAAAAATAAGTTCCTAATTCATCTTTAAAAAAATTAACAAAATCATCTATATTAATCTCTATATTTCTGTATAGAAAAAATCCCAGAAATTGTTTATGTAATAAAATTTTTATCAGTGACTCTGTTGACATATGTAATAGCTTATCATAATTATACTTATCCTTTGAATTTCTATCAAATACAATATCACACAAATCAATCAATATACTTTGCATTGCTAAATCAATATTACGCTTTGTTGAAAGGTATTCTTTCTTATCAACAATTCGACTAAATATAATATCTTTAATTTGAGCTTTAAACACTTTTGTTAACGCTACTTTTGATTCAGAAACTCCTTCTAGAGTATTGTAAATTATAGGTTTTCTAGTCCGTATATCAAACGGCAGAAGTTCTACTTTACCATATTCACAATTATATATGCACAAGATATTTGACCAGCTAATTGCTTTTGCTGCGAACCCAACTTCGAGTAATACATTAGGATTTGGTGTGGGTCTACAATTACTTTCTGCATTTATTATGCTAAGATCAGCAACCAATATATCACACGTTTCAATCTTTTCAAAAATACTCTCTACCAAATTAGGGGTACCAGTATCATTACGACTGTCGCTTTCAATAGAAATCTCCGACACTTCATCAATTTCATTTTCTAAAAGTTTTATTGCCTTTTTCAAGCAAGTCTCAATTAAATTTCTATTTTTAGCATTAGGCAAATCGGATTGCCAAGAGTAAAATATATTGACTTTCATGATCCTTATCGTTCTCCAACCTATCTATATTCATATTGCTCGGAACATCTTCTGTGAAACATGCTTCTCCTCCGTCAAAAGCAGTAAAACACAGAAGAAATTTTTTTGGGGACTATAGTGGTGTTTTAGTAATTAGACTCGAAAGTATCTATCATTTCCCTACGCTTTTCACAAAAATACTGTTGTAGCCAATTAATTTTTTGATATATCTTCAAATTTCCTTGGCTATTTTTTAATCTGATTGCATTATCATTAATAAATTGGTCAATCAAATATAAACCTATTTCTTTACGTTTTATTCCAAAAGGATCTACAAAATAGATACCATCAAAATCCTCACATAACAGCCTTCCTTTTTCCGGTTTCATTATAGCCTTAATAATCTCTGCTATTTCTGGCTCAACAATGATCCGTGGATAAATTGCAATCTGACCTTCCAACTTATATGCTCCTATTAAAGCATTCCCCCATATCATTTTCTCATCGGAGAAAAAATCCCCGTATGATATACCACCTCTAACCAGTAAATTATTTATCCACATATTCAATTGTAGCAATGCACTAAAAAATATAATTGAGACAAATGCTCTTTCTTCCATATCTTCTACAATCTCATTTGATAAGATAATATTATCAGAAAATATATCTACTTTTGGCTCATTCATATGCTTGGAATGATATTTTTTAAATTGTATTATGGTCTCATCATATGCTATATGTACTGCATTTAAGGATTCATTCACATTGTTTCTTATAGCCTCTGAAGAACCTAATACATCAATAAATGCTACTACTGCTGATTTAGTTTTGTATTTTTGTTCCACTTTTCGCCTCCGCTCTACATATATACTAAACAAATATGGTTTACTACAATATTTCAAATACCCAATTTTACTTGTGCCAGTATTGGACTATCATACCACAAACATCAATAAAATGATATAAAAAAATAGCACCCCACCAAAGCAGGGTGCATAAACTCTCTTTATTCAAATTGCCCGAAACATTTTCTGTGATACGTGCTTCTCTTCCTTGTTCTTTTCCAGCTCCCTTCTGGCATTCTCCAGTTCTTCCATCCGTTTCAGTTCATCCGTTGCATCCTCCAAGCCAAGGTGGGTGTAAGTGTTCAGCGTCACACCGATATCACTATGCCCCATCAGGTATTGGAGTGTCTTGGGATTCATGCCGGATTTCGCCATGTTGCTGCAATAGGTATGGCGGCAAATATGGGGCGTGATATTCGGCATCTGCACCCGGTAAATATCATTGTACCGCTTGACCATGTGGTTGAATCGGTGTTCCCAATGCATCGCCACTTCCGGGTAGCCGTTCTTATCCGTGAAAAGGAATCCCGCATAGCCGTCCACCACCCTCTCGCATTTCGGTTCTTCCCTGTCCTCGATGATCGCCCGGAAGCACTGCGCCACATCATCCGTCATGGGCAGCTTCCTTGTCCCAGCATTGGTCTTGGTGGATTCGATGACCAGCCGCATATCGGAAGTCCGCTGGAGCTGGTGGTCGATGTTGATGACCTTGTTCTCCAGATCGATATCCCGGAGGGTCAGCCCACAGAATTCTGCTTTTGTCAAGCAAAATCTAAAAAAATTAATTTACTTTTTTAATAGAAAAGACACCACAGAACCAGCTCCATGATGCCTTTCCCACATTATTTCCTACATTACTTTATTCCAGCGTAACCACTTCTTTCTCCCTCACTGCTTCGGGAAAGAACCAGTCATCCATCTTCCAGACTATTTCTATCCGTTCTTCGCTGTAAACCAGCACCCTGTCAATCACAGCCGCCAGTCTTCCCTTATCGAAAGTTTCAAGCGATGCCAGCCCTTCCAGTTCTGCCTCCCTCTCTTTCATATGTATCATCTGTTCCCTGATCTGCATTACCTCGTCCTTAAGCTCCGGTATCCTTTTTTCTATTTCCAGAATCCGGCTGGCTGTACTTTCATATTCCCTGCGATACTGTTCCTTTGAGAACTTTCCGGAACGGTAATCTTCATACAGCCTGAGTTTTCTTGAAGAAAGTCTTTTTCCCTCCGCTTCCAGCTTCCTTATTTCTTCCTCAATGGCCACTGTCTTTTCCCATTCCTTTTTCTTTCTGGACACCTCTGCCGACACCATGCCCGCCATCGTGCGGGTACAGGACAATACAGCATTCTCCAGCCGTTCTCTGTCCACATGGATCGTCCTGCATTCCGCAATGCCGGAAGTTGCCGCCTCCCCGCACCGGTAGGCATTTCCCCAGCTGGTCAGCGTAAGCCGCCTCCCACAGTGCGGGCAGAAAAGGATCGGCTGTGGCTTCCGTCCTGCCGGGACAATTTTCTTCTCATGCGTGAACGCCTTTGCATTTGCTGTATCAAACATTTCCTGCGTCACAAGGGGTTCATGTGTTCCCTCAATAATGATCCATTCAGACCTGTCATTTTTAACCTGACGCTTCGAGCCGACTTCCGCCTGCCTTGTTTTCCTCCAGACAGTCTTTCCAAGATAAACCTCTTTTTTCAGCATGTCGCCAATGGT
>QXWO01000142.1 GCA_009911035.1 Lachnospiraceae bacterium
GGACAGTTCCGATAGCATCCCGGCAACAATCCAATAAATTTTAGCCACAAGTGTTACAAAAAAGCTTGACCACTACATATGCTGCCTGCGGTAAGTGTTATTGCTGCTGAGGGTGCAGGTGTCCTCCCGCAGCTCCATGTTCCTGCGCATCTTCCCGTCAAAAAACGCCTCTGTCTCTTTTCCCGTCATGAAGTATACCGGCTTGTTCCTGAAAGCCGCTCCATATGCGGAACCTGCATCATTTACTGAATTAACTCCCATTTCAAATCCTCCATTGTTTTCAATATTACGGCTCACTGTCCGCACTGCTCCCCGATTCACCAATCCGCCGGAACGCCGGGGCTGCCTGCCTTGCCTTGTTGGACTGTGGCTGATCGGGGATATGCAGCCGTAGCTTCATTTCCTTCTATGCCTTTGTGTCAAAGCTATTCTGCTGATTTTCCACACCCACCGTTTCTTCGCCTGCCAGAGGAATACCTCTCTTGGCATTTCCCCATGCCTCGTTATAAATCATGCACATTTCCGTCTGCCTGGCAGCCTCCGCATTGGTGGTGTACATCGTCCACCCATTATTGGAATAAGTCGCCACCATCTCCCCGTTCTTATCATAAAACTCTATGTAATCGCTGTTTCCTGATGGCAGTTTCTGATATTTCACTTTCCCTTCCAGCAGCGTTGCCACAAAGTCTATCGGCTTAAGCACATTCTGCCTGTTCCCCGAAACGGCTTTCAGGCCGGAAGTGATGATTCCTTTTCTGTCCGGGGATACTTCCGATGTGTAGCTTTTCATCAGCCTGTTAAAACTTTCGGATTTGTTCTGGAACTGCCCTTTTGCGAAATCCTCATATGCCTGCTCCCGAATCTGCTTCCGATATTCCTCATCGCTGATGCCACTTTTCTTCTTGGAAAAAACATATTTATCATTAAAGTCGGGCAGATGGATACCGCCTATGCTTCCTGTTCCTAGAAAATATCTGTTCTGCAATGAAACATTGGACGAACTGACCTGCATTATTTCACCCTCCTCTGTAAATCTATTATAACTGCTCCAGCTTCTCCAAAAACGCCCTGTAAAACTCCCCTTCCTTGATGCGGGCCTGCTGGACCTCTATGCTCCTGGGCGTATATACCCTTGGATGCTCCAGATCGTACAGCGCCTCTTTCGCTGCCTTGATTGCAGATTCCACCGTGCTTCCAAGGATGTCAAAATTCTCCGTTTCACCCTTAAGCTGTTTATTAAGCCGCTGCACCATCATCTGCGATATGTGGCTCATCATCCCGTTGCCCCGGATTCCCATGCCATTCGCATTTACTTCTTTCGCCGCATCCATCCACGCATCCTTCACTTCCTGTGGGGCATTGGGACCGACCATCTCAAAAGCTTTCCCGTCCTGGTCGGCTGCCTTTCCCTGCGCCGCCTTTTCTTCCACCGTTTCCATGAATCCCACCGTTCCGGACTCTGCACTTCTTCCCATTTTCCTTGCCGTGTATCCTGTCAGCGGATATCCCGCTGTCCCTATTCCATTTATGCTCATCTCCAAATGTCCTCCATTATTTTTATTGCAACCCCTCTGTCGGTCAGAGCCACATACGCTCCCTCGTAATAAGTCCGAGCAGTTCATTACCTCATAATTACATTTTGCCTATGTTCCCCAGCCAAATCCCATACCGGCCTCACCTCCTCTCCTTGCTCCCCGTTTTCCCAATCTGCCAAAAAACCTACCCTTGCTTCTTATTAAAATATGGAACCTTAGAATTATCTCCACCTCAATCTACTTGAAAAGTTTTTGCGTATTCGCCACAAAACTTGTATGCTCATTCAGTACATCCGCAAATATGCCTATCGCTGTTCCTTTTTTGTACCCAAAACTCTTGAATGCCGCCAAAAACTTTTCTCTTGTCTGCTCCATTATTGATACTGCCGAATCCCGATATTCTGTGTTGAAAATCTGAATCCTGTCTTGTGTTTTTCCTTCATTTTGGGGATCGCTTCTATTGAAAAACCATGAGCTGTCCGGATTTTCAAAGGCTTTGTTTGTCTGTTGACAGGTAATATATCCTTCCAGATTTGCCAGACGCATCTTAAAAGCCTCATCCAGTCCAGCCAAATCTTCTTCAAGCGTAAGAGACCTTTTCCCCGTAAGTTCATAGGAAACTTCACGGTCTCCATTTTCATGTTCTTTGACGATTTCATAATAACGGGCCTCATATGTATCCATGATTGATTTCATTACATCTTCCACATTATAGTTTCCATCTTTTAATGTCTGGCTGCTGATTCCCCTCATTGCTGTATAATGTTCCCATGCTACCTCATTTGTATCTTGTATTGTCAGCTCCCTTGCATTGACATAATCCGAATCAGACTCAAATTTGTTTGCCATTTCCCGCAGCATATTTCGCCCCTCATCAGAAATAGAGAGATTAACTGGCTGCCCCATCACTTTCCTGCCTGCATTCGTTTCAGATGCCTTTTCCTGCACATGATTTGCAACAGCCCCCATATAACAATAATTACTTCCAATCCCATTAACACTCATTTTCAAATATCCTCCATCTTTGATACAGCGCCCCTCTGTCGGTCAGAGCCACACCCGCTCCCTTATAATAAGTCCGAGTAGTCACTCTCGACAAAGGCGCGTGGTTTTTGCGCCTCTGCCGGAAAGAAATAATATTTACGCCTTTAAATCGAAACCTGTCACTGTCGGTACTGTAGACATGGCACTGTTACCCATACCAATTTTACCTATCAAATTTTCTGTAACTTTTCCCATATCTGTTCCCCTTACAGTAATATCATACTGCCTGCCGTCTTTCTTTTCTTCCAGCTTCTCCTGCTCGGCCTTCTTTTCCTTATTCTTTTCAAGCAGCTTTTCCCATTCCTCTTTACGCTCTTTGTTTCTGGCTCTCGCCTCCTCAACCATTTTCTTGGACTCCTCTGTGCCGGGGTCAGCCTCAAAAACACCTACGCACTTTGTCGTAATACAGTCCTCGCTGTCTATGCTGATTTCCAGACTGACCAGCCTCGCCCCATTTTTAGCAGAATTCTCACATATCTTATTGATACAGTCCGGCATTTGGGAAAGCGTATTCTCCAGCCATTCAGCCGTTTTGGGATTGGATGCCGCCTTTGAAAGCAAACTGGAATTGATCGACACGGAACTGTCCTTTGTCGGTGTCAGGCAGGCATACTTATTATTCAGATATTCTGAATATTCCCTCCTGCTCCCATATGTGCTTTTCTTCTCCGTTTCCTTTCTTGATGCCTTTGCCTGCATTTCTTTTTCTGCATTAACCTGTTCCACATTGCTATAATTGTTTGTGATTTCCATTGCCATAATATCGTCCTCCTTAAAAAGCCTTACCTGCTCCTCCCCTGTCAATCATAGCCACCATACCCATAATGTTTATTCACCGGGCATTACTTTTTTCAATCCGCACTCCCTTTATGCGGTTCCGCCGAAATGATCTCCCCCTGCACGTTGGAGCCATCCGAACCCCCGCCCAGTTCATCTTCGTCAAGCTGCGGCTCCACCGCTATGGGGTCATCATCATAGACCGCCGAGCCGTCATCCTCAATCTGATGCGCGGCATCCGGGGCGGGACTCCCCTGTGTGGTGCATCCGCTGATTGCGGGAATCATCATTGCCGTAATCAGTAATGCCGTTATTCTGCTGACACGCATTTTTCAAGCCCTCCGTCATAAATTGAGGAACCTAGCCATCTGCTGATAATACGAACCGGCCCTCATTCTCTTATCTGCCACGGCGGCCCCTCTGTCATTCAGGGCCGCCCATGCCCCCTTGCCGTAAGTCCGGGCATAATGCCCTTCATTAACCAAGCAGCGTATCTCCGCCTGCGGCATTACACACTAACTGTACGGATTGTTTCCCCGTCAACAGCATATCTTGCGCTGAATCCTCCCAACAGACCGTTTCCATTCATCCTTTCATAATTCTTGATTGCAAGTATGTCCGCCCTGTAATCAAGGTATGTCTGGTTCTGCCCCGGATCATTGAGCAGTTTATCAAGTGGCGCATCCAGCCCTTTTATCCTGCCGTTCTCCACTGTGATGTCTGACAGCGCCACTTTGCCGCCCGTTGCTTTCTGCAAAAATGCCTCGATCCCCATTGCCGCCTTCAATATGTACTGCTCCTGTTTATTCATTCCCTGCATACTCGCATTTATGGAAATATAAGTATCCATCAGTTCCCCGGAAAAACCGTTCAGGATGTCCTCCACTTTTTCCTTCACAGCCGCATCTTCAATCCCCTTTACTTCCGCCTTGCCGTCTATGCCAATGCTGACTTCAAAAGAAGGTATGGGGGAAATGCCGGACTGCCCCATCTGCCGGAAGATTTCTTCACCGATATCCGCCTGCAGTTTTGCGGACGCTGTGGCGCTGTCAATTTCCTGTGCAGATGCAAAGATATTGGCCAGCCCTTTCTCCTGCTTCGTCAGTTCCCCGCCCGCCGCCATTTTGGAAAGAAGTTCAGCCTTACGGCTTTCATCAAAAACTTCCCCTTCCGGCAGATATTCCGCCGCCTGTGTTTTATGCAGCTCATCCATCTGCTGTGCATAATACGCCCCGTACTTTTCCCTAATCTGCTGGAGCGCCTGTTTTTCTTCTGCTGCGTCCTGCCCGTCATGCAGTTTCCGGCGCAGCGCACCGGCGTATTCCTGCATTTCCTTTGCCTGCTGCCTGAGTACATTGTCCCCTGCCGCCTTCTGCGTCTGGAAGGAAAGGTGGTAATATTCCTCCGCATTTACCGGGGAGCCGTCCTTTGCCAGCACCTTTACCGTATACTCCCGGTTCTCCAGGTTCCAGTTCGGCACGATTACACTCTTGCCGCCATTTCCATTATCCCTGCCAATCCCTACCTGGTTCCCGTCGCCGTCATACAAAACAAGGTCATAATCATGTTAATAACTTCATGAGCTGTCACAGATTCAACCTCACCTGCTGTCGTGAAATCACCCATTTTCCTGTC
>QXWO01000143.1 GCA_009911035.1 Lachnospiraceae bacterium
GTATCATCCTCCTGAATATAAGGATACAATACCAGACTATAAGGGTAATAAAACGGACTTAAATGGATTACCAACCCGGTAGTGTTTTTAATTTTGTGTCTTTACCCTTCCACCTTATTCCAGAGGCCGGGTGTGGACAGAGCCCACAAGCCCTTATAAATGCTAGGTTTCCGTCTAATTATAGTTGGTAAAAATCTGCTAAGGAAAAAATCCAAAGACACATAATTATTTACACCCTCACCAACCCATTTGCGGACTAACACCAAATAGAATATTCTGCCATCTTAAAACCTCTTTTTATTCGCCAAACAAATCCGCATGTGTTCCAGTATCAATCAATGTTAAAACCAATATATCTTCTTCTATAAGATACACTAATAGCCAATCAGGTTGTATATGACATTCTCTGTATTTTGACATTTTACCTTTAAGCTGATGATCCTTATGTTTTTCTTCTAGTGGAATTCTGTTTTTTAATTTTTCAACGACATTTTCCAGCAAAGATATATCTAATCCTCTTTTTGCTGCCAATTTCAACCCCTTTTTAAATTTGCTAGAATACTTAACTTCAAGTTTCATCTTCCAAAATCTCCCTAAACATTTCTTTTACATCCGTATAACTTTTAACATTTGGGTCTTTACTTATTCTTTCGGCTTCTTCTAAGGCTTCCAACGTTTCCTTATTCAGTTCTGCTCTCCCCCCGTCTGTAAGTCCCTGTAAATAGGTTATAGCATAACACAACTTATAATCTGGTATAGCATCCACCAACTGAAATAATTTTTCTCTATCGCTCATGTGCCGTTACCTTCCTTTTTCATTGATATCTATATTATATGCAAAATCTATGATTTTTTCAAGTCTAACTAAAAACCGTTTCAAACTTGTTGAAATAATTGTTTTATTGGTTTTTTATTATGCCTGAAAATATGCATCTTCGTCTTCATCAATAATACCAATGCTTTTCATATAATCTATTTCTGCATTTAAAACATCGGCTATTACTTCTCTTGATAAACCTGTTTTTTCTTGAATCATATTTGCACAGTCTTCATAATCATAAATTGGCTCCTGATTTTCTTCAAAAAATTCATTGTTCATCTTCCATTCCTCCTGATCTTATTTTCTATATTTTATTGAAATGAGCTTGCAACTTTTGACGGATGCAAGCCCTAAGCTATTTTTTCTACATATTTACTACAATAATTCTGTTCTGTACCAGAATGTCACAGAATATTGACATAAACAGTTTGTTAAATTGCCGTTCTCTCATTGTAGAAGAAAATACGCCCTCTTCTAACAACTGTTTAGAATTGCTAACACTCACACCCAGCCGATCCGCAATTTGTTCTGATAACTTGCAAAGTGCAGACTGTCCAACTTCTTCTATACCAATATTTTCAAGAAGTCCCCTAATACATTCGATAAAATCCCCACGTTTACCAAGTTCAATCGTAAGCGTCAAATAAGATGGTGGATAGAAAAATAACCGCCGCCCCTCTATACTAAAAGGACAATGGTTATCGGCACCGTTCCTGTACCATGTGATCCCATGGCAGATAGTCATCCAGATATTCCGGATTTTCAAGAAATATACTCCCCGGCATATCTGACAGGATATATTTGATATATTTCATTGCATCCAGCCCATTGGCTTTCGCTGTTTCGACCAGCGTGTAGATCCCCGCACTTGCGGCGGCACCCTTCGGACTTCCCGCAAACAGCCAGTTTTTCCGGCCGATCACAAACGGACGGATACAGTTCTCCGCAAGAGAGTTGCTGATGGAACAGTTTCCATCTTCAAGATAATGAAAGAATTCCTGCCGGTTGTTCAGGGTATACTGGATAGCTGTATGGAGTTTCGACTTTGGCAGTTCAGAGACAGCGCTTTTCTCTTCCCACGACCAGAAAGCCTCGAGAAGCGGTTTCTCGCGGTTGATCCGTTCTTTTCTCTTTTGCTCCGGGGGAAAGCCGTCCAGTTCTTTTTCTATCTCAAACAGCTTATTCAGCCGCAGGATTGCTTCTGCGGGTTTGGAAGCTTTCGGGTCATGGATGTCTTTGGGCAGCGCGTCCACAAAAGCGCGGCGCAGATGGGTGTAACACAGGCATCTTGTGGCCTCCCTGACCCCATCCCGGAATAAGCATTCGTATGGATATATCCGGTATGACCTTTTAAAAACGCTTCCGGATATTTCCCGCCCCTCCCCGGCTGGTACTCAAAATACCGGACCGGCCGTTTACAGTCCCTGATGCTGCAGTATACCCACATATAAGAATCCGAGGTGTTCTTCCTTCCCGGTTCCTTCAGCACCTGTACATGGGTCTCATCGATATGCACATATCCCTGCTTCAGGAGTTCCTTTCTGAGTCGGCCGGCCACATGGGAAAGCCAGTCCCGGTAGACGCAAAGAAGCCAGTTTGACATCGTCGCCCTGCTTAAAGAAAGTCCAAGGGCCTCCCATTCCTTTTCCTGGCGGTATAATGGAATGCCCAGTTCAAACTTCTGATGGATGAGCCATGCGATCGTGGAAGCAGACGCAAGGGAGTGCATGACCGGGGGATGCGGCACCGGGGACTTCTCCATATAAGGCGTCCCGTTTTTGCAGCATGCCCTGCATTCATAAGTTTCCCGGTAATGGTCGATCACTTTGAGGCTGGCAGGGATGAACTGTACCTCAGTACGGACAAACTCCTCACCGACTTTTACCATGGCGCCCCCGCATCTTTCACACACCTGTTCGCTCTCGTCGATCGTGTGGAGCACTTTGCAGCGGGGAATGTCTTTGATCAGCTTCTCCCGCTGGCCGGCATATTTCCTTTTACGCAGATGTTTTTCGACCGCCACCAGATCCGGCTCATGGGCATCCGGATCCGCACAGGATTCCATCTCATTAAAAAGAGACATCTGCCCCTCTATTTCAAGGGAAGATGTCTTTTCAGATTTTGCTCCATAAAGTTTACGGGTGAGGAAATCAACCTGCTCCTTCAGGAGCCGGATCTGCTGTTCCAGTTCTCTGATCTGCTTTCTGTACTCCTGTTCTGTATCCGGCATGGGCGCAAAACCTTCCTGTTCTGATGGTTTCATTATACCATGAAACAGCAGAAACTTCCAGTATTTATGAGGGATTTTCGGCTTTTCCTGGCTTTTGGGGCGCCCATTTGCGAACCGCTCTGGGCTGCTCCGGGTCCAGTCCCTCCAGCAGCCAGCGGAGTTGCTGATGGGAGATCTGTCTGGCTTCTTCGCCTGTGCGCGGCCACTGGAGGCGGCCGTTTTCGTAGCGTTTATAGAAAAGACAGAAACCATCTCCTTCATAGTGGACGGCCTTGATCCGGTCCGCACGTTTTCCACAGAAGAGGAACAGGGAATTACTGTAAGGATCAAGCCGGAAGCTGTACTGGATGATATCGATCAGACCATCCAGCTGTTTCCTCATATCCGTGTACCCGGTGCGTATATAGATCTTTTCCACCCGGGAGAGATCGCCTAACATGACCGCACTGCTTTCAGGATAGTTTCCAGCAGGCCGCAGGGAGTATCCTCAAAGAGTTCAACCGTCACAGTACCGATATGGAGCACTGCCACAGGAGCGGCAGTGAAATCCTGTCTGCCGCGAAGGGATACCTCCGTAAATTCCGCAGCAGCATCCGGCAGCAGCACAGTCTGCTCCATTACCGGCCTGAATCCATTCCTTTTTCGGGACAGTTCCTCAAGCGCCAGCTTCCGGATCTTTGCGATCCAGTAGTAATAGCTTTTTAAAGAGATATCATGCTGTTCGCACCATACCTGATTCGTCAGGCCGGAGGCTCTGCATTGCCGGATCACATCCAGCCAGTATTGAAGTTTTACCTGTTTGTCCGGAGTTAAAGTGGAAATGTCCATGGGTATTCTCCTTTACCTGGATTTAGAGTTTTGAGAGTGGACTCTAAAAACTCTAACCCTGATTTTACAGGAGAACGCCATATATTTCACTACACGTTCTTATTTGACGCTTACGTTCAATCTTGCGCACATAAGAATCATACATACTATCAGGCATAAAAGCATATGTACTTTTTAAGTCCTCATTTAAAGGCTTTAATGTTTCCTTATGTAAATTGTTTTCTGCTCTGATAGCCTTATCTACTTCAACGCTGGAATGTTTGCGGATGACATCATCTAAATTCATGTCATTTTTCAGATCAATTTCCCTGTTTTCGTGAATTGCCTCAAGTTTTGCTTTTAACGGCTTCATTTCTGCCATGTGTCGCATATCCTCTTTTGCAATGGGGATTCTAGCAACTACAAAAGCATTTAGATAAGCAAGTGATTTACTGTCAATTGATTCAAAATTAATAGGTGCTTTACTCATAATATGGTTGCCTCCTTCAAATTATTTAACCTGTTTTGCGTTATTCATCACACACTACGAGAAAGTACAGGTTATTTGTGTGACATAGTGTCTGCTTCTAATCTTGTATCATTCCTGCAATTACATCACTACTCTAGCGTGTTTTATATGCGTTTTCTTGTCCCCTTGATTTGCGGTATATCTCTAACTACTGATATATCGGTTACTTATCCGCTTGAGCGATGCAGATAAGAGGGCAAACAGTATACTATGAAATGGGCTTTCATTCAGTTATCAAAGACCACTGTTATCGGTTCGTTTCCGTTCCTTTAACTGTCTTTATTATAAGTGATTTTGTTTATATTGTCAGCATTATTTTTACTGTTTTTATAAATTATTTTGCTTATATAATAGGCAATAAAATTGGATCTTTTGCCATGATTTCACTCCTCACATAGATGTGCAAGAAGTACAATCAATTCTGTTTGTCGGGAATCGTGGTCATCAGAGTGTTATCGACTTCTCGTAGCACCCGCACTGCCTCCTGTACCAGCATTTTGGTCGATGGGGTATCGGAGGGTACTGTGGGGATACCTTCTTTTGCCA
>QXWO01000144.1 GCA_009911035.1 Lachnospiraceae bacterium
TACTCGTGATAGAAATATAGTCTATTTTCCCATACTTCTTCATATCAGTCGAGGTACGCACTATCTACCGTTTACCTATTATTTGATTGAGCTTTTCGGCAACTTCATTGTGTTTGCTTGGATAAAGGTGTCCGTATGTACTGTTTACCATTTGTACAGTATCGCCTATGCGTTCCGCTATCAGATGCGGAGAGAATCCCATATTGATTAACAGCGATACATGGGAGTGGCGCATATCGTGGATGCGTATAAAAGGGATGCTGGCTTTTTCCGCTCCTCGTTTCATGTTTCCTCTTATTAGGCTCTTGGTAAAGGTGAATACCCTGTCAGATGGTTTTATGCCGTATATCTTATGGGTATAGTCCTCTATTTCATGCATGATGGCTTCCGGCATGGTAATGGTGCGTATGCCGTTGTCTGTTTTGGGTGGCGTCACAATATCGCCGCTTGCCTTGTGCTGCAGGGATTTAGTAATATTTATGGTATTATCCTTAAAGTCAAAGTCTGCCAGCGTGAGGGCGAGAAGTTCACCGAAACGCATACCGGAATAGAAAAGAAGCTGCAAGGCCGTGTGTGCGCTGATATCCGTTATATACTGGATAAACTGGTTGTACTGTTCAATCGTCCAAAAGTTCATTGACCGGGTGCGTTTGCCCATGTGTCCGGCTCTGTCACATGGGTTTGAGGGCAGATTGTAATAGGTGACGGCATAGTTTAGGATAGTAGTCATCATGTTTTGGATGCGGTCAAGGTATGCGTCTGAATACCCTTTGTCTATCTGCTCATTCTGCCATGCCCGGATATCTGTGGGCGTGATGGCGTTTACTGGCTTATCCTTAAAATATGGCAGTATGCGGTTCTTGAATACGTTCTTCTTACCATCTATACTGTTCTGCCTTAGCCTGTGGCTCATATCCTCTATATAGAGGTCATAGAGGGATTGGAACGTCATATTGGGCGTGCCTTGCAGACGTTCAAGGAAGGTACGTTCCCACTCCTTAGCTTCTCTTTGGAGCTTGAAGCCGCGCTTCTTTTTCTGCTTCTTTGTCCCTGTGTAATCGGTGTAATAGAATTTACAGAACCATGTTTTGGTTGATTCGTCATAATATGCCGGCATAAAAAATCAGTCCTTTCTTAAAAATGAGTGCATTTTATAAAGGACTGTGATATACTGGTTTTGTCGAAGATTGCATATCATAATCCTTATGGTATCTATCTGAAAGGCTCCGGTATTGGCGTACCGGGGCATTTTCAAATTGTGGTTGAAAAATCTGCATTTATGGCATATAATATGTTTAACAGGACAGCCGGAAGATAGATTGAGCCTATCCGTCCCGGCGAATTATAACGCTAAGTAAGCCGCCTATTCTTTACCAGAGAGCAGGGCGGCTTACTTATTTTTCAGATTCAGAATTGCAACAATCAAAAGTCCGATTGTCAGTATAACCATTAATTCCTCATATGTACTCATAAGCACCACTCCTTTCCGCAGAACTCGGAACGAAATGGCCGCACGCCCTCCCGGCTGCCCGGGTAAGCATATTATATTGTCATGGTGCAGTAATTGCCCTGTGGCTTGCACAGATGCCCATATACGGGCGAAATGGCTATTCTATCAATGAATGATAAAACGCTTGTATGGGGAGAATAGGGCGGTTGTTTTCGCTATAATGTCAGCGAGGGGCATTTTTCCTTTTTCTGTTGCGCAAAGGTTTATTCTTCTGGCGGTTCGGGTGGATTCTTTTCATTTATTTCATATCGCTCTTCTGTTCCACCGGGATAATGCCTAATTGCATATATAGTGCCGGTAAAAGCGTCTACTGTATCATGACATTCATATTTCAAAACTATTGGAGTTTGAAATTTTTTTAATGTTTTTTCAAGCCATAGGTCAAATAATTCTTGGTCAATTAAGCTTTCTTTTTTTAACTTTTCCATATGTTCCAGTTCTTTTAGAAAACTTTCCATATTTTTAGTAAATTTTGAAATTATTTCTAAGATTGCCTTAGAAGGGGACGGTATGTGTATTTTGTCAGCAAAACAAAATTCAATTATATCTGCGTATGTCCATATAGATTCTTTGATAATGGATTGATTATTACTTAATCCACATAGCCAATCAATAGATGTGTTGCATTTTTCTGCTATATTTTTTGCTATATCTAATGGCGGTTTCATTATTCCTCGTTCATAGCCAGAAAGTGTTTGCTGTTTCACTCCAATATATTCACTAAAATCTTTTTGGGTCATGCCTAATGAGTTTCGCAATTGCTTTATTCTATTTGCAAAAATTTCAAGTTCTCCCATCAAAGTTTCATCCTTTCTATCTGATGATTTGATGTTATCACAAATTATAGTTAAAAACAATCGAAAAGTCAATGTTAAAATAAAAATGGAATTATTAAAATATATGCTTGTATTATACAATAAATAATGGTATCATACAAGAACAGGAGGTGAATACATGAAGTTAGACAGAGAAAAGTTCTCAATTGCCAGAGCAAGGGCCTGTATGGGGCAGAAAGATTTTGAAAAAGCTGGAATCCCCAAGGGCACACTATGCAGAGCAATGAGCGGTAGAAGTCTAAAGCCGGAAACGCTTGGAAAGATTGCAAAGGCTCTCAATGTTGATGTAACTGAAATTTTGGAGGACTAAGAAAGGAGAAAACAGAAAATGGCAAAGAGAGTATTCAGAGATTATGCAGAAATAAGCGAAAGCATGATGGAGGGTTTCACAGTAACAAAGGTATCTACCGGAATCAATGCAGAGGGCAGCGGCATGATGCTGGAATTAGAACGGCAGATTGACAATGTAACTATCGGCATTGATATTTCTTACGATCCGGATTATAGAGATGGAGAAACACCGTTCATGATATCGGAGGAATATGTAAAGTAAATCTCACAGTAAGGAGAGGAGCAGCTCATGACAGACAAAGAGGTATGCAGATATTTAGAACTGGTGGACAGGCGTCTCTTTATCCTGGTCCACTCGGGGATTAACTGGAAGCCGGAGTACGCTGCGGAGTTGGAAGCCATTGACAGGGAGCTTGTAGAGCTTAGGAAAATGGTAGATTGTGAGCATGGAAAAAGGAGGATAGCATGAGTAAGCAGATTATGAACGTCCGGGACGTTATGGCAGTGCTGGAAGTGTCTGAAAGCAAGGCTTACGGGATTATTCGGCAGATGAATGATGAACTGAAGGCGAAAGGATTTATAACCATTCCCGGAAAGGTTTCCACCGCTTTTTTCGAGGAAAAAGTTTATGGCGTTCACGCTGAGTAAAAAAGGAGGACAAATTTTGGATGATGAAATAAAAAAGCCGAGTTTCCTTGTTTATTATGACAATGAAGTTGTTGTATTACGGCTTCCGGATAAAGAAGCAGGGAAATTATTTAAATCACTATTTCCTTATGGGAGAGAAGAAATTAAGCCTGATTTTGAAAAGAGTCCCGCGCTCGCTATGGCTTTTGATATTTTAAGCATGGCAATAGATAGGGATAAGGAAAGATATGTGAAACGGTGCGAGAAGAATAGAGAAAATATAAAGAAACGATGGACTGAAACTGGTAAGCAATCGAATACAAACGTATACGGTGGTAAGCAATCGAATACAAAACATACCGATAAGGATATGGATAAGGATAAGGATATGGAAAGGGATAAGGATATGGAAAGGGATAAGGATATGGAAAGGGATAGTAATATTAACTATCAGCAAATAGCTGATATGTATAACGATACCTGCGTCTCATTCCCCCGTCTCACCAAACTATCTGATTCCAGAAAGAGGGCCATAAAGGCAAGATTGAACCAGTACAGCGTTGAAGATTTCCGAAAGTTATTCACAATGGCAGAGGAAAGCAGTTTCCTAAAGGGGCAGAATGCCCGGAACTGGTCTGCCAACTTTGACTGGCTGATTAAGGATTCTAACATGGCAAAGGTGCTTGATGGCAATTATGCGGATAGGAAAGGCGGTGATACCACTGGAACGAGAAATCAAAGTCGGACAGCGGCAGCAGACTTCTATGAGCAGTTCCTGGGGGCTGGCGACGGTAACTAAGGTGGAGGAAATCAAAACGGAAACATTAAGCGGCCTTTTGGTCTATCACAGGTATGAGGATATCGGTTACAGTACACAGGCGATTTTCCTTGATGACGGCACAATATTGGATTCCCGGTTTGACGAACGGCGGAGCCGGAGCGGCATGCCGCTTGAATATGTGTACTGCACAGGGAAAAGCATTGACTGGGGGAAATATGGTTCTGAAGACATAACGCCGCAGAAGAATATTGTAAATGCATTTGTAATAAATTTTGCAATGTTCCAGCGTGAAGGCCGGGGATTATATTTTTACTCTGACACGAAAGGCAGCGGAAAGACCATGATCGCCTGTGCGGTTGCGAATGAGATTCTAAAGACGCACGACATATCCGTGAAGTTTACCAGCGTGACCGATTACATAGAGCTTGTAAAGGCAAAGGACGATGCAAGCCGGGGAAATGTGAAAGCCATACTTGAAGCCGGGTTACTGATTTTGGATGATGTCGGCGCACAGGTGGAGAATAAGGATTGGATAACGACGGCATTGTTCCGGCTGATTGACAGGAGGTACACGAACCATTACCCGACGATTTTTACAAGCAATGTGCGGATGGAGGATTTAAAAACGGATCCTCGGATATCGGACAGGATATATTCCGTGTCCGTCCCCGTCATAATGCTGTTGCTACCCATCTATCCTGCCCGAAAATTAATCAGATTGATTGTCACAGAATGAGCCGATATAATGGCATCA
>QXWO01000145.1 GCA_009911035.1 Lachnospiraceae bacterium
AACAAATATACCGGAGTGGAAAAAGTAGGAAAGAACAGCAATTCTCTGGTGGTATATGATGGAATATCCCATGTACTGGTAGTGGTGCATGGGGTATCTTTATGAGATGAAATTATTATGTATGAATGAAGGATGAAAATTTTTGCACGAAATAGAATGATTAGGTTGAATTTATCCTAAAATGTAGTATATATTATTATCATAGACAAAAAGAAAGGAAGTGTGTGTTATGCATATTGATTTAAAGAACTTAGTATCTATTTCAGAAGCAAACCAAAATTTTTCAAAGGTTGCGAGGATGGTGGATGAGAATGGGGCTGCTGTGATATTAAAGAATAATTCACCCCGATATGTTTTGATTGATTATAGTAAATTACAGGAAGATACAGACGCAGATAATGAAGCACTGGAGGCTGTTGCAGCCCGTATATTGCAAAAGCATAAGAAAGCGTTTGAGGAATTGGCAAAATGAGAGCCTTGTTGTGATATCTTGTACTCTGATTTCCATATAAGTCTTTATATTTTGATAAGGTTTCATGCGAAATTGGTATGTAGATGGTACATGAGGGAATGAGAATAGAAACTATTAGTAGATTTTTAATGCCTATTTGAAATTGGAGAAGTTTTTTTATGATGATATAATAAATTCTCTGATACGCTTTATGCTTCTTAAAATTAAAATATCTTGAAGTGAGAAGTTGAAAGTAGAAAATGTATAGGTAAGATTCTCATTAAAGCAAAGGATGGTTTTTGTAAAGTAGAGGCTGCTCATTTATGAATAATTTATAAATCCATTGAGAAATTTACTGTTATAAAATATAATTAGTTTGAGAAAAGGTGTCGAATTTTATGATGGGAGTATGCGTGTGTTGACATACAAAAAAATACCTGCTATAATGCAGTACTTTGGAGGAATATAATGGCTAAGAAAAAAATATATGCTGTAAGGAAGGGAAAAGTAATTGGGATTTTTAAAAGTTGGGATGAATGTAAAGATTCTGTTGAAGGTTATCCGGGAGCAGAATATAAAAGCTTTTTTTCAGAGGAAGAAGCAAATGAATATTTATCTGGGCTAGAGAAAGAGGTTGTGAATATTACCATTGAAAAAGGGGAAGAATGTTTAACAGCAGATCAGGTTATTGCATATGTTGATGGTAGTTTTGATGAAAAAATTGGCAAATATGCTTTTGGCTGTGTCATTATTACACCCAAGGGTGAGGTTATTCGAGAATCTGGAAATGGAGACAATCCAGAGTCAATAGCATTGCGAAATGTTACTGGAGAAATGCTAGGGGCAATGTTCGTGGTAAAATGGTGTGATAAAAATGGATATTCAGCAATAGAGATATGTTATGATTATATAGGCATAGAGAAATGGGCTACTGGTGAATGGAAAGCTAAAAATAATTTAACGCAGAAGTATGCAAAGTTTATGAGCGAAAGTAGCGAGAAACTTAATATTTCATTCAAAAAAATTGCTGCACATACGGGAAACAAATATAATGAAGAAGCTGACAAATTGGCGAAAGCTGCATTAACAGATGGAAAAGGTATTCCCAAAATAAAAAGGGGAGATTTCTGGTTTACGGTTGATGATATCCAGTGGTGCGATTTAAAGGTCATATTGAATTTATTAGAGGAAGAGTTTGGAGCGGGAAGTTTAAAGAAAGAGGAAAAAGGTATCGCCTATGGGCGTTCTGTTGCACTAAAATTAGGTAACAAGGATAAAATAATGATTACCCATTATGACAAAGGAAATAAGCTGGTAATGCAGGGAAAGCCCAAACAACTTTTTTCAACAATTTTATCTTATGTAACGGAGTTGGTGGAAGTCGAAAAAATTCCTCAAATATTTAATGATACATATAAAATCAATATTGATAAGGATGAAGTTTGTACAAAGTTTCAATATTATATGCCCAATGCTTATGATAAGTTGCCAGAAAAAATGACAAAGACTTTACATCAAGCAGTTTACAATTTAAAATTAGATGGTGACATGTTCGATGGCACATATTTAGCGCAACCTGTTATTAGGGCAATAGACGGTCATTTGAAAATGCTCCTTTTAAGTTTTGAAATTATTCCTGATTGGAAATATATTAAAGCTAATGGTTATGACATGTTTGAGAAAGTAGGGGCAAAATATAGATTGTGTACTGACAGATATGGAAAAGCTACTGCAGAACAAGCTAAATATGTTGGTAACTGTTATACTTTTTTTAATAATAATCGAAATAAGCTATCTCATTGGGATGATCCAACAGCACCTTTGGATACGACTGAATTGTTGGATGTTGGGAAGGCGCATGATCTGATTAAAAGAACATTATCACTTATTGATGAATACTATGAATAAATGCAATAGAAAGGAGAATGTGGAATGAATAATTTTGATATTGTAAATCTTGACTACAAAGATATTAAGATTTTAATTGTTATGAAAACCAGTGATTCTCCTTTTGATTTCGTTAATGAACTTCAGGAAAAGCTAAAAATGATTGGATTCTCTGGTTTATTTGTTATTGATGAATTATTGCACAGTGGGAATAATGGGGAACGTTTTATAAGCGGTTTTTTTGATGGAAATTCGTTTGATAATTCAAAATTCAGATTTGAGGATGTAGCGAAAAAAAGTGATATTCGTAGTTATATGTGTAATTATCTTAAATCTGATTTGGAGGCTTTAAGCTATAGTAATTTGACGGATAAACAACAAAAATTGATTTCTCATGGATGTGTTATATA
Source organism: Lachnospiraceae bacterium (assembly GCA_009911035.1). Classification (GTDB taxonomy): domain Bacteria; phylum Bacillota; class Clostridia; order Lachnospirales; family Lachnospiraceae; genus Suilimivivens. The sequence goes on from QXWO01000145.1 coordinate 2,749, forward strand.
AGTGCGAAATAGAGAATAGATGTGAATGAGAATATACTTATACTTTTGTCAGATAACGATGTAGCAAAGAGACATTAGAGAAAAGAGGCATAGTAGTGGCAAAATGTTTTGTATATTAAATTGAATAGAGATAAGCCAAAGGGCATTTCATCTTGTGCTGGATGGATGCTCTTTTTTTGTGTGCTGAAATTTAGGAGGAAGGAAATATATGGAGCTGAATGAAATGGAAAAACGGCTATTGTACCAGACAGAAGGAAGTGAATGGTATGCCGTCCTGCATGAGCTGGCTATGGCTTCAAGGTATGCAAAAGACCCGGACAGGCGAAAAGCGGCGGACAGCCTTATTAAAAAGCTGAATTCCCTGATGGATGGTGAGTGCATGGAGATTGTATACGATATCAGGAAAAACTACAGGCTTCCCAAAGGAAGCAGGACTGTCGGCGAGATGCTTGCGGAGGCAAGGCAGAGATCCGGTGCCGAACAGCTAAAAGGGCATGACATCATGGCGCTGGAACGGTTTGACCCGGAAGTGCGCCACATGGTCATCTTTGAGGTGCTTTCAGGTGATTCCTTTGCAGGCAGTAAAGGCGACAGGGTGCGCCTGTTCCTGACGGATGCCGGGTACCAGAAATTTAAGGAACGGCAGGAGCAGGGGGAGATCAGGATAGAGGACCATGCGAAGGTTGCACCGGGCGGCTATCTGCATTGTGACCGCAGCGAGGATAGGAACTGCACCCGTTAGTGTGGACATTTGGAAAGGGGGTTTTTGATATGGCAGTATTCCGGGTAGAGAAGACAAAAGATTTCACCGTCATGAGCAACCACCATCTCCGTAACGGGAAGTTATCGCTGAAAGCAAAGGGGCTCTTATCCCTCATGCTTTCACTGCCGGAGGACTGGGATTATACAACAAAGGGGCTTGCTTGTATCTGCAAGGATGGGGTGGATTCCATTGGCAGCGCCTTAAAGGAATTAGAGCAGCATGGGTATCTCACAAGGCGGCGCATCCGCTTTGAAAACGGGCGGCTGGGGGATATCGAATACATGATACATGAAAAGCCGGTAAGCGGGGAAACAGAGGGGGATTCACCTGAACGGGAAAATCCAGAACAGGTAAAACCAATACAGGCAAAACCAAAACAGGGGGAGCCTGGACAGGTAAAACCCGCACAATTAAATACTGATCCATTAAACACAGACAGATTAAATACACATCAATCAATCTATCCGGCAGGATGCCGGGATGGGATGGACCAGATGGAACTGGCAGAAGCATACAGGGAGATCATTCGTGAGAATGTTGAGTATGGTATCTTGGCGGAACGGTATGGGGAACAGCGGATGGATGAAACAGTGGAGCTGATGCTGGAAGTAGTTTTGTCAAAACGCCCTTACATCCGCATTGCAGGAGACGATTTCCCAAGGGAGGTGGTGAGGAGCCGGTTTTTAAAGATCAATTCCAGCCACTTAGAGTATGTCTTTGGCTGTATTGACAAAAACACCACAAAGGTAGGGAATATCAAGGCATACCTGCTGGCAGCACTGTATAACGCCCCGGCGACAATGGACAGCTATTACCGGGCAGAAGTGAACCATGACCTGCATGGCACATAAGCTGTCTGGATAGCATTTATATTTTACAAAAAACAGAGGAAAAGGAGAAGAAGAGTATGGAACAGGTTTACAGGATCGGCATTGACCATGGGTATGGGAACATCTTATGCAAAGGAAAATATAATCCTGACA
>QXWO01000017.1 GCA_009911035.1 Lachnospiraceae bacterium
TTATATCACCGTTTTCGTTTAGGGAAAAGTTTGTTGCGATGCAAGCATCGGGGAATGTACCCTCCTGGGATTCAAATTTATTACAGACGCCAGTAAATATAGTCATCTGTCAGATATTCATTTCTGTCATATAATCCTTTGATATCCATAAACACTTTCTTTGCATGGGCCGGATGATAAAAACTGCTGATCTTATCCTTGTTAAGGGAAAGGAACTGTGTATGGGCCACTGCCACAATTACAGCGTCCATATCCTTTACCGCTTCCATACCTTCAAATGTTATGCCGTACAGCCGCTCTGCCTCCTGTGCATCCGCCGCCGGGTCTACCACGATTGGTCTGATTCCGTATTCCCCTAATTCCCGGTAAATATCAATTACCTTGGTGTTTCTGGTATCGGGGCAGTTCTCTTTGAAGGTAAAGCCAAGAATTGCCACTCTGGCCCCTTTCACATGGATATCTGCCTTAATCAGATTCTTTACCATGCTTTCCGCTACATATCTTCCCATATCATCATTGATGCGGCGCCCTGACAGAATAATCTGGGAATGATATCCCAGCTCTTCCGCCTTGTAGGTCAGATAATAAGGGTCTACACCGATACAGTGCCCCCCTACCAGACCGGGATAAAACTTTAAGAAATTCCACTTGGTTCCTGCCGCCTCCAACACCGATCTGGTGTCGATCCCCATTCTGTTAAAGATAATAGAAAGTTCATTCATGAATGCAATATTGATATCTCTCTGGCTGTTTTCAATGACTTTTGCCGCCTCCGCAACTTTGATGGACTGGGCACGGTAAACGCCTGCCTCCACCACCAGTTCATAAACCCTGGCTATTGTTCCCAGTGTCTCCTCATCCATGCCGGAAACAATTTTTACAATGGTTTCCAGACGGTGAACCTTATCTCCGGGATTGATGCGCTCGGGGGAATAGCCAATTTTAAAGTCTACCCCGCACACAAGCCCCGACTCCTTTTCCAGAATCGGCACACAGATATCCTCCGTGACCCCAGGATAAACGGTAGATTCAAAAACCACCACCGAGCCTTTGGTAAGATTTTGGCCTAAAATCCGGCTTGCTCCTTCTACCGGTGATAAATCCGGGGTATGGTCGTCATTTACCGGAGTGGGAACCGCTACGATATGAAACTTTGCCTCACGCAGTTTCCCGGGATCTGCTGTGAACTCCACCTTTGTATCCCTGATCACATCGTTCCCCACCTCGTTGGTTGGATCCACACCGCTTTTATACAAATTTATTTTCTGCTCATTTAAATCAAAGCCTACTACTTTGATCTTGCGGGCAAATGCCACCGCTATGGGCATTCCCACATAGCCAAGTCCCACAAGGGATAATTTTTCTTCTCCGCTTAAAAGCCCTTCATATAAATGCATTCTTTTATCCTTCCCTTATTTTAATATGAGTATATTCCAGCTTTAGTCCACTGTCATTTTTTGTATCTCATCATAATAATCTAAAGCAACTTTCTCCCTGTCAAACTCCCGTTCCATTTTCATCCTTGCCTGCCTGCCCATTTTGGCCCGTTCTTCCACAGTCAGTTTTAAGAATCTGGAAAGAGCCTGCATCAGGTCTTCACTGCTCTGTGGCCTGCATCCAAAGCCTGTGATCCCTTCATCAAAAATCTCCTTACAGCCGCTGATATTGGTGGCAATCACAGGTCTGCCAGTGGCAGAAGCTTCCATCAGCACATTACTCATCCCTTCATGGTATGTGGGCAGCACCAGCGCTGAAGCCCGCTGTATATGCCCATGCACATCAGGGTCAAAGCCAAGCTGGGTGATGCACCCCTCTTTTTCGTATGCATCCAGCTTATTCTGGTAATCCTCATCACAATATCCAAGCACCTCAAAAAGCACCTTATCACTATGCAGCATCTTCGCCGCTTCAAGAAATTCCTCTATCCCCTTTTCCCGCATCATACGCCCCACAAATAAAAAGCGCACGGTCTCTTCCCGGGGATAGCTTTCAAAGGCATGGCGTTTTAAATTGACACCGGAGCCCTGCACCAGCCTGCTGTTCTTTCCCTTAATACCGTATTTTGAAAAGATCTGCCGGTTTTCTTTATTCTGAAAAAACACGCAGGAGGCTTTCTTAAGCCCCATACGGTACATTGCCACAATCATTTTGAGGAAAATCCCCTGCTTCTGGAATGTGCTTCCAAGCCCTGTCACCGTAACGATATAGGGAATTCTCTTTATCCGGCAGCAAAGCCCGCCGTATATATTGGGTTTTATGGTGTAAGTCAACACCAGATCCGGCCGCTCCCGTCTCATCAGCTTTCCGTAATCCCGGATCAGCTTAAAATCCTCCAGTGGATTTACCCCCCGCCTGTTAATCGGCGTGTGCACCACCTTACATCCCTCCCGGACCAGCTCCTTGTTCCGGACCTCATCAGGCAGACTCACCACCACCTCATACTCCTTAAGAAGCTTTTCCAGCAGTTCGTTGCGGAAGTCATATAATCCCCCGGAAGAATTCGCTAAAATCAGTATCTTTTTCATCCTCACTCCAACTTCACAGCCATTTTATGCACAATATCATCTTATTCACAAGCAGCACCCGCCAGATCCATAACAGCTATTTCATTATATTTCATCATGCAGATTCCCTCTTTATACTCCCCGATGTTCACAGCATTTTCCTTCCCTGCCAGGTTATTTACCACCTGCATGGGCATGTTCACGCCGCAGGCATAGGCATGGGGGTAGCCGCCGCCAAACCGGGGATTGACTTCAGAAATATAAAAAATACCGCCGATTTCAAATAGATCAATATCTATCATACCACAAAAACCGCATTTTTCCACGAATTTTTGCAGCATTTCAAAAAGGGACGGAATTTTTACGGACACAGATTTGTCTGTTTCCCCGGCCCGCATCTTTATCTTCTTTTTTACAAAAATGGAAGTGCACTTCCCCGAGAGCATGTCCACATAAACATCTGCCCCGTACTCCTGTCCATCCATAAATTCCTGAATCATCAGATCATCGTACAGTTCAAACAACACGTCGATTTCTTTGTGGGAATATACCTTGTTGATATTAAGGCTGGCGCTTCCTTTTACGGGCTTGACGAAAACAGGATACCCGGCTTTTCCGTCCTTCACATCCCGGTAGAATTCTTCCTTGTCCACATAGCACTTTCCGGTAGGAATCCCCATCTTTGTTAGCATCTGGAACATTCTATATTTATCAAAACAGGTTTCCACCAAATCATACCCGGATATAATAGGTGTCGTCCCTGAAGCCAGAAACTTTTCCTTTTCCTTTGCCAGAAGACTTAATTCCGGATCGATAAGCGAAAATACGCCGTCTATTTTTTCCTCCACACATATCTCCAGAATCCGGTCAAGATAGTCTGGCGCGGTGATTCTGGGTACCAGATAAAAGGCATCGGCATCGTACACTGCAGGCGCTAAATGGGAGCAGTCCGTGGCAATCACTCTGCCGCCCTTTCCGATATTTTCCTTAAAATATTGTACCACTTTATTCCTTGTTCCTGCACTGAGTATCAAAATATTCATACTTTACCTCATTTCTGCGCTGCCCCGGCCTGCCGGAGCGGAGCCTGTAAATGCATCATTGCTATAAACTTATCCCTGCCTGCTTTCCGGCCCAGTCTTTGACCGGTCAAGAAAATCAAAGAACAGCGGCGTTCCTCCAGTGTGAATAAAGAGTACATTTTTGCCCGTTATATCATTCTCTTTCAAATAACGGCACATGCCACTAAAAGCCTTTCCCACATAGGTAGCATCCATGGGTATCCCGTCCAGCTTCATTACCTTTCTTATGGTTTCCACCACTTCTTCGTTGTACTGTCCGTAGCCTCCCAGCCGGAATGCGCCTGTAAATATTAAATCCTCTTCCCGATACAGTTTTTCAAAATCCCTGCCAAGATATTCCCCGATGCTCTCCTTTACTACCTGCCGTCCTCTTTCTTCTTCTCTGGCAATACTGATTCCCACGATCTTCCGCTTCTTATCCCCGGAAAGGAGTTTCCCGCAGACTAGACCAGCCTGTGTGGCCCCTGTGCCGGAAGCATGGAAAATATAGTCAAAATAAATTCTGTTTTCTTTCTCGTAACTTTCGATTTCCCGATAGGCCTTCACGTAGCTCTCCGTGCCCGGATTCCCGTGTCCCCCTCCCGTAATAAAATAAGGGATTTTCCCTTCCGCTGCATAAACGGCTTTCCGGTTTTCAATCGTCCCGGCCACCTGTGTTACCGGACAGGTTTCAATCACTGCCCCGAATTCCTCCACCAGTCTGGTATTATATAGGATCTCCCTGTTTTCCACAGGGGAAATGATGTGGCAGGAAAGCCCCATTGCCGCCGCCATATTAGCGGTGATCCGGCAGTGGTTGGAACTATTGCTCCCATACGTCATCACTACATCCGCACTGCTCTTTTGGATTTCCTTATAAAATTCAGCCGCCTTGCGGGCCTTGTTTCCGCCAAAACTAAAAGGAACCATGTCATCCCTTTTCATAAAAAAATGGTTATTCCCGTAGTCTCCCGACAAAGGCTCCACAGGCGTTTGGCCAAAGCCTTTTTCCAGCAATGCAATCTGTTTCATTTCTCCTGTCCTTTTCTGTAGACGTCAAAATCCGCCACCGTCTGGTCCGCTCCTGAGAGGGTGCCGGACCTCTTTAAGACCTTCCCCACCGTCATGGCAATTATCTTTATGTCCATCCCGAAAGTCAAATGATTCACATACTCCAAGTCATAGGCAAACCTGTCCTCCCACCCAAGGGCATTGCGGCCGTTTACCTGCGCCAGACCGGTAAGCCCCGGCCTCACGTCATGGCGGTGCCTTTCTTCTTTCGTGTAATAAGGCAAATACCTTACCAGCAGGGGCCTTGGGCCTATAAGGCTCATGTCCCCCTTTAAAATATTAAACAGCTCCGGCAGTTCATCCAGACTGGTAGCCCGGAGCAGTCTGCCAAAACGGGTAAGTCTGATTTCATCCGGCAGAAGCTCCCCGTTTTTATCCCTCTCATCGGTCATGGAGCGGAATTTATACAGTTTAAATACCTTTTCATTTTTTCCCGGCCGCTCCTGGGTAAACAGCGCCGGACTTCCCAGCTTCACCCGGACCAGTACCCACAAAACCAAAAGTACAGGCAACAGTACGATGATTCCGGCCAGCGACAGCAATAAATCAAACAGTCGTTTTATAAATTTTCGGTACATTTCTTCCTCCCGTTCTTCCCAAAGCAGCACCGGCTGCTCTATCCGGGCAGACCGTTTTTTATCTTCCAAAGCATTTTCTTACAATACGGATGATCAGCTCCATATCTTGCGCCGTGTTCTTAATGTCGCTGGGCAGACATAACCCTCTGTCAAAAATCCGCGCTGAAACGCTTCCCTTCCCTTCTTCTTTCTTTTCCTCTCCTGATGCGGTAAAGAAATCATACGCCGCAAACACAGGCTGCAGATGCATAGGCTTCCAGATAGGACGGGACTCGATATTCTGCGCTTCCAAAGCATCCATCACCCTGTCCGGCGTAACCGGGCTGGCCTCATCTATCAGCATTGTAGTAAGCCAGCAGTTTGCATCGCCGTTCTGGTTTAAGGGGTTCAGGCTTATCTCCTTTATATCTGCAAAAGCCCTTTGGTACTGCTCATAAATGGCCTTTTTTAACGCCTTATGTTCTTCCAGATGTAAAAGCTGCCCCCGTCCGATGCCCGCCGTGATATTACTCATTCTGTAATTAAAGCCTATCTGAGAGTGCTGATAATGTCTTGCAGGATCTCTGGCCTGGGTAGCCAGAAATGTGGCTTTTCTGGTAATTTCTTCCTCATCTGATACCAGCATGCCGCCTCCCGAGGTGGTAATAATTTTATTTCCATTAAAAGAATAAATACCGATTTTTCCAAAGGTGCCTGTCTGTTTCCCTTTGTAAGTGCTGCCAAGGGATTCCGCCGCATCCTCAATCAGCGGGACCTTATGGGCCTTGCAGATCTCCATGATTTCATCCAGCTTTGCCGCAGTTCCGTAAAGATGCACCACAATGACCGCCTTAGGATGGGGATACTTTTCAAAAGCCTGCTCAAGAGCCTTTGGGTCCATGTTCCAGGTATCTTCCTCCGAATCAATAAACACCGGAACTGCCTTTTCATATACCACCGGGTTTGCGGTTGCGCTGAAAGTCAGCGTGGGCACAAATACCCTGTCCCCTTCCCCCACTCCCAGAATCCGCAGGGCAAGATGAATCGCCGCAGTTCCCGCACTTAAGGCGGAAGCATGAGCTGTCCCCACGAAGGAGGCCAGCTCCTTCTCAAAGGCGTTTACATTAGGACCAAGAGGCGCCACCCAGTTGGTGTCAAAAGCTTCTTTTATAAATTCCTGTTCCTCTCCATGCATGGTTGGGGAAGATAAATAGATTTTTGTGCCTGCCATTTTCTTCACTCCTTATTCTTTATAATGATAAGTAGGTACGATTTCCTTAATCATCGGCCGGATATCATTGCTCTCGTTTTTGGAAGCTTCCTTTAATCTTTTAAGCTGTCCGAAAAATTCCATTTCTTCTATATTGATAGGCTTCCCTATATAGATCAGTTTATTTGCCGTTTCCGTCATCCCTTCTTCTTCCATGAGCAGCTCCTCATAAAGCTTCTCCCCAGGACGCAGTCCGGTAAATTCTATTTTAATATCTTCATCCACCCGGTACCCGGAAAGCCGGATCAGATTTTTGGCCAGATCCAAAATCTTTACCGGTTTTCCCATATCCAGCACAAAGATCTCACCGCCCTTTGCATATGCTCCTGCCTGCAATACCAGAGAAACGGCCTCCGGGATGGTCATAAAATAGCGGATAATATCGGGATGGGTAACGGTCACAGGGCCGCCCGCCATGATCTGCTTTTTAAAAAGAGGGATAACGCTGCCGTTGCTTCCAAGCACATTCCCGAACCGCACAGCCACAAACTCCGTATCATAATGCTTATTGAACGTCTGGATTATCATCTCGCAGATACGCTTGCTTGCCCCCATAATGTTGGTAGGGTTCACTGCCTTATCTGTGGAAATCATCACAAACCGCTTTACACCGTTCATTGCCGCAGCCTGAACCGTCTTCCAGGTACCGAACACATTATTCTTCACTGCCTCATTGGGGCTGTCCTCCATCAGGGGCACATGCTTGTGGGCTGCCGCATGGTAAACAATGTCGGGCTTGTAATGTTCAAAGATCCAGTTCATGCGGTTCGTATTGCGCACAGATGCAATCAGCACCACCAGGGAAAGCTCCGGGTACTTGGCCGTAAGTTCCTGCTGAACATCATAAACACTGTTCTCATAAATGTCCAGGATAATAAGCTGGGCCGGCTTATGGCAGGCAATCTGGCGGCAAAGCTCACTTCCTATGGAACCTCCCCCTCCTGTGACCATTACCTTCTGCCCCTTAACATAGCTTAGGATGGAATCCAGATCCACCTCGATAGGATCCCTGCCTAACAGGTCTTCTACCTCCACATCCCGAAGCTTGCTGATGCTGACTTCTCCGTTCACCAGTTGGTACATACCGGGCAGGGACCGGAGTTTACAGCTTGTCTCCTTACAAATATCTAAAATCTCAGAGATCTTTGCACGGGAAGCGGAGGGCATAGCCACAATTATTTCATCAATTCCAAAAATATCCGCACACTCAATGATCCTGTCCCTGCCGCCCACCACTTTGATTCCCTGAATGAACCTTCCCCATTTGCCGGAATCATCATCAATGATACACCGGATTACCATGGTGGAAAAATTACTGTTGACAATTTCCTTGATGATCACGTTTGCCGCCTCGCCTGCACCTATAACCATCACCGAAATACTGTTATTTTTATTCTGCTGTTTATGCTTTAAGCTGCGGAAAAACCGGTAGGAAAAACGGCTCACAAAGATAAAGCTGATCAGCAGGAAAACATACAGAAAATAATAGCTGCTGGGCACTGCCTGCTGCCCCTGTGTCCGAAAGAACTGGATTCCAAGACTGTAGCAGACCGCCGATACAATACTGGACATGACCAGATTCTGGAGTTCTGTCTCCCCGGCAAACGCCCATAAGCTGTGATACATCTTGAATAAGTACAGCACCACAAGCGTGATCAGTATATTGACAACAAGGAATCTGTTGATTGGTTCAATAAAATATTCCGGTATCTCCGATATATCAAAGCTGTAACGCATGAGAAGGGCCAGATAACTGGCCCCTATCACGCTGATGATATCATAGATAACCAGACATGTTTTTCTGTAAAATAACTTTACATCAAAGGGGTTTTTCCTTTTTTCTTTCATGCCCTAACCCTCATCTTTAAACAGAAGCGGTGTGATCACCAGCATCAGTACAAATCCGCAGGGATTGCTCAAATGGAAAATCCATTCTACAAGTCCTGCCACAGCAACGGCTACTGTCACCACTGCCGGCAGCGCCGCATAAGTTATTCTTCCCTTTTTTTTATGATAATAAATGCAGGACATTACAAAAGTTACAATTCCCACCAGAACAAATACGATTCCCACTAAAATACCATGGTCATAAGCCACCTGTAAATAAATATTATGAGCGTGGGTGGCTATCTCACCGTTTTGGAGAAGCGCCCCCATCTCCGTGTGCCCTGTCATATTGAGCTGTTCAATATAAGATTTAAAAATGTCAATACGCCCGTTGGTATAGTCCTTTTCCTCCACAGCCTCCGCAGGCACCCCTTCCGGCACATAATCTGCCGAAGCTACCAACATAAGATCGTTATTGACTTTTGAGGTCACTTCTTCATTCCGGCTGCCGGCCTTTGCTGTTTTGTTTTTGTGACGCTCCTGATACTCGGCAATTTCTCCATAAATATCAAAGGTTCCTTCCGGTATTCCGAAAATCTTTTCCGCAAACACGTCGATAAAACGTCCTACCCGCATAAAGTTTTTAGAGTCAAGATGCCTGCCCCGCATGACGTCCTCTGGGCAGTACATGGAATATTCTATCTCATAGAGAAAGGGCTTGCTTACCAGTATGGGAACATTTCTCTGTACACTGAATGTCACCGGAAGGCAGACGAATACCGACAACGCCAGCATCCCGAAATTTGTCCCAAAGCACGCAATTTTCTTTCTGCCCTTCCCTTCGCTGGTCAGCGCCACCGCAAACAAAATGGCCGCCGCCACTGCAAAAAATGCCGTTCTTGACATGGTGAAAAGCATATAGGATGATACCACGCCAAAAAGTACAAGTTCCTTCCAGCAGTCTTTCAATTTACGGCTTTTTGCAAGTTTGTATAACAAAATAACCACCGCTGCGCACGCTACCATGGTAAGGTATCCGGCAGTTATGGTCACTGTATGGAATATATGCGTATATCTGGCATTCCGGTAAGTGACATAAGGACGGTAAAGCAGGCAGTATCCCGTAGCATAAACAAACTGGAACAGGATCCCCCTTGCAATATTCACCAGAATCCTCTCTTTGTGCTCCCACATTCCGTAGTTTATATAAAATAAGGTGAACGATACCGCCATTGCCACTCCCCACCAGCGGCCGTTCCTAAAGAAAATAATCAGCGCAAAAAACAAGGCTGTCAGGCTGGCATAAAACCAGGAAGGGCTTGCCAGTTTCCGTTTCCATAAACCAATCACTGTACGTATGATTATCAGCCCCAGCAAAATAGCAATCCATACCGTATATTTCAAAACCTGCACTGCCAGCTCATCCATCTCTTCCGTAAGATGGGTCTGGTAATAATGATAACCATAGATCCCTGCCCCGGCAAGGTAAATGAGATTATACAGGTTCACTATCTCCTTCAATTTAAACATGGCAATGACTGCCAGGGCAAACCAGATCATTTCCTTCCGCTCTGCCACCGAATGGTGAATATCATACAAACCGCTCATGTATTCACAGCATCCGGCAATGGCTCCTGCAACTGCCACCGACTGGAACAAATCCCCCCTATGGCTTTTCAAATAATCCAAAGTAAAGACCGCCTGATGGCCGTCCCTGTTATGATTGATCCCGTAAAATAAAATTCCTCCAAGCAAAAGGATGCTGACGGCATACACCGTATTATCCAAAAGGTAGCTGCCGAACGCCCCCATGAAAACTGCACCAAGACAGACTGCCATCCCTGCTGCCACAATGGGATTTGCCACTGTCTTAAAGACCTTCTCCACTGTGGTAAGAGGGTCCTCCTTCCCCTTATACCACCTGCGGACCGCCAGGATTCCCAGCGCTGCTGCCGCAAAAATCAAAAGGCCAAGCACAAGTACCCTGGTCTTCCTAAGGGGCATGCTGTAATGATAGCCCGCTGTAAGGGTCATTCCCCCTACCTCGGAATCTGCATAATACATGGTCCCCAGAAAAGGCATCTCCTCCGGTGAAAACATCTCACAGCCTGCAAAAATCTCCGATTTATTTCCCTGCAAAATCACGTAGTACATTTTTCCCACTTCCATATCCACGTCAATGGATGCGTACTGAAAGCCGGGAAGGTTTTCATAATCAATGACCACTTTTTCCTCACAGATCATCTGCCACTGTTCATCCAGAATCCTAAGAAAAAAGCTCTCCCCCGTGCAGTTTCCCCCAAGATATACCGAAATCGTATCCATGTGGTCATACTGGGCCGTGATCGTCTGTAATACCGTCTTTTCCTCGTTGATTACTTCTGTCACTGTCCCTGTAGACAGGGCAACCTCCGTGGAAACCTGCTCCTGCCATATCCGCAGAGGCCACAGCGATGCCAGTAGGCATACCGCCGCTATCACAATTACCGCCTGTATTGCTTTACTTTTATATACAATCTTCTTCATCTTCATACCTGTCCTGTTATACAACTTCTTATGCATTGGTAGTATATCACAGTTGCCTTTAATTATCAAATTTTACATAATTTTCCTGTATCTCCAGAATAAGAAGCGGCACCACGATCCACAAGAACACCACATACCGCACCAGATAAGTTGGCCCCAGAATAACAGTCAGCCACACCAGCAGCGGCAGCACAAACGGCAGCACGCTCCGCCATCTTTCCTGATAGCACAAAAAGCCCATCCCAAAAGCCATCATCCAGAACAGAAAGCCGGGTGAAAACAGCATGGAAACCACAGGTATTTTCTGCTGAGCGATTTCCAGCGACATTTTCCGGTAAATCTCATCCAGCCAGGGAATTTTACTTTCCCTTGTTCCGGGCTGCTCCACCTCATAGCCAAAGTAAGAACTGTCCCCATAAGTATACGTAAACACCGAATTTCCACGGTAAACATCAATGACCGTATCCGGATACCAGAATCCATAGGAAGTCATGAACCAGGCGTTCAGATAGGTAAAGGGATGGGTCATCCCCCACTGAAGCCACAGTCTCAAAAAGCTCCCTTTATCCTCCTTAAATGCTTCATTATTAAAATGAATCTTTACGCCGTCAGAAACCTTTGGCGTATACCTTTCCAGCGCTTCCTTGGGCAGGTATTTGTATAAAATCTCCTTGTCATTTGCCGAAAGCCCGTCTTTTTCATCTGCATACACCCGGGCCATCTGGCTGATGGGCACTGTAAGCATCTCCTGATTTTCCGAATCATCCGCCCCAAAACCAAGGGTAAGGGCACTATTGAGCGCCCCATACAAAATAACAACAGCGCCAAAATAAACGGCTGTCTGTAAAAAATACCTGCGCAGGCCAAGTACCAGAATCACTATAAAAACCAGAAATGCGTAAACACCATTGTGGCGCAAAAGCATCATCATCAAAGAAGCCCCTGCCAGAAGAAATGCAGAACTGTATCTGTACAGGCCTGTGCTTTTTATATCTCCCTCCTCCTGCTCCTTACGCTTTTTCCTGATCCGGGGCAGAAACTTGTCGGGTTCCCTGCACAAATCCTGCAAAAGCAGTACCATGACAAGTAGCATTCCCGTAAAAAGCCCATCCTTTGCAGAGCAGAGAGAAAACATCACCAGAACCGGGCACAGTCCGAAATACAGGGTAAGGCAAATGCGCCCTGCCTTTCCCAGTCCTCTTTCTTTTAACTTTTCCACACACCAGGCAAACAAAAATGACATCACTGTCATTTGAAAGACGGTATAACATGCAATTCCCAGATTATAAGAGTCCGTCAGCTTATACACAAGCTGGATAATCCCCCCTAAAAGGAGCACATGCAAAAGAGGATGGTGCGTAGAAAAATTCCGGGTAACCACCTGCATATACTCGTCCTGGGCATCATACACAAAAAACCCCGGATAAACAGCCAGGAACACGGGCAGATAGCAAAGCAGTATGGCGCCTGTCCTAAGAACAAGGCACTGCCACCCTCTTCCCTTTTTCTCCTGCTCCCCCCCGGACAGTCCCCTGTCAGCCTTACGCACAACAGGTCTGTGGCAAACCTGCATTTTCCCGGAAACTTCCCTGTGCTTCCCATCCTCTGCCGCTTTCCGGCTTCCTGTTTTGCCCAGCAAATCCCAGCAATACCGCACCACAATTGCAGAAATCACTGCCAGTGCCGCTATTGCCGCCCACAGCCCCATTTCTTTAAAGGGTACGCTCCCCTTTAAATCCAGCCTTGTGCCAAACACCATGCATAAAGAAAAAAGCAGGCCAAAACCTCCTGGCAGGAACCATCTTTTCAAGCTTCCTTGAAAACCGCTCTCAAAAATTCTTCCCATCAGCCAGAACAAAAAAAGAAATACAAAAACAGAAACTGCGCTATTTGTATACCCCAGATAATCCCCTTTAATATGAAGCATAAAAGGCAGCGCACATGTGCCGGCAAAGGCCAGTGCTGCTGCTGCCAGATTTTTATTCCTCATGATCTTCTTCCACATTCTTTCCGGTCATTTCCCGTATCACATACTGGGGCGAATTGTTCATGGAAATATACATCCTTCCCATGTACTCGCCTACCAGCCCCAGCATCAGCATCAACATGCCTCCCATAAACACCAACACCGACATAAGTGCGCTGAATCCCGTCACAAGCCCCGGCGGATTGATAAATATCTTCTTAATGATCGTGTAAATCCCATAAGCAAATCCTAAAAAAGCGCAGACTGCACCTGTCACCGTGGCCACCCGTAAAGGCTTCACACTAAACGCCGTAAAACCGTTAAACCAAAGGTTCAGAAGTTTTCCCAGGGTGTAGCCGGAAACCCCTGCCTGCCTGTCCCTATGCTCCACTTCCACATTAATGATATTTTTGGTAGTGCGCAGCACCAGCCCAATCACGTAGGGGTAGGCATACTGATAGCGGATCATCTCCTCCACCACAAACCGCCTGGCGGCAAAATAGCTGGAAACGTATAGCTCCTTCGGCTTTCCCAGCATGACCCTTGTCATCAGTTCATTGACATGGCTCCCCCAGTTGCGGAAACTGGAGTGATGCTTATGAGCATACTTTGCATAAACCACATCGGCCCCCTGCTCTATCCCCCGAATAAGTTTGTCCGCCTCCTGTGCAGGGGTCTGCCCGTCGTCGTCCAGACAGATAATGATATCGCCTTTTACATAATGGAACCCCGCCATCAAAGCGCTGTGCTGTCCGAAGTTTTTCGCCAGATCAATTCCCGTTATCCGGCCGTCCTCCCCGCAAAGCTCTCTAATAGTGTCAAAGGTTCCATCCGGCGAACAGTCGTTGACCAGCACAATCTCATATTCATAATCCTGTACTTTTCCCATGATTTCCCGGATTTCCTTTACAACTCCGGGCAGTGTTGCCTGAGAGCGGTAACAGGGAATCACGAAACTGATTAATTTTTTCACTTTATGCCTCCTGCCGTCTTTCCCCGTCCCCCAACGCGCCCTGGCACTGCTCCGGGGTATCCGGGTTGATCACAGCCATATAAATTACATCCTTATAGCATCCTTCCAGAAAAACCTCATCCTTTAAATAGGCTTCCTTTACAAATCCTGCCTTTTCATAGCTTCCCAGCGCCT
Organism: Lachnospiraceae bacterium; assembly: GCA_009911035.1. Classification (GTDB taxonomy): domain Bacteria; phylum Bacillota; class Clostridia; order Lachnospirales; family Lachnospiraceae; genus Suilimivivens. The sequence continues at coordinate 13,930 of QXWO01000017.1, forward strand.
GTCCGTTTTCCGCAAGGACCCGGAGCATCAGTTTATGAAGTCCGGCCCTGTGAAATCCATAGGAAATCATCAGCCTGGCCGCCTGGGTGCCGTAGCCTTTTCCCAGCGCCTGCTCCTCCCCTATGAAAATCCCGTACTCCGCCTTATTATGGTTTCTGTCGATATCCCGCAGGTAAACACTTCCAACCGGCTCATCCCCTTCTTTGGTGCAGATGATAAACTGCACAGCCTTCCCCGTATCGATCATGGTCTTTGTCCAGTTTTCATGTCCCTGTCGGGTAAAAGGCTTCTGGTAAATAAAGTTCCGGCGGACAAAATCCGTATTACGCCACTTTATAATATTGTCAGTATCCGATCCATCCATAGGGCGCAGATAAATATCCTGCCCTTCCATCACAAATCCTTTTTCCCTGACCGCTTCTATTCCCATTGCTGATCCTCTTTTGCTCCGTTCCCATCCTTCAATGCGCCTATGTCCCCGCCCTTTTCTGCGGCCTCGACCCGGTAAATCTCAAAAACATCCGCCACCGTATCCGCCAGCGATACCTTCACAGGCGTTCCATGGTCTTCATAATAGGCCGCCAGCCACTGCATATCCTCTGTATTTTTTCGCACAAAATAAACATTTTCCTTATCCCTAAGCGCCTGCTCCATATTCTCTATGCCAAATGCCGCCAGTTTTTTCCTCTGAAGCGGGCTCTTACAGGCCCATCCTCCCATAATATCATAATTGTCAAGAGAATTGTCCACATCCGCAAACATTTTTTCCGAGTAGGGAACAGAGTCGTGGGCAACGGAAGAATACACATCTATGAGATAAAAATTTCCTGCATTTTCCTCCGAAGAAAGCCTGTCATACAACTCCCTGTAGAGTCCGTTCACCGCTTCCCTCTCCTTTTGTCTTGCAGACACCATTTCCATCCCCTCAGGCAGCGTATTTAGGGCCAGCAGGCCAAATCCTGCCGCCAGAGCCAGTGCCCAGGCATTCTTTACCTTCCTGCAGCAGATCCTCTGCCAGTGAACCAGGAGCATTGCCCCCAGAATACAAAGTTCCATCAGATACAGGGAATGGGTAATCCGCTCCGGCGCCCGCTCCCGCATCAAAATATACATCCAAAGGAGCGTCCTTACCAGAAAAAGGAACGCCAGCTTCCAGACGGCTCCCAGTATGTTTTTAAAATAAGTGACTTTCCCTTCTTGCTGTATCTTATTTCCCGCATATTTTCTGGGAACAGCCAGCCCAAGCACCCCAACATATCCAAGGATGACCGCATAGTTCCACGGATAATCGCTTCCCACAGCTCCCTGCCCGTGCAAAAAGCGGTACAGATAGGCGCCCAGCACCCCCGAAAGCTTCTCTGTAAAAGGGGTTTCTGCACTTTTATTCCTGCCTGCGTATTCCGCGATTTCCCCCACCATTACCTCGTCAATTTCTTCATCCATGCCGAAGTTATAGTTATCTAACAGAATCTTCTCCTGCTCCGACAATCCAATGCTTTCGTAAAATGCCTGATGCGCTCCGAATTCCGGCGGCGCCTGAAAGTCATACAATTCCGTCCTGTTGTTAAAAAATTCCGTGAAAGTGCGCCATTCTTTAGAGCTGTAGGCAATTTCGTGGGCAGCCTGTCCGGCCAGAATCCCGGCCAGGATCAGACCGATAACCGTCAGATATTTAAAAGCATGTTCCTTTGTAAAAATTTTCTCCTCGCTCCCCCACTTTGCAGCCCCTGCCACACAAATCATAGGCAGCACCAAAAGAAGCATTTCCGAACGCACCAGATAAGCCGCCGACACCAGCATAACCGCCGGGATATTTTTAAGGATAAATTTCTTCGGCCCAAGTTCCATGTCCGTGGTATAAAACCAGAAGGCCGCTCCTGCCCCAAGCAAAGTGCATGTTACCGTGTACTGGGCAAACACCAGATGCTCCAGAAACAGCCCGGTAAAAAGCATGCTCTCCACAAACACTGCCAGAAGTTTGCCCGGCAGCGTCGCGGCAAATCCAAGACTCCTTTTTACAATCAGGAAAAACATCCCATAATGGCAGATACACAAAAACAGCCCATACCAGGGAATATCTCCCGCCGCTCTGTAAAACAGGCTGATAAAGGCGCTGACAGGCCAGAGCATTTGGATATTGTGCCCCTCCGGCGTTCCCGTATAAACGCCTGCCAGAATATCCTTCATCAGTACATCGTCATTTAAATCATAAAAATAATCAAACTTAAATCCCGTAAATAATACCAGTGCGGCAAGGGCAGCAAGGGCAATTATCCAGTTTTCATATTTTTTGAGCTGATATTTAACACCCATAAAATTCCTTTACTTTTCCCGCAATATATCTGACCTGTTCTTCCGTAAGCTGATAAAACATGGGAAGCCGCAGCAGCCTTTCGCTCTCTATGGTAGTATACTTGTCCTCCCCGCAAAACCGCCCGAACTTTATCCCGGCCGGAGCCGAATGGAGGGGTACATAATGGAATACCGACAACACATCATTTTCCTTCATAAAATTGATTAGCCTGGTGCGTTCTTCCATATCCTTTGTTTTGATATAAAACATATGTCCGTTATGGACGCACTCCCTGGGTACCACAGGCAGCTCAATCAGCCCTGCTTCTTTTAAAGGCAGAAGCAATTTCTGATACAGGTTCCACCTTGCGATCCGGGTGCTGTTGATCTCATCAGCCATTTCAAGCTGGGCATACAGGTAGGCCGCATTCATGTCGCTGGGCAGATAAGAAGAACCAAAGTCCTGCCACCGGTACTTGTCCACCTGTCCACGGAAATACCGGCTCCTGTCGGTTCCCTTTTCCCTTAAGATTTCCGCCTTTTCAATATAAGCACTGTCCCTTATGAGAAGGGCGCCGCCCTCTCCCATGCTGAAATTTTTAGTTTCATGAAAGCTGAAACACCCGAAATCCCCGATGGTGCCAAGAGGTTTCCCTTTATAGGTACACATCATTGCCTGTGCCGCATCCTCCACTACCTTTAAATCGTAACGTCTGGCAATGTCCATGATCCGGTCCATCTCACAGGCAACCCCTGCATAATGCACCACGAAAACAGCCTTTGTCCTCTCCGTAACGGCAGCTTCGATTAAATTTTCATCAATATTCATAGTGTCCGGACGGATATCCACAAAAACAGCCTTCGCCCCCCGCAGCACAAAAGCATCCGCTGTAGAAACAAAAGTATAGGAAGGAAGGATGACCTCATCCCCCTCCTTAAAGTCACACAAAAGCGCCGCCATCTCAAGGGCATGGGTACAGGAAGTGGTAAGCAGACACTTGGCCGTCCCCGTAATTTTTTCCAGATATTCACTGCATTTTCTGGTAAAGATCCCGTCCCCGCAAATGTGCATATTGTCCACAGCTTCCTTTACATATTCCATCTCACGCCCTGTAAAAGGCGGAACATTAAACCGGATCATTTCGTACCTCCACTTTCTCCTGCCGTACCTGCGGCATAGTAACAGCACCAATCATCGGACAAAATGTCCGGTGAAAACGCACCAATTCTATTCGTATACAACAAAGGCTTCATTCACAAACACCTGCCGGTACCCATTGGCATTAATAAACGCCTCAATAGCTCCCAGCTTTTTATCCTGACTGCATTCGGCCCCATCTGTCCCCCACCAGTCCATGGCTTCCTGACTGCCGGAAAGGTATGCCGCAAGCTTCGGGGTAAGAATGACCAGCGGCTTATCTCCCTCTCCCTCTTGAAGGGCTGTTGTAAGCTCCCCGAGTTCTGCCTCCAGCCGGGCCAGCGGATTGGTGTTCAGATCTGCCCATGCGGTATAAATAGCAGGCGCTTTATCAAGATAGTAGGCAAGCCCCGGTATATTTCCGTAAAGGATCAGCCCCTTATCCTCGTAAGCCGCCTTATTTTCCGTCATAAAACGTGAAATTTCCTCCAGCGTTTCCGAATTCATCTCACTGGTCATCATCCCCTCCAGAACAGAATTTGCCGCTACCTTATAGATCCTCGGCTCTCCCATTTCCCCGTCAAGAAAAACATAACCAATGCCAATACCAATAGCCTGAATAAAAAATCCGGTCAAAATTCCCGACATCATGGCCTTGACCGGAAACAGGGGCACCTTCCGGGTAGTATCCAGAAATCCCCTTCCCCATCTTGCAAAGCGGTAAACCATCCAGAATATCACAGGCGCAATAAAAAACAGATTATTTAATACAGGCCAGATATGATTGTTGCTTCCAAGAGGCGTAACCAGCATGATCACAAGCCCCATACAGCCAATCAGCCGCCACTCGTCATCCAGCATCCTGGTAAAAAGCATCCACACAAAAACCCCAAGGGAAACCAGCAGAAAAACTGCCCCCCACTGAAGCGCCGACTCCTTCTGGTAGTATCTGAAATTGTACATCCCCCATTTGCCGAGTATGAAAAACAGCACCGGGATGCAGAGACAGTAAACAACTTTTCTGATCTTAAGGAACCGATCCTGCCGGATAAGCAAAAAAGGAATCCCCGGCAGTATGCACAGCAGCATATAGATAAGCCATTGAAAGCCATGAAAATAAGCGTCCGCAATGGCAAGTACCATTTCCCCAAGGGTGTAGTCAGAAGCGCTGCCCGCCATACCAAGCACACCGGAAATCATATCCCCAAAGGCATTCATGCCGTAAAGCCCGGAAATTGCCGCAAACATAACAAGAAAAGAGACAAAATACCCTGCCATGCATAGACCTGTCTCCCCTGCAATCTGCTTTGCAGGCTTTTTCTTTAAAGAGCCATAATACCACACTGCCACAATCAGTCCTGCTTCCAGCACATTGCCCGGAAACCGCGCAAATGCGTTGAGTCCCAGGGATGCCCCTGCCAGAATAAGACACCCGGGCCTGTTCCCTGCCAGCCCCCTGAAAAGCAGCACTGCCCCTAAGAGGAACAGCAGATAGGTAAGATAATTGTACAAAATCACCGGAGGACACCAGCAAAAGCCAATAGCCGCCATCTCCCCTGCAAAAGCCAGCCAGCCAGGCATTTTTGTCTTAAAGAAGCGGTACCCCAGCACGCCCATAAGTCCCACAAGCAGGGAGGAATAAAATTTCATGCCCAGCATCGTCCCTCCCATGGGCAGCTTTGTCATCACAAATCCGGCCACATTGGATAAAAAAGTAAGCAGGATCCATACGCCTCCGGTCTGCCCGAAGAAACGGTAATTGCCAAGACTGTAACCTGTATCCGTCAGATCAACGCCCTGGTTTGCCTTGATCAGCGGAAACAGCAGTAAAACCAGCGGGAACAGAATATTCTGTACCGCTTCCCATACTGCCCGGAATTCTTTAGAGCCGGCCGCTTCCTTTATTCTTCTGTCAAGCCTTCCATCCATTCTATCATCTCCCATTATAAACAGTAACGCCAGAAATCTTTTTCCACAGTCCCTGCCGTACATGCACATGTCTGTCCAGCCTGTTACCCGGCAGTTCTGGCAAACGCCAGCTCCAGCCCCCTAAGCCATGCATATAATTTCGTTTTTCTTACTACTTTGTTAAATAGTATGCCGGACAATCTGCTTCTAATCCATTCTGCCAGAATCCCCGCCGTAAACAAAATCACCGTACACCCTGCCAGTTCCCACAGGAAAAAGAGCAGCCCCGTTCCGCCCCATGGGTTGATAGCACCAGTTATCCAGCCATACCATGCCTGTCTTAAATCAATATGCTCATGAAGCAGGTAAACACCGAAGCATAAGCCCCCCAGCCGCCGAATCACCTCCGCAGACAGTCCTTCTTTTATGTGTATTTTAGAAAATCCATAGAATAGACCCACGGCGCCTGTGAAGCAGAAAATATAATTATAATGAAAAGGAACTGTAAAGTAGTACCGGAAACTGTCCCAACGGCAGGAGGCAAAATACATGACCGCATTCACGCCAAATCCGGCCAGCGCGCTTCCCACATAGACCAGCCATCCCCGCTTTTCCATAAACTCCCACCCGTACAGGCTAAGATAAGCGGCTGCCAGATAGACACAGATAAACCAGGGCAGATCATAGCCATACCTGTCAAAGGCAAACGCAAAAGGGCTGATGCTCTTCATGCCGCAGAGCAGGACCAACAGCCCTCCCAGGGTGATCTGTAGCTGCTTTTTTGTCAGATTCCTTGCCGCCATGTTAAGAACCGGGCTTAAAAGATACAGCATAAAATAGGAAGTGGCAAACCAGTAGTGCTCCGTCTCAATCGGAAAAAGATACTGGATCAACCCGTACACTCCCATGGAAGAAGCCGCAGTAGGCACACCAAGCAAAATAAGGACAGGTGGGATCATCAGGGCATAAAACCATATCTGCAAAAAGAGCGCTGCCGCTTTCCCCGGCCTGAATGCACCCCTCACACCAAAATAACCGCTGATCAAAACATAAACATTCACTGCCACCAGACAGAAGGCTTCCAAGAGCGATCCCAACACCCTGACACCGCTCACCGGTACGTCAATTTCAAGGAGAGAATCCGACTGCGCCAAAAAGTGCATGACAACTACCATGATCATTGCCAAAACCCTTAATAATTCATAATTCGCCATGCGCTTATGTTCTGTCACATTTCCTTCCTTTCCGTTCTGCATCCGCCGCCTTTGCGGCATTTTCAAGATTTCTGTTTACATTCACCCGGCCAGATGCGGTAAGCCGCCCCTGCTCCAATGTCCGTTCCCGCTTATAAGGACATCAGCGTTCTCTTGCCGCCTTTCCCTGCTCTACCCTGTAGACCATGTCGCATTTTTCAATAGTCTGGAGACGGTGGGCAATAATGATCAGTGTCTTTTTCCCGTGGAGCCTGTTGATGGAGTCCATGATTGCGGCTTCCGTTTCATTATCCAGCGCCGAAGTCGCCTCGTCCAGCACCAAAACCTCCGGGTCTTCAAACAACGCTCTGGCTATGCCGATTCTCTGTCTTTGTCCCCCTGAGATGCGGATTCCCCGCTCCCCGATGCTGGTATCCAGTCCTTCCGGCAGCCCCCTTACAAACCCGTCAAGCTGGGCTTCCTTTAAAGCACGCCACACTTTTTCGTCATCAATATCCTCGTCAGCATAGCCGAAAGCCACATTTTTGCGGATAGAAGCATCTATCATGAAAATCGTCTGGGGAATATAACCTATGTTTTTCAGCCAGGAATGATAGTGTCTCCGGACTTCCACGCCGTCCGCCAGAATCTGCCCGCTTTGCAATTCCAAAAGCCCCAGCAGGATGTCCACCACCGTAGTCTTTCCCGCGCCGGAAGTCCCCACGATCCCTACGGAGCGTCCAATGGGGATTTCCATATCAGCATGGTCAAAAATCAGTACGTCTGAATTGGGGTATTTATAGACGATATCCTTCAGCTCGATCTTATCCCTGATCTTTAGCTTCTCTACTTCCAGCTTCTTCCGGTAAGCGCTTTCATCATATTCGATAGTTTCATCCCTTATCTCCTGCTGGAGGTTGTCGCTTACCCCCATAAAAAACGGCTCAAAATAAGAAATGGAAGTCAGATAATTGTTGATCCTGTTGGCGCTGGGTATCAGCCTTGTGGCCGCCGCCGCCAGAGCCCCTACCTGGGGCATGATGGTAGTCACCGGAGCGCCACCCAGAATCCGGAACATCATGTAGGCAACCAGTCCGCCCAGGGCAACCGTTTCTATCAGCAGGCGGGGGGTTGCATTATACAGATTATATCTCTGCACCGCGTTTACATAACCAGCCCCGCATTTGGCATACTCATTGATAAAATAGTTTTCTTTATTGGCAATCTTAATTTCCTTGATTCCCATCACAGACTGGTCAATCCATTTGTAAAGACTGCTGTAATAATCCTGATTTTCCTCTCCGGCCTTTCTCATGACAGGTTTTAAGACGCACATAATTACCAGCAGAGCCGCCACTAAAAGTACCGTAACCGTAACTGCCATCCACACATCCGTAATCAAGATCACAGCGGCCAGACAAATAAACACAATGGCCTCGCTGAAAAGCTGCAAAACAGCCAGAATCAGGCCGTACATGTTATTTACATCGGAGGTGATGCTTCTTTGAATCACGGAGGTATCTGCATTTAAGTAGTACTCATAGGGCCTTTCCATAAAGTTGATCATCATTCTTCTGGATGTGGCAAACTGGTTGGTATATACAAATTTGAGCTGAGCCTTCTGCTGGAAAAAGAGAAAAACATTTTTGACCACGAACACACCGATCAAGGCCAGCATGGTAACGACAGTAAGTTTTCTGGTATCCTGATAGTCAATGGACAGGACATCGCACACTATCTGTAAATACCTGTTATTCTCCACCGCATGTTCATCTATGACTACATTCAGGACCGGGATAATCAACGAAACACCCAGCGTTTCCAGCACTGCACCTATAAGCATCAGCAGGATAAGGAACGTCATAATCTTTTTCTGCCTCTTATCCAGCAGCACCATCATTTTCTTAATTATCTTTTTCATGATTCCTCTCCCGGTTTTACAAATTCTGTAAAAATGTCAATCTATTTTATCACAGTTGCAGGGACAAGTCAAAAGTCACGGCTCCCCTTCCTCCGGCAGGGGCAGCTCCTGCCATACAGCATGATACGTGATATCCTCGTAGACTGGCTTGAATCTGTCAAAAGGGATTCCTTTGTCTGTCACCCATCCCATAAACAGGGAACCGCCGATATTCCGGGCAGGGACAGGTTCATTTCCCGGAAGCTCCCCGTCTTTTACGCAGTTGATCTGCCAAGGCTCCCCGTCCACCACAAAAGTAACGTTGTGATAAACTTCTCCTTCCAGCCAGACCTGGTTTAAAAAATTCATCCGCTGTTCCACAAAATATTTAAGATATCTGACACTATTGTCATATTCTTCATAATACTGATAGCGGTTCTCAAGCTCCTCCCAGCGGATATTGTCCATTTCCACGGAAGCCCTGCTCTCCTGCACCATTTCATCAATTCCTTCATCCAGCAGTTTTTCAAGATAAGGCAGCCCCTTCTCTTTGTAAAGTTCTTTCGTCTTTACCAAAAAGTCTTCCTTTTCATAAAGTCTGGCAAATACATCTGTGCCGTACACATGGTCGCTTAGTCTGGTAAGGCCAATGGGATTACTGGCTATCTCGTCAAGGTTGCAGTTTCCGAAAGCAACATCATAGTCCCACACCGGCCCGGCAAAAATCTTACTGCTTACGGTATCCTGGGGTTTATAAAAAAAGCTGCTTGTGACACCTCCGTCATAATTTTTGGATATTTCCTCCACCAGATATTTCTGAACAAAAGATGTGATATCAATACACTCTGAATAATGCCGCCCTGTAACAGGGTGGACGCCGTCTTCCTCTTCCACTGCATCCTGAAATTCCTGCATCAGCTCTGCAATATAATCTACCTGGTCCCTGGAGGCGAAGGCAGGGCTTTTTAAGGCATAGCAGTCTCCCTGATCCGTTACAAAACCGCTGGTTTCACCAGCAAAACGGTCAGGCAGCTCCCGCTCAAACAGATATCCCCCGGATATATCGCTCTCATGGAACAAGTCCTCCGTCCACTTTCTTGTGCCGTCTTCATTCTGGAAACTTTTTATTTCTTCCATGTCCTCTTCGCTGTATACAGCCTCTGCGGATTTTTCCATATCCCGGATATCCACACTTTCACTGTCCACCTTTATTTTCTGGGTAAGAAAATAATTTCCATAGTACATATCATTGATATACAAATCCACCATGGTCCCCCGGGGCACATACGCCATGCCAAGGGCCGATGCAAGCTGCAAAGTGATCTGGTTGCGGAGCTTTGTCTCGTCATAGCCATTGGCTAACAGATTCCAGGCCTTTCCTTTTCCTAAGCCCAGCAAATCCGTTTTTTGGGAAAGGCTGAACTGATATGGCTTCTTGGAAAGCCCCCAGGTAGAATTTCCTCTCCCCCGGATGCCCTCCATCCTTCCGTTATAGACCGGGAGCCCTGCCTTGTCAAAAACCACCGCCATGCCTGCTTCTTCCTTTTCCTTCTCCTCATTGACAGTTTCCATATCCCCTGACAAGGTAGACAGGCTGAGAACGGGCAAATCGGAAGAATACCGAAAAATCACCGAAGTTTCAGCAAGGATTTCCTCTCCCTCCAGCAGAATAAGTTCATAGGCCCTGCCCTCTGTGATATCGCAGATCTTGTCTCCTTCCACTGCTTCCACGCCGCCAAGCTGCACCTGCAGCCCCTGCGCATTTTCAAGAATCAAATCTTTCCCTCTGGCAAAGCCCGGCAGAAAAAAATAACAGATGCCATCCTTTCCAGGCCACATGGAAACCCTGATATCCCCGGTTCCTTCCGGGGTAAGAACGATCCGGGGAATTTCCTCCCATACCGCATCGTCTATGCTCCGGTACGCCGTCCCTGCTTTGGTATCTTCCTGTTTCTTATTACCGTTATACGCTCCTTCCCCTGCGGAGCTTTCCTCCTGTCCGGCCTCCAAAACCTGATCCTGCGCAAGGGATATTTCCTTTTTTCTCTGCCGCTGTGCCTCGTCCCTTATCTGCGTATATACAGGCATTGCCAGAAGTATCAAAATACCTGTAACCACCATGCAGATTTTTATTATTTTTTCCCTCATGTTTCTTCTCCATATGTCAGTAAATCTGTTCATTCTGCCTGTGGATCTCCGGCTCCTCATACTTGTCCATAAAATCTTCCCCGAGGAAAATCTTTTCTTTCGCAAACAAAATTGACGAAGGCACGGTAAAAACAGTGACGACCCTGTCAAAGACAAGTCCTTCTATATAATTCAGGACTTCCATGGGGAACTTGCCGTCCAGCACAATATGCTCCGGGAACAATTCCTTATAGTCCAGTATGTCCCTTGGATGAGGCTTTATTAAAATCTGTGCTTCCTGTCCGTCAATCTTTCCATATTCCGCAATTATATCCTTAAAAATTTTCTTCCGCGTTTCTAAATCACACAAAGGCTCCGACAATACCAGCACTTTATGCTCATGCCCCGTGCCAAAGGCAAGAGCCGCTTCCAATTCCTTACTATCTTCTATAAAAACCGACACGATTGTCTTTTTTTCTTTTTCTCCCAGATTTTGTGTCAGCTCCTTCCGTGGCTTTTCTATATACTTAGGGCAGGGATAATCCAGCACAGAAATGTCGTTGACCTCCATATCCAGACAATATTTTGCATACCCGTTCTGGATAAAAATCAGATTTCTGGCGGCCATCCAGGCTTTCAGCTTAAAATGCCCCCGGTTATCATAGCGGGCCGTATCATAATAACGGATACAGTCAAGACCGTCCTCCAAGGCATGATAATAGATTTTATGGACATTGAGATAATACCCTACAGGATCCGAATCACAGAACACATAAATGTCTCCATAGGCTCGCAAATCAACGGGCACAAACGGAGCCTGCAGCTTTCCCATAAGCCTGGTATACTTTATTCTGGAGAGCATGTTCAGTACAATATTGCCTCTGTCCCTGTGATATGCGGCAAGCTCCGGGAAGAAGCTCTCCTCCTTTTCCCCATAGGGAATGACTTCCCCGAACAACCCGGACTTTTCAGCTCTTTCCTTTAACCGGCCAAAATCATTGGACAGGGAACTTAACAGCAAAGAAGCCTCTCCCCTTACCGCCCCGGCCCCCCGTTTGGGCAGATTCAGTTCTTTTAAACATGCAATATATACATGGTAAAAAGTATGGCAGATATAGATTCGCTTCTTGGATTTCTTTGTTTCCATCAGTTTCATATGACCCCTTACCACAGTATTTCCTGTTCACTTCGTTTTCAGTAATCCATGTTATTCTCAAATTTTATTATAATAGATTTCTGTTTGATTGCAACGGATAATGGTGTATAATCGGTAGTATTAAGAAATTTGTTGCTCTTAAAACACTATCATAAAGTTAAGGAGAACGATATGTTCAGACAAACACTGGCCATTATTACGGCACGGGGCGGAAGCCGGCGGATTCCGCGGAAAAATATCAAAGAGTTCTGCGGGAAACCTATTTTGTGCTATTCCATTGAAGCGGCAAAGTCCGCAGGTGTTTTTGATGAGATCATGGTTTCCACAGATGATGAGGAGATTGCCGGTTTAGCGGCCGCTTCCGGCGCCAGCGTCCCCTTTTTCCGTTCAGAAGAAACCTCCGGCGATTATGCTTCCACGGATGATGTCATCAGGGAAGTGCTGAAAGCCTACGAAGAGAGGGGACAGCATTTTGAGTCCTTCTGCTGTATATATCCCACGGCACCTTTTTTAACCGGAGCACGGCTCCGGCATGCCATGGAGCTGCTCCGGGAAGCGGATTCCGTCATGCCCGTGGTCCCCTTTTCCTACCCTCCCCAGCGTGGACTAATCGTCAATGGGCAGGGATTTGTGGAAAGACAGTTTCCCCAATACGCCGAAGCCAGAAGCCAGGATCTTCCCACCGTTTACCATGACTGCGGCCAGTTTTATGCCTGCCGTACGGATGCCTTTCTGGAAAATGGAACCACCGATGTGCCGAAGCTCCTTCCCCTTGTACTGACCCAGATGGAGGTGCAGGACATCGATACTTTAGAGGACTGGGAACAGGCGGAACTAAAGTATAAAATGCTGCATTTATAATAAAACTTCAGCCTCTTGAAAGGAACAAAATATGAAACAGTTGAAAACTCCCTTTTTCCTTATTAAAGAAAAAGATTTACAATATGATATTTCTCTGCTGAAAGACTCCCTCGCCCAGAACTGGGGCAATTATATTGCCGGGTATTCCGTAAAGACCAACTCCCTGCCCTGGCTTCTAAATTACTTGAAAAACCAGGGATTTTATGCGGAAGTAGTATCGGGAACAGAATACGACCTGGTATCCCGGCTGGGTTTTCCGGGAAAACACATCATTTACAACGGACCCATCAAGGAAAAAAAGATATTTGAAAGAGTTCTGCTGGCCGGCGGATACGTAAATCTGGACTCTAATTATGAACTTGACTGGATGGAGGAACTAAGCGCCCTTTACCCCAACAGGCATTTCCATGTGGGCCTGCGGGTAAACTGTGACATTGGCGCCCTCTGTCCGGAGGAAGAACTTGTGTCAGAAGAAGGAGGGCGTTTCGGTTATTGTTATGAAAACGGCGTACTAAAAGCCGCCATCGGACGGCTGTCCCTGCTTCCCAACGTATGGACTGCAGGGCTTCACCTCCATTCCTCCACCCAGTCCCGTACCGTACAGGTCTATGCCGCACTGGCAAAAATGGCGGTGCAGATTGCCCGGGAATACGGTCTGTCTTTAGATTATGTGGATATGGGCGGCGGATACTTCGGCGGCCGGGATGACAAGCCCGATTACCGGGATTATTTTAGAGAAATCTGCAAAGAGCTTTCCGCATATTTCACTCCCGAAAAAACAATCTTAATTGCAGAACCGGGCGTTTCCCTCATTTCACGGGCCACCACCTTTGAAACCTCTGTCATTGACATAAAGGACATCCGGGGACGGAAATTTGTCGTCACCGACGCAAGCCGCACCAACTTAAATCCCCTTGTGACACGGCACGTCTACCCCCATCATATGGAATACATTTCTGACATATCTGTCAGAAATATAGAAGCCTGCCAGTGGGTATGCGGTGCAACTTGCATGGAATATGACAAATTATTTGAAATCCAGAATGATACAGCGCTTCTGCCCGGAGACAAAATCATATATGATACGGCCGGAGGCTATACCATGTGCCTGAATCCGCTGTTTATCAACTATTTTCCGGCTGTATATGTAGCGCACACCGACGGCACCCTCTTTACCGCCAGAGAAGCCTGGAGCAATGACGAATTTCTGCAAAAAAACTATGTGGAGGAAATATCCTAAAATAATGGCTGAAAGACCACGTACCAATTTACAGACTGTAATAAATAGAAAGGTTATATATGAATAAGGAAATCACAATTGGAAGACGAAAAATAAGCGCAGATTCTCCGGTATTTGTAGTGGCAGAGCTTTCGGCAAACCACAACCACGACTTTGGCCGGGCCCTGGAAATCATCCACGCTGCAAAAGAAGCCGGAGCTGACGCCGTAAAGTTGCAGACATACACAGCGGACACCATCACCATCGACTGTGATGATCCCTGTTTCCAAATCAAGGAAGGGACCATCTGGGACGGAACCACCCTTTATAAATTGTATGAACAGGCCTACACCCCCTGGGAATGGCAGCCCCAGCTCAAGGAGGAAGCCAATAAACTGGGCATGGAATGTTTTTCCTCCCCCTTTGACTTTACTTCCGTAGATTTTCTGGAAGAAATGGATGTGCCGGCCTATAAGATTGCTTCTTACGAAATCAATGACATACCCTTGATCCGCAAAATCGCCAGACTTAGGAAACCAGTCATTTTCGCCACAGGCGTTGCTTATCCGGAAGACATTGAACGTGCCCTTGCCGTATGTAAGGAAGAAGGCAACGAGGATATCATTTTACTGAAATGTGTCCCCGCATACCCCACCCCCTATGAACAGGTAAATTTAAATGTTATCCCCACACTGGCCAAAACCTATGACTGTCTGGCAGGCATCTCCGACCACACCATGGGCACCATCGTTTCCTCCGCCGCCATTGCCTTAGGCGCCAGAATGGTGGAAAAACACTTCACCCTGCGCCGGGCAGACGGCGGACCGGACAGTGCCTTCTCCATGGAACCGGAAGAATTTGCCCGCATGGTAAAAGATATCCGCATCATGGAAAAAGCGCTGGGAAGCAGCAAATACACGCTTACCGACACCCAGAAATTAGAGCATGGTGGTTCCCGCTCCCTGTTTGTGGTAAAGGACATCGCCCCCGGCCAGCCTCTGACACCGGACAATGTCCGTTCCATCCGCCCCGGCTGCGGGCTCCATACTATGTATTATGAAGAAATCCTGGGTAAAAAGGCCAAAACCTTCTTAAAGAAAGGAACACCGCTGCAGTGGGAAATGATAGAATAATTTATATCCGGACCGATGGAAACAGCCAGATAGCATCCGGGCATCTGGTACGCTGTATTTCTATTGCCTGGGCCTGCCGAAGTCTGGGCATGGACGTATGCTTTTTAGTCTCTGATAGTGAGAGCTGCCGCCTGCTTCGGGAACTGTCCAACACCCGAAAACAGTCAGATCGCCATCCAAGTGCCTGCCCGGATACAGATGAACATCTTCCGGACAGCATCACTATTATCCAGTTAAAGACCGCACAATACGATAATCTGGAAAAAGAACTGCCTGAAGTAATTTCCCTGCTTACCTCTGCCCGGCAAATTTCCGCTTCATATCCTGACACGAAACAAATAGTATACTTGACCGACTCTTATTTTGTTACGGAAAAATATCTGTCATCATTATCTGCATTTTTAAAAACTGCATACATGGATGACCTTCGTGCCTTTGATTATCCCGTGAATTTGATCATCAACTATGACCTCATCCCTTCTGCAGAATTGCCCGCTTACCAAAACGCCTACCGGAAGGCAGAACATCTGCTTCTTGGTGCTTCCTACACCCCCCTGCGCAGTCAGTTCCTGCACAGGCAGATCACGGTAAAAGAGCAACTGACAGATATTCTTGTGACCACCGGCGGAAGCGATCCTTTTCACTTCTGCCTTGGTTTTCTTGCACACCTTAACAGAAGACTTAAATGTAACGCCGGACACTGCCAAACCTCCGGGATAAGCAAGGTAACTCATTCCCGTTCTGATGCCCAGAAAAGTATCCCTGTTTCTTCCGTTACTTTCCACATTGTAATCGGGAAATTGAACACCGACCGGGAAAAACTATGGCAGATTGCCGGAAGCCTCCCCTGCCTAAGGCTCCACGAAAATGTCAGCGACATGGCTTCCCTAATGGGGAAATGCGATATGGCAGTTTCCGCTGCCGGGACCACCTTATATGAACTCTGTGCCCTGGGCGTTCCCTCCATCAGTTTTACCATGGCAGATAACCAGCTCACCGCCGCCAAAGCTTTTGATAATTCCGGTACAATCCCCTGCGCTGGCGACATCCGCACAGACAAGGAGTACGTTCTTCAAACCGTCTTTCATTTTATGGAAAACTGTTCTATCCAAAAGAGAAAAGCCGCCAGCGATGCGATGCACAGACTGGTGGATGGAAAGGGCTCTTTGCGCATCGCCAGCGCCCTGAAGGAATTGTAGGTAAATTTAATATGCAAAGTAAGTCAGGCAGATGCATTCATGCATCTGCCTGATAACTGTCACAAAGCTTTCTGCCTCTGGCGTCTTTAAAACATGTTGGAAACATGTTCCATCAGGCACTGCCTCTCCATTTCCATCTGCGCCTTCCTGTAAAAAGTAGCCATAGAGAAATCACACTGCCGGGCCACTTCTGCTGCCGTCATTTCCTTAGTATGCCATTTGCAGCACAATTCTTCAAAGTTATCAGGCACAGGCTTCCGGGGCCTGCCAAAGTGCACCCCGCGTAACTTCGCCGCTTCGATTCCTTCCTTTTGTCTGCTTCTGATATTACAGCGTTCATTCTCACTGACATAGCTTAAGAGTGTCAATACCAGATCCGCTATCAACGTCCCCAGAAGATCTTTTCCCTTTCTGGTGTCTAAAAGAGGCATATCCAGCACCACCACGTCTATCCTCTTCTCCTTTGTCAAAATCCGCCACTGCTCCAGTATTTCCTCATAATTTCTGCCCAGACGGTCAATACTCTTAATATAAAGTACGTCATCCGGTCTTAACTTTTTAAGAAGCTTGTGATACATCGGCCGGTCAAAGTCCTTTCCGGACTGCTTATCTATAAAAATATTTTTCTCCGGCACCTGAATCTCTCCCATTGCAATCATCTGCCTGTCTTCATTCTGTTCCTTTGTGCTGACCCGCACGTATCCATATGTACTTCCCATAAATACCTCCACCTCTTTACATACTGCGTGTAATGAAAGAATATACTATAGGATTTTTTCTCACAACCGGATTTGGAAGTAATATGGAAAAATTATTCATTAAAAGAACATGTTTTTGACAATCTGAGCCTGATTTAGTAAATGGGAATCTCCACCGCCTTCCAGCACAAAGTACCCCCGCTCCATGAGGGAGTGCCCGTCTGACACAGGTCCAAGCTTTTCTCCCTGCCTGATATTACACTCCCATGCGGCAAGCTCTGCCTGAACTGCCCGGGCTGCCTGTTCGCCGCCGGGCACACTGCGCACAGTCCCTTCCATATCAAAGTAATGAATCATCATACTTTTGGTTTTTTCAGGATGAAAGCTGTAGCTGTTTCCCATCCTGTATTTGATATACTCCTCTGCCATATCCACGCCTGTACACAGGGGTGTAAACAAATTATGGAGATTGTGGCCGGAAGGTCTTGCCGAAAGTTCAATAATAAAAGGGCCTTCTGCCCCTTTTATTATATCTGCATGGAGCAGACATTCTAAAAGCCCTAGGCATGAAACAGCTTTCTTCATATAATTATATACCTGCTGCCAGAATCCGTCTGAAGGAGGCACTGAAAAATATCCCACCGCCTGTCGGAATGGCAGTGGTGTATTCTCCTTTTTGCGAAGCAGAACCATCTGAAACTTCCCCCGAATCATCGCCCCGTCCACACCGTATTCTTCCCCGGCAATGCATTCCTCCAGCACATATTGCTCCCCGGAAACCATTTCCACAGCCCTGATGAGCTGCTCTTTTTGGGTTATCATGTGTATTCCCCTGCTGCCAGAGCCAAATCTGGGCTTTAAAACCGCAGGCAGTGTAAGCGGAAGATCTTCTATTCCACTGCCCTCTGCCCCAAAAACTGTCCCTTCTGTACCCAGAATCCTCCCTTCCTCCACTCGATAGCAGCGGCACCTGCGCAGGTTATTTTCATATAATTTCTTGTGGAAGCGGAATTTGTCCGTACACAAATCTGCCATTTCCCTGCTGATTCCAGGCAGTCCCAGGGTATCATTAACCGTTCCTATGGTGGTCAGATACCTGCCAATCGGTACTGTCAGCACAAAATCCGGTTTTTCCTGCCGAAGCACTCTTAAGACTGCCTCCTCATTAGAAATATCTTCCACTATAGATTTATCTGCCGTCTTAAGTCCTGCTGCTTCGGGATCCCCATCCAGCGCTACAACCGTAATCCCGTGTTCATGAGCCTTTTCAATGGTATGGAGAGCCTCTTTGCTGGCCCCAATAATTGCTGCTTTCATCATCATCTCTTTATCCGTTTCCTGAAATTCCTGTATCCCCACAATAGTTTATAATACAAAATAAAATACAGGGAAGACTTCATATGCATCCGGATCAGCCTGCGTTCTTCCTCATGGACTCTCTGCTGATAATAAGGGTTTTCCATGAATCCCGGAAACATCTCCTTCATTTCCCTGCCAAGAGCTTTCACAAAACCATACTCCGTCTTTCCCACCCCAGCCATATAAGAAAACAGTGTATTTACATAAAACAGCGTGGTAAAACTGCTTTCTATCTCTGGATAATATTCTTCCAGATAGCCGAACTGCTTTGCTTCCCGAACCATGACTCTTGCCGCTTCCATCCGATCCTCACAGCGTTTCTTTGTGATGGTATGAACTGTGGAAGTGTTATGCTGGTAGTAGTAATAAAGAGGTTCTTCCAAATACTCAAAGTGTCTGGCCCGCAGCATCCACGAATTGCTTATGGCATTGTCCTCATAAAAGATATTTTCGGGGAAACGATTAGGATAACCTAAAATGATGTGGCGTTTATATATCTTGACCACGAGACTGCCGCTGTCTAGAATCAGCGACCTATACTTTTCTTTTGTAAGGATTCCTGTCTGGGACTGACGGTTATTGTGCACTACCTGGCCGATTTTCATGCTGTGCTCATGGGTAAGATGATAGTCACACCCTACCATATCCGCGCCTGTCTCCTCGCCGCGTCTAAGCAGTTTCTCATAGAAATCAGGCACAACCCAGTCATCGCTGTCGATAAAACCGATCCACTCTCCCGCTGCTGCCTCTAACCCCAGATTCTTTGCGCCGCCCTGTTTTTTGTTGACAGGGGACGCAATCACTTTAAACTTACCTTGGTATTTCTCCTCATAAGCCCTAAGTATTTCCAGTGAATTGTCGGTGGAACAGTCGTCCACCGCAATAATCTCATAATCTGGTATGGTCTGATTTACCAGGCTGTCCAGACACCAGACAAGCTTATCCTGGGCAGCCATATTGTAGACAGGTACAATAATGCTAAGTTTCATTTTGTTTCTCCCTGCCGGAATTACCGTTTATAGTATTCCGCAATCTTTGTAACCGCACAAATCACATCCTGCACATCCCGGTCTGACATTGCATAATACAAAGGCAGGCTGATAATCTCCTCATATAACTTTTCCGCTTTCGGACACAGCCCTCTTTTATATCCCAGCTTTTCATAATAAGGGAAATAATAGGTGGGAATATAGTGCACATTGCAGCACACATTTTCCGCTTCCAAAGCCTCAAAAAACTGCTTCCGGTCAATGCGGAGCTTCTCTTTATCCAGTCTGAGGATATACAGGTGCCTGGTAGTATCTGACTCCGGTATCTCCTTCTGAACAATAATCTGGGGAAGCTTCAAGAAAGCTTCGTCATATGCCCTGACAATTTCCTTTCTCCTTACACTGAACATGGGGAGCTTGTCTAACTGGCTCATAAGAAGCGCCGCCTGCATATCCGTCATCCGGTAATTCATTCCAAGTGCCGTCTGTTCATAATACCAGGGACCATCCGGCTCATGAGCCATCTGCTCCAAATTCCTTGTGATCCCATGGGAACGGTAGAGCAGCAGTTTCTTATAAAAGGTCTCACTGTTGGTCAGTACCGCTCCTCCTTCCCCACAGGTAACGGTCTTTACCGGATGGAAGCTCAGAGTTGTCATATCCGCAATGGAACCGTTACACTTCCCCTTGTATCGGGTGCCGATCACATGGGCGCCGTCTTCTATCAGCACCAGATTCCTGGCACGGCAGTGGGCAAGAAGCGGTTCAAGTTCCACCGACTGTCCGGTAAAGTCCACCGCCACCACAGCTTTCGTCTTTTCAGTGGTAAGGGCCTTCACCTGCTGCGGGTCAATATTGTAAGTTTCCTCATTGATATCTGCAAAAACCGGCCTTGCACCGCAGTATAGGGCACAATTGGCCGATGCCGCAAAAGTAATGGGCGTTGTGATGACTTCATCCCCTTCTTCCACGCCCGCCGCCTGACAGGCCATATGCAGTGCCGCTGTGCCATTGCTGCATACCACCGCATAAGCAGCCCCCGTTATCCGGCACAGCTTTTCTTCCAGCTCTGTGATCTTAGGTCCGCAGGTTAGATAATCGCTTTTAAGCACATCCACCACTGCCTGTATATCTGCATCATCAATATACTGATGACCGTAAAATATCTTCGTATCCCGAATAGGATTTCCTCCGCATATTGCAGGCTTGTCCATCGCTCATCCTCCGTTTTCTCTTTCCTTTTCCGGCTTCATCTGTATTCTTATAGTGTCTGCCATCGCCGCTATATATTCACTGTTGGTAGGTCTTCCCTGCCCGCTTTCGGCACAATAGCCGAACAGGCTCTCGAAGGTTTCTTTATTTCCCCTCTCCCAGGAAATTTCAATGGCATTGCGGATTGCTCTCTCTACCTTACCGTCAGTGGTGTTGTACCGTTTCGCTATTTCCGGGTATAAAAGCTTGGTAACACTGCCCACCACTTTCATGTCCGCTTCTGCCATAAGCACAGCCGTCCGCACATACCGGTATCCTTTCAAATGGGCAGGTACACCCATATCCAGCATCATATGTGAAACCAACTGCTCCATCTTCTTTCCTGCGTCTTTCTGCATAATGAAATTCCCCCGCTTTCAAATTCATACAACATAATTGTTACTTAAGTATAAATTACGCCAATATATGTGAATAGCTGTTATTCATCGCGCATCTACAAAGATATATCACAATAAATCATATTTTTTCAGAAAACACCGGAAAAAACGACGAAACCCGCTCTGTGATACAAGATCATCCTGTTGGTTTTCTTCCATGTCATAAAAATATTTTTTGCTTTTTTTGTCGATAGAAATACTGTCCAGGGGAAAGCCTTCCACCCTCCGGGAATGGGGAATGTCTGTAAGAAGGAAATCCTCCCCCCACAGATCCTCCTCCATACTCTCCCCCCGTATTTCCTCACCCCAGATAAGGCAGACCCCATTCTTGTATCTGGCACGTATCTGCCCATACTTCCTTACCAGTCCAATATAATGGGATAAAAGCTCCTCATCGCTAAGACGCGCTTCTCCCCTCCCCCTGACGCAGACACCGGGCTGTTCCTCCCGGGGCAGGGCCTTTCCTGTTTCATGGTTCCAGAGATATAATCCGCTGTCACAGGAAAACACCGGCGTTCCAAAAATCTTGAAATAGCATTCCGCTTTCAGCCGGGCATTCTCAAGCGGCGTCATACCTGTTTCCTCCACCCGAGGCAGACTGACCCCTTTTGCCGCCGCGGCCTGTGCCAGTCCTGTAATATGCAGGGGAAGTCCCTCCAAAGCCCGTTTCATATATGCAATTTTAGCCTGATTTCCGGTTCCGTAAATAATCTCCACTGCCGCCGTCTCCTGTCTATTTTACGGGCTTGTACTTACCGTCGTCTACAATAAAACGCCACAGGATGTCTCTGTATTCCCGGGTGGCGTAATCAATCCCCACTCTCTTTGCCCTTACATATTCCGGCCTGTATCCGTCATCCTCCAGCCAGAGCTTGCGGGAAATAGTCATATCCTCCTCATTTAAGGTCCTGTCAATTTCCATGGCCCGGGTCAGCTTTCCCGGGCCATTATATCCTTCCACGCCCCGGATCAGCACAGCCTCCGGATGCCCTTCCTTCCCGCTCACCACGTTAAAAAGAGCGTGCATCCCATAACACAGATAAATATAAGAAGTGCCTCCCTTCTCATAAAGAACCTTTGTCCGCTGGGTCTTTCCTTTACTGGCATGGCAGGCCGTATCCTCCTCGCCGCAGTAACATTCCGTTTCCATAATCCTGTATTTGAAAATCCCTTTATCCGTTCTTCTGCACAACAGCTTTCCGAGAAGCTCCGGCGCAAGCTGTTCCGCAGGCTGGCTCAAGGCCCTTCTTCCCATTCTCTTTGCCATTTTAATTCCTTTTCCCCATCTGCCGGAATCACCCGAATAAGAAATGACCGCCTTCCCCTGTTCGCTGCCATTAAAAACACTCTTACAACAGTATACACCTATCCGCCTTAGTTTTCCAGATAATCCAGATAATCTTCTTCACTGGCAAAAAGCATATAGCTTCCGTCTACCAGTCCCATATAACCATTGCTCACAAAATATCCTTTCATAAATACTGCCTCCTGCCATTCTTTTTCCCAGGCGGTATCCTTATCCTGATGGATACTTCCGCCTCTATTAACAGAATAACATTTAAGCAGTCCTATAAAACGGACTTTAACCCCCCTACGGAAGTTCGTAATGTTCCCGCAGACGTTTGACTTCCGCCATAAACGCCACATTTTCCTTACTGGTAAGGTTGATCTGATACCCATGAGTTTCAAAATTATCCTCATTGAGCTGGAGCAGACAGAGGGCTATATTAGAGCAGTGGTCTGATACTCTTTCATAGTTTGTGGTAATATCGGAAAGGACAAATCCCATTTCAATAGTACACTTTCCTTTCCGCAGCCTCTTGATATGGCGCTTTTTGATTTCCGAGTTCAGGTAATCAATCGCTTCCTCCATAGGCTCCACCATACCCGCAAGGTTTAAATCTTCTTCCTGGAACACCAATATGGAAGTATTGACAATGTCCCTGACAGCTCCCGTAAAAATCTTTAACTCCTCCTCCGCCTTTTTGGAGAAATACAGTTTCTTTTCCTCCATCTCCCGGGCAGATTCCATAATGTTAATAGCATGATCTGAAATCCTCTCAAAATCACCGATACAGTGGAGCAGAACGGAAAGCTCCTGGCTGTCCTTTTCCGTAAGATGCTTGCTGCTTAGCTTGACCAGATAGGAACCCAGCTCATCTTCATAATGGTCCACCAGCTCCTCCAGTTCGATTACCCTCTCGGCCTCTTTATTGTCAAACTTATCAAACAGATTCATTGCCAGAAACAGTGCATCCCTTGCGTGTTCCGCCATGTCAACGGCTGCATTTTTGCACTGTTCAAGGGCCAGACCCGGGGTTGCAAGGAAACGGGAATCCAG
This sequence comes from Lachnospiraceae bacterium, assembly GCA_009911035.1. GTDB lineage: Bacteria > Bacillota > Clostridia > Lachnospirales > Lachnospiraceae > Suilimivivens. Next base: position 37,092 of record QXWO01000017.1, read on the forward strand.
AATCTGTATCTCTTTTCTGGCAAGCTCTGCAGCCTGGGTCTCCTCACCGCTCTCAGGGATCGTCAAATATGCCAGTTTTTCCAAAACCCAGGCAAAGGGATACATAATAACTACCGCCGCCACATTAAAAGCTGTATGTATTGCAGCTACCCCTAAAGCGCTTGCGGGCCTGCCTAAAAACGCAAACGAAAATATCCCGTTCAGCGTATAGAAAATCACCATAAACGCCACTGCTTTTATGATTTTATAGTAAAGATTGATCAAGGATGCTCTCTTTGCCTGTTTTCCCGCACCTGCGCTGGAAATCAGCGCCGCCACACAGTCCCCCACATTTTGTCCCATGATAATAGGAATCGCCGTTGAATAGCTGACCGCGCCCGATACACACAAGGCCTGCAAGATACCTACAGATGCAGAGGAAGACTGGATAATTGCTGTCAGAACAAGGCCAATCAGCATTCCAAGCACCGGATTGGAAAACATAAGAAGCATATTTATAAAGTCAGGGTTCTCTGCCAGAGGCTTTACCGTACTTGACATGGTCTCCATTCCAAACATAAGAACCGCAAAGCCAATCATGATGGCTGCCGCCACCTTATGCTTGTCCCTCTTGCACATATTCAGCATAATTACCCCTGCAAATGCCAGAATGGGAGAAAAAGAAGATGGTTTTAGAAACTGTAAAAAAAGCCCGGAGCCTTCCACCCCTGTCAGGCTTAACAGCCACGCAGTCACAGTGGTCCCCACATTGGCTCCCAGAATGACCCCTACAGCCTGGGAAAGCTTCATGATTCCCGAATTGACAAAGCCCACCACCATAACGGTTGTTGCGGAAGAAGACTGGATAATGGCTGTCACCCCTGCTCCCAAAAGAATGGCCGAGAGCTTGTTGGAGGTTAGTTTTTCCAAAATAATTTCCAGCTTACCACCGGAAGCTTTTTTTAGTCCGTCTCCAAGCACCTCCATTCCATACAAAAATAACGCCAGTCCGCCTATCATAGTCAGTACATCAAATATATCCATATCTTTATCCCTCCGGAGCCTTGTAAAAAACTGGTACGTTCTTAATTTTACACTATTTCATTCATTTTGGATATAGGTATTTTCACCAGCCCTGCATTCTTTTTGCCCCCGGAACTCATTTCTGTACTGGACCGGCGTACTGCCTGTAGCTTTTTTAAATGCCTGGGAAAAATAGGACTGGGAAGAAAAACCCAGCATGGCTGAAATCTGGGCGATAGAGTAACTGGTGGATTCCAGCAGGGATTTCCCCTCCTGTATCCTTTTCTGAATCAGATAATTGATGGGTGAGAGTCCCGTATATCTGGTAAAGGCATGGGCCATATAATATTTGTTCATGTGGGTGATGGCTGCCAGTGTATCCAGCGTTATATTCTCTGAATAGTTGGAGTCCAGATAGTTTTTAATCTGTGCACACTCCCTGTTCAAAATGGTATCGCCGCTTTTCACAATAGACAAATCGTCATTTCGCAGTATATAAATCAGAAGCACCTCCAGAAGGTTCTGGCAGGCCGTCTCATAATTTTCATTCTTATGGGTAATCTCCTCCAGCATCATGTTCAGGCAGGCACACACATGACAGCCCTGCATATTGTATTTATACACTGTACCGAAAGAAGTCTGCATGGATATGCCGTCCTGGGCGGACGTAACATTTTCAAAAGAAAAAGAAAGCCCGTTTATTCCTAATACAATATATTCCAGCGGGGACTCACTCCCTGACTTTTCCGTATGCTGCACATGGGGATTGATAATGACCATATCGTTTTTGCTTACCGGGAACCCCTCATCCTCTGCAATAAAAAAACCGCTTCCGTTTACTACATAAAATAGTTCGCTAAAAGGGTGGGAATGTAAAATGCTCTGCCAGTCCCCCTCATATTTGGAAGTGGTAACATATAAAAGTTTTGATTCCCCAAAAGAAGATATCCTTCCATCCTCAATCCTGTGTCTGGTATTTCCCATGCTTCTTTCCTCTTTCCTTTTTATAAATTCAATATAACAACTTTTATATATTTTGTCCACATATAAAAAAATCTTCTCTCCTGCATTCTCTTATTTTTATAAAATGCAATATACAGCATGCATTTTTGTACATTTTGTTTTATTTATTTCAGCACATATGTCTGTCGGTGCGCTTATAGTATGCAAAATATACAATATTCAAAATTATTACATTGTTTTTCACTGCATTTTGAATAAAAGCAATATTCATAAAATATCAAGCAACAACCAGCTTGATTATAAAAAATAATTCTTTTATACTTATATTAACTATCAAAATGCAGCGGATGAATCAAAAGGAGAACCTATGAGCGGACAAAATCAGAATTGCGCCAAAATAGACGAAGTTATTGAACAGTTTGCATTTTCCGGGCAGCTTATGACGAAACAGCCCTATGGAAACGGCCATATCAACGACACTTTCCTGCTTGTTTACAAAATGCCCGACGACAGCCAGAAGCAGTATATTTTACAGAGGATGAACCACACCATTTTCAGGCAGCCGCAAGAACTGATGGAGAATGTAGTCAATGTCACAGAATACTTACGGAAAATAATCCTCTCCCAGAACGGCGACCCCGAACGGGAAACCTTAAACGTGGTAAAAACCCGGGAGGGCGGAAGTTTTTACAAGGACAGCAATGATAATTACTGGAGAGTGTTCCTTTTTATAGAGCACACCGTATGTCTTGAAATGGTGGAAAGTGAAAAAGATTTTTACGACAGTGCCGTGGCTTTCGGAAACTTCCAGCGGATGCTGGCGGATTATCCTGCCAGTACCCTCCATGAAACGATTCCCAACTTCCACAACACCCCTTCCCGTTTCAGGGATCTGCAGAAAGCAATAGAAAATGATATTATGGGAAGGGCCTCGCTTGCCAAAGCAGAAATCGACTTTGCATTAGCCCGGGAAGCGGAAACCTCCGCCCTTACAGACCTTTTAAAAAGCGGGGAGCTTCCTTTGCGGGTAACCCACAACGATACCAAGCTGAATAACATTTTATTTGACGAAGACACCAAAGAAGCCCTCTGCATCATAGACCTTGATACGGTCATGCCGGGACTTTCCCACTATGATTTCGGTGATTCCATCCGTTTCGGCGCCAGCACAGGCGCAGAGGATGAAAAAGACCTCTCCAAAGTGGAAGTGGATTTATCCTTGTTTGAGGCTTTCACGAAAGGCTTTCTGGAAGGATGCCAGGGCAGCCTTACAGAAAAAGAAATTGAAATGCTCCCCATGGGTGCCAAACTGATGACCTACGAATGCGGCATCCGGTTCCTTGCAGACTATCTGGAAGGAGATGTCTATTTTAAAGTCCACAGAGACAGGCACAACCTGGACAGGGCCAGGACACAGTTCAAACTGGTAGCAGACATGGAAGCCAAGTGGGACAAACTGACCGCTATTGTGGAAAAATATAAACACTCATGCTGATCACCAGCATTACAGATTCTGACTTATCAGCGCAGGAGGCTGTACACCGACCCGTGTACAGCCTCTTATAATTTAGCCTGCTGATCCGCCAGGCATATCCCCATTTAATAGTTCTTTCTCCATGGAAATAAGCAGATTTTCCGTAAATTCGAGAAGCATCTGGGCATCCCGCTCAACCATGCCGCACTTCTTATAGCGGAACAGGAAAAAGGGCGTCCCCTTAGCGTTAAACGCCAGCTTATCATGTTTTTTGAGAAGTACAGGTATCCTCTCTGGCCTGATATCCGCGTCCTGTTTCAGGACAAACCGGATCTCCCCGTTCCTTCCTTTTAATTCCGTCACATACAATTTATGCGCCCGGACCCTAAGAAGGGCAATGCGCAGCAGATTTTCCACCGCTGTGGGAACTTCCCCGAATCTGTCTAAAAGCTCCTCTTTCATATCGTCGCACTCGCTTTGGTTCTCCACTCCTGCAATCCTTTTATAGATATCCAGCTTCTGTACTTCGTTGACAATATACGCCGGAGGGATAAAGGCATCCACATCCAAGTCTACCGAAGTGGCAAAATCCTCCGCCGTGCTGATACCTTTTAAATTCTTTACAGCTTCATTGAGCATTTTACAGTACAAGTCATACCCCACCGCCTGCATATGCCCATGCTGCTTCGCCCCTAACAGATTGCCTGCCCCCCGGATTTCCAGATCCCGCATGGCAATCTTAAATCCGCTTCCCAGATCCGTAAATTCCTTAATGGCGGCCAGCCTTTTTTCCGCCACTTCCTTTAACATTTTGTCCCGCTTATACATCAGAAATGCGTAGGCTGTCCGGTTACTTCTCCCTACTCTTCCCCGAAGCTGGTAAAGCTGGGAAAGCCCCATATTGTCGGCATCATGGATGATCATTGTATTTACATTGGAAATATCCAGTCCGGTTTCTATAATGGTGGTGGACACCAAAACATCAATTTCCCCATTAATAAAATCGTACATGATCCGCTCTAATTCCCGTTCCTGCATCTGCCCGTGGGCAAAGGCCACTGATGCCTCCGGCACCAGATTCTGGATAGCGGCCGTCACGTCCGCAATGTTATTTACCCTGTTGTAGACATAGTAAACCTGCCCGCCTCTTGACAGCTCCCTCACAACAGCCTCTCTAACCATCTCCTCATTGTACTCAAGAACATAAGTCTGAATAGGCATCCTGTCATTAGGTGCCTCCTCCAGCACGCTCATATCCCGGATTCCCACAAGACTCATGTGCAGGGTTCTGGGAATAGGCGTGGCTGTCAGGGTAAGCACATCAATATTTTCTTTCATCTTTTTTATTTTTTCCTTATGAGTCACCCCGAACCGCTGTTCCTCGTCTATGATCAGCAGTCCCAGATCCTTATAAGACACGTCCGCCGAAAGAACCCTGTGCGTACCGATCACAATATCCACAAGTCCCTTTTTCAAATCTTCCACCGTCTTTTTCTGTTCCCCGCTGGCACGGAATCTGCACAGCAGATCCACCCGGACAGGAAAATCTTTCATACGCTGGATAAAAGTGTTGTAGTGCTGCTGGGCCAGAATGGTAGTAGGCACCAGATAGACCACCTGCTTTCCTTCCTGCACCGCTTTAAAAGCCGTGCGGATAGCAATTTCCGTCTTCCCGTACCCCACATCCCCGCAAATCAGACGGTCCATGATTTTCGTACTCTCCATATCCTTCTTTGCGGCGGCAATGGCCAGGAGCTGATCCTCTGTCTCCTCAAAAGGAAACATCTCCTCAAATTCCTTCTGCCAGACCGTGTCCTTTCCATACTGGAAGCCGTTCTGCTGCTGGCGGACCGCATATAATTCCACCAGATCCTTAGCCACTTCCCCGGCGGCCTCCCGGGCCCTGCCCTTGGTACGGTTCCACTCCTGCGTTCCCAGCTTATTTAATTTGGGGCGTTTTGCGTCAGCGGAAGCATATTTCTGGATAACGTCCAGCCCGGTAGCAAGCACATATAGATTGCCTCCGTCCCGATATTCAATCTTGATATAATCTTTTACGATTTTTTCTACTTCTACCTTTTCAATGCCCTTATAGACCCCAAGCCCATGGCTTTCATGAACCACGTAATCTCCCACTTTAAGCTCGTTAAAGTCGTTGATTTTCCGCCCTTCATAGGTCTTTTTCTTTTTTTTCTTCTTTTTGTCCAGACCAAAAATATCGCTTTCTGAAATGACTGCAAATTTAAGCAGCGGATACTCAAATCCCTTAAGGACCCTTCCGTAATAAGTCATAATTTCCCCGGGCGCAAGTTCCCTGTCCGGATCTTCCGTATAAAAGGCCGCCAGTTCCTCATCCATAAGATCCTGGGCAAGCCTTGCAGCCCTTGTCCGGGAACCGGACAGCAAAAGGATCCTGTATCCGTTTTTCTTATACCGCCTAAGATCCTGTACCAGCGCCTCAAAGCTGTTATTGTAAGATGAGATGCTTTTGACCGGGATATCCGCCTTTTTTTCCGCCTTGAAAAGGGTATTCTTCATATCAAGGGCCGCCAGCGTGACGACTCTGCCCCGCTCCATTTTTGCCGCCACATGCTCCACAGAGTATAAAAGATTCATCTGCCCCGGAAGGATATACCCCTTCTCCACCCGGTGCATCATACTCTCACGGAATTCCAGTTCCACCGCTTTCGCATGTTCTTTCACCCGGGCCGGTTCATCCACAAAAACACAAGTGTTCCCTAAATCAAACAAATCCAGAAAAGACGCCGTATCGTCATAAAAATAGTGTACATAGGAGTCTAGATTGACCAGATTACGGAATTCTAAAACCTGTTCCTTCAATTCTTTCATCTGGGTTTCCACCCGGTGGGATTCCTCTGTGCGGAATTCCGCCCGAAGCTTTTTGGAAAAGCTTTTTCCTTCCCGCTCTATTTTTTCCATGCCCGCCTTAAGCCTGCTGCCGGAAAGCAGCATCTCTCCGGCCGGATAAATGGAAATGGAGGAAAGCTTTTCTATAGAACGCTGGCTTAAAACATCAAAGCTGCGGATGGAGTCCACCTCGTCACCCCACAGTTCAATACGATAGGGGTTCTCCTCTGTCAAATCAAAGATATCTATGATACCTCCCCTGATTCCGAACTGCCCCGGCGCTTCCACCTGGTAATTCTTCTCATATCCCATTTCTACAAGGCGTTCCCCAAGCTTTCCAACATCTATCCGGCTTTTACCGTCAATTTTTAAAATGTGCTCTTTCCATGCAGAAAGGGGAATCTGGGGCGCCATAAGGCTGCTGAATGTGGTAACCACCGTTACTGGTTTTCCCTCCAGCATACGCCTTAAACATTTAATCCGCTCCGCTACAAGCTGGTTTCCATGGATATCCGCCTGATAAAAAATAAGATCCTTGGCCGGATAGGAGGTTACGTTTCTGTCATAGAAACGGTAGTCCTCCATCAGCTCCTTTACCCTCAAATCGCTGAATGTAACGATAAGTTTATTTTTAAGATCTTCTCCCAGCCCGTATATCATATGGAGCTTCTGTGACTCCACACATCCGCTCAGGGATACGCAGGTACTGCCCCTGCGTATCTTTTTCTTGATTTCTTCAAATTCCCCCCATTCTTCCAGAGGCGCCGTTAATGCTCTCATGCAAATTTTCCCTCACACATTTATACTTGATATTATTTTTCCGCAGGATTCTTCCTGTTAAACTCGTTCATTGCCCTGTCTGTCTCCCCAGCCAGCATCATTTCTGCTGCCGCCACGGCTTTTTCCAGACCTTCTTTCATTAGAGGCGCTTCTTCTTTATTAAAATGCCCCAGAACATAATCCGCCAGGTCATACCCTTTTGGTTTTTCCCCAACGCCGATCCGTATCCTGTGAAAATTTTCTGTGCCCAGATGCCGGATGATATCCTTAAGGCCGTTATGACCGCCCGCGCTTCCTCTTTTCCGCACCCGCACCTGTCCCGGCGGAAGGGAAATATCATCCGATATCACAATCAACTCTGTTTCCACATCTATTTTATAATAATCAGTCAGGGGCCTGATGCTCTCACCGCTTGCGTTCATGAAGGTAAGCGGCTTTGCCAGAATCACCTTCTGCCCGTTTATTATTCCTTTTCCCAGCATTGCCTTGTGTCTGATGTCCATTACCGTAATATTATATTTATCTGACAATGCATCAATCATTGCAAAACCAATATTGTGTCTCGTATTATCATATTCTCTTTTAGGATTTCCAAGTCCTGCTATCACAAACATATTATCCCACACGCCTTTCCCTACGGGTTCTTTCATATTGAATGCCGTAAAAGTGCTACCCTGCCATCATAGCATATTTTTTCAGCAAAAAAAAGAGCAAAGCCTGCGCTTTGCCCTTCCGTTACAAACGCTGCCACACTTCGGCAGTGCCTGCTGCTGTTTCCCTTTTACTGTTCATGCCATTCACAGTAGCATACCGCTATTCTTCCTCGTCCGGTTCCAGCAGTGCATTATGATATTTTTCTAAAATAATTTCCTGAATCTTCTCTCTGGTAGAAGAATTAATTGGATGGGCGATGTCCCTGTATTCTCCATCTGCTGCCTTTTTACTGGGCATTGCAATGAACAGCCCCTTATCCCCTTCTATTACTTTAATATCATGTATCACAAACTCCTCGTCAATCGTAATAGATACAATGGCGCGCATTTTGCCCTCTTTTGTTATCTTTCTCACACGTACATCTGTAATCTGCATTTTCAGTCCCCCTTAGCTAGAACTTTTTTGCTTACCCATCAGATCACGTATCTGTCATTTCTCTCCAATACAATCTTAATGCCGTCAGTACCTGCATGATAGGAGTTGGCCCTGATTGTATCGCGGCTTTCAACGATACAGTTCTCAATGTGGGTATTGTCTCCAATGTAAACATCATTTAAAATAATAGAATTTTTAATGTAGCAATTGTTTCCAATATAAGCCTTCTTAAATACTACGGAGTTTTCCACGACTCCGTTAACGATACAGCCGCTGGAAATAAGGCTGTTCCGAATCTGCGCCCCTACGTTATACTTGGCCGGCGGCAGATCCTCCACCCGGGAATAAATGTCTGGATACTGCTTAAAGAAATAATCTCTTGTCTCAGCATTTAAGAAATCCATGTTTGCGTCGAAATAGTCCTCCACTGTTGCAATATTCTTCCAGTATCCCTTCATCTTGTACCCATAGATCCGTTTTATATTCTTATAACGGACCAGCACATCCTTTACAAAATCATACCGATCTTCTTCCGCGCACTTTTCAATCATCTCAATAAGCTGACGCCTTCTGACCACATAAATACCGCAGGAAATAGTGTTGGATTTTGCAACAACCGGCTTCTCCTCGAAATCCTCAATGCGGCTTTCCTCATTCATCTTGATCGTTCCGAATCTGTCCACATTCACGTTGGACCCCATATCCTTGCATACCACGGTGATATCCGCTTTCTTGGCGATATGGTATTCCAGCACTTTATTGTAATCCAGCTTGTATACGCCGTCGCCGGACGCAATTACAACATAAGGCTCATGGCTGTTTTTGAGGAAGGAAAGGTTCTGGGCAACTGCGTCTGCCGTGCCTCTGTACCAGGAATTGCTCTCCGCCGTAACCGCCGGGGTAAACACATACAGCCCTCCCTGTTTGCGTCCAAAATCCCACCATTTGGATGAATTTAAGTGCTCATTGAGACTTCTGGCATTGTACTGGGTAAATACTGCCACTTTCTGAATATGGGAATTTGTCATGTTGCTCAGTGCAAAGTCAATGCTCCGGTAACTGCCTGCAATAGGCATTGCACACACTGCCCTCTTTTGGGAAAGTTCCTTCATCCTATAACTGTTTCCGCCCGCTAATACGATACCAATTGCTCTCACTTTTCATCACCTGCCTTAATTAATGTTTTTCCGCTTGCAAGATAGTTATCCGGATAATCCTCTGGCGATGTCTGCCCGAATATGCAGGTATTCTTTCCTACCGTTATTCCATCCGGCAAAACGCTCTTTTCTCCTATTGTCACCATGCCGCTGTCATAAATGCTGGGGTCTGTCTCATTGGGCACTTCTTCGCCATACCCCAGCCTGACCTGATTCCCGACCTTCACATTTTCTGCCACAATTGCCTTGTAAAGTTCACAGCCGTCCCCTATAGAAGTATTATTCATGATAATGGAATCCCGGACAACGGTCTCCTTCCCGATGGTCACACCGCAGCCAATAACGGAATTGTATACCTTTCCGTAAATATCTGCGCCCTCCCCTATGATGCTTCTCTCGATCACCGAATCATCAGCGATATACTGGGGCGGAAGGCTCTCGCTCTTGGTATATATCTTCCAGTATTCCTCATAAAGGTTAAATTCAGGCACAATGTCAATCAGCTCCATATTTGCCTGCCAGTAAGAGCTTAAGGTTCCCACATCCTTCCAGTATCCGTTAAACTCATAAGCGTAAAGCGGATACCCTTTCCCGTGGCAGTAAGGAATCACATGTTTGCCAAAATCCAGCCTTGGCTGCTGTGCGTTTTCAAGAAGCGCCTCCTTTAAGGTCTTCCAGTTAAATATGTAAATCCCCATGGATGCAAGATTGCTCCTGGGATTAGCGGGCTTTTCTTCAAAATCGGTTATTTTCCTCTCATTATCCGTAATCATGATGCCGAACCTTTTCGCCTCTTCCATGGGAACAGGCATGACCGCAATGGTGACTTCCGCCCCTTTGTCCTTATGGAAATCCAGCATGACTTCATAGTCCATTTTATATATGTGATCTCCGGAAAGTATCAAAACATATTCCGGATTATAGCTTTCCATGTAATCCAGATTCTGGTATATGGCATTAGCCGTGCCGGTGTACCATTCGCTGTTGGCGCTTTTTTCATAGGGCGGAAGAACAGTCACACCGCCTATATTTCTGTCCAAATCCCAAGGAATACCTATCCCTATGTGGGTATTCAGGCGTAAAGGCTGATACTGTGTCAGAACGCCAACGGTATCCACTCCGGAATTGATGCAGTTACTTAATGGAAAGTCAATGATACGGTACTTTCCCCCAAAGGATACTGCCGGCTTGGCCACCTTTGACGTGAGCACGCCCAGCCTGCTTCCCTGACCACCCGCTAACAACATGGCAATCATTTCTTTTTTAATCATGTCCTCACCTCTTACAAGTATTTTTGTATCTATAACTATTTGATACAGGTACCATTTATAAAATGTATGAATAGTATACCATATATTAACTCAAAAGTGAATATTTTTTACAATTATATTCGGAAACAATCCGCTTTTTATGTTACTTTTTTACAATCTTTTGCATAAGCAAAATATCTTCTCCCATGTTTTTTACTACATTTTGTGTCTGTATCCTAGTTTCATACGCTTATTTTGTTAAAAATGCCATTGGTTTTTATTGTGTAATTATATATAATTAAGTCAAAACTAATAAAAACGGAGGATTTTTTCATGTACCAATTAGACTTCAACCATCCCATCCATATATATTTCATCGGAATCGGCGGCATCAGCATGAGCGGTCTTGCTGAAATCCTTCTGGAAAAAGGCTTTACCGTTTCCGGCTCCGATGCAAAAGAATCTTCCCTGACCCGGGCACTGTGCCAGAAAGGCGCACAGATTCATTACGGCCAGAAAGCAGAAAACATAAATAACAAAATTGACCTTGTGGTTTATACCAGCGCCATCCACCCTGACAATCCGGAATTTACCGCCATGAAAGAAATGGAGATTCCCTCCCTGACCAGAGCCGAACTGCTCGGACAGATGATGAAAAATTATGAATTTCCCGTTGCTGTCAGCGGCACCCACGGAAAAACCACCACTACCTCCATGATTTCGGAAATCCTTCTTGAGGCGGATACAGACCCTACCCTTTCTATCGGCGGCATATTAAAGGCCATCGGCGGAAACATACGCATCGGCAGATCCGGCTACTTTGTCACGGAAGCCTGCGAATATACCAACAGCTTTTTAAGCTTTTTTCCAAAAATAGGAATTATATTAAATATAGAAGAAGACCATCTTGACTTTTTTAAAGACATTGACGACATACGCAATTCCTTCCGCCGCTTTGCACAGCTCCTCCCTGCAGACGGGGTCTTAATAATCAACGGGGAGATTCCCGAAGTAAACACGGTGCTGGAAGGGCTGTCCTGCCGCGTCATAACCTATGGAAGTTCGGATGCCTTTGATTACCATCCCGAAAATATCCGCTATGACGAAAACGGATGCGCTGGTTTCCTTCTCGTGAAAAAGGACGGCTCCAGGGAAGAAATCCTCTTAGGCGTCCCCGGTGAACACAATATTTACAATGCCCTTGCGGCCATTGCCCTTGCAGACTATTTTTCCATCGGTTCCCCTGCAGTAAAATCTGCTCTTGCCCATTTCCACGGCACCGACCGCCGCTTTGAGTACAAAGGCCGTTTGAACGGAACCATTATAATAGATGATTATGCACACCATCCCACAGAAATTACCGCTACTTTAACTGCGGTTGCAAATTATCCTCATCAATCCTTATGGTGCGTATTCCAGCCCCACACCTTTACCCGCACCAAAGCTTTTATGAAAGAGTTTGCCAAATCTCTTTCTCTTGCAGACCACATTGTACTGGCCGATATTTTTCCTGCCAGGGAAACCGACAATTTAGGCATCAGTTCAAAGACTCTTCTTGAGGAAATCAAATCATATGGAAAAGACTGCCACTATTTTCCTTCTTTTCAGGAAATAGAAAACTTTCTCAAAAAAAATTGCGCCCCCGGTGACTTGTTGATAACTATGGGCGCCGGAGACGTTGTAAACATTGGGGAAAATCTTTTAAAGCAATAACTGTCCACATTATCCACATATTTTCATACCGGAGTCTTCCGAAAATATGTGGATATTTTTCCACCCCAAACCAGATTATTTTCCAGCATTTTACATGGTTTTCTTCTTCCCCGCCTTCTCATGGCAGCCATAATATCCACATTGTCCACACTATCCACAAAACCCTCAATCCCTTGAAAATACTGGACTTTTTGAAATTTACCCTATTCCTTTTTGCCGGTGCTTATGCTATAATTCAATTTGCTTTCAATTCGTGAAAATAATATGCAAGGGGGGTGGCTTTATGGGTCACTTTAAAATTTATCAGGAAAACTATGCTGATGTAACTGTTGTGTCCAACATTTTCATAGACCAGTATATGAAAGATGCCAACGACGCCCAGTTAAAAATATACCTGTATCTGCTCCGGGTCATGGGGGCCGGACTGTGCACCAGTGTTTCGGATATTGCAGACCAGTTCAACCATACGGAAAAGGACGTGGTCAGGGCTCTTAAATATTGGGAAAAGAACCGCCTTTTATCTTTGGAATATGACGAAGGGAAAAATATTTCCGGCATCCGTCTTCTATCCATTGTCAAAAGCCCCATAAAGGATGTCCACCCACTTGCTTCCGTGGTCCAGCTTCCTGCCAAAAATGAAGCGCCTCCTGCAAAAGCAGATTTGTCCAAGCCTGTTTACAGTCTCGACCAATTAAAAGAATTCCAGAACAATGAGGAGACAGCCCAGATTATTTTTGTTGCGGAGCAGTATATCGGCAGGCCCTTAAGTCCTTCCGAAATCAACACCATCCTCTTTTTCTCGGACAAGCTTGGATTTTCCGAGGACTTAATTGATTATCTGATTCAATACTGCGTAGGCCGTGAGAAGAAGGATTTCCGGTACATAGAAAAGGTTGCTTTAAGCTGGGCGGAGGCAGGCATCACCACCCCCGGCCAGGCGTCAAAGCTTGCGGGAAAATATGACAAAATTGTCTATGACATCATGAAAGCTTTAGGCAAACCGGGCACTCCCACCAAAGCGGAGGCAGGATTTGCCACCAAATGGACAAAGGAACTGGGATTTGCCAAAGAGATTATTTTAGAAGCATGCAGCCGTACAGTTATGGCTACAGACAAGCACCGCTTTGAATATGCAGACAGCATTTTAAGCAGCTGGGCCAAAAAGAATGTACGCATCAAGGCCGATATCAGCGCCCTTGATGAAGCTTACGCCAAAAATAAATCCTCCGCCCCCAGGTTACAGAACACTTCCTCCGGGCAGTTTAACCAGTTCATGCATACAAATTATGATTTTGAGGCGCTGGAAAAAGAAATCCTGAGCAATTAAAGCACAGCCGTAAGGAGAATTCACTGTGGCACTGACTAACTCTCAATATGACGCAATTATGCGTGAATATGAATACAGACAAAACAGAAACAGGCACCTGCTTGATGAGCGCACCGCATTTATCTACAAAAACGTGGACGGTTACCGGGAATTGTCTGAATCCATTGCTGCCATATCCGTTTCCCAGGGCAGGAAACTGTTAGAGGGCGACGACTATGCTCTGGAGGATTTAAGAACTTCCTTACGCAGCCTTTCTTCCATGAAAGACCAGCTCCTTACAGGCGCCGGCTATCCGGCTGATTACCTGGCCCCCATTTACGACTGTCCTGACTGTAAGGATACCGGATATATCAACGGCGTGAAATGCCACTGTTTCAGGCAGGCAGTCATTGACCTGCTCTACGAACAGTCAGGCATCCGGGACATGCTGGAAAAAGAAAATTTCAGTATGCTTTCTTATGACTATTATCAGGGAGAAGACCTTGAGCGTTTTGGAAAAACCGTAAATGCATGCAGAAATTTCATAAAAACTTTCGATACAGACTATCAAAATTTATTCTTTTATGGTACAGTGGGTACGGGCAAATCTTTTTTGTCCGGCTGCATTGCCAAAGAGCTGATAGAAAGCGGCCACTCCGTTATTTATTTCAGCGCGGCCGGGCTTTTTGAAACCATATCCAGAAATATGTTTGATTATAAATATAAAGAAGATGCTTTAAGTCTGGGGGGGGATCTGCGCGACAGTGATTTGCTGATCATCGACGATTTGGGAACTGAATACCATAAATCCACAGCTCCTTCCGTGTTGTTTTCCCTTTTGAACCAGCGGCATCTTTGTAAAAAATCTACCATCATCTCCACCAACCTGTCTTTGGAAGACCTGTTAAACCGCTACTCAGACCGGGTTTTTTCCCGGATAACAAATCAATACAGTATCTGCAAATTTACCGGACCTGACATCCGGACCTTAAAAAAAAGACTGCAAAACAGAAAGTGAGGTACTTTATGTCCCAGCGCGAAGAAAAGAGAAATTTGGAAACGATACCCGTAGGATCGCTTGGCATCATTCCCTTAGAAGGGTGTAAGTCTCTCGGCCAGAAGGTAGACGACTATCTGGTAAGATGGCGTACCGTCCGTGAAAGCGAGCACAAAGAAAGCCTTGCATTTGCCGGATACCAGAGAGATTCTTACATTTTAAAGGCCAAAGTCCCCCGTTTCGGCTCCGGCGAGGCAAAAGGAATGATTCTTGAATCTGTCCGCGGCACAGATCTGTACCTTCTCGTAGATGTAGCCAACTACAGTCTGACTTACTCCCTGTGCGGCCATGAAAACCATATGTCCCCTGACGATCACTATCAGGATTTAAAGAGGATCATCGCGGCTGTAGGCGGAAAAGCACGGCGCATCACTGTTATCATGCCTTTTCTTTATGAAAGCAGACAGCATAAAAGAACGGCCAGGGAATCCTTAGACTGTGCCCTTGCCTTACAGGAAATGGTGCATATGGGTGTGGACAATATCATCACTTTCGACGCCCACGATCCCAGAGTCCAGAACGCCATCCCCCTGCACGGATTTGAAACCGTGCAGCCTGCGTACCAGTTTATCAAAGGTCTGTTAAAGCATGTAAAGGATCTGCAGATCGATTCCAACCACATGATGGTGATCAGCCCGGACGAGGGCGGCATGAGCCGGGCAATCTATATTGCTAACGTGCTTGGCCTTGACATGGGTATGTTCTATAAGCGCAGGGACTATACCCGCGTAGTAAACGGCAGAAATCCTATTGTAGCCCACGAATTTTTAGGCTCCTCTGTGGAAGGCAAGGACATGGTCATTATTGACGATATGATTTCTTCCGGGGAAAGTGTTCTTGAGGTTGCTACCGCCCTGAAAGAACGCAAAGCACGCAAAATTTTCATCTGCGCTACTTTTGGCTTATTTACCAACGGTCTGGACCGCTTTGACAAGGCCTATGAAAACGGCATCATTGACAGGGTGCTTACGACCAATTTAATTTATCAGACCCCGGAACTATTAGAACGGAAATGGTATATTGACTGCGATATGAGCAAATACATTGCATACCTGATTGACACCTTAAACCACGACGCTTCCATCAGCGACCTGCTCAACCCCAACGAGCGTATTCAGGAAGTCGTTGCCAAATATAAAAACGGGGAAGTCATTAAATAACTCCCCCAACCAATCAGCAAATCACTACAGCCGGAACGGGTAACACCGCTCCGGCTGATTATTACAATAAGCTGTCTCGCAAAGCGTGGCAGCGTTTGTTTTTAAATCATATTGTATATACGTACAGCACATAGGGTGATTTGTCATTTCTGTATGTGCCTGCCAGCGTCAGCCCTTTCTCCTTAGCGTTGGCCAGCTCAATTCTTGAAAAAATATAGCGCCCTCCAAGTTCTTTAAATGCGTCCACATCAATATAAATATCCCTGTCGGTAACGCTGTAACTCCGGGAGGCATTGACAATAGACAAATCCGTTCCCGAATACAGATAGGCCCGGGCCCCCCAACTGTCAAAATATTCCCTGCTCTCCTCCACCCGGTCAAGTGCCGGCGCAATAATTCTGCGGAAAGCCTCCTTATAACTCTGGGAATAAAATCCCAGATACCCATCCAGCGTGGCAATCCCGTTATACTCTAAAACCGCCGGATAAAATCCGTACGCCGCGGCCCACTGCCCCTCATATCCGATGTCTTTTTTGGCTTCTTCAAACAGCTCCGCAGAGTAAAATTCCCCAAAATTCAACTGGTCTGTCTGTGCCCCTTTCAGGTACATATATGCCTGGCTAAAGCAGGTGTGGTACAGATCATTATAGCGGGTCCCTGAAAGCACAATGATAAGCACTGCCCCCAGTGCCAGCAGATTGGCCAGAACCTCTCCTGCCGCCTTTTTGCTGTCATAGAGACGTTTCAGTGCGAAGAAGAAAGCGGCATACCAGACAAACGGGCTGAAAAATACCGTCCGGTTAAACTGCCACCCGGTAAGCGGCGGGCACAGTGCCTCCACAACATTCCTAAAACCTTCCCAGTAATAAATCCCATACACCACGCTGTTAAAAACAAGCACCAGTGCCAGCAGATTATATACATCCTGGAAAATCCCTTTTATATTTCTGCTCCTGATATAGCTGAAATTCAAATAAAAAAAGTAAAGTACACAGACAGGCAGTACCAAAAAGGTATGTACGCTTTCTGCGTGAAACATTCCTTTGGCAAAAACCTCTCCTATAGTTTTCACAATTTCCCCTGCCGTAAAGCTTCCTGCCTCCATGGTGGTACGGATGGTCACTTCATCCCCCAAAAGCATCGTGCCGAACAGCCGGTACTCACAGACAACACAGCCTGCCGCCAGCACAATGACTGCGGCAAGGATCCTTCCGGGAAACTTCCTGTCCTTTGCCCATAGCCAGATAAACGCAGCCGCCATATAGGCCAGGATAAACAGGCCGAAATATGAAAAGTAAGAAAGAAGGGGATAAAAAAATAATGCCGCATACCATCTTATCCCAGGCTCCCTGTAAATTTTCCTTAAAAGATAAACGGCTAAGGGTATTGATGCAAAAGGGATGCCGAAAGCCGGAAACACATTGAGGATACCGTAGGCAAGCCCGGAAAGATAAACCAGCGGCTTATATCTTTCATACCCTTCCCCCAGCACATCTCCTGCCAGCCAAATGCAGGAAAGCAGAGCAATCACAATTTTAAGCAGATACCCGGCAATATACGCCGGATATGCCGGAAGGATCATGTACAGCATGGTATATAAAGAAAATTCCGCCGGAAGAGTGTCCCTGCTGATTCCTCCAAGGAACGGCACATCCACCCCATGGCGCCAGAAAGTCCCCGTATTTTTCATCATCTGAAATTGGGGAATAAAAAGATCCAGGTTGTCATGAACCGCAATGACGCTTTGTTCCCCACAAAGAAAAAATACCAGCCCGGCAGACAGGATAAATCCAAATACAATAAACAGATACCAGCGCGAAACCAGCTTTCTCAACATTCTTCCTCCTGCTTCGCCTTACGTTTTTCTTTTTCGCACACAAGGGTAAGGCGGTACTCAAAGTCCCTTCGGTTCTTCATTGCCATATTGGACAGGATAAGCCCCGCAAAGAAAGACTGTATCGCTGCCATCACTACAAATCCGCAGACGATTAGAGTTGGGAACTTGAGCACCAGCCCCGTTCTTAAATACTCTAAAAGTACCGGAATAAAAAATAACAGCGCTATGGCCGTGAGAACCAGCGACAAAATACTGAAAAACCCAAAAGGCTTATAATCCCGGTAAAGTCTGAAAATCGTACCAAGAACCCGGAATCCGTCGGAATAGGTATTTAACTTGGATACGCTGCCCTCGGGCCTGTCCCTGTATTCCACAATCACATTTTCTATCTGCATATGGTTATATACTGCATGAATCGTCATCTCCGTCTCTATCTCAAATCCCTTTGACAGAACCGGAAAGGTCTTTACGAACCCGTAGCTGAATGCACGGAATCCTGTCATAATATCCTTGATCTCACAGCCAAACAGATGATTAATGCTGGCTCGCACCAGAGAATTCCCCAGGTTGTGGAAGGGCCGCTTATTTTCCTCAAAATACGTGGAGGAAAGACGATCCCCCACCACCATATCCGCATTGCGGCAGAGCACCTTTTCCACCATCTTCGGCGCAAATTCCATAGGGTAAGTGTCATCCCCGTCTACCATAATATAACATTGGGCCTCGATCTCCCGGAACATCCGCCGGATAACATTTCCCTTGCCCTGCATATACTCATCACGCACAACCGCCCCTTCCTCTCTGGCGATCCGGGCAGTCTGGTCTGTGGAATTATTATCGTATACATAAATCACTGCCTCCGGCAGGGCCGCCTTCGCATCCCTGATAACCTTGGCAATGGTTTTTTCCTCATTATAACATGGGATCAAAACTGCAATCTTGTCCATAAATATTTCCTCTTCTTCTCTGCAATTACAAATTTTTTTCGTACTGATTTTACCATTTTATCAGAGATTAGGCACAAAGTCCAGAAATACCCAAATATGGCCGTCGCATTATTGATTCAGCCCTTGCCAAAATCCAGTTCATCCTTTATACTTAATATGCTTTTATTTACCAAAAAAGGAATTGAAACGAACATGATTAGAATTATTTTAGTTGCCCTCTTTGTCATCTTATTTTTAGTTTTGAGCATTCCCCTGTTGATTGCAGAGTGGATAATCGGAAAGTACAATATAGACTTAAAGAACAGAAGTTCTCTGGCTATCGTAAACTGGGCCTTCCGGGTGTGTCTGTTTTTAACAGGTGCGGAGATTATCGTGAAGGGGGAAGAAAATGTCCCCAGGGATGTGCCTGTTTTGTATATCGGCAATCACAGAAGTTATTTTGATATTCTGATTACTTATGTAAGGGTTCCCCGTCCCACCGGTTACATTGCCAAAAAGGAAATGTTAAGATGGCCTCTCCTTGTAAACTGGATGCGGAATCTCCACTGCCTTTTTCTTGACAGGAATGATCTCAAGCAGGGGCTTAAGACTATCCTTACCGCCATTGACAAAATAAAATCCGGTATTTCCATCTGTATTTTCCCGGAAGGTACCAGAAATAAGGTGAACCATACCTTTATGGAGTTCCATGAAGGCAGCTTTAAGATCGCTGCCAAGACCGGATGCCCCATTATTCCCATGACGCTTTACAATTCTGCGGATATTTTTGAGGATCACCTGCCCAAAATCAAAAAGACCCGTGTCATTCTGGAATACGGAAAGCCTGTTTATATGAAAGATTTATCTAAAGAGGAGCAGAAAAGAATCGGTGCTTATACACAGAAAATTATCGAAGATACATACTTTAAGATCAAAGAAGAAGCAGGTTTTTAGCCTGCTTCTTTGGTTCCTGCTGTGTGAATAAGCTAACTATAGTTCTTTAAAAATTCCACAGCCTTTTCAAACTGCATCCCATGAGAAGCTTTCACAAGCACAGTGTCTCCTTTTTTAAGAATACCGGGCAGTCCTTCCAGCATAGCTTCCCTTGTATCAAAATAATAGATTTCCGTTTTTCTTCCACTCCCTGCGGCCTTATTTTTTTCCACAGCCGCTTCATACATATTCCGGGAGAGAGTTCCCGTGCAGACCAGCACCTCAATTCCCTTTTCCACCACATAGGCCCCGGTTTCGGCATGCAGTTCCTTTTCATTTACCCCAAGCTCAAACATATCCCCCAGCACTGCTACCCTTCTGCCAAGAGCCATGGCCAGCAGATCAACAGCCGCCCGCATGGAGGCCGGGTTGGCGTTGTAACAATCGTCTATCAGTGTGCAGAAAGGCAGGGAAAGGACGTTGCTTCTGCCGCTGACGGTTTTTGCCTCTGCAATTCCCCGGCGGATCTCCTGCACGCTAAGTCCCATCTGCATCCCCACTCCTACTGCGGCCAGAGCATCTGTTACCATATGAATTCCCGGAAGCGGAATCTCTATGGGAAATACTTCAAGGTTTCCATGGACAACCACATTTGTCCCGAAAAGACCTTTGCTTAAAACATCCGAACCATAGATTTCATTGACAGGGCTCATTCCGAAATGAACGGGCTTACGTTTTCCTGTTTTCCCTATACGGCGCAGCATATCGTCATCACCGTTTACAAACACATATCCGTCCGGGTTCATGTAGTCAAAAATCTCCGATTTTGCTTGTAGAATCCCTTCCCTTGAGCCCAGATTTTCCAAATGGCACTGGCCGATATTGGTCATCACGCAAATGTCAGGCCGTGCAATTTTACTTAAGCGGTGCATCTCTCCGAAACCGCTGATTCCCATTTCCAGCACGGCAATCTGATGTTCCTCCCGGATGGACAGTACCGTAAGGGGAAGCCCCACTTCATTGTTAAAATTGCCCTGGGTTTTCAAAACATGATACTTCATGGAAAGCACGGAGGCTATCAGTTCTTTGGTGCTGGTTTTCCCTACACTTCCTGTAATTCCAACCACCCAGATGTCAAGTTGCTGTCTGTAGTATCCTGCAATGTCCTTCAAAGCCTTGAAGGAATCCTCCACCAAAATATATGGGATTCCGACATGCTCCGGTGCTTCCTCACAGACCACACCCAACGCACCTTTTTCCGCAACCGCCGGGATAAAGGTATGGCCGTCCACCCGCTCGCCTCTGGTGGCAATAAATATGCCGCCCGGTTCTATTTTCCGGGAATCAATTACCACACAGGAAGCTTCTTCCTGCCCCGGCGCTTTTTCTTCCGTCTGTACCGCTCCATACAACGTACCCTTACAGGCTTTCGCTATATTTTCCAAAGTCATATTTTTCATATTTATACCCATGCCTTTCCCGCATGGGCCCTTCCCATGCGGGAATAGGCCCAGAGTGTGTTTCAAAATTCATTTCCCTAATCTGCCTTGCTTTTACGCTTCTTTAAGGCTGCATCCAGAATCTCCTCACATAATTCCCCAAAGCTCATTCCCACTGCCGCAGCCTCCTGGGGAAGCAGGGAGGTAGGGGTCATGCCCGGAAGGGTATTGGCTTCCAGACAGAAAACCTCCCCTTCCCTGTTCATCATGAAATCCATTCTGGCATAATTTTTCAGCCGCAGGGCCGCAAATGCTTTCTCTGCATACATCTGAAGCTCACGGGTCTTTTCCGGTGAAATATGAGCCGGACAGGTTTCAATAGTTGAGCCCGGCTGATATTTATTTTTATAATCATAAAATCCCTTAAGAGGCGCAATCTCTATGACAGGAAGTGCTTTCCCGTCCATAACTCCCACGGAAAATTCGCGCCCGTCAATATACTGCTCCACAATCACTTCGTCGTCATATTTAAATGCTTCCGCCAGCGCGCTGCCGTACCCGCTCTCATCCATGGCAATGCCCACGCCAACGCTGGAACCGCCGCAGCATGCCTTTACAATACAGGGAAAAGGCACGCTTTCTTCCTGCATCTGCCCCTTTTTCAAACGGATCCCGGCCGGGGCCGGAATATGATGATATGCAAACAGTTCTTTTGCTATCCCTTTGTCCATAGCCAGTGCAGAACTTACATAGTCTGTACCCGTATATGTAATCCCCAAAAGATCAAAACATGCCTGTATCTTTCCATTTTCCCCGTTTTCTCCATGGAGAGCCATAAATACCGCGTCGGCCGCCTGGCAAAGTTTAATGACATTGGGTCCGAAAAAGTTTTTATCTCCGTCGTGGCGCATAGCCTTGATCTGGGATATATCGGGATTTTCCTCTGTAATGGTTCCCAGCTCGCCCGCCCAGTCTTTTTCCTCTTCAAAAATATTGCTAAAGTTTCCGCCCCTTAGCTCCCCATCATATCCCAGATACACATCCAGAAGCACTGCCTGATGCCCCCGCTCTTTTAAAGCGCGGTATATCATCGTCCCTGAACTTAAGGACACATCCCTCTCTGTACTGATTCCGCCAGCCAACACAACAATTTTCATATCCTGCCTCCTGCCCTTTGCCGATCATCCATATTTTACCTAACCGACTTCCCTTTTCCTACTACCTTACCGCAATGTTCTCCATAACAAAACCGGATATCCTGCCTCTTACTTTGCAAAAAATGCCATTTCACTAAGCATCACTATCAGCTTGCTGTCCATATCAAGCTGCTTCATAATTTCTGTATCTGCATAATTGATTCCCATTTCGTTTCTTCCCATAAAATAGTGCAGATGATTTTCTATTATATTTTTGTATTCCCGGTTGGTAATCATGTAATCCGCCGCCGTCAGATACATCATATCAAGCAGCAATTCCTGATGATTCTCCCCAGAAGGATTTCCTGCGATCCGGTAAACGCTTCCTCTGGTTTCTTTAGAGATTTCTTCCGCCTTTGTCAGAATCACTTCCGCGATTTCCGCACAATAGGTAAGTTCCACCTGCCTGCTGGTGGAGATATAAGCAATACATCCGAAAAAGGCCGTCTCATCCAGATCTTCCTTATAACTGCCTGCCTCAAGGTATTCTAAAACTATTCTATGAAAAGAACCTCTGCCCGACGCCCTGTACAGCTCTGCTGCTGCCGAAAATTTCCAGGCGTCAGTCTCTGCCGTATCGTAACGCTTCACATACCGCCACGCATTTTCCGCCGCCCTCAGGCATCTGCCTGCATATTCTGCATCATAGTTCTGATAAAAATAGCTGAATTTGGCCATTGCCATTGCGAAAGCTTTGGATGACTGGATATCCTCCGGCTCCACATAGGATACCATTCCCATGCCCCGGTCCCGTTCACAGACCGTGACTCCGGCATAGACTGCACCTGTCTGTTCATTCTGCATTTTCAAAAGCCAGTCTGTTTCATAACGTATCTCGTCCAGAATATCCGGTGTACCGTTTCCGCTTTCTGGAATGCCTGTATCATCAGTAAAAATTTCCTCATACAATTCATAGGCAAACAAAAGCGCGCCAATATTGCGGGCTGCCCATTCCACTTCCCGGGAGCCATCCCCGGACTGATGCCATCCACCCGCCGCTTCAAGAACCGCCGCTTCTTCCCTGAATCTGGATTTCCCGGTATGGCAGGCGCCACGGGCCTTTTCCTTTGCATATTCCTTCGTAAGCTCCACCCCGCATCGGCTGTAATAATACTGTTTACATGCCTCCTTAAGTGCCTGCCCGTACATATCCTCCCCGATCCTGAAAGAATAAGACCTTCCCAGTATGGGCGCTTCTATATAATAGGTTCCCGGCCGGGTGACTTCGGAAAAGTCCCCATAGCCATTATATTCCTGTAGTTTCGCATTATATCCTTTATCTTCCGTATATCCCGTGTAAACCCGCTCTTTGGTATCCTCCTGCACCACATAAAACTCTTCGGGCATTTCACTTCCTTTAAATACTGCCACTTTACTGCTTTCATTTATGTATCCAAACTGATTTATCAAAATAGTAGGCGAAGCAGCCGGCATTTCATACGAAATGACCGGCTCTTTTTCCATACCAGTAATTGTATTACCCGAAACTTCCCCTTTATTTTCCAATTGAGACGGCATACAGCCCGTCAGCAAAACCATCAGCAAGATAACCCCCGCTTTCTTCATCCTGCTCAAATTTATCCCTCCCGCGTATATTATACATTTTTTTCACAGGCAGGTAAAGAAAAGCTTTTGTCCGAATATACAATCTGCCCGTCAATGATTGTGCACATAGTTTTTGAGGAAACTTTCAAAGGGAGGTCATCAAAAATTGCAATATCTGCATCCTTCCCTGCTTCCAGGGAGCCTACCCTATGATCCGTCCTGCATATCTGGGCAGGATAAATGGTAATGGCTTTTAATGCCTCCATCTCTTCTAAACCGGATTTTACCGCCAGACCTGCACAAATGGGAAGGGTCTGTATCTGGGAAACCGGATGGTCTGTGGTAATGGCCGTCTTCACCCCTGCCTGATTCAGCACTCCTATGGTCTTAAAGGCCATGTTCTGGACCTCTATTTTACTCCTGCAGGAAAGATCCGGCCCTATAATGGCAGGAAAGCCGGACTTTTTCACCTGCTCCGCAATCAGATGGCCTTCGCTGCAGTGATCCAGAGTCATATCCAGTCCAAACTCCTTTGCAATACGGATAGCCGTCTGGATATCATCGGCCCGGTGTACATGGGCTTTCAAGGGAATCTTTTTCTCAAAGACCGGTATCCAGCATTCATAGCGGAAGTCTTCTTCCTCCCGCTTCATGCCCGCACACTTTTTGTCATAATAGCGGCGGGCTTTGAACAGTTCTTCCCTAAGCATGGCCGCAATTGCCATTCTGGTAGCCGGGGACTTCCCCTGACCGGAATAATTGACCTTGGGATTCTCACCAAAAGCTATTTTCATGGCTGCAGGAGCGCATACGGTCAAATCATCAATACATCTTCCACAGGTCTTTACAAATGCAAAGGTCCCGCCCACTACATTAGCGCTTCCCGGTCCAATCATTGCAGAAGTGATTCCCGCCCGGACTGCATCATCAAAGGCTGCGTCCATGGGATTGATGGCGTCGATGGCACGCAGGTAAGGGGTAACAGGGTCTACCGTCTCATTACAGTCATCTCCCTCCATACCTTTTTTTTCCTCCGTAATCCCCATATGGCAGTGAGCCTCGATCAGGCCGGGCATTACCAGAAGGCCGAGGGCATTTATGACCTCCGCTCCATCTTCCGGCAAAGGAAAAGGGGCTCCATCTTTCATAGGCCCCAATTCTCTTATTTTCCCGTTTTCAATGCATATATATCCTTTTTCCCAGATTTCTCCGGCCATGGTCAGTATTTTACCGCCAATAATATATAACATTATTTTTACCTTCCTAATTCTTAATTTAGTTTGGTCATCGGGTTTACAGGTTCGCCGTCCTTGGTCAGCTTGAAGTAAACATTGGTTCCCTCCACGCTGAAATACTTGGTGGGCGCCGCAACCTCCGCAATCACATCTCCCGCCGCCACATAACTGCCTTCTGAAACCAGTATATTAGTCAGTTGTCCGTAGGTGGCTTCATATCCGCCGCCCAGTTCCATGGTAATGCCATTTCCTATCCGGGGGTCTGAAAATACGGAAATTACCTTGCCGGCAGAGGCTGCCGTGATCAAATCCCCTGCGTTTGCCTGGATGATAATCGCCGGATTATATTTATACTGCTGTAATGTGGGGAAATAAACCGTCTTGTCCATACTGTAATTTACCAGAATATTTCCCACCACAGGCCATACCAGCGTATCGGAATCGCTGAACGTGAGGGCTGGCTGCATGGCTGTTGACAGGGCTGGCGTTCCTTCCCCGTCAGTAACCTCCTGCTCCTTTTGTTCTTCCACTTCCTGGTTTTCAGAATCCTGCTCCTCCGGCTTTTTAGCCTTAGCGGAATCCTCCTGCTGCGCCCCGTCGGACATGCTCTTGCTGTCAGACTGATCCGGATTCTCAACGTTTAAAGAATTGGTTTCCTGGAAATAAGGATCATAGTCCAAATCGTCCGAGAGAGTCGTATCCTGGGTCACATTTTCCGTAAGGCTCATTTCATTTTCCCCGACCGTTTTAGCGCCTGCGGCCGCATTATTTTCAATAGAACTTAAATCTACCACATATCCTTCGTCCTGACTGCCCGTGTCTCTCCCCAGCCACAACCCGGTAGCCGTCAAAGACCCCAGCACCAATATTGCCGAGGCAACCATAAGGAACCTTTCTTTAGCAAGACCTCTTCTTCTACTTCTTCTCATCTTTTCCTCCATTCCGAAGCATTGCAAAATCTTCTTGTTCTTTATGGTTAGTTTTTCCCCTTTTTCCTTCTTTATTCAAATTTTGTAATTATTACATCATTAAAAAAATAGTTTAAAATCTTAATATAATCTTCTCCTTCCTTCGCCATTTCATTAGCCCCAAACTGGCTCATTCCCAGCCCATGCCCGGAGCCTTTAACAGAAATAAAAATCTGTTCCCCTTCTTTTTTTAAATGAAAACTGGATGATAAAAGCCGGAAAATTTCCCTGAACTGTTCACCGGACGCATATTTCCCGCCCTTTTCAAGATACAGTACATACCCTGTACTGTCCCTGTAAATACGCCATCCTTCCAGTTCTTCTTCCACCACAGCCCTTTCATTTTCTAAAATTTCCTCCTCCGTCATCCTTATGCCGGGCACATCCTGCCAGAGTCTGTCAAACTCTCCTTCATCATAAGCCACGGTACTGGCGTATTCCGGCGAAAGAAAGTCCCTGCTGCACACCACACTTTTTAAATAGGGATACTCTGTAAAAAAAAGTTCACTGCCATTTCGTGTGGCACCGTTGCTGACGGCAAAATAAGCGCCGTCCACAGGCACACCTTCATAAACAAGGCATACTCCTGCTGTCTGGGATACAGCAGCAAGGATATTTTCCTGAACCGGGATGCTGCCGTAACCGTCATCCGCAGCGGCAATCTCCCTGCCCTCCCTTCTGCTTCCGTCTGACAGGTAAAGGGACGATAAGAGGTCTGACCGGATCAACACTGCCTGCGCCTTTAAAACTTCCAGCTCAAAAGTATTGTCAATGCTTCTTGCAAGCTGATCCGCCACATACATCTCAAGAGGAATACTTTCATTTCCAAATGCCGTTGTGTTTACCACAAAAATATTTCCTTTTGTCAGCATGTCTTCCGCCTTTAGCATATCTGCAAAAGAAGCATCCCGCTCCTTTAGATTTCCAAACAAAAATGTAATCAGATAGGGAACCAGAAGCAAAAGCAAAAGAACCGTACCAGGATTTCCCGAAAAAAATCCCGATACGATTCTCTTTTTTCTGACATGTTGAAAGCCCCTGCGTTTTTTCATAAGACACCTCTGGAGCGTGCAGGTTGGAAAAATAAGTTTTCAAACACGCTCTGGGCTATTTTATGCATAAAAGTCTGTCCATTATGCCCTGCTTATCAAATCTGTGCCATGGCATAGGTCCACTGTTCATACCTACTCTGGCTTGCTTTTACTTTCATCTGCACATTTTGTTCATGAAGGGCTAAGTCTACATGCTGTACAGTTCCTGCGTTTCCGTTTTCATACAGGAAAAATCCGCTCTTTCGTATCATGCCGTTGGTCTGGTTGTTTTCTCCCTTGACCGCAAAATCCGTAGCGGCGTTCTGCAGGCAGATAGCGCCTATCCCCTTTTCTGCCAGCGAATAAAGATGCTCGTTTCCGTCTTCATCCGTCACCCAGATTTTCAATTTATCCCAGATTTCATCTCCCTCATCGATGAATCCGTTATGGTCTGTGTCATATTCGGCAAGATCGGCAAACCCGTTTCCTGATTTGGTGCCGAAAAGCTCCGACCCGTCGTTGATCGTTCCATCCCCGTTTTTATCCAGTGCCAGGAATCCGCTTCCCGGTTTCAGGCGGTTAATTTTGTCCTCTTTACCGTCCCCGTCAAGGTCAAACAAAAAAGTCTGGTCGGACAGATCCGCTATATTCCCATCCAGATTGATCACCAGCGGGTCGCACATGGATTCACTGATATTAGTATAACTTATGTTTTCTTCATAATATTCCTGAAAACTGCGGCTCATTTCCATATTGAGATTAAAGCTGATTTCCCTTCCATCCGCACACTTTACAGTTCCCTGTGTAGTAAACTTCGTGGTTTCCCTCTCCTCATGGTAATACTGGGTACTGTAATTAAAAGTCTTTGTTCCAACGCCAAAGCTGGAAATGAGCATGTTGGATGTGGATACCGTCTGGCTCTGGCTCTGCCATGAACTGTCCTGCGCCCATCCCGGTCTTCTGTTCCTATCCGGGAAAAGTATCCTCATCAGGTAATTCAGGCACTGCTGCCTGATTTCCTTTAACTGCTCATACACACTGGAAGTCTGCTGATTCTGCATATTGCCTGCGGTAAGCGCTTTCGTTCTGGAACGCATTTCATCAAAGGTGGCTTTCAGGGATGTTTCCGTTTTTTCCTTTTCATTGCCCTGAGCCTGCCCTTCTTCTATATCGCTGTCTGCTGAATTACCTGACAGATCATTGCCGGTTCCATCCGTCAATTTCTGCCTTCCCTTTATAATTGTAAATCTTCTTACCCTTCCTGAAAAGGAAATGTAACTTCTGTCGGACCCCATTCCTATTGTGCCGGAATTAATTCGCATTCTTCCTCCTTCTTTTAGTCCCTTGCCCTCCTCTACCCTCCCTGGTTGAAAAAAGCAAAAATGATACACAAAAGGGCTGTCCGTTTCCCTAAAGCATACCATCCGTGGCGACAAAAACAATATTGGTACAGGTATCCTGGCCATCAACACCTGCAATATATTTATCGGCCGGCCAGCCGATAAATTTAGCCTTTGGCGGATTCTTCTGCAAAAACAGCGGATGTTGTCATGAGAAGGAGCGTATCCGGCATAAATTAGTCTATACCATAATTCATGCCTGTTTTTATACACAAAGCGTTACTGCCAAAGGTGTGAACATCAGGCATAAAAGGGGATTTATGAAACATAAACCTATCGGCACACTCATAATAAAAATTCTGGTCCGCCTCATGCAGGGCGCGCTGGTGGGATTAGGCGCAGTCCTTCCCGGCATCAGCGGCGGCGTCTTAAGCGTTATGTTCGGTATCTATAAGCCGCTGATGGAATTTCTCGCAAGCCCCGCCCGCCGCTTCAAGACCCATATGCCGGGGCTTTCTCCCTATATCCTTGGCTATGGTATAGGCTTTATGGGCGTTGCTAATGTCCTTTCCTACTTTCTTGAAAAATATCCGGCCCCTTCGGTCTGTCTGTTTGTGGGGCTGATTGCCGGGATGCTTCCCTCCCTGTGGCGGGAAGCCGGGCAGATGGGCCGGACAAATAAATCTTTTTTCTCCATGATAACAGCCATGCTGGCGGTGTTCGCCCTCCTCACAGCATTGAGCAGGGCTTCTGTAACCATTACGCCCAACTTTACATGGTATCTGTTTTGCGGGTTCTGCCTTGCCTTAAGTATCATTGCGCCGGGAATGAGTTTTTCCACCCTGCTCATGCCGCTGGGCCTGTATACACCTTTCGTGGACGGCATCGGACATTTTTCCGTGGATGTGCTCATTCCCGCCGGAATCAGCGGTATTCTGACCATTGCATTCCTCTCTAAAGCCGTGAATTCCCTGTTTGACAGATACTATTCCCTGGCTTTTCATGCCATTGTGGGAATCGTCATTGCCGCTACTTTTATGATTATCCCTTTTGACAGCTTCCGCCAGTCCACCTACGCCTGCCTTATAAACATATTCTGCCTTGCGGCAGGCGTTTTTACCGCTTCGGTCATGGACCGGTGGAACGAGCGTATGCTGGCTTAAACCCTGTTATAATTTATCAGGCATCCTTTCAGGATGATCTGCCTTTCTTCATCGGTCAGCTCACCCAGCTTTAAGGTGAATTCAGTAAGTTCATCCCCTACCCTGTATGCCTTGATCTCATCTGCCTTTTCTTCCACTGCTTTCCGTATGCCGGGGAAGAAAAGGTAATCTTTATTTTTAAAGGGAAGTTCGCCCTTTTCTATTAAGAAAGGAAGCATCCCCCAGTTAATCAGATTGGAGCGGTAACGCTTAGTGGCATATTCATTAGCAATGTTAGCCCATCCGCCAAGCACTTTCTGACAGGACGCCGCCTGCTCCCGGGCTGAACCGTCTCCGGGTTTCACCGCAAAAATAGTAGAGCCGAATCCTATATTCCCCTCTCCTGTTTCCGGGTAGCTTTTCCGTATCACTGCCATAATTTCTTTCAGTTCCGGCTTGGCTTCCACCGGACATTTTCCTTCCATCACAGCTTTCTGGGCAGTCTGGATATCCTTCGCCAGTCCTACATAGGCAGGGTCCTTTCTGGAGAGTGTAAATTCTGCCAGTCCTAAGGGATTGGAGCGGTAGGACGAAGTCTCGCCGGAGGGAATCAGTTCGTCCGTAGTGGTCACCGGGTCATGGATTTCCGATACCACGCGCAGAACAAGATTCTCCGGAAGCTGCGTCATCGCCGGCCAGTCCTTGATATTCGGACCAAACTGGATCTCCACTGATGGATCTGCCACACCTTTGGAGTCAAATACCCTGTTTGCGTAAATATTAGCATCAAAATGATACTGGTATTTATGGATTTCGCCGTCAAACTCCGTAGCTGCTGTAAGAATACCTTTATTTGCCGCCGTTGCCGCAATGGAACGGGCGTCCATAAGAGCCACCGAGGAAATCTGGCCGTTTTGCAGTTTAGAGCCTTCCCTGTTGGGGAAGTTTCTGGTAGAATGGCGGATACTGAAAGCATTGTTGGCAGGCGTATCCCCTGCACCGAAGCAGGGCCCGCAGAAGGCTGTTTTCATAACTGCCCCTGTCTCTAAAAGGGTAGCCGCGCATCCGTTTTTAATCAGTTCCATATAAACCGGCATAGACGCCGGATACACGCTTAAAGTAAAGCCGTCGGACCCAATATATGTGCCTTTCATAATATCAGCCGCCGCGCAGATATTCTCAAAACCTCCTCCTGCACAGCCTGCAATGATTCCCTGATCTACCAGAAGCCTTCCGTCCCTTACCTTATTCTTAAGGGTAAATTCCACTGCCCCGTCTAAGGAAACAACCGCTTTCTTTTCCACATCATCCAGAATATCCATCAGGTTTTCGTTCAGTTCCTCAATGGTGTAAGTATTGCTGGGGTGGAAAGGCATGGCAATCATAGGCTTTATTTTACCAAGGTCAACCGTTATCATACCGTCATAGTAAGCAATTTCTCCGGGATTTAATTCCTTATATTCTTCTTTTCTTCCATGAATCTCATAAAATTCCTCAATTGTACCGTCCGTTCGCCAGATGGAGGAAAGACAGGTAGTCTCCGTCGTCATTACATCAATGCCGATTCTGAAATCTGCACTTAAAGCCGATACGCCGGGGCCTACGAACTCCATCACTTTATTTTTCACATATCCGCAGGCAAATACCTCTCCGATAATGGCAAGGGCAACGTCCTGGGGCCCGACGCCTTTCACCGGTTCCCCTGTAAGGTATACCCCCACCACGCCAGGCATATTGATATCGTAGGTCTGGTTCAGCAACTGTTTCACCAGCTCTGGCCCGCCCTCGCCCATCGCCATGGTCCCCAGCGCCCCATAGCGGGTATGGGAATCGGAGCCCAGAATCATTTTCCCACCCCCGGCAAGCATTTCCCGTGCATACTGATGAATAACTGCCTGATGGGGAGGCACATAAACGCCGCCGTACTTCTTTGCACAGCTAAGGCCAAACATGTGGTCGTCTTCATTGATTGTCCCTCCCACTGCACATAAGGAATTATGGCAGTTGGTAAGTACATAGGGTACGGGAAACTTTTCCAGTCCCGAAGCTCTGGCCGTCTGAATAATGCCCACAAAAGTAATATCGTGGGACGTAAGCTTGTCAAATTTAATTTTCAGCTTGTCCATATTTCCAGACGTGTTGTGCTCCTTTAAAATGTGATAAGCAATCGTCTGTTGTCTGGATTCTTCCCTTGTGGTATCTTTTCCTGTTTTAGATTTAATCTCTGCAGGCGCCTTTGGCCCATCGGGAATCACTTCCCTGCCGCCGATTAAATAAGCGCCGCTCTCCAATACTGATATCATATGATTTTCCTCCTGTTTTCTGTATCAATAAAACGGCCCTGCACCTGCCGCTTAAACTGACAATTCTATTATATACATAAATACGGATATCCTCAACAAAAGCTTCTATTTTTCTAAAGCATGTTTGAAAATTGCTTTCTGCCAGATGTATGTCACAATTTGTGTGAGAGGAGACTAAGAGTATGAATGCTCTATTAAATGAAGGGCGCATAACGGTGCTCTCCTGCGCAGACTAATTCTTATTTAGGACAAAAGAGAGCAGACAATGTCGGGACAAAATAAATCTTTTGATGCTATACTCTAATCACAGCAAAGACAGGAGGTAATAATTATGGAATGGACAAAGGCTATCCAGGAAGCAGTCAATTATGTTGAAAGCCACATAACCGAAGATATCACCATGCATGATGTGGCCAGTCATGTAAATATCTCGCCTTTTTATTTTCACAAAGGATTCTGTCTGTTATGCGGATACTCTGTCACGGAATATATCAGAAACCGCAGGCTTTCTCTTGCCGGGGAAGAACTGATTACCACCAGTGTTACCATTACAGAGCTTGCCCTAAAATACGGATATGATTCCCCCGACAGCTTTACCAGAGCCTTTTCCCGTTTTCACGGTTATTCCCCTTTAAGTGTGTGGAAAAATAAAACCATGATCAAGGCTTTCGCACCGCTGAAACTGACAATATCATTGAAAGGCGGTTATCCTATGGATTACAGAATTACGAAAAAAGAAGCTTTTACGGTTCTGGCAGCATCAACAGAATCAAGTTACGAAAATGCAGCGCAGACAGTGCCTGCTTTCTGGCAGGAGCACTATGCCTCCGGCAGGGGAAAATATGTCTGCGGCATGTTCGGCATCAATATCGACCCGCAAATGGGGAATGATAAATTTGAATATCTGATAGCGGATATTTATAACCCGGCCATGGACATCCCTGAGGGATTTACTGTCAGAACGATCCCCGCATTTACCTGGGCGGTCTTTCCCTGCAAAGGCCCTCTTCCCCAGTCCTTACAGGGCGTAAATACCAAAATATTTTCCGAATGGCTTCCGGCTTTACAGGACTATGAATTTGCGGCAGGCTATTGCACCGAAATGTATGACGTCCCGGATAAATACCCCAAAGGCACCAGTGACGAGAATTATTACACGGAAATATGGGTTCCCGTTAAGAAAAAATCTAATTAAGACGTGCCGTAATATAGTCAGCCAATAACCCTGGCCGGGCGGATATATTTCAATCTATGAATATAAATCCGTCCGGACCAAGGGCCCGCTTACGGTAATTGCAACAAGTGTTTTCCCTTCTTTATATCTTCTCACTTAAGAGCTTTCTCCAATTCTTCTATTACAATCTTAAGTGCCTTGATTCTGGCGTATTTCTTATCCACCGACTCTAAAATATACCAGGGCGCATAAGCAGTGCTGGTCTTCTGGATCATCTCATTGACAGCATCTTCATAGGCATCCCATTTTTCCCTGTTCCGCCAGTCTTCTTCCGTGATCTTCCACTGTTTACCCGGCGTATTCTGTCTATCGTTGAAGCGCGCAAGCTGAGTGTCCTTATCAATCTGCACCCAGAACTTGATAATGACTGCTCCCCAGTCGTGAAGCTCTTTCTCAAATTCATTCATTTCATTGTAGGCTCTTTTCCAGTCGTTTTCACTGCAAAAGCCTTCCAGCCGCTCTACCATCACACGGCCATACCAGCTTCTGTCAAAGATAGCAATATGCCCTGTCTTGGGGAGCCTTGTCCAGAAACGCCACAAATAGTGCCTTGCCTTCTCGTGAGGTTCGGGGCTGGCTATGGGGTGCACCTCATAGCCTCTGGGATCAAGAGCTCCTGTGATGCGCTTGATGTTGCCGCCCTTTCCTGCCGCATCCCATCCCTCATAGGCTATAATCACAGGCACCTGCTTCCTGTACAGGCGGTTGTGGAGTTCCCCTAAATGTTCCTGGAGACGTTCCAGCTCATCCTTATACTCCTGTTCTTCCATGTCCTTATCCAGGGATATTTCTGCCAGCTTCGGCATTTTACGGAGCGGAAAAACATTCTGAAGAAGGGGAACTGCAAGGCTTCTATTCTGCATAGCTACCTCTATTCCCTGAATCAGGATATCGAGAACCTGTAACTCCGCCCATCTTCTTGACTTACAGTCAACAATATACCAAGGCGCGGAAGGCGTATTGGTATCTTCCATATACTGTCCGAACACTTCCTCACATTTCTTATAGTGCTTATTCTGCCACATGTCATTTTCGCTGACACGCCAGCGGGTATCCACATCCTTTTTTAAACCTTCTATCCGCTTTTTCTGCTCCTTCTCGCTGATATGACAGAAGAACTTCATTACAAGATACCCATTATCCGTCAACTGCCTCTCAAACCTTCTGATGCTTCCAATCCGCTGTTCATAGGTTTTCTTATCCATCTTGTCATGAAGGCATTTCCTTGTCACTTCATCCATCCAGCCGGAATCCAGAAAAGTGTACTTTCCGGCCTCCGGTATCTTCGTAAAATACCTGCACAAAAAAGGCTTCCGAAGCTCCTCCGACGTAGGCTGATCCATGGTTGCCACCTTAAAAAACCTGGGATCAATATTCTGGATGATCTGTCCGATAAGACTTCCCTTTCCGGCTGTCCCCCAGCCCTCCATCAGCACCAACACCGGAACTTTATGATCCTTGATCTGCATCTGCAGTCCAAAGAGTTTTTCCCGCGCTTTCTTTAACCTCTCCTTCAGTTCATCTTCTTCCGGTTTGTCCATAAATACGATATTTTTCAGCATAAGACCTTCCTCCTTCTCTACTGCTAATACCTTTTATACTCATTATACCAGACTCCCGGCAAAATAACTATTGATTGCCTACCCTATAATGTCAAAAGCAAAACGGATATCCTGCTCTGCGCTGACATGACAGGGTTCCTCCACGTCTGCCCCCCAACTGTCAATTCCTCCTACACCCCGAACTGCTCCATATATGCAAAGGACCGTCCGCCTTGCAGGGGGAAGCTCCTCCTGGTGGGTGGCGTTTTCCAGTTCCTGTGCGGTATAGGGCAGGCAGCTAAATGCAAAATTTTCATCCGCCGCCGCAAATTTTAGGCCAAATTTCTGTGTTTCCTTTCTGGAATTGTCCAGCACCCGGTCACGGTAGATTTCCACCCATCTGGTATCCATATGCATCCCACAGTCCTGGGGCACCAGATAAGGAGTGACAGGGAGTCCTTCCACCTCGTAAATCCCCTTCCGTCCTCCTGCCTTTCTATCAGGATAGGTTTCCCCACTAAGACCTTCGTATCGGAAACCTGCTGCCTTTGTAGGCATAATAAACCGCATCCCGAAAACCGGGAGTTCCGGAAGACCTTCTTTTCCCTTATAGGCTGCTGCAACATGTATTTTCCCGCAGGAATTCACTTTATATACCACAACTGCATTTGTCCTTGGACTGGTTATTGTCTCATAAGTAAAAGCAATGCTTATGTCATCCGCATCAACTTCACTTCCAAACTTATTATTCTCCGGGGCAATAGGCAGGGGCATGCGTTTCCCGTCAGCAAAAAACTCTATCCCCACACAGCCCATAAACAAATCAGCGCTCATCCAGACGCCGGACTTCAGATGAAAGCCGCTTCCCCTGTCATTATCCGTAAGCGCCCTCCAGAATGTTGGCTTCGGGGTACGATAAAGCCATTCCCGGCCATCAATGTTAATGGACTCCGGCCCCCCGGTCTGGTAGGAAAAAATATAATGAAATGACTTTCCTCCTGTACTGCCACGAACCCCCAGCGTACAGTCCCCATAAACTACCGTCAGCTTCTGCCCATTTTTTTCTGCTTTATTTATACAGTCCATAGTAATACCTCACCTCCTGCATAGCTGGTTTTTCCTTCCTGTCGGCAAAAACAATCCCGTTCCCTGAAAATTCGTAATCGGAAGGTCTGTCGTCAAAGTCCCCTCCATAACGGAGCGCTTTCTGCCCTGTCACTTCATCTTCTATCCATAATGCCTGGTCAATGTAATCCCAGATAAACCCGCCCTGATACATTTCGTATTCCTCCAGCAGTTTTATGTAGGAGCCCATTCCTCCCAGAGAATTTCCCATGTCATGCATATATTCACACAAAATAAAGGGTTTGGACGGATGGCTGTCCAGATATTTTCGTATATCTTCCGGCGATGCGTACATACGGCTTTCCACATCGGATATGGTGTTTTCATAATTCCTGTTGTGGAACACCCCTTCATAGTGTACCAGCCTGCCATCCTCCTTATCTTTATAATACCTGTTCATATCCTCCAGTACGTCCCCTGCATAAGATTCGTTGCCGAGAGACCAGAACAAAACGGAAACATGATTTTTAAAGTATTCAAAATTACTAACAGCCCGGTCAAGTACCGCCCCGCGCCATTGGGGAAAGCTCCCCGGCACGTTCCAGGAAGGCTCCACTGCTCCCAGCTTCTGCCAGCTTCCATGGGTTTCCAGATTGGTTTCCGCCATCATGTAAATCCCTTTTTCATCACAAAGATAGTACCATGGTAT
The DNA here is from genome assembly GCA_009911035.1 of Lachnospiraceae bacterium. Classification (GTDB taxonomy): domain Bacteria; phylum Bacillota; class Clostridia; order Lachnospirales; family Lachnospiraceae; genus Suilimivivens. Next base: position 73,355 of record QXWO01000017.1, read on the forward strand.
CTGATTGGGGTAATGGCAGGTACGCACAGAATTGATGTTATTTTCAAGGAAAATCTCTATGTCCTGTTCCATTTCTTTCAGGCCGATGCACCGTCCTCCTTCCGGACTCCATTCATGGCGGTTTACCCCTTTTATCACCAGACGCCTGCCATTTAAATAAATAACCTTATCTTTTATTTCTATTTTTCTAAAACCGATGTCGTAAGGCACCACCTCCATCAGACATCCTTCCCCGTCATACAGTTTCACCAAAAGATGATATAAATAAGGATTTTCATTATCCCAGGGCGTTACCTTTCCCAGATTCACAGAGGGTATTTTCTTATCAAATTCCAACCCCTCTGTACCGTCCTCTTTTCCCCATGAAAAGGACTGGTCCAAAATCTGTCGGCCTTCCTTATCTGCCAGTGTAATCTCCGCCCGGCCGCCAAAAGCTTTTTCCATGGAAATCCTTATATCCACTCCGAGACTACCGGTTCCGTCCTCCTTAAGTTCCGGTTTTGCCCATAAATCTTCCAGATGGATTCCGGGCTTTCCATACAATGTCACGTTGCGGAATATCCCGAAAAACCGGAAAAAATCCTGGTCTTCCAAAAAAGCAGCCGTGCTTCTTTTGTGAACCTCCACCGCCAGTCTGTTTCCCTTCTTCCTGACATAAGGAGTCAGGTCAAACTCTGACGGCGTAAAACTGTCCTCCGCGTATCCCACGAAATGGCCGTTCAGCCAAAGGTACATTGCCTGTTCCACACCCTCAAAGCATAGGATTACCCGTTTACCTTTAAGCCCTTCCTGCAAATCAAACTCCCGGATATAAGACCCTACAGGATTGTAAGTGGCCTTGCTGAACATCCCCTGTCCCACATCCTCCTGTCCGGCACTGTAAGCCGGGCGTCTGTAAAAATGCCCCTCCCATGGGTACATGGTATTAATATAATGGATCCTGTCATATCCTGCCATTTCAATGTGGCAGGGAACTTTTATTAAATCCGCCTGTAAACCGCCACCCTGTCCGGTTCCGCCAGATTCTGAAAAACTGAAATCTTCCTTATAAAATTCCACCGGGCGTTCCTGTGCATTCCGGGAATAATAGAATTTCCACATCCCGTTTAGAGACTGTTCCAGCGAATTCTTCCCCGCATCCAGCTCCTGCATATTTTGATAAAACCGGTGGTCACTGTGGGCCGGAAGCTGATTTACACGGAATACTTCCGGATCATCCAGCCATTTGATTTGTGCTTCCACATCCATTCTCCCTTCTTTTACTTATTCCTTTACGGCTCCTGCCGCAACTCCTGCCAGAATGTATTTCTGGAAAAAAATATAAATTGCAATTGTGGGAATCATGATAATAATGATTCCTGCTGCCAGTGTCTGCCATGATCCCTGCTGCGCATTGGCATAATTCATTAAAAACGTTGTAAGCGTCCGCAACTTATTTTTCGGCATGTACAAATAGGGGATGTACATATCATTAATAATATTTATTGCCTTGATGATACACACTGTAGCCGTAGCAGGTGCCAGAAGCGGAAAAATAATCTTTATAAACAGGCCGAAGTAAGAACATCCGTCCAGCAGTGCCGCCTCATCAAGGGCAACAGAAATGCCGGAAATAAACTGCCTGTAAATGTATAGCTGCATCAGATCAGATGCTACGTAAATGACAACAGGCGCCCATATGGTATTATACAAATGTAGCCCCTGAATAATCTGAAACCGTGCAATCTCTGTTACAAAGGTAGGTATCAGCATTCCCATAAAGAACAGCCCCACAACAATCCCTTTTCCCTTAAATTTAAACCTCTCTATAATAAAAGCTGTAATCGTCCCGAAAATTACATTAAAGAAAAGAGAGATCAGTAATATAATACCTGTATTTTTAAACCCAAGCAACAAATATTTATCTGTCAGCACATCCTCAAAATTTTCAAGGGTAATTTTATCGAAAGAGGGCAGAAGCAGCGGCGACGTGACTGCCATATCAGCCTTTGTCTTAAGGGCGGCAAAGAATGTCAGGAGAATAGGAGCAATGACAACCGCAACCATGCATAGACATATTATCTGCTTTAAAACCTGTGTCAAAATTTTCTTATACATATCTATTTCCTCCTATCCTTTAAAACCAGACCGTGAATCAGATAATTTTGCACCACATAAATCAGAACAATCATGGCCATAATCGCCACTGCCATAGTAGATGCAAGGCCAAAATTAGAAAACGTAAATGCTGTTTTAATGGTATACAGTGTGAATGTGGAGGATGCGTACCCAGGGCCGCCTGCCGTCATGACAAAAGGAATGTCAAATACCTGTAAAGCGCCTCTGATATTATCAAACAGCACGAAATCCACCATCAGCATAATTGCTGGTATTTGTATATATTTGAATAGCTGCCACGTATTTGCCCCGTCCACTTCAGCTGCCTCAAGTACATCCTGGGGAATCGACTGAAGTGCTGCCATAAACAGGATAATATGATATCCGCTGAACCGCCACAGAGATACAAATGCCAGCACATAATTTACAATCTTGGGGTCTGAAAGCCAGTTCCTTATCAGGGATTCTAAATGTACCGTTGACAAAATTGCATCAAAAGCACCGTTAATTGGAGAAAAGAAATAGGAAAACGCATAGGAAATGGCAACCCCATTGATGATATAGGGCATAAACACCATAATTTTATAAAATTTTGCCGCCTTTAATTTTCCTGTCAAAAGCACTGCGAACGCCAGTTCTCCCACAATCATAAACAGGTGAATGAAGAAATATACGGCATTATTTTTAAGAGACATCCACAAATCCTTGTTCTGAATCATTGTTATGTAGTTTTCTATGCCTATAAAGTCCTTTTCCGGTGAGTATCCATCCCAATTTGTCAGACTCATCCTGAACAAATCTATGGCAGGAAAAACAACAAAGGCTATTAGCAGCAGCATCGGTATGATTAATGACATAATGATGAACTGTCTTCTCTTTTTATTTAATTTGGTCATAGCTACCTCCCTGTAATAATTGGGGGCCGCTTAACGCAGCCCCCACAATATGTTTTATTGCCTTTTACAGTCCGCGGCTTTTATTGAATTCCCAGTTTTGTCCTAGCTTCCGCCCATTTTGTATTTAATTCTTCCAAAGCAGCGTCTAAATCAAATCCTTCTGTCATCATCTGTGCCCCCAGCTTTTTGTAATCAAATGTAGTTTCATTCTGGATTGCAGTAAAGTCATCTCCGCCGCCGTCATACATTACCAATACCTTATCAGGGCAGAGGGTATCGGATTCTGCCAGAACAGGATCTTTTTCCTTGGGGAAGTTCACCATGGAAGAAGCGGAAGATACATAGTTGATATAATCCGGGTACCATGCATCTGAATAAAACCACTCGACAAATGCAATTGCCGCATCCTGATTCTTAGAGTGGGTAGTTACTCCCATGAAAGAGTCGCCCTGTACAATTACATTATAGGGGTCGGACTCTGAATTTCTTGTAGGAAGATAAAATGTTCCAAGCTGGGAAATATCATCTGTTCCGCCCTGGATATTCTGAAGCCCCCAGTCGCCTAATGCGATAATTGCTGCATTTTTAGCTGCAAAAAGCGATGTCACCTGGTCGTTTCCAAGTCCCAGCGGGTCTTTTCCTAAAACTCCTGATGTAAATAATTCATATACCTTTTTATATGCCTTGTTGATATCTGTCCCCTCTGCAAAAGGAGCGTCCTGGCCGGCCATGGTATTCCAGTTCTGTCCGTTTGCAGACTCCAGCGCAGGCATAAATTCCATATAAGGATAATCAGGCCATTCATCCTTTAAGCCGCACGCAATTGCCATAAAGTCCGGATTGTCTTTTCCGAAATAATCCTGTAAGGTCTTGGCTGCTGCTTCAAACTCAGGCCATGTGGTGGGAACTTCCACTCCCGCCTCCTCGAACATGTCTTTCCAATAAAATACATATTCATAACCGGATGTCATGGGAATGCCAAGTACCTTTCCATCCAGCGCATAGCCGGATGCCAGTTCATTGTTTGCACATGCTGTTGTTCCTGATAAATCAATCAGATAATCTTTAAACCTTGACAGAGTAAAGGGCTTATTAAACATAATATCAGGGAGCTGATTCGCAGATGCACGCATTTTCATCGCATTCCAGTATTCTGAGTCGTCTTTGATTTTTTCCACTTCAATCTCTACATTAGGATACTGCTCCTGGAATTTTCCTACCATGTCATTTTCTTCAATGAAATCATTTAAGTTATTATCCCAGATTGCAAATGTCAGCGTTCCACTTAAATCCTCATTAGACGCTGCCTGTACAGGCGCTTCTTCTTTCTCCGTACTTTCTTCACTCTCCTGCGTGCTCTGTTCCGCCGCCGTTGTCTCGCTGTTTGCTTCCGTTCCTTTATTGGAACTTCCGCATCCCATAAATATGGATGCCGTTAATGCACATGTTAATATGGATGCAAGTAATCTTCTTTTCATTTTCTGGATACCTCCCGTTTTTTAATTACTTTTTCAGCTGGCCAAACTGTGTTTACAGAATAGCAACTTGAAAATTTCCATGCCATTTCAAATTTTCATTTTTCTTGATATTTTTTCAGATTTGCTGAATCTTACTTTTTGATGTATTGTAACTTTTTTTGATATAAAGTAAGAAAAACCATGTTTTTCACATGGTTTTCCGATACTTTGCCGGTGTAACTCCATTTAATTTCTTAAATACCCTGTTGAAATGTTCCACACTATGATACCCTGTCATCTCTGATATCTCATAAACTTTAAAGGTCGTTGTCTTTAACAGTTCCTTTGCTTTCTGCATCCTTAAAGCTGTTAAATAAGCTGAAAACGTCTCTCCTGCTTCTTTCGTGAACCGGTTGGTAAAATACTTTTCATTCAGCTCTACATGCTCTGCCACTTCTGATAAAGAAAGCCCCGGATCTTCATAATGATCTGACATATATCGTTTAGCCTTAATAATAATATCCGTCTCCGCCACATGCAGTTTAGATGCGGAGTAATCCATAATCCATGCCAGAAAATTAGTTATCCATAATTTAAGACTTCTTCCATCTCCAATCCGGTCAATTTTGTCCGCATAATCATACTGCTGCCCAAATATATCTGAAAAATTTGAATTTTCACTGCTGAACCGGATTCCAATCGCCAGTATGACTGAATAAATCTCCTGCCTGCTCTCCTTTATTTCCAGATTTGCCAGCTCTGCAAACAGCTTTTCCTTTTCCTCAGCCATATTCTTTTCATCCGCAATATACAAGGCATATGCCATCTTTTCATACTTCTTTGCAAGGTTTAGGATACGTTCATTTTTCTCTTCTTCCCGATTTAAATCAATTATGGCATTTTCTCCGTAAAGATAACGCAGACAGCTTTTTTCTCTTATATCTTCCACGCCCTTAAAGAAATCTTCCGTCCCAAAAGACACCTTTCCAATACATGCACAGATTCTGGCACCAAACTCCTTCCCCACCACCTTCTGCATTTCATGCAGCATCCTCTCGATTCTGCCGCTGTATTCCTGCTCCATCACTCTGTACAGTGCTATGATAAAACCCGGATTTTCGATATACCCAATGCATCTGGAGGCATATCTGGGATTCCGCTCAAAACTGTTTATCAGATTCACGGCCGCATCCATTTCGTTTTCCACCTGTCCTTCGTAAGCAATACTGATTCCCAGCAGCACATACTGCTCCATAAAAAATTCCTTTGATCTCCGTTTCACTTCCACCGGCGACATCTCCTTTTTTATCAAAGCTGCTAAATAATCTCCCGGTTTCAGTTCTATACTGCGCATCCGTTCTTCGTACTCTCCAATTAATACTTTAAGTCTGCGCACCATGGCATTAAACTGATGAACCATATTGCGTACTTCCGACTGTCCGCCAGCCATAATATGAACATCCAGATTGCCTTCCTCCACCTGCCTTAGTCCCCTGCTTATCTCCTCAACAGGCGTTACAATACTCCTTAAAAAATACCGGGAATAATAACCTGCAAACAAAAGAACCGCAACAGCTGCCATCAACACCAGTACCGCACTGTTCCAGAACTCTATGGTCAAATCTCTTGTCTTAATATAGCTTTCCATATACCAGACTGTATCACTTAGTTCCAAAGGCGTTTTCACACAGGTATACTCAGAGCCGGATAGTCCGCTCTCTCCATCCTCCATAGTAGAAAACACCAAATTTCCCCCATTGTCCCTGATCTGTGTAATGCCAAGCTTATTTTTTCCTGCAAGATAGTTGTGATTATATTCACGTATCCTTTCCGCCGCATCAGTAGACTGGTAAAAAACAACCATTTCTATTTTTTGTGAACGGTCTGTTGTCACATCAGGCGCTAGTGCAAACACAAGGATTAATAAATCCTTTTTTCCTCCCACATATAAATCATTTAAAGCTTCCGTATCATACGATCCCAGACAGACTGTATTATTTTTATGAAGCGCCCTCTGATACCATTCCATCTGCCTGATTTCATCACCTGTACGGTTTATTTCATTCTTAATACAGGTCTGCTTCCCGTCCTTCATATAAAAACCCACGGAAATAATATCTTTTACCGGCTCCAGAGCCAAATTTCCCGCCTGCTGGAGTTTCTGCTCATATTCATAACGCCGGTTCCAGTCTAGGGTATCTATTTCCGCGGCATAATCCAGTATTTCATTGTTATTGGTATTAATTAAGTGGGAAAGGCGCATGGACATGACGTCAATATCAGACTGCAGTTCTGCTATGACGGTTTCCTGAGCCTGCCTGATATTTTCAATCGCCTGACTCTTAAACTGTTTATTTAATATAAAAAGAGAAATGATGAGAACAATCAGTATAGGAATAAAAATAAAAAATACAAAGGATAAATAATACACTGTCTTTAGAGGTAAATTTTTCTTCTTTTGTCCCTGATATATATTCATTCCGGCACCTTTACGCTACTTCCTGTCAAATCCTTAATAATTTCCCCAGCAATAATCAGTCCCGCCACTGCCGGTACAAAGGCATTACTCCCCGGTATCTGGCGACGCCCCGTTCCTCCTTCTCCGGCTTTTATGCATCCGCCTCCATCTTCTCCCCTGTGCCTCTCCTCTCCATCCAGGCCATCTATCTCCTGCCAGCCTGCCGGGGCAGCCGCCTGTTCTTTCGAGTAAACGACCTTTAACCCTTCAACCCCTCTTTTTTTCAATTCCCTGCGCATCACCCGGGCAAGGGGACAGACACTTGTTTCATAAATATCAGCCACCTCAAAGGCCGTAGGATCCATCTTATTTCCTGCTCCCATGGAACTGATGACGGGAATCCCCGCCTCCTTTGCCCGGAGCACAAGTTCTATTTTCCCCGCCACAGTGTCAATGGCGTCCGCTACATAATCGTACTGTGTAAAGTCAAACTGTTCTGCCGTCTCCGGTAAAAAGAACGTATTATATTTATGGATAACGGCTTCAGGATTGATTTCCTTCATACGCTGCTGCGCCGCATCCACCTTGTACATTCCAAGTGTCTTATAGGTTGCAATGATCTGACGGTTTAAATTTGACATGCAAACTCTGTCATTGTCTATAATGTCCACCGTTCCAACACCGCTTCTCACCAGCGCTTCCAGCACATGCCCTCCCACACCGCCGATTCCGAACACTGCCACCCGGGCATTTTTAAGCCGTTCCACGGCCTTCTTTCCTATCAACAATTCCGTCCTTGAAAACTGATTCTCCATATTTTTCCATGTTCCTTCCCGCACTACCCAAGTCTTCTGCAACTGCCTTGGCAATATGCACAGAATTCATCTCTTTTTACAAGAATTATGCGGCAGATTCCTCTGCCGCACATCATTGTCTCATTACAATAAGCTGGCTCACAAAACGAGGCAGCGTTTGTTTCTATTTCTTTAATGTCTCTCCTGCTGTAGCACTTTCTGCTTTTTTCTTAGGAAGCTGCACCTTATCCAGATGCCAGATTTCATCCACATATTCCTGAATTGTTCTGTCTGAAGTAAACTTGCCGCAGCTTGCCACATTTAAGATTGCGCTTCTTGCCCATCCCTTTTCATTGCGGTATGCCGCTTCTACTTTCTTCTGCGCTTCCGCATAAGCTTTGAAGTCCTTCAGAATGAAATAGGTATCTGCTTTTGCTGTACTTAATGTATTAAGCAGTGAGTTGTAAAGGGTTCTGAATCTGTCCGGATCGTTGGGCGCAAAGGTTCCATTGATCAACTGCATCAGAACCTTTCTTACATCCGGGTCATTGTTGAAAATCTCATTGGGATTATATCCACCATGGTTTTCAAAATTGATTACCTCATCGGAAGACAGACCGAAAATAAAGGCATTTTCTTCTCCCACTTCTTCCACGATTTCCACATTAGCTCCATCCATGGTACCGATCGTCAGCGCACCGTTGAGCATAAACTTCATATTTCCTGTACCGGAAGCTTCCTTGCTTGCAGTGGAAATCTGCTCGGAAACATCTGCTGCCGCAAAGATAAGTTCTGCATTGGACACTCTGTAATTTTCAATGAATACTACCTTGATTTTTCCGTTAATAGCCGGATCATTGTTAACCACATCCGCCACAGAGGTAATCAGCTTGATGGTCATTTTGGCATTGTAATAACCTGCCGCCGCTTTCGCTCCGAAAATAAATGTCCTTGGATAGAAATTCATATCCGGATTATCCTTTAACTGGTTGTATAAATACATAACATGAAGGATGTTAAGAAGCTGACGCTTATATTCATGAAGTCTCTTGACCTGTACGTCAAAGATAGAGCGGGGATCTACTTCAATACCGTTATATTCCCGGATATACTGTGCAAGGCGCACCTTATTCTGGTACTTGATATTCATAAATTCCTGCTGGGCCTTTTCGTCATCCGCATAGATTTTCAGCCTGCCGATCTGAGGAAGGTCCGTGATCCATTCACTTCCCACGTGTGCTGTTACCCAGTCGGCTAACAAAGGATTTCCGTGGAGGAGGAAACGCCTCTGGGTAATACCGTTGGTCTTATTATTGAATTTCTCAGGCATCATCTCATAGAAATCTTTCAATTCCTGTTTCTTTAAGATCTCGGTATGAAGCCTTGCAACGCCGTTGACAGAATATCCCGCCGCGATTGCAAGATGGGCCATCTTCACCTGACCATCATAGATAATTGCCATCTTACGGATTTTTTCCTGATTGCCCGGATATAATTCCTGTATGCGCAGGATAAATCTGCGGTTAATTTCCTCAATGATCTGGTAAATTCTTGGAAGCAGTCTTGAGAACAGTTCAATGGGCCATTTCTCCAGCGCTTCCGCCATAATCGTATGATTTGTATATGCGCATGTCTTCGTTGTTACCTGCCATGCCTCGTCCCATGTAAGGTAATGCTCATCCATAAGGATTCTCATCAGTTCCGCAACCGCTACGGTAGGATGGGTGTCGTTAAGCTGGAATGTAACCTTTTCGTAGAATTTCCTTATGTCATCGTGATTCCTTAAATACTTGGCAACTGCCTCCTGTACAGATGCAGAAATAAAGAAATACTGCTGTTTCAGACGTAGTTCTTTTCCCGCATAATGATTGTCGTTGGGGTAAAGGACCTCCACAATATTGCGGGCCATATTTTCCTGCTCAACCGCTTTCTGGTAATTTCCTTTGTCAAAGGAATCAAGCTGGAAGCATTCCACTGCCTCTGCATCCCAGATTCGTAAGGTGTTTACAATACCGTTGCCATATCCCACAATGGGAAGGTCATAGGGAATGGCCCGTACGCTCTGATATCCTTCTTGTACAAAGTTGCTTCTTCCATTCTTATCTATATGTACATTGACATATCCGCCAAATTTGATTTCCTTGGCATATTCCGGCCTTCTAAGTTCAAAGGGATTTCCATCCACCAGCCAGTTATCCGGCACTTCTACCTGATAGCCGTCCCTGATCTCCTGCTTGAACATACCATAACGGTATCTGATGCCGCAGCCATATGCGGGATAACCCAAAGTAGCCAGGGAGTCCAGAAAGCAGGCCGCAAGCCGTCCCAGACCGCCGTTTCCAAGTGCCGGATCCGGTTCCTGGTCTTCCACAATATTTAAATCCAGCCCTAATTCATCCATCGCTTCCTTTACAGGTTCATATGCCTGCAAATTAATGATATTATTCCCCAGGGCACGTCCCATCAAAAATTCCATGGACATATAATATACTGTCTTGGGATCCTGTTTCTCATACTCTTTCTGGGTATTTAACCAGTTGTCAACCACAACATCCTTAATTGCATAGGCAACCGCCTGGAAAATCTGCTTCTGGCTGGCTTCTTCCAGCGTCTTTCTATATAGCGTTTTCACATTGTAAAGCACGCTTCTTTTAAATAATTCTTTATCAAAAGTAAGCGATACCGGCACGGTTGATTTCTTAGCCATTCTTTTTTCCTCCACTCCATCCGTTTTGTATGAACACATTTCCGCTATATTATACTACACACACATAAAAATCACAAGATTTACCGAGAGACTTTTATTGCATAGGCAGGACTTTTGTGTGATAATAATTTTATAAAAAAATTTATACAGTTCAGATATAAAGAGGATTGATTCTATGAGTGACAATCAGAGTTGGAACAGCACCGGGGAGCAGATCAGGGACGCCTTGTCTGAAGCTCTGCGCAGCGGAGACTTTAAGGACTTGAACGATCTGGTTTCCCAGACTGTAACCAATACTTTAAATGAAGTTGGAAAGCACATCATTCCAGGCAGCGGAGAAACTAGCGATGAACAGGAAAACCAGATAAAGCAGCGGCAGGAACGGCTCCGCCAGAAGCGGGAGCAGCTCCGCCAGACCCAGGAACAGATGCGCAGACGGGAAAGTGAGATAAACCAGCGCAAAAACCTCCTAAGACAGCAGGAAGAACAAATACGCCAGCAGCAGGAACAGATACGGCGCAGACAGGAACTGATGGCCCGTGAAAATACGCCTCCTGTCAAGTATAAAAAAGTCGGCAATGTGTCAAGTATCCTGTATCAGGTATTTGGGGGCATCGGCCTTGGCGTCACCGGGCTTTTGACCTTTTTCCATCTCATTTTCCTGTTAGCGGATATCGGCACCAGCCCCGGAAGCTGGATCATTAATTTTATCTTTTTATTTATTTTCTTTGGCATGATCCATGTCGGCATCAGACAGCGGATGCGTTTAAAACGTGCCCGGCGGTATATCCAGCTTTGCGGCCGGAACATGTACGGAGAAATAGATAGCATCGCTAAAAGCATGGGAAAGAAAGTCCGCTATGTAGTCAAAGATCTCCAGAAAATGCTGAAACTGGGTATATTCCCGGAAGGTCATCTGGATGAAAAAAAGACCTGCTTTATGCTTGATGACAAAACGTACCAGCAGTATGTGGAGGCAGAAAACAACCGCCTTATGCGGGAAAGAGAGAGCCAGGCGCTGACCCATGCCGAATCCCGGCCGGCAAAGCCTGAACCAAAAGATGAAATGTCCCCAAGGCCCGAATCGGAGCTGGATACCATGATTGCAGAGGGAGTGGACTGCATTGGTAAGCTTAAAGAGTTAAACGATAAGATTCCCGGTGAAGTGATTTCCGGCAAGCTGTCCCGGCTTGAGGGACTGCTGAAAGATATTTTTGACAGCGTCCGGGAACATCCTGAACAAATGCACCGCATGCACAAGCTGATGGACTATTATCTTCCCACCACCCTGAAACTGGTGGAAGCTTATGAGGAATTTGACCGGGTGAGCACCCCCGGGGAGGAAATTGCATCGGCCAAATCCGAAATAGAAAATACTCTGGACACCATCAACCAGGCTTTTACGGAATTACTAAACAACCTGTTTCAGGATGCCGTATTTGACGCCACCACAGACGCACAGGTGCTTAAAACCATGCTTGCCCGTGAAGGTCTGACCAATGATATGGAAATAACAAACGCTGACACGCTTCACTAGCCAGCTTATTGTAACAAAATAATTTCTGCTTTCCGGCAGGAACATAATATGGAGGAAAACCAATGAGCACTAATTTAGATGAAATGTTAAAAGAAGCCCCTACTTTGACCCTTGCCCCCTTTGCCGGAGCTGACGGGCCAGAGGAAAGTCCGCAGGCCCTGCAGGAGGAGGAACCCAAAGTTCCTGAAGTGGTCCTGACACCGGAGGAGCAGAAGATGGTGGACAGCTTCGCCTCCCAGATAGACATTACCAATACCCAGATGGTGATGCAGTACGGGGCCGGCAGCCAGAAGAAAATTGCCGACTTTTCTGAAAACGCACTGAACAATGTGCGGACCAAGGATATGGGCGAAATCGGACAGATGCTGGCAGGCGTGGTTGCAGAACTGAAAGATTTTGATGAGGAAGAGGAAAAGGGTATCCTTGGATTCTTTAAAAAGAGCGGCAATAAACTGGAAAATATGAAAGTAAAATATGACAAAGCGGAAGCAAACATCAACAGAATCTGCAAAGTCATGGAAAACCATCAGGTAACGCTGCTCAAAGACGCCGCCATGCTGGACAAGATGTACGAATTAAATTTAAACTATTTCAAGGAATTGTCCATGTACATCCTTGCCGGCAAGCAGAAACTGGAACAGGCCAGAACCCAGGAACTTGCATCCCTTCTCAAAAAGGCGGAGAGAAGCGGACTTCCCGAAGACACACAGGCGGCCAACGATTATGCCTCCATGTGCGAACGCTTTGAAAAAAAGATTTATGATTTAGAGCTGACCCGGACCATTTCCATGCAGATGGCTCCCCAGATACGGCTGATTCAAAGCAACGATACCGCCATGTCCGAGAAAATACAGTCCACCCTGGTAAACACGATTCCTTTGTGGAAAAGCCAGATGGTCATCGCCATAGGCTTAAACCATTCCAGCGAGGCGGCAAAAGCCCAGCGGGAAGTCACCGACATGACCAACGCGCTGCTTAAGAAAAACGCAGAAGCCCTTAAGACTGCCACCATTGAAACCGCCCGCGAAAGCGAACGGGGCATCGTGGACATTGAAACCCTGATCGCCACCAACAAGACGTTGATCAGTACCCTCGACGAAGTCATGAAAATCCAGGAAGACGGACGGGCCAAGAGAAGAAATGCAGAACAGGAACTTGGAAGGATCGAAGAGGAAATGCGCCAGAAGCTTCTGGCCGTCAGCCGCAATTCCAAGCAGGCCTGACAAAGTTCATAGCAGTATAATATGGCTCCCTGCGCATTACAGGGAGCCTGAATTTATTACAATAAGCTGTCTCGCGGAGCGTGGCAGCGTTTGTTATACACTGATTTTTTCTACGCCAATGGTGACTTTTTCACCGTTTACGTTCCACTCTTTCATCGTGGCAAGTTCCGTATCGGTAACAATCTCGCCAGCAAGCACTTTCTCGGAAATTGCTTCTTTGTTAGCCTCTACGATTTCCGCAATCTTTGCATTTCCATTGACAGCCACCTTAATGTGATCCATCACTTCAAAATTCACGTCTTTACGCATGGTCTGTATTTTGCTGATCACCTCATACACAAATCCCTCTTCCACCAGTTCCAGGGAAAGGTTTGTATCCAGAACAACTGTCACATAATTATCTCCTTCTGTCACAAGTCCTGCCTTCTGTGCCACATCAATCAGTAAATCCTCTTCTGTAAGGGAAATTTCCACTCCGTCCACCTCAAACTTAATTGCACCCTCCGCTTTCAGTTCGTTCATGGCCTTTGTTCCGTCTGCCTCTGACAGATATTTACGTATGCCTCCAAGCTGCTTCCCATATTTAGGGCCTACCGTGCGGAGCTGGGGTTTAAAGCTGTAGCTGGTCAGATCGCTGACATCTTCCCTGAATACAACATCCTTTACGTTCAGCTCATCTTCCACAATATCCTTAAAATAATCCTCAAGGACATGAGCCGCCTTCACATACATGGTTCCGATAGGCTGACGGTTCTTGATATTGGCCGCATTGCGGGCTGCCCGCCCCATTACCACAATGGCAAGGACTTGTTCCATATTTTCTTCCAGCTTCTTATCGATCATGGACTCATCAGCCACAGGATAATCGCACAAATGAATACTCTCCGGGGCTTCTTTGTCATTGCTCTTTACAAGGTTTAAATAGATTTCTTCTGTCATAAAAGGAATCAGAGGGGCTGCACACTTACAAATCTGTACCAGCGCAGTGTAAAGAGTCATATAAGCGTTGATCTTATCCTGCTCCATGCCTTTTGCCCAGAACCGCTCACGGCAGCGGCGCACATACCAGTTACTCATCTCATCCACAAAGTTGTCTAAGACCCTTGCCGCTTCCGGGATTCTATAGTTGTCTAAATGCTGGTCCACCTCTTTGACCGCCGTATTTAATTTGGACAGGAGCCATTTATCCATAACGGGAAGTTTTTCATATTCCAACGTATATTTCGTTGCATCAAAATCATCGATGTTTGCATAAAGGATAAAGAAAGCGTAGGTATTCCACAAAGTCCCAAGAAACTTCCTCTGTCCCTCCATAACCGCTTTCCCATGGAATCTGTTAGGCAGCCAGGGCGCGGAATTAATGTAGAAATACCAGCGTATCGCATCTGCCCCATAGGTAGCCAGCGCCTCGAAAGGGTCCACCGCATTTCCTTTGGACTTGCTCATCTTCTGTCCGTTTTCATCCTGTACATGCCCCAGGACAATGACATTTTCAAAAGGCGCCCGGTTGAACAAAAGGGTGGATTCCGCCATCAGGGAATAGAACCAGCCTCTTGTCTGATCCACTGCCTCCGAAATAAACTGCGCAGGGAACTGGGATTCAAAGAGTTCCTTATTTTCAAACGGATAGTGATGCTGTGCGAAGGGCATTGCGCCGGAATCAAACCAGCAGTCAATCACTTCCGGCACCCTCTTCATGGTCTTACCGCATTTAGGGCAGGTACAGGTAATCTCATCAATATAAGGTCTGTGCAGCTCCACCGTCTTTGCTGCCGGGTTGCCGCTTAGCTTCTCCAGCTCTTCCCTTGAACCGACTGCCTGCTGATAGCCGCAGTCCTCACATTCCCAGATATTTAAAGGCGTTCCCCAGTAGCGGTTACGGGAGATTCCCCAATCCTGTATATTTTCAAGCCAGTTCCCGAAGCGTCCCTCACCGATAGATTCGGGAATCCAGTTTACCGTCCGGTTATTGCGAACCAGATCATCGCGCACTGCAGTCATCTTGATAAACCATGATTCTCTTGCATAATAAATCAAAGGCGTGTCGCACCGCCAGCAGAAAGGATAGTCATGCTCAAACTTCGGAGCGTCAAAAAGCTTTCCTTCCTTATCAAGGTCAACTAAAATATCAGGATCCGCATCCTTTACAAATTTCCCTGCATAAGGGGTTTCCTGGGTCATATTACCCTTGCCGTCTACAAACTGTACAAAAGGCAGGTCGTACTTGCGTCCCACCTGGGCGTCATCCTCACCAAAAGCAGGGGCAATGTGGACGATTCCGGTACCGTCTGTCATGGTAACATAATCGTCGCAGGTCACAAAATGCCCTTTCTTGTGCTGCTTTGCTGCCGACTCCCCTGTACAGGCGAACAGCGGCTCATAGGCTTTGTATTCCAAATCTGTTCCCTTGTAGGTTTCCAGGATTTCATAGGCAGGCACTCCCTCTGCGGTTGACAGCTTTCCAAGCACATCATCGGTCAGGGCCTTTGCCATATAATAAACGTAACCGTCCGCTGCCTTTACCTTCACATAGGTTTCCTCCGGGTTAACGCACAAAGCTACGTTGGAAGGAAGGGTCCAGGGCGTTGTGGTCCATGCCAGGAAATAAGCATCTTCCCCCACGACTTTAAAACGTACTACCGCCGACCGCTCCTTAACAGCCTTATACCCCTGGGCAACCTCATGGGAAGATAAGGGGGTTCCGCACCTGGGGCAGTAAGGCACAATCTTAAATCCTTTGTATAAAAGTCCTTTATCCCAAATCTGTTTAAGGGCCCACCACTCCGATTCGATGAAATCGTCATGATAAGTCACGTAAGGGTCGTCCATATCCGCCCAGAACCCCACAGTAGCGGAAAAGTCCTCCCACATGCCTTTGTATTTCCACACACTTTCCTTACATTTTCCGATAAACGGGTCCAGTCCGTATTCCTCGATCTGTTCCTTACCGTCTAACCCAAGAAGCTTTTCCACTTCCAGCTCCACCGGAAGCCCGTGAGTATCCCATCCCGCCTTCCTGGGAACCATACACCCCTTCATAGTGCGGTATCGGGGAATCATATCCTTGATGACGCGGGTCAGCACATGGCCGATATGGGGCTTGCCGTTGGCCGTGGGCGGCCCGTCATAAAAGGTATATGTGGGGCCGTCTTTTCTGCTCTCCATGCTCTTTTTAAAGATATCATTTTCGCGCCAGAATTTCTCGATATTCTTCTCCCGTTCCACAAAATTTAAATCTGTAGATACTTTCTGATACATAATTTCCATCCTTTCCAATAAAATTTTCCAGTTCATGGCGGCAAGTCTTTTCTATGCGCCAAACGCTGCCACACTTCGCGAGCCGACTTATTACAAAAAGCCCCGTCCGTAAAAAGGACGGGGCTGTAACTGCCGCGTTAACCACCTGTTTACCCATACGCACCGATTAAATTTACGGTTTAATATGTTTTCCCATAACGGAGGACTCCGGCAAAACTTACTCTGATTTTCAGTCCGCAGCTTGGAAGTGATATTCGTCTGTTTTACTACTGATACCGGCTCTCACCCTTCCCGGCTCGCTGTGATGTTTGAAAAACAGCTACTGTCTTCGTCATCGCCTTTCAATATACCGAATATATTAATATAATAATTACACCATAAATATGCTTTTTGTCAAGTCCCTATCCGCATACATTAGAAAAGTTTTTCAGCTTTATCTTTACCGGTGGCTTTCCAGTCAGCTCTATACTTCTTGCATCAGGCTGCGCTGTACCCACATATAATTCAAATTCTGTTCCATCTGACATTCTTTCTCCACGGTCATTGACAACTGTGAACTCTCTTCCCGCAATGGTAAGCAGTATCTCCACGCTCTGTCCCGCTTTCACATGAACCCGTTTAAAAGCACACAATGCCGGATTTTTTACCGAATACTCCGAAACAGTATTCTTAATATAAATCTGCACCACATCATCCGTGTCCCATGTCCCTTCGTTAGTCACCGCTACCTTTATCTGAACATCAGAAAAACCAAAAGAGTCTTTTTCCTCTGACACTGCCGATACCCTGGCATCCATAACAACCACAGCGCCATAAGTCAGGCCAAACCCAAAGGGATACTGCGCCACGCCTTCCATATACCGGTAAGTCCTGCCTTGCATATGATAATCCGTAAATTCTGGCAATTGTTCCAGATTGTTATAAAAAGTAACCGGAAGCTTACCAGAAGGAGAAATCTCCCCGAATAAGATATCTGCAACGCTCCTGCCACCCCTTGCTCCCGGATACCAAAGCTGTAATATTGCCCCAAAGTTCTCCGTGGGATACCTTAAATCAATGGCGCTTCCTGCCATCAGGCAGAGCACGACCGGCCGTCCGGTTTCGGCCACGACTTCCATCAGTTCTCTTTGCGGCCGGGGCAGAAGAAGATCTGTTTTATCACCGGAAGCATAACTGTTTCCGGTATCACCCTCTTCCCCCTCCAGTGTTTCATCCAGCCCCAGGCAAAGTATCACGACATCGCTGTGTTCTGCCACTATTCTCGCTTCCGACAGCCGGTCCCCCTTCGAAGCCAGTGATTCCGTCTTATCTTCAAATAATGCACAGCCTTCGGAAAACAGCACTCTTGCGCTGCCTTTCACATACTGCTGTATTCCTTCTGATACCGTCACATACTCGGAAGATGTTCCATGATAGTTCCCAGTCAATGCCCTTCTGCTGTCAGCATTAGGTCCTATTATACCAATTGTTTTGATTTTGTTTACGTCAAGAGGAAGTATCCCGTCATTTTTGAGCATGACTATGCTTTCCTTTGTTATTTTATCAGCCACTTCCAAATGCTTCCTGCACTCTACTGCCTCGTATGTAATCCCATCATATTCATTTGGTTCAAAAAGTCCCAGCATATAGCGTGTAGTGTACAGACGTACCGCCGCCTCTGTAATGGCTTCCTCTGTCACCAGTCCCTGTTCATATGCTGCCAGAATATGCAGATAGGTAACGCCGCAGTTCAAATCGCATCCGGCATTTAGCGCCATTGCCGCTGATTCCGCCGGCGTAGCAGTCACCATATGATTTTCGTGAAAATCCTTGATTGCCCAGCAGTCAGACACAAAATGTCCTTCAAATCCCCATTTTCCACGCAGAATTTTACGGATCATCGTATCACTGCCGCAACATGGCTCACCATTTGTCCTATTATAGGCCCCCATGACTGCCTCCACATGGGCCTCCTTTACAAGAGCCTCAAAAGCAGGCAGATATGTTTCCTCCATATCCTTCTCCGTAACCCGTGCATCAAACTCATGCCGTATTGCTTCCGGCCCGGAATGAACTGCATAGTGCTTAGCGCATGCCGCCGCTTTCATTACTTCTCCCCCGCCCTGAAGCCCTTTTACATATGCCACGCCAAGCCTTGAGGTAAGATAGGGGTCTTCTCCATATGTTTCATGACCGCGCCCCCATCTCGGATCCCGGAATATATTTACATTGGGCGACCAGAATGTCAGTCCTTTGTAGATATCTCTGTCATTGTGGGCAGAAAATTCATTATATTTTGCCCTTCCTTCTGTTGCCACACAGTCTGCTACCATACCGATAAGTTCATCATCAAAAGATGCTGCCATGCCAATTGCCTGTGGGAAAACCGTCGCTGTCCCAGCCCGCGCCACCCCGTGCAGACTTTCGTTCCACCAATTATAAGCAGGAATTCCCAACCTGCTGATGGCGGGCGCATCATATTTCAATTGGCCTGCACGCTCCTCCAGTGTCATCTTACCCACAAGCTCTTCTGCCCTGTGCCTTGCCTCTTCCCTTTTCATACAATACTTTTCCTTTCTCTGTTTCAGATTTTTCTATGGATTACCATTCATTTTCAGATAAATATATTTCTATGCCCTGCGCCTTTGCATACTGCTTTTTCTGATTGTAGCATATCGCTTGCCGCCTTGCCATATTCCGCTGTATAAGATATAATATTAGAGCATAAATAAAATAAAATCAGCTACCTATACTGTGCATGGAATTTACGGTTCTGGTGTCAGGCAGGAATTTGTCTGCCTGACGGTACGGGAGGACGGGTGCTGAACCGGAGGAAATGATATGGACTCACCAATGAAATTTACCCCTCATTATGAACAGCCCGTTTCCAATTTTATCAAACGTTCTCTCAAAGGTTCCCAGGAATATGTTGACTTTATACCAAAATCCCATCTACGCATCTGGTATAACCACCAGACAGAAGGCTATGCAAACCACTATCACAATGCCCTGGAAATTATTATCTGTGTAGAAAACCAGTATGTAATCATTGCAAATAACCAGACTTACCTCTTAAATCCGGGTGATATCCTAATCATTCCTCCCTTTATGCTCCATGAACTGCGCGGCAATCTCCTGGGTTCCCGTTTTATCTTCCTCATTGACATAGACATGCTGAGATGTTTTCAGGATTTCAAAACCCTGGATCCAATTTTTATGTCCCCTTTTCTTTGTGCAGCCAGTTCCCATTCAGAAATATATCAACATATATACGATTCCCTTATGAAGATGGCGGATATATATTTTTCTCATGGTGTTTTCTGGGAAACTTCTATTTATGTCATACTTTTGAATATACTTATGAATATCGGACGCCACCATTATAACCAGCTCCGCAGTGAAAACATCTCGCCCACAGACAGCAGGCAACATGAATATTATACAATCTTCGCTAATCTTCTAAACTATATCGATGCCCATTACACAGAGAATCTTACTCTGGAACAGGTAGCCGATTATATTGGCTTTTCCAAGTACCATTTTTCAAGGCTGTTTAAACAACACGCCCATATGACCTTTCATAATTACCTGTGCCATAAACGTATTCAGGCTGCCCAGTCCCTGCTCACTGCAAATATGACTCTCCCCATTACGGATATTGCTTTTCAGACAGGCTTTAACAACCTCACTTCCTTTAGCCGGTGTTTTAACAAGTACGCCAACTGTTCGCCAACAGAATACCGCAATAAACTGCTCTCTGAAGAAATCAGTTATTAAAAGCAGCTTTCCTCTATGCCAAAAACAAGGCAGAGCGCTGTCCTCTGCTCTGCCTTATATTTATCACAATAAGCCGGCCCGCAAAGCGCGGCAGCGTTTGTTACAATAAGCTGGCCCGCAAAGCGCGGCAGCGTTTGTTATCCCTTTACACCGCCAAGCGCCACCCCGGCAATAATGTATTTGGACAAAAGTAAGTACACTATAATTAGCGGCAGCACCGTCAGGGTCAGTCCCATATAGACGGAACCATATTCTGTTTTATAGATATCCCCCTTTAAAAGACTTACCATAATAGGCATGGTATATCTCTTCTGATCTGTCAGCAGCACCAATGGCGTAAACAGGTTATTCCAACTTGCCACAAAGCTGAAAATTGCCTGTGTTGCAATTGCCGGTTTCATAATTGGAAGCACAATCCGGTTAAAGATCATAAATTCTTTCGCACCATCGATTCTTGCCGACTGTACTATCTCCATAGACAATGTCGGCTGTAAGTACTGTCTCATAAAGAATACCATAGTAGGGGAAGCAATTGCAGGAAAAATCAACATTGCAAGGTTATTGGTCATATGAATCTTATACACCATCTGGTAAAATCCTATCATAGTTACCTGCGCTGGTATCATCATGACTATCATAATAAAGCTGAAGAATGCGTTCTTCAGTTTCCAGTTGTAGGCAACCTGTGCATAAGCCGTCAACGATGAGAAATATACCGCCAATGCAGTTGCTCCAACTGATATTATCAGGGAATTCATAAACCCTACTGCGGGATTAAAACTCTTGCCCAGAAGAATCTTCAGATTGCTCATCATATATCCCGATGGAATCAGTGAAATGGCATGCTGCTGAATCTCTGTAGTGGATCTGGTTGCATTCACAATCATAAGCCAGAATGGTATAATGCTTATAATTGCCAGGAAAACGCATACGACATAGATAATTATTTTCATTCCAAGATTTTCTTTATTTTTTAGCATTATGCCTTCCCCTCCTTTTCTGATTTCAGACGCATACTGTATGCTTTCTGCTTCTGCTTAATCTGTTTCCTCATCTGTGCCTCATCGCTGTCTCTCATAACCAAAAACATTATTGCAGAAAGAACCGCGATAATTACAAACATTACCATGCTCGCCGCTGCTGCCCTGTTATACATGTAGCTTCCGCTAAATGCCTGGTTGTAGATAAATAAACTTGTGGTAAGCGTTGCATTATCCGGTCCTCCATTCTGGAACAGCTTCGGTATATCAAACATATTCAGACCGCCAATCAAACTGGTAACAAGCGTAAACAGTAAAATAGTCTTAACATTCGGAAGCGTTATGCGGAAGAATGTCTGTATCCGGTTTGCCCCGTCAACCTCCGCTGATTCAAAAATTTCCGGACTGATTCCCAAAATACCGGAAATCAGTGTAATCATTGTAGAACCATACCACATCCATGTTTGGATAAAGATAACAACACTTCTCGCCACAGTCTTATTTCGCAACAGTTCCACAGGCTTTTCTACAAATCCAAATCTTACAAGGAGATCGTTTACCGGCCCCATGGGGTATCCGAAAAATCCACTGAACAGGATAGCAATTGTTGCTGCCGTGATGATATTGGGCATATAAAGCAATACTTTAAACACGCCCTGCCCCCTTACTTTGCTTCTTCTGTCCGTAAACCATGCTGCAAGTAAAAGCGCCAGCAGCATCTGTGGAATAAAGTTAGAAAGCCAAATTATAATTGTATTCTTAAATGCCCCCTGAAATGATGGATTTGCTAATACTGTTTTAAAATTCCTAAATAAATCGTCGGTAAGGAAATGAATAGTGGTCATTCCCAACCCTTTTAAATCGGTAAATCCGATAACTGCCGTATATACGGTCGGGTACAGTGAAAATAATAAAAACGCAACCGCAAACGGAATGCTGAAAAAATAACCATATTTTGCATATCTGTCATACCCCGGTTTTTTACTCTTCATATTAACTCCCTTCCAAAACATTTTTATATGAAAACAGGACGGACGATATGCTGTCCGTCCTGTTTTGTCCTAAACCCTGTTGTCTGTATAGTCCGTTGCATTACTCCACAATTACATCCAGATTATCCGCTACCTGCTGCTTGAAATCTGCAATCGCCTGCTCACGGGATTTGTTGCCTGCCGTATACTCACGAACCTGATCTCTCCAGTAGGTATTAATTGTCTCGTCATACTGTGTTAAATTTGTGCCTTTTGCATACTGGTTTGCGGGAACAAAAGCTTCAAACATATTCTGACCTCCAAGGAATTCCACGGAGCCATCCGACAATGCCATAACTGTACCACTTGCCACTGCGTCTTTTGTGCCTCCTTCTCCATTCAGAGTACCATTAGCCCATTTATACTGAAGCCCCTCCTCTGTGCAGTCCAGCGTAATCCATTCAATAACATCGCCAACAGCCTCTGCTTTTTCTGTGTTTTTATTTGCCAGTACCCATGTGCCGCCCCAGAAAAATCCAATCGGAGGTTCACATACTGCCCAGTCTCCATATGTCCCTTCACCTGCTGCCTCACCGCCACAGTTAGGCGCCATTGTATAGTTAATCAGCCATGCCGGGCCAAAGAAACCAAAGATTCCTTTTTCACCTTCTCCCTTCATGTCAGCAAACCATGCATCCTGCCAGTCCTGTGTATCATTGTGATACCCGTTGTCTTTTAATTTTTTGGATAAATCAAGGAACTCCTCACGCTTTGGATCAATATTAAGTTTACCGTCAACAATCCAGCCTACATCAGAACTGTTCTCCACCGCATGCCATATATCTCCGTCACCAGAAACAATACCATAGCCCTTAGCTTTCAGTTCCTCTGCCGCTGCAAAAAACTGATCCCAGCCTGGGCCAACCTTTCCGGCAATTTCGGCCGGATCATCCGTCCCCCATACGTCTTTGGCAATGGAACGGCGGTAAATAAACGCCCCGCCTGTTGCCTGATATCCCAGGCCTACCAGACTGCCTTCTGCATTGGTTCCAATATCGATGGTATATTGCGCAATATCAGCAGCTTTGAGGGCGGCGTCCACGTCAATGCCCAAATCTGCATAAGGCATTGCATACTGGCTTGCATCACCTTGTGTATATTTCAAAACAAATGCGGCTTCCGCACAATAGATGTCCGGAGCTTCCGCACCGCCTGAAGCCAGTGCCTGGTCAAGAGCAGGCTGATATGCACCATCCGTGGTAGCAATAATTGTTGTGTTAATATCGTAACCAAAATCGGGATGTGTTTCTATGTACTTTTCAATCATTCCCGGCACTTCATCTGTAAATGCCCATACATTAATTGTATGGGAACTATCTTTACTGCTTCCTCCTTCCGCTGTCTCTCCATCTCCGTTGTCTGCTACTCCATTATCCGCCACTTCACTTGTCGCTGTGCTTCCACTTCCACCGCCACATCCAATCAGCATGGAAGATACCATACATGCACATAAAATACTTACCGCCAGCTTCTTCATTTTTTCCTCCCTATTTAGTCAAGTCTTTTTTCCTTATTTTTCAAGGAATTTTTAGTTACATATCTCAGATGAATGAGCCAC
>QXWO01000146.1 GCA_009911035.1 Lachnospiraceae bacterium
TAATGAGTACCTCTTTTCTTGTGATTTTGATTATATCTCATTAGCCACTCCCGTTACAACTTTAGTATAGCACTTCACTTGAAGATATAAAGTCCGGTAACCCGAACCGACGGGTTTTGGCGAGAAAAAGCGATATGACAAAGCGTATTTGCTATGCAATCAATGAAATTGCGGTCAAGAACCAGTCACAGCTTATCCAACAAAAACAATCGGAGCAGGCATACAAGCGACTTATGACAAGCCTTTCCCATGATGTAAAGACACCATTAGCTTCATTGTTTGGCTACTTGGATGCCGTTGAAAATGGTCTTGTGGCTGGGGAAGAAAAAGAAGCCTATATCCATGTTGCAGTAGAAAAAGCGTGTCACTTAAAACATTTTGTGGAAGCACTATTTGAGTGGGTAAAACTAGACGCTAAAGAACAGGTTTTTCATTTTGAGTTATGTGATTTTAACGAATTGACCCGCAATATTGTCGCAGAGTGGGTTCCAACCTTGGAACGCAGCCATTTTGAATATGATTTTGATATTCCTGAAGATGAATATTTTTTACGTATTGACCCTCATTCCTATACCCGCATTCTTAATAATCTGTTTCAAAATGTGCTTATGCACAGTGGCGGCAATAAATTGATTTTGAAATTATTGGAGAATGAACAGCAGGTAGAAATTATCATTTCAGATAATGGAAAAGGTATTTCCTCCTCTGATATTCCGCATATTTTTGAGAGAATGTATCAATGTGACAGTTCACGTTCTGCCAGGGGCAATGGCTTGGGGCTATCTATTACGACAGAACTTGTAAATGCTCACAATGGGAAAATTAAAGCAGACAGCAATCCCGGAATGGGTGCAACATTTACGATACTATTTCCAAAAGCTCTGTAACAGCACAGGGCTTTTTGTATATTCATTGGAGGAAAACATGAAAAAAGCAAGGTTACGGCAAGGTTTTGGCAAGGTTAATGCTATATAATTAGGGATTGGAAAGGAGGAAAAGGCAATGACAATTATCTTTACTGAGATACTGAAATGGAAACGGAATAAGACAGTTTGGGGTATTTTTATTCTTACTGCTATTTTGGGAGTATTTGCGGTTGAGCGTGCCTGCAGCATATCAAGAAGCAGTCCTCTCATGGATAGCTTTGGTGACTTATACACTTTGGCATTTAAGAACCTTACAAGCCTGTTTCTGCCTATTGTGTTGGGGATGTTTGCCACCACATTGTTCTTTGATGAACAGAAAAACGATACATTAAAAGGACTTTTGATTATTCCGGTTTCCAAAGCACAGCTTTATTTTTCAAAGATAGCGGTTGTAATCCTTATGTCATTGGGGCTATGCCTGTTTACCTTTGTTATCTGTATCGTTGGCGGCTTAATTGCTGGCGGCTTTACTGATTTGAATACGGAAACAATACTACAGGCGGGGCTATTGTTTTTGGCTGGCGGTGTGCTGATCCCGGTTGCCATGCTCCCAATCATATTTTTAGCAACGCTATCAAAAGGGTACATTTTACCGATTGGGGCTGTATTACTTTATCTTGTGCCTGTTGTGCTTGCCCCGTCCCAGCTCATGGGACTGCACCCCTTGGCGAGTGTTATGGGAATTTATCCCCACATTTCACCTGCCGCTATTGAAATGGTAAACAGTTGGACAGGAAATGCTGTAATAACAGCATCACCGATGACTTGTTCTGTTTCTTTACTGGCTATAGGCATTATTTCGACAATCGTTTCTGTAATTGTTTTACAGAAGAAAACATTTTGAAGAGTTTTTACCAACTATTCAGCAAGCGGAAACTTGTATAACTATGTGATTTAGAAAGACCACGATAATTAAGAAAGTGAGGAAATATTATGTGCAGCTATGTGATTGAAACAAAGCGGTTAACAAAAAAATATGGTGAGCAGACAGCGGTCAATGCTGTTAATATCCATGTAGAAAAAGGGCGGATATACGGACTGCTAGGGCGTAATGGAGCTGGCAAAACCACAATAATGAAAATGATTTTGGGATTAACCCCTGTTACTTCTGGGGAAATAGATGTGTTCGGACAAAATATCAAAGGAAGGGAAAAACGGGTATATCCCCGGATCGGGGCTATTATTGAAACACCCGGCTTCTACCCAAACCTGACGGGTACGGAAAACCTTGAAATATTTGCGAAGCTGCGTGGTACTGCTGCCCCAAATGCTGTAAAAAATGCTTTGGATATTGTCGGTCTCCCTTATCGGGACAAAAAGCTATTCAGCAAATATTCTCTTGGAATGAAACAGCGTCTTGGTATTGCAAATGCTATTTTGCATGACCCGGAGCTGTTGATTTTAGATGAACCTACGAATGGTCTTGACCCTATCGGCATTGCAGAAGTAAGAGATTTTATTAAAGACTTGAGTACCGAACATGGGAAAACAATCCTCATTTCCAGTCATATCCTGTCCGAGATTGCATTATTGGCTGATGATATTGGCATTATTGATCACGGTGTCTTACTGGAAGAAAACAGCATGGAAACACTGAAAAGAAAAAACAGTAAATATATACTTCTGCAAGTTTCTGATATTCCGAAAACTTCTCTTGTTTTGGAAAGGCAATTCGGAGTTACAGATTATTCCGTACAGGACGACCACTCCCTGCGGATTTATAATACGTCATTGGATATGGCGGCTGTCAATAAGGCTCTTGTGGTGCAGGATGTGGCAGTTATCAGTTCTCAATTATGTAATGATACATTGGAGGACTATTTCAAAAAAATTACAGGGGGAGAAGGCATTGCTTAAATTGACACAAACAGAATTTCTAAAACTGCGCCGTAGAAAGTTTATCCTGTTAATGCTGTTGGCAGCTCTTCTCATGCCATTTCTTGCAATCTTTTATTTTAGAGATATTAGAGAGACAGGCATAGATACAATACAATTTTATAAATGGACTGCTTTCAGCTACACGCCTTGGATTATACTTCCTGTCGTATTGGGGGTATTTTCCACTATGCTTATGTATGATGAACACCAAAATGATATGCTTAAACAGTTGTGGATTGTACCGATTAGCAAGACAAAATATTTTTTTAGCAAATTTATTGTTGTGCTGTCTTATTCTATTTGTTTTATGCTGCTCACAGCCGGATTGTCCGTGATTTTTGGTACGCTTCCCGGTTATATAACATTTGAATGGGGCAGTTTTTGTTACTTGCTAAAAAAATGTATGGAAATTGCTATATTAACCTCTTTCGCCATATTGCCGCTTTTAGCGGTTGCGGCTGCCGGAAAAAGTTATATATTTCCAGTATGTTTAACTCTGGTTTATACGTTTCTTGGTTTTATTCTGCTTATGGTTAATATGTATCTACACCCTTTATCCAGTATGACCGCCATTGTCATGCGTGATATTCCCGGTGTGGTTTTGACACAAACTCTTAATATTCCGGCTGCATTTATATGTATTGCAATATGGTGTGCGGGTTCAGTGGTGTTGGCTATATTGGCTTTAGGAAAAAGAAAGTGAGGTGGATAGTATGAAACAATTACTTTGGGCTGAACGCCGAAAACTTCGTCATTCTAAAATCGTTTGGATTGCTGTCTTTGCAGTGGTTATGATTGCTGTTATCGTCTTTGCAGAGGGGCAGTTTGTATTTAAGGGTTCACGATATATAGATGGGGCTGGCTGGTTTATGACTGCCGCACAGTCTTTGGCAACCTTTTTTGTGCTTCCGGCTGTCATTGCATTGTTAGGCAGCTATATGATTTGCCGGGAGGAACAGGAAGATACTCTGAAATCACTGCGGCTTGTGCCAGTAGATGAAGCGAAACTGACTGTTGTTAAAATGATCGTTGCAATGGTTTTCAGTATTTTGATTTATCTTCTGCTGTTTGTAATTACTTTTGCGGTTGAAGCTATAATGCATTTCGGAACATTATCTATTCAGACAGTATGGGGCTTCCTTTTTACCTATTTTGTAAATGGTATTGGCGTATTTCTTGCTATTTCACCGATTGTGGCATTAGTAGCCCGTATAAAAAAAGGGTATTGGCTTGCTTTGGTATTTACTGAAATCTATTCCTTTGCCGGTCTGTTTGCAAGTATGTCTGAAACTCTGAAAACTGTTTACCCGATTACTGCGGTGTTCCAGCTTTCAGGATATTATGAAGCAACAATCGGAAACAAAGCAGCCAGCTTAGTTATTCTGATAGTTTGTATGGTTCTTGCAGTTTTAATTTTGAACGGATTAAGCCGTAAAAACAAAAAGAGTATTTATTAATTGTGTAAAATATCCGTATTGTAAATCTGCCGTACAACGGCAAAAGAAAAAAGCCGTTGTATAGCAGACATATTTGGGTGCATTGATGCAGCAGCTTTGGAAACCAGGGCTGCTGTTTTTGGTGTGCCCGGTGGGCACACGTTCTAACGGGTGAAAGTCCCCAATCCGCCCGGCAGTGGGAAGGATACAGCC
>QXWO01000147.1 GCA_009911035.1 Lachnospiraceae bacterium
CTCTGAAGGTGGAAAATACCATTTCCGGGTGGCTCTGAAGCGGGAAACTGGTGGCTCCCAAGGGGGATAATATTCAGCAAGGGCATGGGCGGCGGTGCCTTCCTCGGCATAGACGCTGCCGCCAGATTCCTCCTTGAACTGCTCCTCCAATCGTGCGGACGGCGTGCAGGAGAGCCACCGCTTGGAGGAGGATGCGGAAAGCAATGCGTGTTTCCCCATCACAGCACCTGCGCTTCCTGCATCAGCGCCGGGTAGTCCTCCGGCTTCACTGCCGAGAGCTTCGCCGCGCCGTACTTCTGCAAAAGTTCCTTTATCTCCTTCGACTTCCCCTCCTGGGTCTTCTGCGCCATCAACTCACGGATGCCCTCCAGCGTGGCGGGGGATTCCTGCGCCGCAGATTCCGGCTGTGCCTTTGCCACATCCTGCTTCTGTGCTTTTTCCGTAGCTGACGGCTGCTCTTTCACAGCTTTCTCCTTCGTGCCGCCCTCCGCTTTGGCAAGTCCCCGCAGACCTTCCGCCACGATGGAGAACCCTTCCGCGATCTTCATTAATTCACTTCCCATTTACATTCCCTCCATTTCCTTGAAAATGATTTCCTTTCCCTGCGCCGTGGCGGATGCAATCTCCGCCGCCATCCCTTCGGTGACTTCCCCGAACATCCACACCTCGTCACAGAGTGAGAGCAGCTCCATCCCCATAGAGATGCCGAGCCGCCT
The DNA here is from genome assembly GCA_009911035.1 of Lachnospiraceae bacterium. Classification (GTDB taxonomy): domain Bacteria; phylum Bacillota; class Clostridia; order Lachnospirales; family Lachnospiraceae; genus Suilimivivens. Next base: position 717 of record QXWO01000147.1, read on the forward strand.
CTCTTCCTCTATCCCCTCATTTAAGAACTGCGGGAATAAGAGGTGCGGCGCAATGGGGAGATGCCCTTCCTCACACGCCATGCGGCTGTAGGCCGCCGCTTTCCTTGCATTCCCTTCCATGTCGCCGCGAAAGGGGCTGCAGATAAAAACCTTCTTACGCATCAGCGCCTCCATCCTTTCTTCGCTTTCCTTTCCTGTGCCGCCGCTTTCGCGGCTTCGTAGGCTTCCACTTCCTTCTCGATCTGCACCAGCTTGGCGGCGAGGCTTTTCGCCACGATGCTGATCGCCTGTAAGATGCCGATAAGCTCCTGTGATTTTTCCATAGGCTCCATTCCCTCCTTCCCTGCCGTTTTGGAAGGTTCCGAAATATACCCTCCTACCTTTCGTAATGACACTTTTCTGAAATGTGACGAAGTAAAACGGGAACTTTTTTCAGAACCGTTCGACAGCAGTATCCTTTTTTGTCGGAATGTGGAAAATATCAGACATCCAGCCCTCTTTCCCGGAAAAATGCGCGTAGTTTCCCCAGCACCACCATCTTCTTTGAGGACACGGTTGTCCGGGGCTGGCCATGTTTTTTCGCGAACTCGCTGACCTGCATTTCCTCCCCGAACACCTTCATGGCAAGCTCCCTCTCTTCCGGCAGGAGGGAATCCATCGCATCCGCAAGCACGCCGAGCAGCAGCTTTTTCTCCACTAGCTCGTCCACGCCCGGCAGCTCCATATCCGGGATGCCCACTTCCTCCGAGGCATTATCACGCCATGCCTCATAGGATTCCTCCGTATAGCCGTTCTGCTCCATCGCCTCCCGGTTCCGCTGCTCATGCTTTTTCTGCTGCCACCACGGGCGGTAATATTTCTGATATTCTTCTTCCGTAACTTCCAGTGTGAATTCTTCGTTTCCAGATTTGACTGTGATCTTCCTAAAAGACATAAAGCGTTCCTTCCTTTACGCTTTCGTAAAGTTAGGAACGCTCTCATTCAGATGTGGGACTGGCTTTGAAAAAAAAAGGCAAAAAATGGCCCTGAGAAAGCTCTTTGTAAGAAATCTAAAATAATTCACTAGCTTTACTCCGGCCATTCGTGACTCGACACAATGCGGTCCCACTCGCTCGGTACATATTCAGTTATCCGGCATGGCAGGTCTGCCAAGCCGCACAATGGGAATTTCCATAAATTACCACTGATAACCTTAGTATGACCATAAAAGAAACGCTTTAATCTATAAAAGTAAAAATAGCAGGATACCTTCCTGCCATTCTTTCCCGCTATGTATATTTATCTTTTCCCTTTCGGTTTCCAGTACACCTCTACTACCCTGCCGCAGTTAGGGCATTTCAGCGACACGATGATCCAGCCGGAACCCGTCTCCCCAATGTCACAGGCCCGTTTTTTGCACCGTCTCTCCGGGCATTTCATTTTTCGGATAATACCACCTTCCTTCCCCAAATACATCTGCTGCTATCTCCCCGCACTGATATGGAACAAGGGAACCAGACTGTCCCTGCCGGTTCCCTTTTATCATTTGTTTATTATTGGTTTTCCTTCTGCTCCCCCCGATTTCCCGATCTACTGGAAAACCGGGGATGCCTGTCCTGCCTTGTCAGACTGTGGCCTTATCGGGGATATGGAACCGTAGAATTTATATCTTATTCAAACTCACCAACAATACTACCTTTTTGGATGATATGCCTTTCAGCCTTTTTCAGAAAATTTCTTTTCATAGAGTTGGCGCTTATATTTATTTCACAATCCAAGGAATAGACTGTAAGGCGGTAAGTATGCTTTTTCCCTTTCGGTGGCTTCGGCCCCGCATAACAGTGAAAGCCATATCCTATCCCCTGGCGGGCATTCCCCAACATTGGCACTGTCTTGCCAACAGGAATATTTTTCTTTATTCTGTCAGTTGCAGGAATGTTCCATATAACCCAATGCGTAAAATCCTTAATTGGGTGTGATAAATCTTCCAATGTAACAGCGAGGGTTTTCGCATTTGGTGACAGGTTCTTAATTATAAATTCCGGCGATATGTCCTGCCCCCGCCCTGTATATTCGATTGGGAATTTCCCTCCATTATCCATACCGACACATTCAAATTCCAAAACAGTATTATTCATAATTCCTCCAAGTTTGAGCAATTTATTTCTGCATTCCCGACAACCGCTACTCCCCGATTCCCCGATCTGCCGGAACGCCGGGGATGCCCGCCCTGCCTTGTCCGGCTGTGGCTTATCGTGGATAGGGAACCACATACTTATAAAACTTTCCTGAACTGATATCTATACATATCAGAATACATATTGCCAGAGGGCCGTGGTGTAAACCGGCCATCCAATGCGCCCATATCAACCGCAAAACCGCTGTCCGCCACGGAAAACGCCCCATCCTTGAACTGGAACTGTGAAGTGAAATCGGGAATCCCCAAGTCGCCGCTTATCCTGATCTTCCCTATGATATCCACCAGCGCATCCTTCATCCGTTCTATCTTGGCATTGTCCTTCGTCTTGTTGATCAGATCAGCCGCCTTGTCCGGAAGCCCTCCGATCTTCCCGTCAGGCGTCAGATAAAGATTTTCTAAGGAGATATCCTCCCCCGTAACCCCTTTCAGGTAGCGCCGGACTTCCTGTATATCCGTAGCATACCGGTATGCATTAGAGGACAGGTCTCCCACGCTGTCCGCAATCCCTATGTAATACTGGTACATCTGGTCACCATACTTTTCATCTATCAGTTTCTGCACCTGTTCCCGGACGGTTGCGTCCTCTATCCCGTCCACGGACACATCACCGCTGCTCCCAATCCTTACGCGCATACCCTCTATGTCATCACGGGAAATGCCCATCCCCTCCAAATCCTTAACGAAATCATCTGAAAAGCTGTTTTTCAACTCCGCTTTATTCTGCGCCTTTTCCATGTCTTTCAGATTGGCAAAAATCTTCACATATTCCAGTTCCGCATCGTTTAAGTCCTTCCCCTCTGCCATGTCCTGTAGCAGTTCATCCACGGTGCGCCCACCCTTATACTTCTTTTCTTCCGGCAGGCTGTCAAACTGCTTCTGGTGGAGCCGCTCCAGCTCTTTTAAATAATTCTGCTCCGTCTCCCGCAGGACTGCATTATACTGGTCAAGGTACTCCCGCCAGTTTTCATCCTTCCGGCTGTATGCGCTGTGGAGATTCCCATATGCTTCCCTGACAGCGTCAGTCTTTTCATGATCCTTATTTTCAGAAACATGGAAACTGATCCTGTAATAATCATCCGGGGAAACCTCCTCCCCGTTTCCGTTTTCTACCTTAAGGCAGTATTTACTGGTATTGATATCCCAATTGGGAACGGTCAGCTTCTTCCGCCCCTCGCCGTCCCATTCTGCTTTCCCCACCTGGTTGCCGTATTCGTCATACAGGGTAAGGTCGTAATCACAGCCCTCCGGCATATCGATGTAGACTTCGACACCGAAGTAATTCCGTTGGAAGTTCATAAATGGGATGGAAAAGTTATAGAAATCCACATCCTTATCATCGCTGAGATTCCCTCTCAGGCTGCTGGTCCCGTCCTTGATCAAAAAATTCAAATCCAGGAATGTGCTGCCTTTGTCCTTATCGGAAACCTCATAAGTGGTATTGAAGTGCTATACTAAAGTTGTAACGGGAGTGGCTAATGAGATATAATCAAAATCACAAGAAAAGAGGTACTCAT
>QXWO01000148.1 GCA_009911035.1 Lachnospiraceae bacterium
CGGATTTAGGCGGTCATGTACGCAAAGGTGAGAAATCAGAGATAGTTGTTTTCTGGAAAATACAGCCTGTAGAGGATGTAAAGGAAGACGGCACAAAGGAAGTAAAGCAGATACCATTATTGAAATATTTCAATGTATTTCATATTTCACAGGTTGAAGGTGTAGAACCTTTACCGGAAGAAGAATTACACGATATAGAACCGATAGAAAAGGCTGATCAGGTTTTAAATGATTACTGGACACGGGAAAATATAACGGTTGAACATAAAGTAGGGAACCGCGCTTACTACTCACCTACTCTTGACATGATACGTTTACCACTGTTTGAACAGTTTAACGATTCAAGCGAATATTATTCAACGGCATTTCACAAGTCAGTACATAGTACGATGAAGGAAGATCGGTGCAATCGTGCTGAAGACAAAAAAGGTAAACTTGTTGCTTTTGGCAGTAATGAGTACAGCAAAGAAGAATTAGTTGCTGAAATTGGAAGTGCAAACCTTATGAATATCATAGGCATTGAAACAAAGAAAAGCTTTCGCAACAGCACGGCATATATTCAAAACTGGCTATCAGTACTAAAGAATGATGTAAAGTTTATTGTATCAGCTTCAGGCAGGGCAGAGAAAGCAGCTGACTATATTTTAAATGAAGCATAGACACACAAATTCATTTTTATATAAATCAAGGGTGTGATGGGTGAAAGATTGCACCCTTGCAAAAAGGAAGGTATAAAGATATGTTGATTATAAAATATGAACGTCTGGATTTTTTAATCGTCGGATACATACGGAAGATAAGAAAGAACACTACACAAAAGAAAACCTGAAAAAAGTGTTTGCATATTTCAGCAAAACAAATAATGCAAGTATTCAGATTGACAGTATTGTCATATATTGGGACTGCCTGTCAGAATATGAAAACAGAATTGTCAGTGTCAGGACTTATGATGGCAGAAACTACATTGACTCAAAGAAAAGCTATGATAAAGCAAAAAAGGAATATTATACCCGATGGATATATACCACTTGATAATAGTATTGTGGATATGGATACAGTAATTGACTTTTCGGCTACTGAATACGGCCTGCAACTGTATTTTGAAGATGGGAGCGGTTACTTTTGGGAACGGTAACAAGATAATAAACAGATAATCAATGATACATAATAAAGGCTATGGGTTTCAATGTGATAGGATGGCTCATAGCCTTTTCTTTGTTCTTCCCAATGTCCGTCTGTTCATATCCAGTGGCATATCAGCATGTTTTTAGAGGCAAATCGGACTTGTAATTGCATTGATGTAAGTGGATAAGTGTACAAGAACAAAGTGGCTGTAATAGGCTTATAACCGCGTTGTAAAGGGTGTTATTTGAGTACTGTCTGCCTAGTGTGCGCAACGATATACCGATAGATTTACATTATTTTTTTGATACTTTACTCTGTGAAAGTGCGTATCTAATCTACTCACATGTCACCTCAAATTTTCAATTCCGAACCGAACTTTCAAAATACCTTCTATCATACCAAAATAAAGTATGTCACATCACAGCGTGATATACCTCATGAAAAAATGGCAAAGTATATCACACTACAGTGTGCAGAATCAGCCGTCTTTTTATAATAAAAGACTGTAATAATAAATAAAGACTACTATCATAACTGATTTTTTGATAACTATAGTGTCTATATATATCCCATAGGGGGGGTATGTATCAATCAAAAAAATAACTCCCTTTTCAGAATTGTGTACCCACTGAAAACGAGCCTATAAATATATATTTATGATGAATAAAAATACGTTCTGACTATTTTACATACATTGAAATATGCAGTAAAATATAGTATGATATAAAAGATTTTTTTGAGGAGGATAGCCGTGAAAAAGAAGATAAATCAGATACTAAATATTATCATGGGCTCGTTTATTGGTATGTTCATTGGCTCAGGACTATATAAATACTGGCATTTTAGAAAATATCCGTATTTATATGCTATGCAATCTGCTCCATGGCATACTAGCATTTTGATAAATGGATTATTAACGCTTGTATTATTGGCAGTTTGCATGATAGTAAAAGTCATTCTTATAGAACAGATAGGGCGGATCCAAAAAATAGCTTTGATTTTAGGAATTGTTTTTCTGACTTTAACATTTATAGGTGGTTGTTATGTACTTGATAATCAAGGACAAGTAAATGCCGGATATGCAGTTGTGCCTGGGATTTGGACTATGATATGTTTTGGATATTACCAAAGTAAAAAACAGGACTAAACCCAATTAAAATAAATATCTAAGGATCTTCGATCAAACAGATAGTCTTTTTCCAATTTCTCCCCATATTCAGCAGGCAAAATCCAAAACACAGTTACTCAAATTGCGGAAAAAATTAAGAAATGTATGAATATTCACCAAGTTTTGGAAAATGAGCAGTGGGAACACTTTTCCGAAAAGGGAGAAAAATAAAATCCCATATATACGGTATACCCCTATATATAAATACGCCCATTATATTGCCAATAATCTAATGTACATCTTTAAATTTCAGACACAACGCCATTACCCTACCAACTTATCAACTGTAGCTATTCCGTCTGAAATTTAAAGATAGACCATTGATTATAGAGCAAAAATAGGCAGCTGCATATACTGAATATGTACAAGGCGTGGTATGCTTTGTTTTAATTTGGAAATTTCAAGTACCTAACTATATGAAAATCCCTCATACAAAACTTAGATTTTATCAATAAATTATACCATCAAAATTCTTTGACAATTCCTTTATACCCACAATTATTAATAATACTTTTAAAAGTTTCTTTTTGCTTTTTATCTGGAAAAGAATTTATGTACCATTCACAATTTAGAGGAATACTTTCACATATTTTTCTAATATAAGGTTGATCTACTTCCCCATACGAAAATCCATAACTATATATTTGATCAACATCAGTCAAATCTGAAAAAAACTCTAAATTATTATCTATAATATTCTTAACTGGCTTTCGCAAGATGTCATTTATCTCACAATATTCATCTGCAACCGAAAAATAATTAAGGTTACTTATAGAATTTATAAAATCATCATATGTCAAATCATTTCCATGCCCAAAATAAATATCCGTTTTTTCATTTGCATTTCCATGAATATAACATATATTATGCCTGCCAATATTATATACTTTTTCCAATGTATTTGTATAATTAAAGCAAAGAAAAATTGTATTATCATTAAAAAATTTTTGAATATTTTTATTAATCCTGATATTGCTTAAACTAATTTGACATATCCATTCCCTAAAATAGCTGGGTATTTCTGTCAATAAATCAACATACGGCAAAAACAAATCATGATTAATCCAATTTGCCCGATATTCTTTGTCATCTTTGCTTTCATCTATATAAAGATATTCAAACTCGCTAAAATCTAATTCGCCTACAGATTTTTCAACATTTTTCCATTCTATATCTAACGAGCCTTTATACTCTGATACAGACAAAAAATAAAGTATTGTCAATAAATCATTTTCTGGAGTTTCTATATAATCATTAGTTAAAATGTTACTATTAAAAAAATCAAAATTATTAAAATTTTTCCCAGTAATTGTTTCTAATTTAAAAACTAAGTATTTTCTAAAATCTTCATAACTTGAATGAATTCCATGAGCCAAATCAAATCCATTTCCAATAATAAAAAGTCTTTTCATTTTTTATGCTCCTTGTATTAATAAATCTATTATTTCATTTTAAACGTTGTTCCTTCTTTATCCATTGTAAATGTGATTTTTCCATCATTTACATCATTTTGAAATTTTGTAACTAAGTTTGCAGAGATTTTCTTTTTACTATAATAATCTAGTATATCCGCCTTTATACTAAAAGTTTTCGTACAGTATGAATTAGTTAAAGTAACCCATACTTTTGCCTTTTTAATCAAAACCCAATACCCATTACGTTCTTCTTTTACAGAATAGCCCTTTTTTAAATACTTCTCAATTTTATCTCTCTTGCCTTGTACCTCAATAGTATCAGATGGCTCATATTCTACCACTATTTTAGTTACTTTTTCCATAAAATTCTACCTCCCATTAAACAATCATTTATTTACCAGAATCAGTAATTATCTTTTTGTATTTATCACTATACAACAATCCAATCCCATCATTTCGCAAAAATATGCAAAAATAAAGCTTGTCAGATTTGTACAAAATATTTCATGCAAAGTACTATATTTCACTACTGGTATGCTTACTTGTATATTTTCCTATTTGCAATAATACCCTTTATGACAAGTAAACGGTAGATAGTCCGTACCTATACAAAACAGGAGCAAACCTGTATGATAGAAACAGATTTGCTCCTGTCTTTA
>QXWO01000149.1 GCA_009911035.1 Lachnospiraceae bacterium
AAAGTAGGGAATATCCCTTGCTGAAAAAAGGGAATTTAGACGCTTTTTTTAGGGAAAAGTGCTTGACAAAAAACACTGATCCTGTGGTTGATATCCTTAAGGAATATGTACCGGAAGAAAAATTTGCTCATGCGGCAGATACACTCTGCGTCTGTATTGAGAATACAAAGTATGCTGTGTTTGAGCAGGGGTTTCTGCGTGGCATTGCGGCTGAGAAAGGCGGTAACCTATGACAAAACCAATGACCACAGAAGAATTATTCGAGAAGATAAACAGCATCCTGAAAGAAAAAAGTAAGATACCGGATATCCTTGATTACAGCCTTGCAACAAGTAACCCAATTCCCATAAGGACTTATGAGTTTGATCTAAGAAACTCTCTTAATTATGGGGGCAATGAAGGAATTTATCTGGATCTCTGGATCGAATACTGGGTAGAGAATGAGAAACGCAGAGCAGCTATCGGTACTTACAAAACATTGTATGAAGATGATAATGCCATGCACATCATGGCATCACTGTTAGCAAATTTCATTATTGAGGAATATTCCTACGTGAATAAGAATCTGGATGATTTCACATGGGAGGGTGCAGATGTCTATGCTCTTAAAGATAATGGAGATAGGGTGAATTGGGGATATACCTGTCACGCTATGGAGTCAGCATTAAAGAAGAAGGATGAATTGTTGAAGCATCATAAGAAGGTAGTTGTGAGGGATAATGCAACACGTAAAGAAAAAATTTATAAATCTAAGGTTTGAAGAAAGAGAGGATCAAATTATGGGAGATAAAAATAATACAAACAATAACCCATTTACGGGATGCACAATCGCAGCAACAGGAAAGCTTAAGAATTTTACCCGTGATGGTATCAACATCAGGATCGAGAGCCTTGGAGCTACAGCGGCAAACGCTGTAACCCGTAAGACAGACTACCTAATCTGCGGGGATAAACCGGGGAGCAAGCTGGTAAAGGCAAAGGAGCTGGGAATAACTGTACTGACAGAATACGAGTTCCTTAAAATGATACCAGCATAAAGGAAGGAGGTTATTATGATCTCATTAAATAATGGCCAGTATGTCATAGGATTTGATGATGGCTACCAGCTTGGGAAGACTGCAAACTTTATATTCGACAACGGTGTACACAGGCTTGGAGCTGTAGAGCCAACACTAAAGGAGAACTCCCTGTTCTATGATGGGGAGTTTTTTAAGGTAGGTGAGGGGAGGTCAGCAATCACAGAAGATAAGATATCGGATGATTCAGCAAGACTACGTACAATGACTGGTATCGCAATGGAACTCCGTAATGCTGGATTACATAAGGCGAAGGTTGCTCTGGCAGTTGGGCTTCCATTTTCCAATTATGGAAGGGATAAGTTAAAACTGATTGACTACTATAATCAGCAAAATACTTTGGAATTTTCCTATGAGGGAGAAGATTATACAGTGACGATTGTAAAGGTGATCGTATGTCCGCAGTGCTATTCAGCGATTGCATCAAGGCTTGGAAATATGAAGGACGATTACCTGATCGTGGATATTGGGAGCAAAACCACGGATGTTGTCTATGTTCGGAATGGACTTCCGATCGAGAGTAAATCCATCACGATAGAAAAGGCTATGGTCAAATGGATCAAAGAAATACAGCGGGATATGAAAATACAGACTGGAAAGGATATTCCCGAACATGAGATCATGAAGGTCATGTTAAAAGAAGGGAGCAATCTGCCATCAGTCTATGCGGAACTGATCCATGGGATGATGCGGGAAAAGATACATTCTCTGGAATTAGAGCTTTCGGAACGTGGCTACAGCCTTGACTACATCAACATCATCTACGTAGGTGGTGGTGCGCTGATGGCCCGTGACCATGCTGGGAAGTATCGGAACCATACAGCTTATGACTGTGATCTGTGTGCCAATGCGAAAGGTTATGAGTTCCTTGCCAGTCAGATGCTAGAGAGAAGGTGAACTGATGGCGGTAAAGCAGAAATCCATATTTATCCGTTTCAATATGGAAGATGAAGCAGATAAAGAATTATACCTGAAACTGTCAGAGAAAGCAGATAGTTCTGCATCACTTACCTCTTATGTCAAGAGAGCATTGGAAGAATATCTCAATGTTAAAACCGAAATGTCAGAGCGTCAGCAGTTTCATGAGCATATGCTCTTAATGGTACGTGAAGAAATACAGTCACAGGGAATGAAGCTGGTTGGAGCGTTGCTTGCTGGTATAGGAACAGTAAATGTACAGAAGATTCCGGAGAAGCCTGTGATGGAAGAAGCGGGATTACCAGAAGCGTGTGGGAGACTTCCGGAAGAACTTAAGGGGGTTCTTGACCTTATTGGATGAGACTAAAAAAATAAAATTATAAAGGAATATTTTACAGGGTATGTACAGGCACTCCAATCGGGGTGCCTGTTGCACGTTTGTTGTAAAGCGAAAGCAATGTGCTGTAGAATTGGTAAATTAAAAAAATATTTCCGGTTGAAAGTCGCATATGTGAAAGCAGGTATAACAGATATGCAATAATTTCATAGTTTCTAAAAATGATGTGCAGTTTAGGTATACATATTGTGCCATATAAACTGCACACATTTTATGTATGATGAAACATTGTCTGTTTATGAAACATTAAAAAACTCATTTTACAATTGGATTTATGTCAGTGGCTGTTGCTATACTTTGCATGGATTGGAGGTGATGAGTTGGTCAGGATTGATTTCAACGATATAAACGACAAGATTATTTATGAGGCCTTTCATGTAGAAGGGAACGAAGCAGAAGCTTTGAATGACAGCTATCTGGAGCTTTTTGAACTGATTGGGCGGGATGCAATGCTTAAATTATTCACGCATTTTCACGGGGATAAGATTGACTGTCCCATGCGGCTGTACCGTCCGGAATTTATAGCAGACCTGGCAAAGGGAGAGACGGACAGGCGTGAGAGAGCCAAGATTGCGCGGGCAGGAGGATATTCGGCGAGAGTGATTGAAGGTCTGCTGAGCAAACGCCGCAAAGAAAATGAAACGGAATGACATAAGATAACAGGAGAAGTTTAATGATGGTTACATATGCAGGAGATAAAGAAGGAGCAGGGAAGAAAATTGTGCGGAAACTTAAAGAAGTAGGTTTAAAGAATGTATTGATTGGGGGTATAAAGAAAGTCAGATATATGCAGATGATTAACAAGTATCACTTTGATACGTGGCATCTTTCCCCTTATGAGTGGAAAGAATATGCACAGGTATGTGTCCGATATCTAAATTCTCATGATTGTAAAACGGTAGTGGACATCGGGTGTGGTTTAGGTGAAATATTGCAGCATATAAAAGCAGACAGGAAAATTGGACTGGATTTACAGGAAGAAGTAATACAGGCGGCACGGGAACTTAATAGTGGAGAAATTGATTTTGTAGTAGGAAGTTTTGGAGAACTTATAGAGAATCCGATTGACTACCTGATTACATTAAACTTTATGCATGGAGGAACAGAAGCTGAATGGATGGAAATCTATCATACAGCAGCAGATCAGAATGAAGTCGGACATTTTGTAGTGGATACCGTTCCGGAGAAAGCATTCGACTCTGCCACCCACTCATTGGATTGGAGCAAAATTTTACCGGACAATTATAAGAGGATAAAACGGCTAGGGCCATTTCTTAGTGGAAGATATGTTGAAATCTGGGAAAGGCAGTAGGATGAGGGATAGGCTCCGTGATATTTCCATGGGAAGAACTGCAGGGATTTACCGTATGTTTGTATATATGTGTTTTGGAAGGAAGATTGTGGGGAATATAGATCATTTCCATAATAATATCAGAAGGATTTTCGGTGATGTAGTTAAACCGTAGGAGATACTTTGAACCTTGTATTATTATTCACTATTACAAATACAATTGCCGATTTTCATTAGATAACTATCTGACAATAAAGAGGATTGGGGGATATATTCCTTCAATCCTTTTTATAATCCATTTTTACCACACATAACGGATAGAGCAGGAAACGCACAGCACCAAAGGAGGAAACAAAATCTATGGAGAAAAATATTTTAGAAGCATTCCAGCCCAACATAGTAGAAAGACTGGGAGAAGTTTACTGGCGGGATGATG
>QXWO01000150.1 GCA_009911035.1 Lachnospiraceae bacterium
AAAGACAGGAGCAAATCTGTTTCTATCATACAGGTTTGCTCCTGTTTTGTATAGGTACGGACTATCTACCGTTTACATTTTTATAGTGACATTAATGAATAAGGAGGCATTTATCGCAATCACAAAAATATCCTGCATCCACCAGACAGGAAAAAGATACATGGCTATGCACCTTGCAAATGCCATTTCCTACATCACAGACGAAGAAAAAACGCAGGCAGGCTTTTTGGTGGGTAGCCATAACTGCAACATAGATACCGCCCTACAGGAGATGCTTGCCATAAAGCGGAAGTATGGGAAGATGGATAAGCGTCAGGGCTACCACTTTATCATATCCTTCAAAAAGCAGGAAGTAAGACCGGAAACCGCTATGGAGATCACCCAGAAGTTTGTAGAGAGATATTTTGGGGATGATTTCCAGTGCCTGTATGCAACCCATGATAATACAGAGCATGTTCACAGCCACATTCTTTTCAACAGCGTGTCATGGCGTACCGGAAGGAAATACCGCTACGAAAAAGGTGATTGGGCAAGAGAGATACAGCCAATTGTCAATGAACTCTGTAAGGAGTACGGTCTTTCCATCCAGGATATTGAGATAGGTACAGAAAAAGAGCCAAAGAAATGGGATAAAACAAAGCAGGGTATTTTTAAATGGAATCACCAGATCAGCCTGGATGTGGAGGATTCCATTTCTTTTGCCAATAATTATGAAAATTTCCTGAAATTAATGGAACTGAAAGGGTATAAGATAAGGCAGAATAATGGAGCAGATTTTTTGAAGCCTATGGGAGAAAAGCGTTTTATCCGGCTTACAGATATTTCAGCACATTATACAAAAGAATCCATTAAGAATCAGATAGAAAAGGGAATACGGCGTAACACTGTCAGGACGGAAAACCGTACCCCAAGGATTATCGGGTGCAGGAAAAATTACCGAAGATATATGCCGCCAACATCATACCAAAAGGCATTTCTTGCAAAAATGTACCACACCGGACAGCTAAAGCGGAAGCCTTACAGCCAGATGTGGAGATACAAGGAGGAAGCTGCAAAGTTTGAAAAGTTGCAGTCACAATACCTGTACCTGTGCAGGCATAACATCCACTCCGCAGAGGAATTAGAAAAACGAAAAAAGAATCTTGACATCCGCATGGGTGATCTGGACGAAGCAAGACACCAGATATACAAACAGAGATACCCACATAAGTCAGCCCTTGCGCTATTAAAGATAATTGAAGAGAATGAGACACGTGCTTCCTATTACAGACAGGGAAGCCTTTTTTATGCTTCAAATTATGAAAGGTGGAGGGAAGCGGCAGAAATTTTAGTACAGAAGGGATATACGATAAAACAGGTTTCAGAAATGAAGGAGGCATATCAGACGGAGCTTGCATCCGTAGCAAGGGCAAAGCGTGAGCTTAAAAAAGAAGAAACCCTGATTGGCGGTATTCTTACAGAAAGAAGCAGGGGGCAGGTAATGGAGATTGCAGTACCGGAGATAAAAGCACCGCATAAAGCACAGGAAAATATAAAAGAGACAGATAGCATACGGAAAGCTATTTCCGCCGGGAAAGGGGGTGATGCAGAAAAAACAGGATCATTCCAAACAGAAATGCCAGCCCATGGTGAAAAGCAAAAACAGCCGGAACAGGCAAGATAACAATAACGGAAAGGAAAACAGATGGAAAAAGATTTAAATGATAAATTAAAACAGGAAAAACTTTCTTATTTCAGGTCAAAAGAATACCGGGGAGAGCAGCTTAAGGTGATCATGGATGCCATTGATTACGGTATTGGCACAGACTACCTGCAGCTTTTTGATGACACATCCATCCCGGCAGAAATTATGAAAAATATGTTTGCCGCAATGAAAGAGGATTACGGTGTACAGGAAGCGGCATTTTTATCTGCTGTCAGGCAGGAAGAATTAGGGCGCATTTTACTGGAAGCCTTAAAGTCAGGCGTACCTCTCCCGGAATTACAGGCAGCCTACAGGGATGGGATGTTCCCCATAGAACTACGGGAAAAGATACTTCCCCTCATGCAGGGGAGGGAAGCCATACCGGAGAAGATCGGGGAAAGGATGGAATTCATTACGGAAGCGGTAAGGGAGCTGAAAGAGAGTTTTTTAAGGCAGAACAGCTTCATAGAGGATTTAAAAAAATCCATGGATGAAAAAACAGATATTTTTTCAACACAGGAAAAGGGAAGGGAAGCAGATACAGAAGTTGATCCTTATTATCTGGAACTGGAAGGGCAGTTCCGGCAGGCAAGGGAGGATGCGGAGAGGCTTTTAGAGGAACGGGAAGAAACTGTCAGGAGATTGAGGGAACTGGAAGCTGAAAATAAAAACCTCCATGAGCAGCTATTGTTACAGCAGTCGCTTGTGTCGGAGTTACAGGCAAAGCAGGCCAGGGATGCACAGGAGAGCCAGCGGATAAATGACAGTCCTGTACTGAAAGACTGTCAGGCTGTAAACAACAGCCAGCGGATGAGATATAGGGAAAACAGGACGGAAAAACATTCAGGTCTTTTGGCCGCATTCAATTTCCCGTTCATCCGTAAGAAAGCAGGTTTACTGGAGAAGTTAGCCGGGGAACTGGATGCCGGGCAGATAGCGGAGGTACGCCTTGGCATTGAGGACGGACTTACGGAAGGGCAGCTCACTCTTCTTGCAGATAAGGCCATGGATGCAGAAAAGATCAGGGAACTCCGCATGACCATGAAGATATTAAACGAAAGGGGGCAGGGAAAATGACACAGCAGTTGCAGGAATTTATCTATGCATCAGAGGATTTTAGGGGAAAAAGTGAAAAGCTGGCGCAGTCCATAGAAATTAACAGTTTCCTTTTAGCTGACAGCAGTACCGAAAAAGCGGGGCAGAGAAATACCATACTTAGTAAGCTGTGCAGGCAGGCAGCACAGGCAAAGGAAGCAGGGAACGCCATGGAAGCGGCAATGCAGAATCTTGAAAAGGAACTTGCGGCAGTGAGAGACCGCCAGTACCAGCAGCAGAAAGAATTGCAGCAGTCCAAAGGGCAGGAGAAGGGGGCTTCCAGATGAGCAGTGAGATTACGGATGCGGTACAGGTCATCCATATATTGTTTGAAGGCACAGACTTATTTCTTCGTGTTGCCGGTGCAGGCATAAAACCGTTGAAGCAGCTTGCGAAGCTTTTCATGGGAATCCTTGCAAAGGAAAAAATGGAAGGGAAAACTTCCATGAAAAATCTCTTAAAGCGTGGCGGCGATATGCACGTTTTCAAGTTCCCGCAGGAGCAGCTTAAAAAAGTGGAAGCTACGGCGAAAAAGTACGGAATCCTCTACTCCCTGCTCCCGGATTTTAATAAAGACGGTATGAGGGAGCTTGTTTTCCATGCGGAATCCCTTCCCCGTATGAATGCCCTGGTTGAAAAGCTGAAAGCCGGGCAGGTCATGGGATTGGAGGAATATTTTCAGGACACTTCCGGCAGGGATATAGATAAATTTTATGAAGAAATGAAAGGCAGGGCGGCGGAAATGGGAACAAAGGAAGCAGAAATCAGGCAGGGAAATATGGAAAATAAATCATATTCTGTAAGCGGAATGGGGCAGGAGCAGAAACAGCCATGGATGGAGACAGGTTATCTGAAGATGAAAGATATTGAAGCAATCCCTTTAGACCAGAGGCTGAATATCTTAGACCGCTACCAGTCCGGGGAATATGACCCCATCACCATTACAGGCAAATTGATCACTGACCAGAAAGAGGATCATGTGGTAGTGCGGCTCCCAAGGCAGACCGGTAAATTTATCCGAATCCCGGCAGAGGACTTCTATTTCCCAGAAGGGAGCCGGACAGCGCTGGCGTTCCTTAAGAAGAAAGAGGAAATGAAGGTATATACGGAGCATGGGAGTGAAATGTTTTCCATGAAGGGCAGTGAAATCTTCCATAATTATTTTGATACTGTCAATGCGAATATCCGCACTGCCATGGAGCATAAGGCAGATGAAAGGGAGAAAGATCAGGGAGACCGGAAAAACAGCAAGGAAAGCGGCAGGGAAGGGAGAACCAGCCAGCCGGAAACCGGGAAGCCGGCAAAAGATATGGCAGAGAAAACTGCAAA
>QXWO01000151.1 GCA_009911035.1 Lachnospiraceae bacterium
CTTATCATAAAAAAATAAGTGCAGAAGGTAAAGCACTGATGAAATGCTTTATCCCTTACACTTATATGGTACTAAAATGCACTGTAATTCAGTTTCAATCTGATTTACAGTGCACCTTGATGTGTACAGTGTGTCATTACTTTTAGTGGACATTCTCATCCTGTTCCCATGTATTTTTCGTTTTATCTTCATTAGTCCGCATCTCCTTGCCTTTCCGTCTTTATCCTATAAACATACAAACTAAAAAACAGCAGAATTGATTTCTCAAAACCGCTGTATTAAAGTACCAAAATATATCCACTGTGCGACAGTTTTTTCTTTTACCGCCACATGGCAGATCTCTTGTTTTTAATTGAGTTTGAATGCCTTTTATTGTTATTGTACTGTCGCTAGCTTACATTCTACATTATCATACTATTTGTGCGTCTACTAATTACATAAGCAAGGATAATTCCTGTTATGACATTAACAACAATTCCTAATACAATCATTTTGCTTGTCAATTCCATTCCGTTATATCCAGAAAAAGCATACAGATAATACATAAAGTCTATAAACGATATGTAACTGCCAAAAAACTGGCTAAACAAATTATTGACTAATAAAATTATCAGAGAAGCGCACATCATACTGGATATATTCGACATATATAAGGATAAAAGCACCAAAAACAGAACCATTGTTATCTGCGGAAAAACTAATAACAACATTTGTAACAAATATTCCTGTGCATGATCGAAGATATGACTGCCCCATAAAAAGAAACCTGTTACAATGCTGACGATTACCACAAACAAAAAACATATTAACGCAACTGTAAAAATACTAACAGTTTTTGCAATTAAAAGCTGTTTTTTGGAAACACCATTCAACAAAGGCTGCCGAAACATACCGCTTGCCTTTTCCCCACAAATCAACACTGCGCTGATAAAACTAAGGAATAGTATACCGACAATATCAATATAGGACTGCATACACATTGTTGGAAATTTACCGCCTGCATAATATCCCAAGCCATTATCTTCTTGAAGCGCATTGGAAATGATAATCACTGCCATTACGACAAAAAATAAGTATAATATCTTTTGCCTTTTTAGTCGTGCAAATTGTATATTTAATAATCTTATAATCATTTTTTACCTCTCTCAAAAATCTATTTTTTGTGTTCTATATAGGGATATTTGAAAAAAAGCAATTCCGTACAGTATCATAATGGATATTCCTATAAGCAGTTCGCTAAATGTTATTTTCTGATACTCATATGCAAACATCCATAGATTAAGGTAATATCCAACCCATATTTTTTGTAATAAAGTAATATTGGAACTGTATATAAATTGGTCAATCAATAGATAAATAGTCACAAAAAATATTGTTTTCCATGCGTTGCGGGTACAGATACAAAGTGTAACTATCCCAAGCGTTATAACTGACATATAGATACCCGATAACAGATATTTTATAATGGTTCTGATAAAGGCTGCCTGTTCAAAGATTTCATAGCCCCAACGCATAAAGGCTGTTATGTAATTTATAAGAGCCACCAGCAAAACAAATATCATTGACATACTAACAGCAACATAGATTTTTGACCGTATCATTCTGGTGCGGTTTTCCCCATGCAATAAAGGCTGATAAAGCATTTTGTTCCTATCTTCTTCACAAATAAACAGTGTCAGCAGAAATACATTAAAAAGAATACCCACTGTCCCGACGTAAAACCGCATCATAAATTCGGGGAAATTTTTCCTGCCAACTATTTCAATATTGATATTCAGCATTTCTTCCATTTGCGGCGTGGAAATAAGGAAAGCATAAAAGAAAGAAGCTGTAAAAAAGCAGGCAAAAAAAATGTAAATCAATTTTTGTCTGTATAGTTTTCTTGCATATAATTTTGTTAATGAATACATGGATCTGCGCCCCCTGTCAGTTTTAGAAAAAGATCCTGCAATGAGTGTTTCCGCATGGAAAGATAGTTAATATGCAAATGGTTTGCTACAAGGTTTTTAACAAATTCATCAAAACAGATATTCTCAAGTCTGATTGTAAACTGATTTCCTTTCTGTGAAACCAAACTAATTCCGTTACACCCGGAGAGGACACTCCGGGCAGCGTTTGTTTCTTCCAGTATGCAGTCCACGATATTTGTTGTTTCGGATAAAATGTTTTCCGTTTTTCCCTGCAAGATACTTTTTCCTTTATCCAAAATTAAAATATCGGTACAGAATTTTTCCATATCATGCAGTTGGTGTGATGAAACAATAAATGTTGTGTTTCGTTCTTTCGCCATATCGCAAATCAGACGGTATAGGTTAATCTGTCCCTGCGGGTCTAATCCGTTTGCCGGTTCATCTAAAATAATCAGTTTTGGCTGTCCTAACATAGCCCTTGCCAATGCCAGTCTTTGCTTCATTCCAAGAGAAAACTTTTTCACTTTCTTTTCAGCCTGGTTCTTAAGTCCGACAAAATCAAGCAATTCCATAACTTGCCCGTTTGGGATATTTTCATATAGGTGTGCAAAACATTCTATATTTTCTTTTGCAGTCAGTTCTTGATAAAAACTGGGAGTGTCAAGTGCCGCCCCAACCTTTGACAATGCCAGTTCGGGATTTTCATCTAATGATACGTTGTCTATGAGGATTCTCCCGTTATCTTTGGAACACAAGTTGGTAATCATCTTTAATGTCGTAGTTTTACCCGCTCCGTTTGTCCCCAATAGTCCCATGATATTTCCGGGTGTAAGTTCAAAGCATACATTCTCAACGGCAGTTTCCTTTTTATATGCTTTTTTTAGATTTTTTACGATGATTATTTTCTCCATTTTTCGATCCTCCCAATAATTCCAAATACTATGATTCCAATTACTTCTCCAAGGGCATTGCCTATAAATCCTTGCATATGGAGTACATCATTCCACACATAATCTCCCGTAATTAGTTTTGTGGTATAGTTTCCTACGATTAACAAGAATAGAAACAATACTATGCAATCCCAAATGTTCCATTTTAGGAATGTTCTTGTAAGCACTGGAAACCAGAGGATAAGAAGCCATAACAGAAGGATAGGCAGACCATAGCGGAAAAACCAGAAAGTCCCTGTTTCCATAAGATAATAGCTAGTAATCTGTATGGCAGAAAGCAGGCAGAATGTTCCAATGCTTATAACTGCCATTGCAATACAGCCTTTATTCTTTTTGCAGGTTGAAAGAGCATATATAAAAGCGTCCGCAAATAAGCAAGAGCTTCCTGCAATCAAAGACCATGTAATTCCTTTGTTTACTGCCAAATCCACTATCAGACAGACAAGTATTGCAATAAAGCTAAGACCGCCTAATCCATATAGCAGATACATTTTCTTTGTTTTTTTCAAAAATCTTTTTACGTCTGAAACTTCTGTCGGCGGTGTTTCCATTTCTAAATGAAAAGCCATATTGTGGTATACCTCTTTACAATCCGTACAATGCTCCAAATGGTTTTCTATGCTTTTTTGGGAAACATCACTTACAATCCCGTCCACATAGAGAGGAAGCAAATCTTTTACAATTTCACAAGCTAATTCACGTTCCATTCTTTCATTCCTTTCATTATTTTTTGTTTTCCCCTGTAATAAGTTACCCTAGCCCAATTTTCCGTTTTTCCCAAAATAGCCGCAATTTCAGAAAATTGTAGTTCCCCGGCCAATCGTAAATACATAACTTCTTTTGTCACATCATCCAGGTTGTGCATAAGGCGAAAAACTTCCACTTTTTCCAAATTATCCAAAGTTTTATTTTCAACATTTTCATTGGAAGGTATCGTATCGTCCAGCGAATCAGTTTTATGCCGGCTTCTTTTTTCAAGTTCCTTATACCACAATTTTTTAGCAATCCCACATAGCCAAACGGGAATTTTGCAGTCACCCCTGAATTTTTCAATTTTTTTAACTGCCTGAAAAAATGTTTCCTGTGTCAGTTCTTCGGCAAGCCCGCTGTCCCTCGTTAAGCCACAAAGATATTTATATTGTAGTGGTCAAGCTTTTTTGTAACACTTGTGGCTAAAATTTATTGGATTGTTGCCGGGATGCTATCGGAACTGTC
>QXWO01000152.1 GCA_009911035.1 Lachnospiraceae bacterium
ATTTTTTAGGAATTCCCTTTATATTGGGCAGTGTCCTGGAAAATGTCAGGATTATATTTTCCTTTGCATAAGATATTTAATGCTAATATTAGCATTAAACATCAAGACCGCCCACCACATTTTTGAATCCGGCGTGATTGAAAGGGAACGGGCATCAGAACTGGCAGGAATGACGATAGAGTTTGAGGGGAAATTTTATGAAATCGGCTCTACCCACAAAGAATACCAGATGGACAAGGTATGGGATGAAGATTATTACATATTGACGCTGGCGGCTCTGGCAAAGGAATTGAAGGGCAGGGGCTTATGCAGCGCTTCCGTTATTCTTGCAGTTGGGCTTCCCATCAAGTGGATTGGGGAGCAGGGGGAAGGCTTCCGGAAATATTTATTGCGGAATAAGGAAGTGACATTCCGGTGCAATGATACCCGATACCATGTAAAGATTGAGGACGTGGAAGTCTATGCACAGGGATTTGCCGCTATCGCAGAGAACCTAAGAGACTATCAGGGTTTTAATATTGTAGTAGATATCGGAAACGGAACCATGAACATTATCTTTGTGGTGGATGGCGTTCCCGATTCTGCCCGCTATTATACAGAGCGTTTCGGCGTGGACTGCTGTGTGATAGAGATGCGGAGCGAGCTGACAAACAAAGTACACAGCGTAGTGGATGACCTTATCGTGAAAAAGGTCTTAAAGGACGGAACCGCGGATATTGGAGAAAAGTACCTGAAAGCAATCGGGGAGTGCGCTACGGAATATACCGAAAAAATCATGCGGAAGATAAGGGAGTATGGGTACAATGAAGAACTGGCAAAGCTCCATTTCCTTGGCGGCGGCGCCATGCTGATGAAACACTTTGCAAAGCTGGATAAGGACAGGGTGCATTTTATTGAGGATATCAATGCCAATGCAAAGGGCTATGAATACCTTTCCAACCAGCGCAGGATCAGGAAACTCAGGCAGAGGTAGGAGGCGCAGGGCATATGGCAGGAAGGGAAATTGTCAAGAATATCAAGCCTGTGTTCTGCCGCTTTGACATGGATAATGAACAGGAGCGGCGGGCATGGCAGATTATCCAGAAACTTAGCAAAGGGGAAGGGAAGAAGCAGAAATATAATGACATCATTGCAAAGGCGGTGGTGGAATATTATGACAGGGCGGGGCAGATGCCCATGCGGAATGAGGAACTGCTGGAAAAGATAGAAGAGATCATTGACAGGAAGATGGATAAATCCCGAAAGGAAATGCTACAGATGCCATATCCATTTCCCTATCCATACTCCTATCCGGCAGTGACGAACGCACAGCCACCAGTACCGGCACAGCAACAGCAGGGAGAGATACAGCCAAAAACCGAAGAACTGAATGAGACCGCCCTCAGCTTTATGGATGGTCTCATGGGAATCTGACAGGGTGCTTTACGCATCCTGTTTTCTTTTGGGAAGAAAATATTATCATACAAGGAGGCAGTATTGGAAGAATACCAGATCAAGGACGTTGATATAAAACAATTCCTGCATTTGGTGATTGGGGCAGACGGAAAGCCGCCCATAGATTTTGATATGTTACAGAAGGAAGGGCGTTACATAGTCCATTCCGGTCAGGACAGGAATTTCTGCCTGAAAGAACGGGAGATTTACCTGAAAGAGAGCATGGAGAACCTTATCGCAAAGTCTTTCTGCTATTTCTCACCGGCAGGAACAACCTTTGCCATACACATAAAAGATAAAACCGGGAAAGCCGATATTTCCGTACTGGATAACCGCAGGCTTTCAAAGGCAGTTACAAAGCGGCAGGTCAGGGGGAAATCCCTTACAATCCGCTACAGGGGAGGCAGGATGAAAAAGTGCCGCCTTTCCACCGACCAGTATATCAGAGGACCTTTCGGGGAGAAGGTTGCCCTTATCAGCTATGGCTACCTTGCCGACGGGCTGATGCAGATGCGGCGTGATATGCTTTCCGGCAGCGGGGAGATAAGCGCCATTACCTATGAAGCAGAAAATGAGCGCTCCCTGTCAGCAGTGGCAAGGGAAGCGGCAGCAGGGCGGGAACGGAATCTGGAGGAAAAGACCTTGGATCAGTTTAAGACGGAGTGGGAAGAGAGGGAGCTTTTGCAGGCATTGGCGAAACAGAATTACTGCCCTGAGCTTTCGGATAAGGAAAAGCTTGCTGCCATCCGGCAGTTGATCGACAACGGGGGCTACAGGAGAATACCAATAGAGACAGCGAAAAAAGCAAGCGCGTTCAATATCCCATGCTTTGTTCCGGCAAGAGGAGGGGAGATGGATTTTGTGAGGGATGTAAATTCACTGGATAAGAACCTTCCTATATACATAAAGGCAGGATGGGATAAAATGCTGGATATCCTTGCAAACCGTAAACCGGTTCCCTGCACACGGAGCACCCTAAAAAATATGGCAAAAGCGGCGCGGGATGCTTATGAGAAAGCCTCGGAAGCAGACAAGCCCCAACTGGCAGGAATGGCAATAAAGATATCTTATTTTCTTGAAGCGATAGACAGGTATTGCCTTTCAGATATTTTGCAGGGAGAAAGGGAAAGTAGTTTGGATATAAAGGCGCCGGATTTTCTGTCAGCACCGGAGAAGGAGAAGTTCTGCTATCTTCTGAATAAAGAAGAAAAGAAGGTTACGATGGTGGCAGACAGGACAATGGAATACTATGGGAAAACCCGCTGATAGAAGTGGGAAGAGCGGCTGCTGCCGATACCCCCAGATACTTTCCGCTTGGCTGTAAACCATTGGGGAGGGTGGGCGGTGTCAAGCATTTTCGGCTAGGACTAAAATGCTTGACGCCGCACGCACTCCCCAATACAATCCAAGAGGCGAAAAGTATCTGGAAGCGTGGAGAAATGATATCGCAGCAGGGAATTTGATTTCCAATGGTGAAAAAATGCTATCTGAAAGGGATTTTTGATATCCCTGAAAAAGGGCAAAAAAAGACTGCTATCTGGAAAAGAAATTTGAAATCTGAAAAAGAGGGAAATGCAATCGGCAGGCAAAATCTGATATCCGGTGTAGAATTTTTGCAATCCCGGCGAAGGAATTGATATCAAAAAAGGAAATATGGAGGATTTAAGGGGGTTCGGGGTACTCCCCGACAAGATATAGCATTTCATGCCCACGAAATGCGTATCTTGCGGCGTTCCATAGAACGCCCTCTCCCCAAAAAGGAAGGAGAGGCACATGGCAAGACCAAAAGGCGAAAACACGCTCCGGAAGCACTTTAAGCTGACCGAAGAAACCGCAAGAATCCTAACGGAACGTTCCAAGGCGGAAAATATGAATGAATCGGAATATATCCGTTATCTGATCTTAAACCAGTCGGAGAATCCAAAGAGCAAAGAGCTGGAACTGGAAGTGATGCGGTTGCGGAATGAGATAAATAAAATCGGTGTGAATATCAATCAGATCGTGAAAAATAGTAATTCCCATATATATAGGGAAGATGATAAAATGGAATTAAAATCACAGGTAAATAAAGCAGCGGACTTAATGGAATGTATGGTTAAAAAAATTGGATGACCATATATAATTCCACAGTCTTAAGAAGTGGGGGAGATTCAGTGTCAGGCATTATCGAAATTGATGTTCATGGGAAAGATGTAGAAACAGCAATCAGGGAGATAAAGAAACATCTAAATAATGCAGGAACAGGAACGTACAGAATCCGCATCATACATGGCTATCATGGCGGCACAAGAATCCGGGATGGTATCTGGGATGAATTCAGCTATGGGAGGGAGCCTAAAGTAAAGAGGATCATGATGGGAGAAAATCAGGGAATTACGGAACTGATATTGCGTGAGTTTTAGGAAATTTATTTCTTTTTGGAATTGGTGTTGCTACCCATCTATCCTGCCCGAAAATTAATCAGATTGATTGTCACAGAATGAGCCGATATAATGGCATCA
>QXWO01000153.1 GCA_009911035.1 Lachnospiraceae bacterium
AAATATCTGTTCCTGCACGATATTCAGTTGTCAATTTTCAGTTGGAATCTCATTCATTGAGATTCCGAGAAGTTATTTGTGTATTTCCTGTTATATCCGCATATGTGTGGTAAAAATGTAATATAAAAAGGATTGAAGGAATATATCCCCCAATCCTCTTTATTGTCAGATAGCTTTCTGATGAAAACTGATGATTATATTTGTAACGATGAATAATAATGCAAGATTCCGTACCTCCATCAATTTAGTTTTATTTTTTTGCACCCGATTTTCTTAATATCTGTTACTTACTAAATAAAGGAAGGATCTCCCATGATTTAACTTCATCACAGAAAACCCTTCCGATATTATTATAAAAATAACCTACACTCCCATTATTCAACTATAGTTCCGTTAAATGCACCAAACAGATACATGAATCCATAGAAATCAGCCTGTTCTAGATTTGTGTAATCACTCCCAGCAGGAATAGTAAAACTGTAATTTATTCCTCCATATGTAAAATCCGTTTTTAAGGATACATCACCTTTTTCCTTTAATACGTCAAGAACATACTGCGGATAGCAGAGCCATGATTTATTGTTGAAGGTTACGGTTGTTCCTGCTTGTGCATTCTTAATGGATGCCAAAAGCTTCTCTCGGATAACAACATCTGCGCTGACTGGTTGTCTTGCTTTGATATCACCACAGAATGTACATATATAAGAGCTTTCACCATCCGCCTTTTCTGTAGGCTCCGTTGTTATGCTCCACTCATAAAAATGATCACATCCTCCACCTGAACTAACAGGGACTGCACTGGACGAATTCTCGGAATCTGCATCTGATTTTCCGGCCTTGGTGATAATATCATGATATTTAATATCCCAGTAGTCATTACCTTGCATTTTTTCAATATTAAATACTTCCATCTTCCCAGAGTCGATTATCTTGTATATTGTTGCATCTTCCCTCTCGTTTTGTGGAACATCTTTTATCCTTTCCCCTCTCCATAAATCATAGTCCACTGTTATCATTCCTGGAGATCCTGATCCATCATTTGCTACCCTTCCTGTGAGAGAACCAGATTCCATATGATATTCTCTTGTATTAAATTGGTCTTTGGCCATCCCGTCTTCGTAAAAACTAACGGAAGCCCAACTTCCAGTCCAGTCCCCAACTACATCTTCCTTTTCAGCCGCACTTACAGTTACTGGCATACTGATAAGTGCGCCTACACATAATGCCCCAATAATGTTTTTCAAAAACCCTTTTCTTTTCATGTCCTTTTCCTTCCTTCTTTAAGTATATTTTTTAATTCAAACAACCTTTCGTATAATTTAACTTTATCCCTTACCCCAGCACTGACATTATCCTGTTCCACTGGTTTTCATAGCCTAACTCTCCTTTCATTTTAACAACCCTTTCCGTATAATTGCTTTCGGGAAAATAGTCATTTTTTCCTTTACATCCCCCTAATCTTGTTGCTTCCAGATTTTCTTTATTTTACCTTTTTACCTCCTCCCTGTCAACTCTTAAAGTGTTTTTATAATCCTCCAAAAGAGTTTTATTAAATCACAAAATATTTATAATGTAGGAGGAACCCAAAATATGATTAATGGCTTGCCCCAAAAGTTAAAAATACTTCGTATGAAATACAATCTCTCACAAAAAGAGGTTGCTTCCATGCTTGATTTATCCCCTTCTGTAGTTTCCGGCTATGAAACAGGGGAACGCACACCAAGTGCTGAAAATCTTCTTGCCCTGTCCTATCTTTACAAATGTTCTACTGACTACCTGCTCGGCAAAGAACAGACAGAACCACCATTCACATTAAATATTGATGGTTTAAACGAACAGCAATTACAGGCTCTGTCAATCCTCATCAAAACAATGAAGCAAGGGTGAACCCCTCCACCCTTGCTACTTTTTTTCTGCATTTGCTTCTTCTCTGATTTCGCTTAAAGTTTCCTCTGCAAGCTTATGCAACTCATTTACAGAATGTCGAATACACATCATACAGTCCAATGTCTGTTTTTCAGTCTTTTCAGCCCTTAACCCTAAATGTATTGTAGTTATCAGACCCAATAGTTCTCCAAGGCGGTCTGAAATAATTTCCACACATTCCACCATGGATGACTTTTCCTTTAATTTCATATCATGATCTCTCCTCTCTTAAAATGATGAACAGGTATACTATATCGGGTAGTTTCCTAGTGAGACAGGGCTTTGTTTTTTGATTTAGGGTTGCATATCCGTAATACTTAGTTGCACGCATACAACTTTTAACTGGAAATATCCCTTAAGATCACTAACACTGTAGCACATTACTTGCACCTGACAGCACATATGCAACAGGCACCCCAATTGGAGTGCCTGTACATACCCTGTAAAATATTCCTTTATAATTTTATTTTTTTAGTCTCATCCAATAAGGTCAAGTACCCCCTTAAGTTCTTCCGGAAGTCTCCCACACGCTTCTGGTAATCCTGCTTTGTAGTGGTCAAGCTTTTTTGTAACATTTGTGGCTAAAAATCTTTTGGATTGCTGCTTGGAGTCTATCGGAGCTGTCAGCTTTTGTCAATGGTGCTACGCACCGCTGTGCGGCCATGCCTTTGACAAAACCTGCCACCTCCGATTTTGGGTTATCAAGCAATCCAATCCGCAGGCATGCCCCGCCTCTCCTTATGCTGCCGTCCGCGCCTGATATGGCGTGCGGTAGCCGTTATAGCTATGCGGGCGTACATGGTTGTAAGTGGCATAAGCGAATTCCTCCACGGCCTGGTACAGCTCCTCCTCCGTCCGAAATTCATAGAGGTTGGTGCATTCATTCTTCAGGGTATTGAAATACCTCTCCATCGGCGCATTGTCATATGGGTAGCCGGCCTTGCTCATGCTCTGGGCTACATGGACCGATTCGCAGAATTCTATGAATGCTTTTGATGTATACTGGCTCCCCTGGTCACTATGCAGGACCAGGCCGCCCTTTGCCGGATGCTGGTCAGCCAATGCCCTCTGCAGGGTGCGGATTGCCAGGTCGCTGGTAATGTGCCGGTCTGTTATGCTGGCGACCACGCTCCGGTCATGGAGGTCTATGATGGTGCAGTTGTAACGGACATCCCCGTTCTTCAGGAACAGGTATGTGAAATCCGTGCACCATTTCTTGTTCGGCATGTCCGCATGGAAATCCTGGTTCAGTTTGTTATCAAATATTTTATGGGGCTTCCCGAGCTTGGTCCCTGGTTTCTTTGGTCGGACGATGGAATGCAGTCCCAGTTCCGTATTCATATATTTATGGATTGTTGTTTGGCTGTAGTTGTATCCCCCGCGCTCCAGATAGGCAGCCATACTGCGGTATCCGTCTACTCCATTGTGGTTGTGGTAGATTTCTTTGATCTTCTCCTTGACCTCCTCTTTTTGGGCATAATAATCCGCCTTCCGGTGTTTCCGGTAGTTATAGTAGGCATTCGGGCAGATTCCCAACCGCCGCAACAGCCAGCGGGTGCCGAATTCCTCATGGTATTGTTCGATAAACCGATAAGCCTCTAATCGATCTCCTTCGCAAAGAATGCCGCTGCTTTTTTTAGGAAAAGATTCTCCTTCCTTGCTTCTTCCAACTCCTTCCTCAGACGGAGGTTCTCCTTCATAAGTTCCATTTCATTGGGAGCATCCGGATTGGCTTGGGCTTTGGCTTGGCATTCTTTGCTGAATTCGCTGCACCACTTGGAGATGCTGGCTTTGGATACGCCATATTCTGCGGTGATGCTTTTGTAGGTTTGAAGTGCTATACTAAAGTTGTAACGGGAGTGGCTAATGAGATATAATCAAAATCACAAGAAAAGAGGTACTCATT
>QXWO01000154.1 GCA_009911035.1 Lachnospiraceae bacterium
CACTTTTACCTCTTTGCAGGATTTCTCCCACGCAGAGTTTATATGCGACAACGTGTCGCTGCACGATGGAATTCATCTATGTAATACCGTGTTGATTTGTTTGAATACCTGTTTATCGTCACCCGGTTCCAGACCTGGTCCTGCACGATGAGCATACCCAGCTTCTTTAACTGCTTCCCAAGGTCTTTGATGTCGAAACAGACTATCCGGTTGTCCAGCTGCACATTCGTCTGGTGGTTGAACACCTTCAGGGAACCATTCACATAGATTTCCAGCGCAGTGGCGATCCGCTGTGCCTGTACTTCCTTCTGCTCCCGCAGGCACTGGTATAAATCCCCGAGCACCGGCATATTTTCCGGCACGGGGTTCTCAAAATACTTCCGGTACACAATGGGAAGGCACCTGTCAATGACCGATTTTTCCTCCGCCTCAATCCCGTTCCTGCTCCCCATGATCAGCTCACACAGGGATAAGATAAAATCGCTCTTTACCCCCAGCGGGTTGTCGTCCTCCGAATAGTCCATGTTGATGTCCATGGGGTTGATATAGTCATGGCTGGTGGCAGATATATGGACCACCTGCCCGCCAAGTGCATTTACAAGTGGATAATACTCCCCTTCCGGATCTCCGATGATGATGTCATCCCGGGTGGCAAAGAAAGCATTGGTGATCTCCCTCTTTGCGGAAAAAGATTTACCCGAACCGGGCGTTCCCAGAATCAGGCCGTTAGGGTTCTTCAGCTTTTTCCTGTCCACCATGATCATGTTATTGCTTAAGGCATTCAGCCCGTAATACAGCGATTCTCCCGGCATGAAAAGCTCCTGCGTGGTGAACGGTACAAAAATGGCAGTTGAAGTGGTGGTGAGCGCCCTCTGGATGGGGATTAAATTTAAGCCTAAAGGCAGGCTGCTCATCAGCCCCTGCTCCTGCATATAGTCCAGCCGCCGCAGGGAGCAGTTGTACTTCTGTGCGATCCCTGCAGTCTGGAAAATCCCATTATCCAGCTCCTGTTTCGTCCCTGAGGTGTTCATGAAAAGCGCTGTCACAAGGAAAAGCCGCTCATTCCTCTGCTGTAAGTCTTCTAAAAGCCGCTTTGCCTCCCCTCCGTAAGTATTTAAATCAGAAGGGATGATATCCATATCGTACCCTGACCTTACCGCTTTTTTCTGCTCTTCCAGCTTCATCCGGTCGATGTCCGTCACTTTCCCCTTTACCGTTTTAATGGCTTTCAGCTGGTCTAAGGACTGGACGTGCAGGTTTACCACAAGGTTCCTGTCCATATCCAGAAATTCTGCAAGCATCCGATCCGTCAGCTCCGGCGCAAGTATCTGTAAGTAGGACACCGCCCCAAGGGTACTGCCCATCTGGAAATCCTTCCCGCTTTTAAACACAAAGCTGGGCGGCGCGACAAAATCCTTCGTGTTCATGCCGGAGCGCAGCACCTGATTATAGGAAAACCGGAAAGGCTCATTTTCCTCCTGATTGAATGTCTCATATAAAATCTGCAGCCGCTCCTCCCCGCTTAAAGGGTACGCCTGTACGCCAAGGACCTTGAAATTATTCAGGATATCCGCCTCAATCCTCTCAAGCTTCGGCTTTGCCTCCCGGAAATTTTCCGCCCCGATGCCGAAAGTGATATATTTCGTCCGTACCAGCCCATTATTTCCCTTGGCAAGCTGGTTCTTTAACATCTGTGCATACTCCATACGTACATCATCAAAAGCATCGTTCTGCGGCATGATCCTGATCACGGATTCATATTCCTCCATACTGCTCCTTCGGTTGATGAAGGAAAGCTGGAAATGGATGGAGCTGTCAAAGTAATTGAGGAAGTCGCACCAGTTCTCGAAAATGGCATTCTTGTCCTCATTCTGCGCCAGCTGATAATTGATATCATAAAAACGGATGGTCTTGGAATAATATTTATCCTGCACCCGGCATATCCCGTCCTTTGCCATTTCCCGGTAAGGGATGGACTGCTGGGCGGAGATACGCTTCTCCTTCCCCTTCTTTTCCTCCCCGTGCCCGTTCCTGCCTCTTTTGCTGTAATGCCCGTTCCTGCTTTTATCCCCGGTATCCGCCGGGATGTTACTTTTGTCTCTGCTTTTTCTTCCCATTTTTACCTCCATTCCGAAGCGTTTTACGCTGAGGATGCGAGCAGAATTTCATATTCTGCTCTGCGGTCAACAGAATTTGTGACGCTTCGGCACAAATTCTTGGTTGAAGGAATTGCTCATCAGAGAATTTATTCAACCTTCTTTCCCCCTTCCCCTGGTTTTAAATGCGGTATTTCCTCTCCCGCTCCATATAAATTTTCCACCTCATATCTCCGAATAGCCGGGCGCAGCAACTTCACCCTGACCATGTTCATCAGTATCTTTTCAAAGGGAAGCCCGTCCTTCTCATACATGGCAAAGAAAAATGCCGGGAGCATGATCAGCACCATGCCTGTCGCCGCGTTGCTTGTCCCGATATGCCCTTTGGTGAAAAAATAAAAAGGCAGCCCAAGAGCCGCCGCAATCCCAAGGCACACCGCCTGTCTTTTCGTCAGGTTGAACAGGACCTTGCTCTTTACTTTTGTCAGGTCCTTCGACACACTCACATATGCCATTTTGATACCTGCGGCAGAAACCCTTCCGGCAGGGGAACGCCCCTTTCCGCCGCTTATCCTTTCTTTCCATTTCCCCTTAATGCGCCCCGAAAATGGCTTTTGACAGTCCCCCTGTCTTTGTCAGCCCGAAGCACAGCACCACCGTATATGCCGCTACCCCGAACAGGGCAGAGTGCATATCCCCCGATATCTGGATGGAAGACACCAGCACACTGTAGATACCTATGCATATCATCATAAAAAAGCCCTGGAACCCGAGGGCAAAAAGCCCCCGGAAGTAGTTGTTCCCCACCTGCCCCCATTCCCTGTTGGACAGGGTTGCAAAAGGAATCGGCGCGACTGATGTATAGAGATAAATCTCAATCATCCTGACAAACAGGATGACCGTGATAATCACTGACATGATCTTCATGCCAAGGCTCACCAGCATGGTCTCAAGGGCCAGCACCGCCAGTTCCCCGATCCCCATGGACACCATGGCGGCATCCATCTGGGTTATCAGGGAATCCACGTTGATGGAAGTCTGCCCGCTGATCGCCCCGCCGGCGGCACTGACCACATACTGCCCCACGTCAAACACCGCCATGGTAATCTCAAAGGTATGTCCCACAAGATAGACCGCCACCCACATCTTAAAGAAGTATTTGAAGAACATCCATGTATCTATCTCATGCATGTTGTTTTTCTCCGTCAGCATGGTAATCAGCTCATAGCACAGCACAAAAGTGATAACCATACCGGCTATGGGCATAATGACCGAATCCGACAGGTTACGGATCAGGCTGAAAATATTCCCGTTCCACCCCTGCGGCGTCTGCCCCACCTGTGCGGCAATCTCCCCAGTCTTCTCATTGACATCCGTGAACATGGTAGATAAGTTGGAGCTGATCATGCCGGAGAGAAGCTCCCGCATCCACTGCTCGATCGCCTCGAAAATGTTATCAAACATGGGCAAGCCCCCTTTCCCATCTTATCCAAACAGGCCCGAAAGGAGCGGCACAAGCTGGGTGCCGATGAGCGCCACCCCTCCGCCTGCCATTAACTGCTTGATCCCTTGTGATTTTGCTCATGTGAGATAAAGAAGTAAAAGAAGTGTAAAAAATTTTGCCGTTCCCTGTCCGGCTGACTGCCGGACGG
>QXWO01000155.1 GCA_009911035.1 Lachnospiraceae bacterium
GCCTTCATTTCAACCTGTATAAATTTTTCAAAGTTCACAAATTTCTGCTTGACTTTTTATTTGCAGACTTTCATTGGAACTTTGCACTTAGGACAAATCCTCTCTATCATAAATCAACCTCTAAGCCTTTAATTCTTTACTCATAATATTATTTCAATATGCGTCTGCTTCAAACATACTTATTTTATCATATTTACTTTCTCATTGCATTAAATTTGTCTTTCTTGCAATATAACCAATAAGTTTTAAGTCAGTTCTTTTTCTCTTGCCTTGATATAATTATAGTATTTTGTATGTACAATAAAACGGACTCATTTTTTGCAAAGGGCGTTGCATACAACGCCGCAAGATACGCATTTCGTGGGCACGAAATGCTAAATCTTGTCGGGGAGTACCCCGAATCCCTTAAAAACTGCTAAATTACAATAATGACGCCAACTAACATAAATCTGACGCCATCTCTTCATTATTTGACTGCAATCCATCTATTTCTAGCGCCAAATATTTTCTGTATGACTTCATTCCACTATAAATTTACGCCTCCATATTTTTCGTATCTTTCACTGACAGCAACACACTGTCAATAAAGACGCTTTTGCTGTCAAAACATCCATTTTTGACGCCATTTTACTATCCTTTACTTCTTTTCCACCTTTTTGGACACTTCGCCCCTGAAATGATATTGGAGAGAACAGCCTGCTTACCATCCGCCGGCTTTCCGAAATCTCACTTCTGCTCCCATGTCAACCACATTATTCTGCATTTCTCCTGTTGCTTCCGCATTCAACATATCCGCCAACTGCCTTTGTTTATCCGGATACAGGTGTCCATATATATTCATGGTAGTTGTTACTGAATCATGCCCAACACGTTTTGAAATAATAAGCGACTGTGTTCCCTTTTCAATAAGGAAAGCAATATGCGAATGCCGCAGATCATGTACACGAATATGTTTCAGATTCAATTTATCCGCTTTCTGCTTCATCTTCTTCTGTACCGCTCTGTCCGTTACCATAAAAATCCTTTCCTCCGCTTTCAATTCATACATCTTATCTGTGTATGCCTTTAGCTCTTCCACAAGGAAATCAGGCATAGTCACAATACGGTTTGAACTTTCTGTTTTTGGTGCTGTAATGTAGTCCGTTTTATTCCTCCGATAATATGTCTTTGTAATAGATACCGTTTTTTCTTTAAAGTTGATATCTCCATAGCAAATTGCAAGCAGTTCGCCAATCCTGCAGCCAGTCCAAAAAAGGATTTCAAAGATTAAATAATATCGTGTTCCCGGCTCTATCGTTTGAATAAATCTCTGATATTCCTCTGTTGTCCAAAAGTCCAAACTCCTTGAATCGGAATTTCCCATGCGCTTCACTTTCTTACATGGATTTGTGTGCAAATCATAAATGCGGGAAGCATGAGTAAACAAACTGGTCAACTGATTTTGTATCATTCGTAAATAGCTTTCCGAAAATCCCTTTGTCTGCATTTCATTTTGCCACTGTATGATTTGTGAAGCAGTAATTTCACTCAACATCTGTTCGCCAAAGTACGGAATAATGTGTTGCTCCATCATATACCGCTTATTCTTCATGGTGCGGTCTTTTAACTCATTCTGCTTATCCTCAAAATAGACCTCCATAAATTCACTCAACTTCATATCCATACTTCGGCTGCTGTTTAACTTCTTTTGCCGCTCATACTCTAACGCTTCTCTTTTTGTTTCAAATCCTCTTTTTCTCCGCTTTTTCTTCTCTCCTTTTGCCGTTGTTTCAAACCATTGTGCCGACCACTTTTTTGTGTCTTTCTCCTTATAAGCCATGCTGTTATGCCCCTTTCCTTAGCTTATTGATAACTCATAACCGTACATTTTCTTTGCCCAAAACGCCCTCGGAATACGTCCTGCCATTGTAATATACCCCTGACCTGCAAGTTCCCTGTTCAGTTCTTTTACAATCTTGTAGGCATGAGATTTTGAACAATTTAACTCTTTGGCTATATCTTCCGCACTCATCATATAACGGTAGCTTGCCACACATTTGTCCTCCTTTCCCTTTTAGAAGCCCATTACACTATTTGTATTTTATTGATGTACGAATTTCGTATATTCATAGTAGCACCTTATCCACGTATTGTCAATACTTCGTAAAAAATATTTTACGAACTTTGTATTTACATTTTTTCTATTTTTTACTTTTATGTTTTTTGTATATGTGGTATGATAATAAATAGGATTTATGCTTTTCGTAATTATTCAACATATGAAAATAGGAGGCCACTATGGGCGATGGAAAGAAGCTGAAAGAAATACTTGACAGTAAGAATACAAATGTCCGTCAGATTGCAAAGGCTACTGGAATTAGCGCTACAACACTATATTCTATTATTCAAAAGGATTCCAATATCCGATTTGACTTTGCCTTACGATTGGCAAATGAATTAGAAATTGATGTGAATGAGATATGCGCCGCCAGTCCGTTCTCCGGCGCTATTACTGAAGAAGAAATATACCCCACACTCCCCGATGGGCTAAATGGCGCACTTGACGGAAATAGGGTAAAAGTATATCTGAAAAATTCCCTATATCCGCTTATGTATCTGTTTGGGAAAAACAGTATGCCCGAAGTGGATAATCTGTTGACTTCATTTTATCAGCTAGACGATGAAGCAAGAAAGGAAGTAGTGGAAACGATACAGTTCAAGTTGCAGTACCATAAAGACAAAGAGCGGGCAGAACAGGTAAAGCAAATAAAAGGTTGGTAAAAAGACAAACTCTGATGAAAACGGTGCCAAATTTCATCGGAGTTCTTTTTTATGGCACCGTTTTGGCACCGCTTTACACATTTTCACTGTTGCAAAGTTTCAAAAAGGGCTCCCCGATTTCTCGGAAAGCCCCATAAAATCTAGCTTTTTACTGATTACTCAATGATAGTAGCAACCCAACGCTTAATACCTTTTGCCCTCATTTTTACCCTGTTTTACAGTGGTTTTACAGTGTTTTTTGCTTATTGTCTCTCATATTTTTCTGTCTGCATGATTTTTTAGTACCGTTTTAGTACCACTTTCACAGGCTGTTAAGACGGTTCACAATACCCACTTTTTCCTTATCGGAGAGCATGGAGCATCTGGCCATCCCCATCCAAAATGCACGCTCATAATCCTTTTGAAGCTGCCGGAACTCTTTCATAATCCTTTCGTACTTCTCCCACCGCATATAAGGCGGCTTGGGGATATGCCACAAGTCTTGAATAGGCATATCAGGGTAATCTTTCCACCACCATGTATACCCTAGCTTCTTTTCAACAATACGCTCCATTTTCAGCCGCATTTCGTCCATACCGCTTTTCTGCTGACTGGAATAGTTCAGCTTTGCACAGTTCCGGCACATATAATGTTCCTGCCATCTGTAAAGGTATCTGACACGCTTTCCACAATACGGACAATGGAAATACATCCTTACAGATTTTCCGTCAATCCCCGGCACTCTGGATAATATCAAATCTGTATAAGAATCCCCCTCCCTGATTTCGGCCGTTTTCTCTCCCACATAATAGACAATATCGCCCCGGACAAGCGGATATTTCACAGTTTCCTTGCAGAAAAGGTATTTATCGCACATAAGGTAATCATGTTAATAACTTCATGAGCTGTCACAGATTTAACCTCATCCACTGTCTCAAACTTTCTCATTTTCCTGACATAC
>QXWO01000018.1 GCA_009911035.1 Lachnospiraceae bacterium
ACCGGGATCTACCATATCCCGCTCCTGTGCTTCCTTCGCGATAAGGGGTTTGACTGCTCTGTCATTAATCCTATCATTACTAAGAATAGCACAAACATGAACGTAAGAAAACTGCATAATGATAAATTTGATTCAAAAAAAGCAGCTAAGGTCGGACTGGATGCCTCGCTTAAGACTTCCATTGTCCCGGATGACGCAGTCATTGACCTGCGCAACCTTGTGCGTGACTACTATTATTTCAAGGATCTGCAGTCCGCCGTCGTGCTCAAACTCAACGCGGAACTCAAAGTGTCGTTTCCCGCATACCTGAATGTGTTCAGCAAAATCACAACGCAGACATCCTTAAAGCTTCTGGAAGCTTACCCCCTTGCCGCTGACATACTTGCCGCCCCAAAGGACGAACTTGTGGAAACTATACGCACAACCGCACGTTTCGGCGAAAAATATGCCATTTCCAAATACGATGCCATATGTGCCGCCGCAAAGGACGCTGCTGTTTTCGGACGCGCACTTCCCAGCAACGCGCTCCGGATCCGGCTGTATATCAAAACCTACCGGGAATACCAGGCGCATCTGGACAGTATACTGGAAGAGCTGCATAAGGCCGTGGACAATCTGCAGGGCGATCCGGTCTATGACCGTATCTGTCTTCTCCAGTCCCTCCGGGGCGTCGGCTTCCTCAGCGCGGTTGTCCTGATCGCCGAGATGGGCTCCTTTGACCTGTTCCCTTCCCCAAAGAAGCTCTATGCCTACTTTGGGATGGATCCCGGTGTGAACGATTCAGGCAAGTTCCATGGCGACAGGGTCCATATGTCCAAGCGGGGCTCCAGCCTTGCGCGGCGCATCCTGCATATGATCGCCATAAACAACCTGAAAGTGGATAAAGCAGCAAAAGCACCTGTGAACCCAGTCATTTACGATTATTACATCCGTAAATGTGCCAACAAGAAAAAGATTGTTGCCGTCGGAGCCGTCATGCACAAAATCTGCAACATTATTTTCGCCATGCTCCGGGATAATAAGCCTTTCGAGATCATCACGCCGGAAGAACACTGTGAACGTTATGCAGCAGAGCATCCAAAATCTGTGAATACCGCTGCCTGATGGATTTTAAATTAAATTTTAAAAATCTCATGGCAATGGGCTTATTAAAGTTACCCTTTTTTACATCAACTACTTGAATAAAACTTTTTAAACATTTTTTATTTTACCTATTGACATTTCTTAGCTGGACTTCTCTTTTTCATTGTCCTTTTTCCTTCTCATTCTTGCGTGTATATAAAACATGTAATTAAAATCGTTATAATAAATCGCTGCATCTGTAAAACTGGATTCCGGGTACCACCCTGCAAGGATTTCCCGTACCATGTCCTGATTTCTGACCATCCTGTCAACATATTTCCCTATCGGCTTATAGCTTCCCTTCCCTTTTTCCGGCTGCTTTGAATGAACCACCCTGACATCCGGTTCCTTTAATCCCTGCGAACAATGCCACCGTTTTTCTGACTTCAAGCGGTCTTTTTGCTTTACAATATAATTTGCAAGCCCGGAGAGGCCGTTTTCATCCTTTTGCAGCCTCCGTACTTCATTTCTCCTGCCTTTCCTCCAGCATTTCTCAAGGGTGTCCATGTCAAGTGCTCCATCCATCACTATATGATGGTGCCACCGGATTTCCGCCCTTGGGCTGTACTCTGTAACATATATGTACTTTGCATTTGCCATCCCCCTTTTTCCCCGCTGGTAGTTTACCCTTTTGATATAATTCACCATATCCTTTTCTGCGGCGTCAATATCTCCGTCCTGGGGAAGGTGGTCATCATCATAAGTCAGTGTCATCCATATATCTTTGTCCCCAAAGTTCTGGTTAATTTTACGTTCTAAATATTTCCGTGCATTTTTATCATTAAGATTTTTCTGCGCCCTGCTGTTATCCCTGACTATCCTCTGCCCTTCTTTAGGCACTTCATCCATCTTCCTAAACTGTGGGTATATTTCAATTTCAATCTGATCCCCTGCCTTTATCTCCTTAAGGGCATACACTACTTTTTTCCTGTGGGTAAACATATTTCTGATAACCCACTCGTGCAGCTCCCCAAGCTGTTTGTTATATGCTGCTTCATAGTCATAGGGGATAAAATTCTTTCCTTTCTTTTTACCCTTCCCTGCCTGTCCTCTCTGTTCCATCTGACACACTCCCTCTTACTCCACGCATATCCCTTCCCGGATGTTTTCGTCTAGTTGTTACTATCCATTACAAGGACATGAAAAACCTTGCAATCCTTGAAAATATGCAGATTTTTTGTAGCTTTATACTTGTTTTTTTGTGTCAGATTTGTTATAATATTTCTCGTAGAACAACTGACACAAAGACACGATTGAAACGGACGACTGCTGCCAACGGTCGCCCGTTTCTTTTTATCCTTTTCAAGCTGTTGCCTCTTTCTCTTTGACCTGCTCCCGTTCAGAGATTATCCGTGCAATGGTCTCATAAAATTTCTTGATGTTCTCTGCGCTCACCTGCTTCCACCTCCTATTTTCTGCAATCAAAATCCTCGAACCTTTTACATGAATTGAATACAATGCGGTTATTTACCCATCTTTGCAACTGTCTCAATTTATGGTTTTTCGGAATATCCTCTTTGTTGTAAAGCATCACAAACGGGTTGTAACCTAAATCTCGCAATGTATAGATTCTTTCTAAATCCTGCTCAATCGTGGTGTCGAAATTGCACAACACATATACTGTAAGTTTCCGGAAATCGTACCCCGTCACCTCTTTAAACATCCGCAGCTTTGGAATGATGCTGTCTCTGTCCTCATACCTATCCCATGCAAAATGAATGTTCTTTGTCTTGATACCTTTAATCATGAGAGCCTTTTCCTCCGTCATGAGCCGGATGTCAACGCCCTGTGTGAAATCCACCCACGAACCGGAATCAATTAACTGCTGCAATATATCCCGCCATTCCGGACACGCAATCGGGTTCGGGTCTAATAAGACAATGTTTCTCTGACCTCTCCAAAACTCTGACAGGTCAGCGACCTTGTATGACCTTTTTCCCTCTTTTGCCTCAACGTGGCAAAAACCGCATCCCCTCGGACATCCCCTGCTCATGAATCCGTATGCTGTTTCTTTTGTCAATTCCGGATAGATTGAATAGTCTGGATATATATGTTCAATCTCCGGAGGCAACTGCGAATCCCGCTCCGGATGAAATATCTCTTTCCCGTTTACCGTTTCGATGCAATACCCACTCCCGCCTCTTTGCAATTCTTTTGAAATGACACAATGCTCATAGTCGGGAATGAATGAAAAAATCTTTGACATATAAACTTTGTCATAGTAAAAGTCACGTTTCGCATATGTTACCGACGCAATCATCGGGTCGTACCACTCCACGGAATCCCCCTGCGCTTTATGCCATGCTGATATTTTCATCAATGGAATGTTTGGGAAATTGTGGCTGTCTACATCTATTAGCCCGATTTTCATTCGCCGTCACCTCCCGACCTGCTTATAAATCAAATTCAAAATCCAAAATATGCTCATTTCCCTTGAGTTTTACATCTCCCGAATGTATGTATGCTTTGCATCGGAAAAATGCCTCTGAATGGTCGCGTGATTCTTTCACCCTGTTTTTGTCGATGTCTACCTCAATCACGCTCATTTTCCTCATTCCCCGTATGACAAGGAATTTGCAGGAATCCTCCGGCTTTTTGCAGAGATAGACTTCTCCATCCCACGATTTTCTGATTCTGCCCTCGCCGACGATTTTCTCCATCGCCTCCCTCGGTGCTGCATGATAGAATTTCACAGTCAACCTCCCGTATATTCAATGAAAATCCCGTTTTCCTCTGCACACCGGATTTCTGCTGCCATGCCCTCCGAAATTCCGTATTTCATCCCGACAACGACCGCATCGCACCTCCGCAAGATTTCCGTTCCTGCTGCCAGTCCGATTCTCCGCTCGCCCTCGATGCTTTCATCAAGACATTGCGTCATATAAAGGTGTGTTGCCACCGGAACATCGCCCTGCAGTAACGCATTTCTTGTCAGCTCCCTCGCATAGTCAATGTTCCTTTGCAGGGCTGCATCATTCTCCGCTCGATACGGAGAACATATGTAAATCAATTTCACTCTGTCTCGCCTCCGTTTCTGTACTACCCCCCCCCATAAAATCAAAGAGTGACATTTGAGCCTTTTCCTGCTCAAGTCGCTTGTTAGAGAGGTCAAAATAATATTTGTCTAACTCGAACCCCACATATTGAAATCCCATCTTGTGACATGCAATGAGGCTCGATGCGCTCCCGACGTGCGTGTCAAGAATCCGGTCTCCTTTTTTGGCAAATATCCCCAAAAGCCACTCATACAAATCAACAGGTTTCTGTGTTGCATGAATCCGGCAGTCATCTTTTGCATATCTCCGGAAAATCTTTGCAGTCATGTCAAAATCAGTCCACGCATATTCGCACATCGCAAACGACACGTTTTCAGACTTGTCCGGTTTATCCCATATAACGAAACATTTTGCCGGAGGCAGGTTGAAGTAATTCCCGCCCCATATGATTGAATGTTTTGCTACTCTGAATAGTTCTGTGAAATATTCCGGAGGCGGGGCGGTTTTATCCCAGTACGCTTTCGGATATTCGCTTTTCTTTGTTCCATGCCTCCGCCCCATGTTATTCTTTACTTTGATACCATAGGGCGGGTCTACAATGGCAAGGTCGAAATATTTATCCGGAAATTGTTTCATCCCGTCCATGCAATCCATGTTGTAATATCCGAAATCTAACATCAATAATCATCCTCAATCTGCTCGTCTGCCTCCGTGTAATGTTCCCCGTCATACCCTTTTGACATGAGCCTTTCCCAACATCTATGACAAACTAATCTGAATGTGATTCCGTGACAATCCCTTGTAAAATCCATGTCCTCACGGTCAACCTCGTTATTGCATACCGGACACATCCGAATGTCTCTTTCTTCAAACTCGCAGGGCAATCCCCAGTCGCCCTCACATGCTACCGTCAATCCGTTGCGACTGCTGCCTGTTTCTGCTCCCATCGTCTCCGCTCCTCCGCTTTTCCTGCTGCTTTTCCCTCCGCATATGCAGACATCATCATTATGGTCATTGACTTTCCCTCAAGGTCATCAATTCCCATGAAACGCTCTGCCATGCTCTCAATTACTGCTTTTTTCTCTTTTTTGGTCATGATTAGCACCTCCTCTAATCTGCTGAATCTCTTTCTCTATATCTTTTCCGGAATAGTCCGCTAACAGCTTTTCCGAAATGTGATACGTCCAAATTGATGACATCTGAACCGCCGTTCCGATTGGCAGCTTTCCCTGCTGCATTGCAATCCTCACGAATTGCGGTGACACATTGAGGATTGTTGCTGCCTCCGTTGGCAATATCCTCCCGATTTCCATGTCCTCTCCTCCTCCTTGTGTTGGTTCTCTCGGTTTATTCAAACCGCTCACCTCTGCTCCGGCGATGTCTACCGTGTTTTGATTTTTCACCTTAAAAAATCAAGAAAAACCTGTCATCCGACTATGAACTTTCTAGCATGGTTCACCCGCTGCCATGTTTCCCACGGTATCACTGACTTTGTCTCTCGGCTTGCCATCGTCAGACACAAGGTTGCCATCCTTGCATGACGGGGCGACTGCTGCCCCGTTTCGGCTTTCAGTTCTCCTTGTCCTGCTGCCCCTCCTGCCATATAATGAATGTGCGACCATTTCTCAATGACAGGAGGTGAACAACATGTCTGATAATGAAAAACGCGCTCATGACCTTGCTTTATTAGTTGTCTCTGAATCGCTTTCCCGTGATTTTGGAACTATGAGCAACGGCAAAAATCCAAAACAACGACGTGAGGTCTTAGCTGCATCCGTACTTGATGAATACAATTTTTTCTATGATGCTTTCTTGGAATCTATAAAATAGCATC
Source organism: Lachnospiraceae bacterium (assembly GCA_009911035.1). Classification (GTDB taxonomy): domain Bacteria; phylum Bacillota; class Clostridia; order Lachnospirales; family Lachnospiraceae; genus Suilimivivens. Next base: position 5,953 of record QXWO01000018.1, read on the forward strand.
ATATTGTGATTCATCCTCAATGATTTCCGCTGCCATTTTCAACGCATATTTCGCTATAAATGGCGTTACGTTTTCCTGTTCACATATTGCTTTGATAATGGCAACGGATGTCTCTGCTATTTCTGGACTTTTTCTCGGATAACCGTACAATGGTTTTTCTTTCGACTGCTGCTCCCATTGTTCAGCCCTTTCAATTAGTTTTTTCTTTTCCGTCTCTTTTCACCTCCTCCCGTCCGATTAATAAACATTATAGTTTGACTATTGTACTTTGTCAATGCTTTTGTGTTTGATTATCAAACTTTTTTCTTGACTTTTATTTTTTTTACTGATATGCTTAGTCAAAAGGATGGAGGTGAATTAGAGTGACGCAAGGCGAACGTGTCAGAGAAGTCCGGAAAAATCTTGGTATTACTCTTGATAAATTTGGAGAACGTATTGGAATAAAAAAAAGTGCGCTTAGTTCAATAGAAAACGGGAGAAGTAACCTCACCGATGCAAATATCAAGGCTATCTGTCGAGAATTTAACGTTGATTACATATGGTTGACTACTGGTGAGGGAGAAATGTTTGTTGATTCCGACGACGATTTTCTTGAAAAGATTGACCGCATTATGGCAGGGGAGGATGATGCCCGAAAGAATATTTTCAAATTCATGCTTAGTCTGAACGATGATGATATTGCAGCACTAGGCAGGATTCTTGACCAAATGATAGAATTTTTTAAAGAAAAAGACTGACAGTCTTTTCAACTGCCAGCCTCATTCTTTGGTGTAAAGATACAAAACGAATTTATATATCCTCTTGAGGATTTTTTCACTATGTATCTTTCCGACTAACTCCATGATAGCCTCTTTGTAATTCAAGGGAACACCACCCCTTTCCGAATCACATTGTAACACAAATTTCCATGATTGTGGAAATCGTGAGGCGCATTTCCATGATTATGGAAATATTCTCACCTGCTGCCGACTTCCTGTCCGGCGTGTGATACAATTATTTGTATTCGGATTCAAACAGGTCGGTGATTTTGACATCAAGCGCAATGGCTATCGTTTCAAGCTGAAACAATGTCGGTGACACCTTGCCGTTTTCGATGTTGTTGAGCGTCGATTTTCCGATTCCGGATTTCTTCGCCAACTCCATCAAAGTGAACCGTTTTTCGGTTCTTTTTTCCCATAATAGAATTTTCACCCTGCTCACCTCCTTTCAAAAGGAAGTTTACAAGGCGATTTGATTCTCTTATAGAAACGGCAAATTTACATAAAAAAGACGACCCACGCTGCAACGTGAATCGCCTTTGTGAAACTCCTATCTTGCGCCTCGCAAAAAGCACTGACAGAATGTTCCGAACATAACCATTCTATCATAAAACCGTGCTTTTTGCACTGGTTTTATTTTTTATACTCTTTTTAGGATGGTGATTTTATGAAACTCCCGAACGGTTTTGGTTCAGTCTATAAGCTGTCCGGAAAAAACCGCCGAAATCCCTATGTCGCCAAAAAGACAAAAGGATGGGAAATCGACACCGAAACCGGAAAAACAAAACAATTATATATAACTGTCGGCTACTATCCGACACGAAAAGACGCATTAAACGCCCTTGCAGAGTTCAACAACAATCCTTATGATGTCAATGTTGCAAAGGTTACTTTTGCGGATGTATATGAACGATGGAGTGACGAACATTTCCCAACTGTGAGCGATTCCAATGTGTCAGGATATAAAGCAGCCTGGGCGTTATGTGATAAAATTGCAAAGATGCGGTTCGTTGATGTAAAACTCGACCATCTGCAAATGGTCGTTGACGAATCCGGAAAAAATTATCCCACACTCCGAAAACTGAAAGTTCTCCTCGGCATGATGTATAAATACGCCGTGATTCATGAAATCATACCGAAAGAACGGAATCTTGTTGAATATCTCGACATCGCAAAAGCGGGCAATCCGAACGCCTATAACCGAAAGCCATTCAGTAAAGCAGAGGTAAAAAGGTTGTGGGATGTCAAGGACACAAATATATATTACACGGTCATCCTCATGTTGATATATTCCGGATGTCGTATCGGTGAATTGTTGGACTTGAAAAAAGAGAATGTGAACCTTGAGGAGAGATATTTCAAAATCACCGCATCCAAAACGGAGGCGGGAATCCGCACCGCTCCGATTGCCGAAAAAGTATATCCGTTTTTTGAATACTGGTATCACCGGAACGATTGCGAATATCTTCTTTCAACACCGGAGGGAGAACATTTCAAGTATAGAAATTATTATGATAGTTATTGGATGCCTTTGGTTACAACCTTGAACATGACGCACCGCCCGCACGATACACGCCACACCTGCATTTCCATGTTGACCGTCGCAGGTGTCTCCGATAAGGTCATCAAAAAAATTGTCGGTCATAAAGGTCAAGGGGTCACGGAGGTTGTCTATACACATTTTGAAATTGAGGAACTACTGGACGCAATCAATCGCATATAGTGAGGTGTACCATGAATAGAACTGAATACAAGAATAATTTTTATAAAGAGCATTATGAGAGAATCAGCCTCGCAGTACCTAAAGGAATGAAAGATATTATCAAGGCTCTCGCATCTGATAAGGGGATGTCCGTCAATTCCTATATTCAAGATTTGGTCAGAAAAGACCAGTGCGGAATGTTTGACACGATGCAGATTGCGGAAAAGAACAGAGAAATGATTTCCGGTATAAGTGGGAACATGCACGACGGATATAACGTCATATTCAAAGACGGTCACTCGTGCCATTGTCGCACGAAAAAGGATGTCCGGTCATGTATCATTGAATACTGCTGCAAAAAGGGCGATTGATTCGTCCTTTTTTATTGCGAAAAGTGTCTTGCACAAGATTTCAAAAGTCTTGCACAAGACCATATTTTATTTGTCAGTTACGTGTTAGTTACTTGTCAGTTACCGTGAAAATTTTGTGTGTTTTTGTGGTGTCTCATAGGAAATTCAGAATATTAGAAAACCCCGAAAACATCGTGTTTTCGGGGTCTGTCGCTCTTTTGCTATATTCGTTTGAATTATCTCTTACTGAACTGCGGAGCGCGACGAGCCGCTTTGAGACCGTATTTCTTTCTTTCTTTCATACGGGGATCTCTTGTAAGGAATCCAGCTTTCTTAAGGGCAGGTCTGTAATCTGCATCCACCTGAAGCAGCGCTCTTGAAATGCCATGTCTGATTGCGCCGGCCTGGCCTGTATAACCGCCGCCGTGAACATTTACAAGCACGTCATATTTGTCAACGGTATCTGTCAGCGTCATGGGCTGACGTACAATAACCTTTAAAGTCTCTAATCCAAAATATTCATCTATAGGTCTTTTATTGATAGTGATTTCACCTTTACCAGGCATTAAGTATACTCTGGCAATTGATTTTTTCCTTCTGCCTGTTCCGTAAAATCTTGCTGATTTAGCCATCTTAATCTTCTCCTTTCAGTTCCCTATTAAAATGTTAATGTTTCAGGCTGCTGTGCTCCGTGGGGATGTTCCGGGCCAGCGTACACATGAAGCTTTGTATACATCTGTCTTCCTAAAGGTCCCTTGGGAAGCATACCTTTAACAGCAAGCTCAACTACCCTCTCAGGCTTCTTAGCCATCATTTCGCGCAGGGTAGTCTCTTTCATGCCGCCCACATATTCGGAGTGGCGGTAGTAGATTTTCTGATCCAGCTTCCTGCCTGTTACTTTTACTTTATCAGCATTTACAACAATTACAAAATCACCTGTATCCATATGCGGTGTAAAGATTGCTTTATTCTTACCTCTTAAAACTTTAGCTACTTCTGACGCCAAACGTCCCAATGTCATACCAGCAGCGTCTACTACATACCATTTTCTTTCAATTGTAGCAGGACTAGCCATAAATGTTTTCATGATATTACCTCCATTAAACTTGTACATGTGCCAGGCACGTAATCTCCTTCTGACATTTCTCTGTTTGTAAGACGGATGTCCGGGCCGTCAGACTCACTTCAAAATACCGCCGGATGTTCTATTCCCACGGGCAATATGTCAAGTGGCCATGCCTGCATGTACATTTGACGTATGCCGCGGTAATCAATTCCCACTGCCTGCAGGCAGGGTTTCTGATTTATAACGTCCTGTCTAGGGATATGATGAATTCTGCCGGAAATATCCCGGACAGCTATTCATCAGACAGAACATTACCAGACTTTGTCACACTGACTAATTATATTATACGCTTCCGTGTGTGTCAACATAAAAATTTATATTCCACAAGTGTCAGTCCGCAGGCTGGCGCCGTAGGCCCTGCCGCCCGGCGGTCTTTCGCCGCCAGAATTTTCTTTACCTGATCCGGCTGCATATTGCCCCGTCCTGCCTCCATCAGCGTGCCTGCTATAATTCTTACCATATTATAGAGAAATCCGCCGCCGCACACCCGGATAATAATTTCGTCCCGCTCTTTTTCCACTGTCAGATCATAAATCGTCCTGATGGTGGACTCCACTGCCGCCGATGGGCTGCAAAAGCTTTTAAAATCATGCTCTCCTACAAGAGGGGCCGCCGCCTGTCTCATTTTTTCCAGATCAAGGGGAACATAAGTGAAATAAGCATATAGTCTTCTAGTGGGAAGAGGGAACTGCCTGTTTAATATCCTGTACTCATAGGTCTTACGGCTCTTGCAGTGTCTTGGATGGAAATCCTTTGCTGTTTCCTCTGACTTCTGAATACGGATGTCTTCCGGCAGCCGCTGGTTCAGGGCATAAGAAATCTTTTCACCGGGGATGCGGGCATCTGTATCAAACACTGCCACATTACACAGGGCATGAACCCCGGAATCGGTTCTGCTTGCCCCAATCACCTGAATATCCTCCTGCAAAAGCCCGCTTAAAGCGTGGTTCAACTCTCCTTCTATCGTAGGGACGCCTGGCTGTATCTGCCAGCCATGGTAGGCTGTTCCATCATAGGCCACTGTCATTTTTATCCTTTTCATAGTAAAATCTTCCCAAAAACCACACAGCAAACTAGGTAACAGACTACCGTGCTGTACGCCAGCCAGTCCCTCTTTTTATAAACAAGGGGCTTCATCTTGGTCCGGTGCTCCCCTCCCCGGTAGCACCTTGCCTCCATTGCCATAGCCAGGTCATTTGCCCGTCGGAACGCCGATATAAACAGGGGAACCAGCAGCGGAACCAGACTTTTTGCCTTCTTGATCAGATTACCATTCTCAAAATCCGCCCCTCTTGCAATCTGCGCTTTCATGATTTTGTCTGTCTCCTCCAGCAGAATCGGAATAAACCGCAGAGCTATAGACATCATCATGGCAATTTCATGCACCGGGACCTTAAAAATTTTCAGCGGCCCCAGCAGCTTTTCCATTCCGTCCGTCAGATTGTTAGGAGTGGTAGTCAGCGTCATAACCGATGAACCCATGATCAGGAACACCAGACGGATTGCCATAAATATAGCCTGCCGCAGACCTTCCCTGGTGATCCGCAGCTTCCAGAGGGTGAAAATCACTTCCCCCGGCGTCAGAAAAAGATTGAAAATGACAGCTATGATCAGCAGGAAAATGATGGATTTCATTCCTCTGACCATAAATTTAAGGGGCACCTTCGATAATTTTATGACCAGCGCCAGAAAGGCCCCGGCCAGTATATATCCGATAAAATTGTCCACGATAAAAAGAGAAATAATATAGCAGATCGTGGTCATCAGTTTGACTCTGGGGTCAAGCCTGTGAATCACTGAATCTGTCTGATAATATTGTCCTAGCGTAATATCTCTTAACATTTTTCCTCATTCCCATATTCTGTCAGGCGTCAAAAACTGCCATGTCATGTTTCCGGCTCCCTTCGCTGCCTTGCCAGTGCCTTTAATATTGCATTCTTTGCCTCTTCAATTGTAGTGATATCCGTATCCACATCAAGGCCGTTCTTTTTAAGAGTCTGCATGATATAGGTCACCTGGGGCGCTGCAAGGCCAATCTCTTCCAGTTCCTTATAATGCCGGAACACCTCCCTTGGCCTGCCGTCAAACTTGACCTGTCCTTTGTTCATGACAATGATTCTGTCCACATATTTTGCCACATCTTCCATACTGTGGGAAACCAGAATGACCGTCATTCCTGTCTCTTCACGGAGGCGCGCAATCTGGTCAAGAATTTCATCCCTGCCTTTTGGGTCAAGCCCCGCGGTGGGTTCGTCCAAGATCAGTACCTCCGGCTTCATGGCAAGGACTCCGGCAATGGCCACCCTGCGCTTTTGTCCGCCGGATAAGTCAAAGGGCGACTGGTAAAAATATTCGTCCTCAAGGCCCACCTGCTTTAAAGCCGCATAGGCCCGAAGCTCCACTTCCTTCTTGTCCAGCCCCAGATTCTTCGGACCAAAACACACGTCGGAAAACACATCGATTTCAAATAGCTGATGCTCCGGGTATTGAAATACCAGTCCCACCCTACTGCGCAGTTCCTTTTTATTGTAATCCGTGTCATGAATGTCCGCTCCGTTGTAATACACACTGCCGCTGGTAGGCGCAATCAGACCGTTCAAGTGCTGCACCAGCGTAGACTTCCCGGAACCGGTATGCCCAATCAGTCCGATAAACTGCCCTTCCGGTATGGTAAGGCAGATATCCTTCAAAGCCGCATATTCCATAGCCGTGCCTGCTTCATATATATGGTTTACATGATCCAAAATAATAGACATCTTTTCCTCATTTCTTCTTTCCATAGCCCAGAGCCGCCGACAGTTCCTCAAAAGTAAGAATACCGTCCGGGAGTTTTAACCCGCTCTTTTTCAGCTCATGAGCCAGCAATGTGACCTGGGGCACATCCAGCCGCAGTTCCTTTAATTCCTCCACCCGGCTGAAAATCTCCCTGGGAGTCCCTTCCATTGCAACCTTTCCCTTATCCATCACAAAGACCTTATTGGCATGAATAATTTCTTCCATATAATGTGTGATCAGGATAATGGTGATTCCCTCTACGTCATTGAGGGCTCTTGCCGCACGGATGACCTCCCTGCGCCCGTTGGGATCCAGCATAGCGGTCGGCTCGTCCAGTACAATGCATTTCGGATGCATGGCGATCACCCCGGCTATGGATACCCTCTGCTTCTGCCCTCCCGACAGTTTGTTGGGAGAATGCCTGCGAAATTCATACATCCCCACTGCCCGAAGGCTTTCCTCCACTCTCTGCCAGATTTCTTCCGTAGGAACGCCAAGGTTTTCCGGCCCGAATCCCACATCTTCCTCGACTACCTGTCCAATGATCTGATTGTCCGGGTTCTGGAATACCATGCCGGCTTTCTGCCTCACATCCCAGAGATTTTCCTCTTTCGCTGTGTCCTTCCCGTCCACCCATACTGTACCTTCCGTAGGATAAAGGATTGCATTGATATGCTTAGCCAGTGTGGACTTGCCGGAACCGTTATGTCCTAAAACTGCCACAAATTCTCCCTGTTTCACATCAATGTCCACCTGATCCACAGCCCGGGTGATCCCTTCCACATTTCCCTCTTCATCTCTCCTTATATATTCAAAAACAAGATTTTTCGTCTCTACGATTCCCATTGCCGTTCCTTTGCTGATTGGTTTACTGATTCGTGTCCGCCTTTTACGACAGGACTGCCCCACCATATCACGTCTGATATCCGGGTCAATTGCCCTGCCATTGGCCTGCATGTAACTTGCTGGTTATATATTTTACAGGATAATGTTTTTATTTGCAATAGATTGTGTTTTATCGTATCATATTCAGTGGAGGTGTCAAATTATGAACAAGTGGATGAAACCTTTTGGTTTTCTTATATTAATGATCCTGGTATGTTCCGCAGCGTCAAGGATGCTTACCCGGGGGGAGACCCTTTTGGAATATGCGGACAGTAATCCCGAAATGGCGTACGCAACACCTGAAAAGACCAAATCCCCCCAGCCTTCTCCCGATATTGTGCAGAAGGCGTCTCCCTTACCGGCAGACATGCCTTCCTCTCCGCCCGATCCTGTAGAACAGCCCGGTATGCCTCCTGCGGAACCATCGCTTTCTGCCGTGGAAGAGACTTCTGACAGCACCCGCTATGCAGAGGGATTTTTTTATCAGCCTCTTACAGACGATGTCGTTGCACGTATTACAGGGATTTCTTACCCTGTCTCAGAGACAATTGCACCTGCCCTGTCCATCCAGGCTGTCAATACGGTTTCCGACAATGAAAAACTGGCGGTATCCTATGACGACCTGCGCTATTTAAGTGTGCTTTATTATGACTTCAACGGGGAAGTCCAGACTGGTGAATTAATCTGCAATAAAGGAATCGCCCAGGATTTGGCAGAAATTTTCCATGAGCTTTACCTGAATGAATACCGGATAGAAAAAATACGGCTTATTGATGAATATGACGGGGATGACACCGCTTCCATGCTGGATAACAACACCTCCTGCTTCAATTACAGAGTGGTGGACGGCACGGACAGTCTTTCCAAACACGCGCTGGGATGTGCCATCGATATCAATCCTTTTTACAATCCTTATGTGGTATTTAATAAGGATGGAAGCGGTGAGACGTATATTTCTCCTGCCGGAAGCGAAATTTATGCCGACCGTTCACAGGATTTTCCTTACAAAATTGATGAAAATGACCTCTGCTATCGGTTATTCAAACAGCATGGCTTTACCTGGGGCGGAAATTGGAACTCCTGCAAAGATTACCAGCATTTTCAAAAAGTAGTGGGATAATTCTGCAATTTTTTCATGCAGATCCAATAATTTTTGTCCCGGATATTTTCTGCCCTTTGAATTTGCTGCTCTATTTCTTCCTGTCCCAGCATCCAGTCTGACCGGACGCTGCCCAGCACAAGGCAGCGTTTCATTTCCTGCATCCTCTCCCTGTCCATGCCCTTTTCTGCCATATCTTCCAGCAATTTTTCCGTCCTTTTGTCATAGGACGGATTTGAGAATCTCTGCCTGTCCGGTAGATATGCCAGCTCAAGTACCCGCATTTCTCCGGCATCGGGTAGAAAGCAGGCGTCTTCTGCGGACTCCTCTATGTGCAGATAATATAAGGAAGCCCGGCTCTTTCCTTCCGTTTTCCTGATGATCCGTCCCAGACGCTGAACCCGCTGCCGCTGGGCTGCGGTCCCTGACAAAATGATCCCCACCGATACGTCCGGCACATTCATGCCCTCGTCCATGGCCCTGCAGGTAATCAGGATCCGTATCTCTCCCGTGGCAAACCGTTCCAGCACATTTTTGTTGGCCTGCTGCCCCATTTTCGAGTGATATCTTCCCACTCCTGCCGGATATTGTTCCTGTAAAAGACCGTACAATTCCTCCGCCTGGCTGATGCGTTCCCCGAAAATAAGAATCTTTTCCCTGCTGCCCAGGCACTTTACCAGAGCACATACACAGGAAATCCTTTCCCCGGCCAGACAGACCAGATTTTTTCTCTTATAAGAAAGTTTCATATACAGGGATGCCGCCTCCGCAATTCTCCGGTTCTTGTCCGATGAAAGGGCAGCCAGCGCTTCATAGCGTTCCTTCTGGCTCATATCCCGTAAAAAAGGATGAGTCTGTACAAGCCTCCGGTAAAGGCATAACATCCGTTCCGTCATTTCCTGATATTCTTCTTTTTCTTCTTTTTGGAAAGACAACCCAACATGAAAAACATCATACTGACATACCGTACTTAGCGCCATGGCTTTTTTCACCCCGTAGCTGTAAATCTTCCGCCCCAGAACCGATGACAGGTAGCGTCCCGCCTCCCCCGAAGGTAAGGTTGCAGACAGCCCCATGGAAAAAAATTTCCCTTCAAAGTCCTTTATGTACGGTATAAATTCAAAAATAAGCCGGTTCTGACCGCTCTCATAACGGTGACATTCGTCAGCGATCAATAGCACTGCCTCTCCTCTTTGCAGATGTGCAAGAATCTGCCGTGCCAGCTCATACCGGGCTGAATTGATCACATAGATCATATATCTGCAGTCTGCATCATCCCGGCATCCGCCTCCCCTAAGGCCGATTTCTCCCCGGCGGATCTTATGAAACTCTCCCTGTCCGGGAAGTGCTTCCAGATGTTCCCTCAAAGCTTTATTCCACTGCCGCATCAATGCCCCGGTGGGAACAACAATTTTTACATACAATTTCTGCCCCTGCATTTTTTCCATCCTGTCCGCGGCCGTAAGTGCCAGCAGCGTTTTTCCCGCCCCTGTAGCCGCCTGCACCATTCCTCTTCCATGATTGGCGAACCACTTTTCCAGACATTCCTCCTGCCATTGATAAAGCTTTACTCCCATAATTACCCAGCAAATCCTCCTACAGACTTCCGTTTCTCAAAATTAATGACAAAAAACACTTCCTTATGCATCTGCCATACCCGGCACTGTTGATTTATATATAAAAAACAACTTAATTTTAGCACATCTCCTTCTTTTATAGAAGAAATTGTTGAAAACGCCAGCGGTTTCATATATACTTTTTATAGCTTTATTGTCAAAAAGCAACAAATTTTTTGCAATAGGGAAACCAGAATCCTTTGCCCTAAATTTTGTTTTTTAAGAGTTTGTGTCTGCGCCGTGTCCCAAACTCTGTTACCTATACGCTCCGGAAAACTGAACCGGGATATGCGCACGGCGCAGAAATGAGGAAAACATGAATTACGAAAATTTATACCAGTCTCTCCAGCCCGGCGAAAAATCTTTGAAAGAAGGTCTTACTTTACTCCAGAAGCTTTTTAAGACTGTCCTTAAGGAAACGGAAAACGGAGATTTGAAGAGCCTGTCCCGTGACTTAAACGCCATGTCAGAAGCCGTTTCTGCCATCTCCTCCACTTTGGAAGAGATGAAATCCTGCACCAATGATTTTGATGCAAGAAGCTACTTTGAAAGCGGGGATTTCGCAGAACAACTGCTTGCAGTATGTCAGGAAAAAGGGGTGGATGTCCGGGGGGAATTTCCTGTCTACGAAATGTTCCCTTACCGGGTGAAGCTGGACCCGGAAAACCAGGATTTATATCTTGACCGCAAAAAGGTGCAGTGTATGCGTCCCCAGAGTTTTGCAGACATAGTGAAGGCTGGACAGGAAAAGCTCAACAAAGCTTCCTTTAACGCCCTCGTCTTTGTGAATGAACTGTCCGACGCCTATGACCTCGCATTGCTTAAGCAGGAAAAGAAACCCGAATCGGATATTTACCTAACCAGCCTGTATAAATTTTTAGCGCCCATGAGCCGTTTCAGAAAAGATTACGACCAACAAAGTTTTGCCTTTGATCTTGCAAGGCTGTACGCTGCTGACGTTGAGGAAACCAAAAATGGCCGGAAATTCCAGTTCGGCCCAAGCCGCAATAATAACAAGGCAATCCGCATACTTGATAAAGATGGGAAAGAACAGTTCCTCGCCACCATCCGTTTTTACAGCTAAAGTTTTCACAGGCAACTTAATGTCTGCGTCTGGGGAACCGTGTTCTCATTCAATTCGCAGGCTAAACAAGAATGGAGGATCACTATGCATTCGGAATTTATTGAAATTCCTGACCAGTCAGAACCTTACAGCTTCCTTTGTGCAGAAAGCCTTACCTGCGGCATTCGGTTTCTGTCCGATTTCTGGCAGGAAAAATATCTGCGGGAATACGTCAGATACGGCGGCAGTAAAATCAAATTTATAACAGGGCGGAGTGGAAGTGGTAAAACTCACTTTTTACGGCTGATGACCGCCATTGCCCAAAAAGAAAATTATAAGACAGTCCGGTTTTCTGCAAAAAATATCTGGATGCATGATTTCAGGGAAATTTATGTGGAAATCTTCCGGCAGTGCGATATTCTTAAATGCCTGGAAGCTGCCAGCCGCCGTGTCGTGGAGGAAATGGGGTTTGATCATCATGACATTCCCGCAGGAATGAAGTTTATTGACTATCTTTCCCAAAACGGCATGGGAGATGCCCTGACCAAGCGCGAGATCCGCTCCCAGCTTAAGCAGATTTTTCTTGACAACCCTATGCTGGATAATAATTTTGCCCTGGCATGCAGTATGCTTACAGGAAGCATCCTTGGCTATCCCATTCTGGAAGAACAGAACCGCGACCTGCTTCTCGCATGGCTGGAAAGCGACCGCTCCATAAAGCTTTCCCAACTAAGGGCCCTGGGTTTCTACCCCAGCCGCATCACCAAATATAACGCCAGACATATGCTCCGCTCTCTTGCCGAACTGATTCATATGGGCGGATATTCCGGCCTGTTCATTGCTATTGACAATCTGGAGATCCTCACCAGCCGTTCCAGCCTGGAACCTGTTCATTATACAAAGATGAAGCGTGAGGATACTTATGAAAGCATCCGTCAGCTTATTGATGACATTGACAGCATGAAAAATATCATGTTTGTATATGCCTTTGACCGGGAATTGATCGACAATGAAAATGCAGGACTAAAATCCTATCAGGCGCTGTGGATGCGGATACAAAATGAAATTGTGGGAGAACGTTTTAACCGTTTTTCCGATATGGTGGACTTAGACCGTCTGGCTCTACAAGAATATACGCCTGATGTGATCATTTCTATCTCTGAAAGCCTTGCCAGCCTCCAGAATAACCTTTCCCTTGCCCCTCTGACAAAGGAAAGCGCACTGGAAATTGCATCCCAGGCACGCACAGGCGCTGTCGGAATCCCCCAGCTTATCCAGATTGCAATGCAGGAGGTAAAAAACAATGTATGATATGGAAGCCAGACATATTATTGAAGCGCTGCGCTCAGGCATCCCCTCCCGCGCCGTGGGACAATATTTCTCCGAAGCCCGCCCCAGAATCATGAAGGAAATTTCCGGCAGGCTGGATATGGTATGCGAACAAAGGAAATCCAACGGGATGATTATCTGCGGAAAATACGGGGAAGGAAAAACCCATCTTCTGAATACCGTTTTCAACCTTGCCCATTCAAACAATATGGTGGTCTCCTACCTTTCCCTAAGCAAGGAAACGCCTATGGACAAGCTTTATCTGGTGTACCAGAAACTGGTTCAAAACACTTACCTTCCCATGCGCAGACAGCCGGGATTCATGCAGGAACTGGAACAAATATCCTCCGGCAGTCCTATTGCCAGTGAAATGCTGCTTTACTCCGCAAAGCATCTGGAAACCGACAAGCTTTATTACTTATTTCGTTCCTATTTAAATACAGAAGATTCCGATGAAAAATTTCTCCTACAGGCTGACCTGGAAGGCGATTTCATTGCAAATGTCCCTTTAAAAAAGATTTACCGCCGTATTTTCAATCAGCCGGTAAAGTATAATGTAAACTTTACAAAAACAAAACATTGCAAGGATTACTTTTCCTTTATGAGCCACCTTTTTACCCAGATGGGCTATCACGGATGGGTCATTTTGATCGATGAGACGGAACTGATGGGACGGCTTGGCAAAAAGGCCCGGCTAAATGCTTACCGCAATATGGCTGACTTTCTCCTTCCCGAAAAGTGTCCTGAATCAACATTCAGCCTTTTTGCTCTCAGCGCTTCTTACGCGGAGGATGTCATTGAAGGAAAGCATGAATACGAAAACCTAGCGGCCATATACCCGGACGAGCCGGAACCTGCGAGAACAGTCCTCGACCTGCTCTCAAGGGCTCCCCAGCTCCTCCCGCTTACCAGGGAAGAGATCAACGAAGTACTTTGCAAGATACAGGACTTCCACGGCAAAGCCTATGAGTGGACGCCGAATCTCTCCATTGCCTCGCTGGCAGAATCCACCCAGTCGGGCGGATACCTGCTCCGCACAAAAATCCGGGCGGCTATAGAATTTCTCGACCAGCTCTACCAGTATGGAAAGGCCGGGAAGACCACCATCAATGAATTGGGAGAGGAAACTTTTACGGAAGATGTGCCTTCTATTGAAGATTTTGAATAGTCGGGCTGAAATTTTTTGGGGCGTGTCTGAAATTATTGCAGACACGCCTGCTGCCCTACAGCCAGTTCCCTGTACGCATTTCATAAATCATCCGCTCATGTCTCTTATCATTCATGCTGGTTTTCCCGCTTAAAAACAACTTCTCCATCAAGTCTTCCTCATACAGGTGCTCTTCAATATATCTCCACACCTGACCAGCCCCGTTATAGTACACAAGATCCTTATGGTTCGGCAGCTCTCCGGTCCCGCGGAAGGTCCGTTGTACGGAGTCAAAGCACCGTCCCACAGGCTCTCCCTTTGTAAGATGTTCTATGCGGCACTGGATCTCAAATACTTCCCTGAAACTTTTGCCAAGGAAATATGCCAGTCCAATACTGATATAATGTAAAAGGCCGGAATCCTCATACTGGCGGTTAACTGCCTGTTCGGCTGCCTTTGCAATGCCTTCCTCAAATGCCTCGTACCCCGGAAGCCCCAGGGCAAAGGACTTTACCTCACAGGACTCATACGGGAGAGAGCGAAGCGCATGAACACCCAGCTCATGGATAATGATTGCCTTAAGTTCTTTTTGGGTGTAGGCTCCCCGGCTGCGTCTGCCCGGAAATCTGATTATCTTTTGCTCGCAATCGGTAGATGCCACTGCGCCGGATGGAATCACCACCGCCTTCCATCCTTCTGCCTCTGGTTCCCCACCTGTATCATTGACCGCTGTATCTGCTGTAGTACGCAGTCCAAACTCTGATGCGATAATTTCATTTGTGATTGCACAGGCTTCCTCTATGGAGAATTTCTCCTTCTCCTTCGGGATATGGGCCAAAAATCTTTCAAAAAATATTTCTACTACATTGGAAAACCACTCCACCGTCTCCTTTCGTGGTCTGAAAATCTTACTTTTTGCTCTGCGAAGGGGGCCAATCATTTCAAGCAGTTCGTCATACATTATTTTGTCCTTTCCCCATAAGTTTTCAACGGGAATGGCTGAAAGCTTTTCACCCAGAAGGGACCAGAATACATCCTCGTCCGGTTCCCCATATAAAGCAAGATTGGCCTCTTTATGCTCTTTTGCCGCCGCCGGCCTGTCAGCAGGGGAGGCGTGGTTATATAGATAATTGGCTCGGACAAACTGGTTTTTTTTCAGATTATCCTCTAAAATCAGCGCTGCGGATTCTCGTTGCTCTTCCATCCCCTCTGACAGTTCCAGTTCCTTTTTTAAAGAGATAATTGTAGCAATATTTTCTTCCACACGTTTTATGTCTAACTGGCCATAAACATTTTCCGGCTTAGGCAATTCTTTATTTGCAAGAAACGCTTCTTTTGCTTCCGGGTTGGTATTGTTAAGCATGTCTATGACACTAATGTCAGTTTTGTTCATCTTTTGAACAAAACTGCTCCAGTCCATCCTATGACGGTTCTCACAACATGGAATTTTTTGACTTTCATACATATTTTCACCTTATTTCTGCGTTTTCAAAGCAGCCTTTTCTTCTCAGAGCCTTCCACGAATCTGTATCCTTAATTCTGCCAACGCTTCCTCCGCTTTCTTTCGTTTAGGCTCAAAAACCTGCTGGCACTGTTTTGCTAAATACAGCCATCCTTCTACTGCCTTTTCATAGTATTCCTCTGCTTCGGAATCGTTTTTCAGGCGCTCATGTAAAAGTATTGCAAAGCTCTGATAAATCTCTGTTATTTTATCAGTATCATACCCTTTATTGACTTTGGAATACTCGTCACAAATATCACATGCTTTTCTCATGTTCCGCTCTGCTTTTCTGTAATACTCTTCATCCGGCGGAAAGTCCCCCATCTGCGCCAGCAGTTTTCCATAACAGCAATAGGTTTCCGCAAGATTCAGTCCATAGGTCATTTTATCTTTGTCCACCCGCTTCTTTCTTATTCTGATTGCTTCCTCCAGGTATTCTTTTGCCTGTGGATACATACCCGCGTCCGTCAAAATAATTCCGTATTCATGTAATGTATAGGCAAGCTCCACTTCATAAGACGGATTGGTCTGTACGATTTCACGGCGCAGATCATATGCTTTTTTACAATACTCCTGTGCTTTTTCATTGTCTCCGCTTATATTCAGCAGAGTGGAATAATTGCTATATACCAGCGCCAGTGCCTGACGGTAAACATAAGGATTCTGCTTTTCACTTCTTTCCCGTATCTCTATTGATTTTTTATAATACTTCTCCGCTTCCTGGTATTTTCCCATCTTTTTATATACAAAAGCAAGGTTATTATAGGAAGATGTCAAATCTATTTCCGGCTGGAAATTGTAAGAAGAACTTTTCTTTGCCAGCCTCATTCGTATTTTTAGTGCTTCGCGGTGACGCTTTACTGCCTCTTCCAGCCGGTTCTTTCTGTTTTCTAAAATTGCCATGTAATTATAGGCGGACGCAAGTACCGGCTCGTATATCAAAGGCTCCTGCCCTGCCAGTCCCTCTAAACTTTTAATGTTTTTTTTCAGTCCCTTTTCGGCCCCTGCAAGCTGATTGGTTTTCCAGAGCAGTTTTGACAAATCATTATAAGCCTGGGCAAGCAGTTCCTGGTTTCTGCATGAACCTTCCTGAAAAATTTGAAATACAGCCTCATAGTTTATTCTTCCGACTTCATATTCCTTTTTCCCATAATATAAATCTCCCAGCAGCATGAACATCCTTGCCTTATCCTCGGCCGGGGTACGGTCGGACAGTCCATATAAACACTTCAGATTTTCACCAACCGCAATCCCCTTTTTATAGTCCCGCTGATTCAGCAAAAACTCTGCAAACTCATATAAAGTGACATATTCTATCTGCCACTTCTTTGATAGTTCTGTAATATGTTCATATATTTCAATTATCTTATTTTCCTGACTGCTGTTCATATCCTTTGTTTTTAAATTGGATATCAGCGTCCTCCGGGCCGAGATAAACTGTCTTACCTTTTCTTTCTGTTCCTTCATGGACTGCTCTAACTCAGCAACTTCAAGGCTCCACCTGCTGTTTTGCAATAAGCTGTCTGCCCTGTCATAATTGCCATATTCTATAACGTTTTTAATGGCCTCCGCTTCCCTTTCATCCATTCCGTTTTTATCTTGATATTTATCCGTCAAAAGGGTTAAATTATCCCATATATCCTTTTCCATTTTTTCGACAATTTCGTTTTGGCTGTTTAATTCCTCGCCCAAGGTTTCCTTATTCTTTTTTGCCTCCGGGCTTTTGTCTTCATCGAAAGCTTTACTGGCATTTTCATACCGCTCCTGCAATAAGTCACACTTTTTACATGCTTCTTCAAAAGCCTTATTATTCTGGAACTGTATAATAGACTTTGTGGAAAACTTCACATCCGGCGCTTTCTTCCTTAACTTTTGCAGCATGTCCAGCTTGATCCTGTTAATATTGCTGAAATAAAAAGGCGTCTGGGAAAAATCCTTTATATATCTGTTCTCCAATTTCCTTCTGCTGTCGTCCGTTCCAGCCAATTCTTCATCCGGCTTTTTCTCAAAAAACAGGCATAATTGCATACATTCATCCGGACAGACACCGCCAGGACTTAACCTGTATGCCTGCTCATACACTTCCTGCATCCACTTTTCCACTCTGTCTCCAACCAGCATATAGCAGTATTTACAGCCCTGCATCTTCTGCCCCGCTCCATCATGCTCCTGCAGAATCAGGCGGACCGCCTTTTGACATGCATTTTGCTCCTCAATAAATTCTTTCAGTATTTCTATGTTATCCTGAAAGTCATTCCGGGAAGCCGCCAGATATATATTTATCTCATCCGGCGAAGCCTCATCATCTGAATCTTCCCGCCCTGACACATCCTCTGTTTTTTCTTCTGTGCGCCCGCTCTCCCCGCTGCTGGAACTTATATGTGTTGTAATTTTCTGTCTTTCCATCCTGCTATTTTTATTGTTCATATGTTCTATTTCTTTTTGCATGTTTTCTAACTGGGAAATAATATAATCAGTCTTAATGTCCACCCTTGCCAGGCACTTTTTTTCAAACTCCGGGCCTGCAAACTTAAGTTCAATCCAGACCTTTGCGACGGCAGTCAATCCTCCCTTAATTCCTTTTTCGCACTCTATCACCCTGGCTTTCCCTTTATCTTCACAATAGGTACACCATAAAAAGTTCCCCAATTCCATATGATTATATTTGCATCCTGACAGTACTTCATCTGTAATTTCGATTTTTGAAAGCAAAGACCTTATTTCTTCTATTACAAAGTCGGCTTCTTCCTCTGGGACATCGGCCTCTATCATTTTTTCCCGGGTCAAGACACGTTCCGTCTCAGACTGGCCTGTTTGGAAAATATTTTTTATTTCTTCCCAGCCCTTTTCAGAAACCTTGCCAGCCAGTATTTCAAAAAGGATTCTAAAAAGCTCCTCAGATAATTCACTTCCCGTTATTTGATTTCCAATCATTTTTGCAATCAGTGTAATTATTTTTGCTCTCATTTCTGTTCCCCTTTGTATCTCTTACATCATTTTTGCATAAAGTGTATAAAAAATGCCTGCTCCATCTAAAATTTTACCACATTTTCCCTTATAACTCCATCTAAAACAGTACTGTTCACTTCGTGGCCAAAACAGTATAGATCCATTGGAAATTACCTCCTGTGATGGAATTCAACTTTCAAGTATACACTGGATATCAAGGCCGCAGTCTGGTATAATATACTTATAATTTAAGGGGGTGCCATATGAAAAAAATACGCAGACAAATAATAAATCTGCTGTTAGGTTTATCGCTACTTATGACGGGCATTCTGGCCAGCCCGATTTCATCCGCCGCTTCCCGTCTCACGACAGATGCGCAGGATGAAATGGAAGTTCATTTTATGGATGTGGGGCAGGGGGATTCCACCTTGATAACATGCGGCGGCCATGCCATGCTGATTGATGCAGGGGACGACTCCAAAGGGACTCTTATTCAAAACTATCTGAAAAAACAAAATATTGAAAAGCTGGATTATCTGATCCTCACCCATCCCGATTCCGACCATATCGGCGGTGCACCGGTTATCATCGGGAAATTTGAAATCGACAGGGTTTTCATGTCCAACTATGAAAAGGATAACAAAACCTACCAAAAACTAATACAGGCACTGGACAATAAAGATTTAAAATACGCCACGCCCAGTACCGGTTCACAGTATTTACTGGGGACAGCACAAATAACGTTCCTCGGCCCGAACCGGGAATACGACAATCCTAATGATGCCTCCGTTGCCCTGCTTATCCAGAATGGGAAAAATAAATTTATATTTACAGGTGATGCAACGGAAGATGCCGAAAACGATATTCTTGCAAATAATGCTGATATTTCTGCCGATGTATACCACGCAGGGCACCATGGAAGCAAAACATCTACCTCTGACGATTTCTTTCAGGCCGTCAGTCCTTCCTGCGCCGTCATAAGCTGCGAGGAAGGCAATTCCTATGGACATCCACATGCCCAGACCCTTAACACTTTCCGCATGAACGGAATTGACGTATACCGGACTGACGAAGAAGGTACCATAATCGCCATATCAGACGGAAACAAAATTAAGTTCAATGTTCCCGCATCAGAAACATGGAAACCCGGAGAACCCACAGGCAGCGCTAAAAACTCTGCATCAGACTCAAATTCGTCCGCAAAGACAACGGACACTAATGTTGATAAAGAAACAACGGAAGAAAGCCAAGCATCCGCTGAAAATATAACATCCCAAAACCAGCCCGTGCAGACGCAGGAAGAATCTCCCTCCGATACAGAAAGCACACCCACCGAAATCTCTGAACCTGAGCCGGAAAGCCCGGCGCCGGCGGCAGTAACATACGTTTTAAATAATAATACCAAAAAATTCCACTATCCCGACTGTGGAAGCGTCCGCACAATTAAAGACTCCAACCGTGAAGATACCTCGAAATCCCGGGATGAAATCATCGGAATGGGATATGTGCCATGTAAAAAATGTAATCCTTAAGTTTTCATAATGTAATAGGGAAGGGCAGGGGATTCTTTCTCTCTGCTCTTTCATTACAATAAGCCGGCTCGCGAAGCGTGGCGGCGTTTGTTTACATCACCAGACCGACCTGACCCGGAGCATGTTTGAGCAAAAAGGAGATTTTTTATGTCTGTACTATTATTTTTAAATTTTATTACCCCGTTTGTAATGATTTTAGTTGGATCAATTTTAAAGAAACGTCCTGTAGCAGATATGAGCACACACAATGGATACAGCACTCCTGTATCGAGGAAATCGCAGGCTCATTGGGATTATGCCCAGCGCATTGCCCCGGATATTTTCATTTCTCTGGGAAAATACTTATTTTTATTGGAAGCAATTGCAGATATCATACTGTTTTTATTACACATTTCTATTGATTGGTCTGTCACCATAGGGACAGGCATCGGAATGGCTTTTCTCTTTTATGGAATTTATTATACAGATACTAAAATTACGGAAAAATTAGGATAAACACTGCCCGGTTTAGATCAACGCCTTGGCGGGAATTAAATTAGCGGTAAAGAAAATTTTGCTACAGACTCCATTTCCTGTCAGAAATGTCTGTCAGGAAAGCACACATCGAACGAATTTCTGTAAATTTCTAAGCTTTCGTTTATTGTAACAGAGCATGTCTCTTTCGTCAACAAAATATATGTCAGATATTTAATGCTATCTTGAGAGGTTATCAATATACACAATACATGATATTGTGTCTCAACGGTCTATTTTAATTTTTCCCACTATATTTTGTGTCTTATTGCCAAAAATATATTTTTACATCAAAAATTTTTCTACATCCACACAAGCAAAAACATATTGTTTTTCATCCATATTCATGATATAAAGCTTTATAGAACTTCATTTCGGACACTTTTCTGATAGTTTTTCTATAATTCTGTCAAACAAATTCTTTTATCTCAAGGAGGGGCTTCATGTTTGAATGTACATCTAATTTACCCACAGATTCTGTTAATAAAAATGTTGCCCATGACTGGCACACTGCAACAGGGCCGCTTACAATTCCTATGACCAATGACTACCTGTTCCGGGCGCTTTTACAGCGCAATACCCGGATCCTAAAAGGACTTGTCTGTTCCCTTCTGCATCTTTCCCCGCAGGAAGTTACCTCCGCAGTCATTAATAATCCCATTGTTCTGGGAGAAGCCATCGGTGAAAAAACCTTCTTTCTGGATGTCTCGGTCACTTTAAACAATCATATCCTTGTCAATCTGGAGATGCAGGTCGTTAACGAGTTTAACCGGCCGGAACGTTCCTTAAGTTACCTGTGCCGTACTTTTGACAATCTTAATTCCGGCGAACGTTATACCGCCGTACGGCCTGCTATCCAAATTGGCTTTCTTGATTTCACCCTTTTCCCCGAGTATCCGGAATTTTATTCAACTTATCAATTTCTAAATATAAAAAATCATACGGTATATAGTGACAAGATACGCCTTTGTGTGTTAAACTTAATATTTCTCAGTACATTAAATTTTTGAATCTTGAAAAGCAGGTCATAAAGAAAAATGGTGTGGAATGAGTTGAAACTCTTTTGGGCCTGCCGGATGATGGCGGAAGCGGTGGGGACTACATCGGACAGGAAATAAAAATATTTCAGCAATTCATGGCTGATGCAACCGCTTTTCATGCAAAAGAAGAAATAAATCAGCTTAACTTAATGACATTAATTTAACGGATAAACATATTTAATCCTATTAAAAGCTGATTATAATACTTCCCTACAAATTTACATAACAGTACTTCTATAAGTATTAAAGCAACAACTTCCAGTAGCTTTTCCAAAAAAGGATTCTTAATATTTATTAGTAAATCTACCAGTTCCTTTAGAAGTAAATACTCATGTGTTGCCATAATAAATAAAGAATTTTTTCCCAAATAGCATAAAGCAGTTTTTACTTTATTATCAAACAAAGAAATAAATGAACTAAAAGCACCTATGCATAAAAATCCAATAATTGCTGATGCATACGCTGAAATCCCATTGCCAACTTCCAAATAGTGATAATCAAAATTTATTTTTAGCCGTAAGTTAACTGATACTAATATTATTGCTATACCCCCACACACATTAAAATTTTAATACTTGAAAAATTTTTTTGTATATACTCAAAATAGGGCTTAAAGCAGGTCAGCAATAATTTTTTCAATATCTATCATACGTATGAATAAAAATTTGATAAAAAAATCAAATAAAATATAAAAAACAGACCAAAACAAATATGCAATGATTAAATTACTTTCTTTTTTTATATTATTAGATAATTTGCTTTCTTTTTTATCACTAACGACCATTCCGCTGAGGATCATAAATAAAGGCATATGAAAAGAATAAATTATCTGTCTCATCCAACTGTCTTCCGGCAATAAATGCCCCACAATTACCAATAAAATCCCAAGTCCTTTTGCTATATCAATTTCATCTACGCGTACTATTTTTTTATTCCCCACTTTGGCCGCCTCCCGACTTATAGGCTGCATATGAATACTCAAAAATGCATATTATCATCGGCCAAACATAAATTCTCTGTTGGTTTATAATAATAATTGTTATTGAGGTCATTAATAAGTATAAAAATAAGCCACACAGAAGCAAAAAATAATTTTTGTCATCTCTGTTTTTTATTTTTAAAAGTATATTAAAAAATCTGAACATTGGATAAATATATACTGGAATTGTCCATAGCCCAATCTGCGTTATTAAGCCCAGCAATCCAATATCTGTCATCCCAAAATTTCCTCTTCCTATGTAACTGCTATAATAATTCCCAATGTGTATCGCTGCCAATCCCACGCCATTAATGTAATATTTTGATATTAACTGAATCGCATGCTTAATCTCGTCCAGTCTGATTTTCGTTGAACTGCCATAATCCCCATTTACGTTAAATGAATTTATGACATCGCCAACTCTCCCGCTGAAAATAATGTATCCGGCAATAACACATATGCAAATAATTTTCATTAATATTGCGTTCCTTCTACGGTTACTTTTCAACAAATACATTACGCCCAGCGAAAGAATAACTGATATTTGCATGACCCTTGCCTGCTCCACATACAATAATGCTCCAAAGGAAACTATTAAAATCACAGCATTTAAACATTTTTTCTTCTTTTTGCACAACAATTCATAAAATGTCCATATAATGATCAATCCCTCCATACTGGAAAGATCCAAAATTCTAAGTCTGTTGTTTCTTCTCATATATTTCATATAAAAATCTATGGGAAATATATTTATTCCTCTGGTATTGTAAAAAAAAGCCGCTATTATCATAACTGTCAATGTAATAAATACCAGTATTTTAAAAGAATCCATTATTTTGTCCAGTCCTGTGCCTGACTGAAATAAATAAAACAATGGAATTACCATCACCACATAGGAATATCCCTGCGCCATTTTTAAAAATTCAAATAATGATTGCGCACGATATAATTGAGTAGTATAAATATATTGTACCACTAAAAAAACAGCTATTACTGCAAGATAGCAGTACAAAAAGTTAAAATCTGATAATTTCATATGCTTTTTCCTGCTTCTGAAGATTACTATAAAAAACGAAATATAAATCATCAAAAGGTTCGCAAATCTCAGCATAATCGTATCGATCTGAAATAATCTGAAACATTCATTTTCTGCAATTACAGCAAGCATCAGGCATAAATAAACTATGGAATTATCCGATATATGTATTTTACATCTGTTTTTTATAATAGATTCCATATTTGTTATTACAATCTCCTTAGTTTTTTAATAAACTCCAAAACATTTTCATCATTTAACAATAACAATTCTGCAAAATAGAGCAGCATGCCAAACAAAAGCACCAATATAATGTGAAAGATTGTATTATTGGTTACATAACATACACAAACCGTTACAGTTGCAACCGTAACACAACCGACAGCAGCATGTGCCAAAGCCGTTCTCCATTTCTTAAAATCCAGATACTCTTTTATATCCTTAAATGAACAAATGCAGTATATAAAAACACAGAATTCAGAAATGACAGTTGTGACAGCCGCACCATTTTGTTTAAAACGGGGAATTAACATTATATTTAGCAGTATATTGACTGCTGCGCTGAATGAAGTCGCTTTTATATTATTTTTTTCACGGCTAAGAGGTATATTTAGGCAATACGTGATTTCTCCTCCAAAAACAGCGCCAATCAGCCCCACACTTAAAATCTGCAATACAGGCACTGCTTCTATATATTCTTTTCCTCCCATAATCAGTATAACTTTTTCTGATATAAAAATAAGTCCTACTGCGGCAGGAACTACCACCAGGGTAAGCGTTGAAACCAGTCTGGTATACATTCTCTTTATGCTGTCAGTATCACCCTGCCCAACGTAATAGGAAAATCTGGGTACAAATACAGTGTAAACCGCTGCCATAATTCTTTTAACAACCGTATAAATTTTTATTGCAATTTCATAAATTCCTATATAGTAATTTCCACAATACCATCCAAGCATTGTCACATCTGAATTAACATATATGCTTACAGCTACTTTATTTGCAGCCAGTAGCAAAACAGGCTTCATATGTATATGCAGATTCAGTTTTCTTGTGAGATGCAGTTTTATATATTTTCTGCAGTGAAATAAATTCATCAGCGCAACGCCGCCGCCAGATATCACTGTCAGTAATGCATATTGGCAGACATCTTCCTCATTTCTTACCATCAAAAAGAGTAGAATCAGTGTAATAACCTGCGCTGCAATGCTTCTGACCGTGATATATAAATAATCTTCATATATTGTATTGATCCACTCCACTCCAATTGTAGTAAAGATAATTGTCAGACTGCTTAAAATTACCAGTTCTCTATAGGGACGTAAATTTGCAGAGCAAAATAATAAAATTGACAATGCACTATATGACAATAACGTCATAGTCAGGTGTATTGTAAATATCTGCCCTGCAAAAATATTGATCTGCCTGTGTTTTTCCCGTATCTTTGCACCTTCGCGTACTGCATATTCCGATATTCCAAGTGCCGCAAATAGCAAAAAATAATTGACAATAGAAACTGCATAATTTACTTTACCAATCCCTTCTGCATGTAGTACCCTAAATGCATAAGGATAAGTAATAAGCGGAAAAATAATTGATAATCCATTTCTTATGGCATTAAGCAGCGCATTTGTTCCCAATCCTTTATATTTTTTATCGTTCACCTACTACAGTACCTTTCCATTTATTTATGCAAAATATATTCTTTATATCTTTTAGCCTCCCTAATGAAAATCTTATCTATATCTATTTTCTTTTTGCAGTAGTCTCTATAATTAAGGCCAATCAGCCCGGAACTTCCTCTGTGGAAATGCAAAACCTGCAATTGATTCGTATAAAACATTTCCCATCCGTTTTTCCTGCATCTTTCTGCCAGATAGTCTTCTTCAAAATATAAAAAAACTTCCGGTACAAACGCTTTCTCATTACAGCAGATATATTCCCTTGAAAATATCAGGCATGCTCCCTGAAGCACTACATTTCTTTGTTCCTCTTCAAATTTTGCATTATTCCTTTTCATTTTTCGCCAGAATTTTGAAATGCCAAAGAAAATGTCCCGCCCTGCAAATGCCTCTATAAGATAAAATTTAAATGCTTTTAGTGAAAAAATCTTTCCACATTCTATTATCATACTGCTTTTATCGTTAATATACTTCATCACTTTTGATATTGTAGCTGCTCTATCAGAAATAGGACTGGCATGATAAGATTTGTATGGTATGTAAATATCTGGTCCACATATATAAAAATTATGTCTTTCATATACTGAATATAAGATATTAATAAATTTCTTTTGTTGAATCTCCACGTCATTATTTATAAATATAATAAAATCATAATCATCTTTCTTTTTAGCATATTGATAGCCTGCATTGTTTCCTGCAGAAAACCCTGTATTTTTTTCCAAAACAATTACATCCACACTATTTAAAAGATTTGAATCTGACAATAATCTAATATCATATTCCCGTCCGTTGCACACGATTATAATGTCCGCCAATTCAGCACTTTCAAGTTTTCTGATTGAAAATACTGCATTTAGGGTAAGATTTATATTATGTCCATAATGCAGTATAACAAAACACAATTTATTATGCATATTTACTCCCTCTCTGGCGCTTTATTCTGTTATTGATCTTATTTTATCTATAGAAAAAATAAATGAGAACCATGAAACAGATATCCTATTTGTTTTTCACGTTCGCCTATTTTTCTTGCCGGAACCCCTCCAGCAATCACAAACGGCTCTACAGATTTTGTAACAACAGCTCCGGCCGCAACTACAGCTCCTTCCCCTACTGTAACGCCAGGTAAAATAATCGTCCGATTGCTTAACCAGACCCGATCCTCAATAATAACGGGCTTACCTTCAATTCCAAAACTAATATCATTTACCTTATGTTGGTTTGTCCATATCCATACACCCGTACTAAAATTTACATTTTTTCCTATTTTTATACCGCTTCGCCCGTCTAAAATTGCCTTGTCCCCAATAACCGTCCCCTCACCAATATGAATATTCCATGGGGCCCTGATCTCAGCCCCATAATAAATAACCACATTTTTTCCTATATTCATATGGAATATGTTCTTATATAAAAAATTTCTGAATATGTGACTTGGAATATATGCAATAATCAACAAATTAATGCGTATGACACTTGCAATCATCCGACCTAAATATACACCTGTTGCACTTCGCTTTTTCATACTTAATTCTTCTTTTCCAACACAGAATTTTACCCCCCCCCCCGTGCTTTATGATCACAGTAAATACATAAGCACAGTAAATCAACTATTATAAATAAACCAATACAACATATTACAATCATATTTTTTTCCTATCTTTTATTTTAATATCCAAAATAATCCGTCACTGCACGCATAACTGTTTTAGGAGTAATGCTTTGAAGGCATAGACACGGATTCCCGGCCTGGCATTTTTTATAACATTCTGTATTGCCTCTTCCATATCGCCCGCCATATGCTTTACATGCATAGCATGGCATTTTTTTCACGTCAACGTCATCCCGGTAAACGCAGACTGGCAGACATGTATTTTCATTTTCTATATCCACGTGATAGGGCAGCGATCTTTTTCCATCCCATACACCCGAGAGACTGATTGCCTGGGTTCCTACAGACGCCGCAACATGAATGGAACCGCTGTCTACACCAATGTGAAGAACCGCACCCCTGATCAACTCGATCCACTCATTGATATTAGTTTTCCCCGCATAGTTATGTATCCGATGAGCATGCTCCATATCTATACTACAATACTTATAAATGTCGTTGGCCTTGATTCCGCCTGTACAACAAATATCATAAGGATACTTATCCAAAAGCAGTTTCATTAGCTCCTTAAAACTTTCCCTCGGCCATCTGCGCTCCATGCACATAGAATCCATTGCAATTGTTATATATGGCTGTTGAATTGTCTCAAACGCCCCTTTTCTTTCGATATAATGAATTTGAACCTCATAGTTTTCTACCCCAATTCTTTTGATCAGCATTTTCAGCCTTTGTGTTTCATGTAAATCAATTGGAGCGAAAACTTTATTGGTATATTTTCTTTCAAAATAATATCGAATACTCCCATGTGTATGTTTTACATTATCAAACACTCCCCAGCTTTCGTTATGTACAGAAGCTGCAACAATATAATGCGCTAAAGGCGCATTGCTGAGCGTGACAATTATTTTTTCAAACTCAAGCTGGCGGATCTTTGAGACTGCTCTGTAAACATTCCTGAAGTCTGTACCATTTTCACCATATGGATATGCATTTTCTATGTAATAAAAATCTGACATATCTGCTATTAAATCAAAGGTTTCCCACACCGTCAGAGAACAAAGCAAATATACTTTTTTATTTTTCTTTCTAAAAAAATTTTTTAAAGCCATTATTGCATCTATATCCAAAATTGCGTTTCCCATATGTCCGGCTGCAATAATTAATACTTTTCCGCTATTCACTTTTTTTCTTGTATGAAATAAATTCAAAATAAAAATATACGCAAATGCTACTGCTTTTGACAAAATCAATTTCACTTTTTTATTCATTAAACTTCTCCGTAAATATACAAAAACCAGCTTAAAATAAAATCCTGTTAATAAATGGAAAACCTTTTTTCTAAATAATTGTGCACATAATCTGTCACCCCATCCTCCAGATTTGTAAATGGCTTATCATATCCTGCATCCCTAAGTTTATTAATTTTTGCCTCTGTAAAATACTGATATTTTTCTTTTAAGGATTCCGGCATATCAATAAACTTTATATCTGGTTCTACGCCCATGGAACGGAAGACAGCTTCTGCCAAATCTGAAAAACATCGTGCGCAGCCAGTCCCAACATTAAAAACTCCTGATACCTGCTGATTTTGCAGCAGCCAGTATATTACGTCACAAATATCCTTGACATAAATAAAATCCCGTAGCTGTGCGCCATCCTTATAATCAGGGTTATATGATTTAAACAGCCTGATAGTTCCCGATTCTTTGATCTGCTTATAACCATGAAAAATCATGCTTGCCATACTTCCCTTAAAATATTCATTAGGTCCATATACATTAAAAAACTTAAGTCCGGCATATTGGGGCGGAAAAATCTCTGCCTGATGTTTTACCCAGAGGTCAAACAATTGCTTTGAATAGCCATAACCATTTAACGGCTGTAAACAGTCAATATCCTTGCGGTCGTCAAATCCTTCTCTTCCATCGCCATAGGTGGCCGCAGAACTGGCATAAATAAAAGGTATACGTTTATCCGCACAATAGTTCCATAAGGTTTTGGTATATTCAAAATTGTTTTTCCATAGATAATCAAAATTCTTTTCCGTTGTGGAAGACTGAGCCCCCATGTGGATAATTGCCTCTACCCCCCCCCGCTCAAAATCTGGAAGCTTTTTAAAAAATTCAGACTTGTGTATATACTCCAAATATTTTTTATTCCTTATATTCAGCCATTTATTGCTATCCCCAATATTGTCAACAATAACAATATCTTCTATTCCCGCATCATTTAAAGTCCGCACCACGCAGCTTCCAATAAACCCGGCTCCCCCGGTAACAATTACCATCCCAAATCCCTCCTGTCTTTCGCATGTTCTTTCTGCAATATTTCTATAGCGCAGTGATACAAGTCTTCTGCAAACTGAATATTAACATAACTTCCCTTTTTTACCTTTTCTATCACATCTTTTCGCTCTCCCCTGCCGATTAAATATCCCCGGCATCCTCCTTCTCCACATAAAGGATGGTCACGCATTTTATCCCCTATTGAGTAGCTTTGGGCCAAATCTATATGGAATTGTCTAACCGCCTTTATGAACATCCCTGGCGCCGGTTTGCGGCAGCTACAGGATTTCCGATATCTTTCAATTTTTGCATCTGGCAAATGGGGACAATAGTAAACTTTTGTTATAATAACTCCTTTATTTTGTAATTCCTGAAGCATCCAGCAATTTAACCGCTTGAAATCTTTTTCTGTATAGTACCCTCTTGCAATCCCGGACTGGTTTGTCATAATAACCAACAGATATCCCTCTTCCTGCAGCATCTTCAGACCATCCACTGCTTTCGGCAGAAATTCAAAATCTTCTATCTGATACAAATAGTCCTTATCAGCATTAATCGTTCCATCCCTATCTAAAAAAATTGCTTTATTCATGTTGCACAACCTCTGTCCATAATGAACAATCACATCATGTACACATACCATTTTCAATCAATTCACACAAAATATGTATCAAAAGTATATGACTTTCCTGTATTCTGGCAGTAATCATGCACGGAATCACTAGGGGATACTCCACCGCTTCTCCAATTTTCCCCCCATCCTTTCCCAGAAGCGCTGCGGTCTTTAAACCTGTTTTTTTCGCTTCCAGAACAGCACGATAAACGTTTTCTGAGTTTCCACTCGTACTTATTCCAATAAAGGTATCTCCCGATACAGCATGTCCCTGCATTTGACGCGCAAAAACATTATCATATCCATAATCATTAGCAATAGCTGTTACTGTAGCAATATCTGCATTAAGCACTATCGCCGGCCAGGCCATGCGTTCTTTCTGAAATCTTCCAACAATTTCACCTGCAAAATGCATTGCATCAGAGGCTGAACCGCCATTACCACATAAAATTATTTTTCCGCCATTCTTTAGGGATTTACTGATTACTTGTGCTAAATCTATAATTTTTTCCTGTAGCGATTCGTTCTCAAGTAATTCCTGTTCAACTTTTATGCAGTCGCAGATACGCTCTCTTACGAAATGTTTCATTTTTGTCTCCTATAATACCTTTATCGTTATGCTCTAAGTTTTTCAATTATCTTTGTTGTGGATCTTCCTTCTACATAAGGAATAATCACTACTTCTCCACCGCGTGATTTTATGATATCTCTTCCTACTACATCATTTGGACTGTAATCCCCTCCTTTGACCAGTATATCTGGCTGAAGTGTCCTGACTAACTCGTAGGGTGTATCCTCTTTAAACACTATTACATAATCAACAAACCCAAGGGCACTCAATAATTCCACCCTGTCCTTTTCACTATTTATTGGTCTTTCATGACCTTTTAACCGTTTCACCGAATCATCACTATTTACTCCAACTACTAAAATATCACCAAGCAATGATGCCTGCTGCAGGTATCTTATATGGCCAATGTGTAAAATATCAAAACACCCGTTTGTAAATACAATTTTTTTATCAGCATGATCATCACGAAATTCAAGTACTGATACGCTGTCAAGAACTTTGTGGGCGGCTCCCTGTCTCTGGCTGGTAAGATGTTCTCTCACTTCCCTGATGCTTACCGTCGATGTGCCGGCTTTCGCTACCTGCAGGCCTGCAGCATAATTGGAAATATTAACCGCATCTTTCATTTTGATTTTGTTTGCTATACAGGCAGCCAGATATGCTATTACCGTATCCCCAGCCCCTGTAACATCGTAAACTTCTTTTCCCACAGACGGGACAGAATAAGAAAATCCATCGCCTACAAGAACCATCCCATTTGCCCCACAGGTAGTCAGGATATATTGGCAGTTACAGCGTATACGCAAGGCTTGTGAAACCTCAACTATTTCCTGTTTCGTGCGTACTGCCATATTTGTTAACGTACACAATTCTTTTAAATTCGGCTTTAAAAGATATGCCCCCTTATATTTATCTGTGTTTGAATCCTTTACATCTACAATTACCGGTATCTGGCTTTTTTTTGCCATCGACAATATCTCCTGCGTAAACTCCAAAGTTAAAAGACCTTTTAAATAATCCGAAATTATGATCATGTCAAACCGATTAATTTTATCTTTTAATTCCGATAAAAGAATTTCGCTGATATCATCGCCCACTTTTTCTGTATCTTCTATATCAAGCCTTAAAACCTGCTGGTTATTATCAGCCATAAAGCGGATTTTTACTGTTGTATTACGCTTCAGTTTCCTGACCAATGTTGTATCTATTTTTTTATCAGCAAAATTCTGTAATAATTTTTTTCCACTTTCATCCTCGCCAACTATTGTAAGAATTGAAACCTTTTGTCCGGCAGCAACTAAATTTGCAGCTACATTCGCTGCTCCCCCCAATACGCTCTGCTCTGACACTTTACGGAACACCGGAACCGGAGCTTCCGGGGAAATCCGTGTTACCTCACCGTTATAGTATGTATCCAGCATCACGTCGCCAACAACTAATATTGATTTTGCCTTAACCTGATTTAAAATACTCATAAATACTCCACCTGTCTACTGATGCGCCTGCATCTGTTCATTCATTATAAATTTCACTGTATCTTCAACTGTATCTTCAAAACTATACTCTGGTTTCCACCCAAGCACTTCATATAGCAGTGAACTGTCCATTCCGACATTGAGCTGTATATCATCTTTTTCAAACTTATATATTGCCTGTATACCTGTCTGTTCATAGACCTTTTTACGTACTATCTCTGCCATATCTAAAATATTGGTCTGCTTTTCCGGTCCCAGATTATAGGCTGCTTTCCCTATTCATGCTGCCACACTCTTCTGATAACAAGTATGGTACCTACCGTATGTTATGATTAGTTGATAAGGGATCCCCCCCTAGGCACGCCCCAAATATCATTCTGACTGTGTCCTCCATTTTATAACAGGGTTTCCATCCAAACTGCTTATAAAAAATTCCGCTATTTATGTCTGAATTATACCAGCCACAATTTTCTTCATATATAGGACTACCCGCATCAATCCCAAAATCTTTTGCTGACTCAACAATACATCTTGTAATTTCTTCCAGATTATATGCCTTTTGGGGGCCAACATTATAAACTTCATTCCATCCATCAGGGTTACTTAATGCAACATTAATAACTGCTGCCGCCGCATCCCTGACATCCAGAAACGCAAACCGTTGCTGTCCCCCCTGAATATGAATAACTTCTCCCGAAATAATGTTCTTAATAATTTTGTTAATAAATCTTTTTTCAAGCCCAGTCCCTATCAGGCTTGCCAGCCTTAGGTTTGTATGGGGAAGTGATTTACAGATACTATTTGTCAAAAGTTCTGAAGCATACTTTCCAACTGCATATTTAGATTCCAAGTCCGGCACCGTATTTTCATCTGCAGCTATTAATCTTTTCTGGCTATATACGCTTTGAGAAGATATATTAATAACTGCCTGCACATTGTTACCCGCCATTTCCAAAGTCTTAGTAATATACAGTAATCCATCCGCCATTCCCGCACCATCTGTGCCACGTGGAAATGCACAATTAATCAGTACATGGATATTATGATAATTAAATTCCGGCTTTAAAATATCATCGTTCCCAATTATCACTATCTGTGGCCGGTTATACTGTATCTGAAGCTTTTCCTTTTGCGATGATACAGCAATAATACGTATATATTCTTTTACCAGCAACTGGCGGATTATTTCCTGCCCTAAAAACCCTCCTGCTCCTGTTACAAGTATTGTCTTCATACATTAAAAACCTCTATTTCTTCAGCACATACCCTTCCACATCATCCACCTCTATCCCATCCAGCATCATACCCTTACCCTCCGTGGAAACAATGTGTATTGTATCTTCTATCTTCTTCATTATCCTGTACAGTTCTTCCTCTTTATCCACGGTTCCCAGAACCCGGACGGTAATCTGTGCAAGAAGCCCTCTCATTGATTCCGTAATCGTTTCCCCCGGAAAGTGTGCAATGACCGCATCCGCCACCTCCGGGAACTGCAGCACCTCTTCGATTCCTGTCAGTTCTTTGATGGTTCCCGGCGCGGAAAGGCAGGACACATTGAACCCATATTTGCCGGCAAATTCCGGATTTATCTTTGCGGCAAGCTCCGGCTCTCCCATACTTCCTGTCAGGGCAAAGCGAATCATCATTTCCATGGGATTATATCCACAGACTTTTTGAAGATTTGTATATTCCTGTGTGCCTGTTAGCCGGAATCCAATATCATATATGACACAATGCCCCTCTACAACCTTACATTGCATAAACATCATCCCATTCATAATTCCCAGATCACGGAACATCCTCTTACATTTATCTTCTAATTCAGCCCTGAAATATGGCGTAATTGCTGCCGGGTAAGTATAACCCACAGGAAGGGGGATAACGCCGTCCTGATTGTGTTTCACATGCCGGTTTCCAATGGAGGTAAGGTAATATTCACCGTCCTTAAACACCCAGTTGGCTGTAACCTCACGGCCTTCTATGTAACGCTCTACAAGTACATTTCCTGTAGGGGAAAAGGTTTTTGCCTTTTCAACAGCCGCTTCCAGTTCCCTTACTGAATTACATATTGTAATTCCCCTGGCTCCCGCACTGTCTGCAGGCTTCACCAGAACCGGATACCTGATACCTTCCGCAGGTCCGTGAAAAGGGTTAACATCCACATGATATTCTTCTACCGTGGGAATAGCATATTTTCTTAAAAGTTCCTTGTAACGGTCTTTTCGGGTAAATATCTCAAGCTGCTCTTTTGTTGCATATGCAGGTAATCCTGCTTTGTCACAAATTTCAGCATATGCCGGCAGTATTGCATCAGCAAATCCTACCATAACACCATCTATCTGCTGCTTCCCGATTAAATCAACCATAGCATCTATATCCATAACGCTTACATCAAATGCCGCATCTGCCATCTGCTTTCCCGGCGAATCCTGAATATTGTTGTAATCCGCAACCGCTACAAAACATCCTAATTCCTTTGCCTTTCTGATAATTTCACATGAGATTCTTGTGCCACCTAAAACAAGAAGTCTTTTATCCTTTAATTCCAGATTCATTTCTGTTCCCTCGTTTTTATCTCCAATCATCCGCCAGATTCATTATAGCTGCTGCAATCCTACCCATATCGTCCTGGTCGTAACGCTGGTCACAGGGCAGTGGAAGAATATCAGAGGCCATCCTGTATTCCAAAGAGCCATCCGGCATGTCCTCAAGAACATTAGGCCACAGAGTAGGAACATAGATTTTTTGTGCTGCCATTTTTTTCTTTATTTCCATACCATTTTTCAGCATAAGCGGATATGCATATGCCCCTTCAATCATGTGCAGCTTTAACTGGTTCATATTTTTTAACTGTTTATGAAGGAATATGAAATTCTGTGTTCTTGCTCCCTTTATTCTTTCATAATCAATTCCATGCAGCAGGTTTAAGGTAAATCTGGACATTTTCCTGACAGGCTCCCTGTCAAAAAATTCATTGTTTGAGGATGCCTCTTCATAAAACTCCGCAGCCGGACACTCAAACCGCCCACACAGATAATGGATTCTTTCATGAGATTCATCTGTCTCCAGTCCAATGACCGGATCTGCGTCTGTATAAAGTACGGCTCCGTCTGAAACACCAAAAAACTTTCTACAGGTATATATCGTATCCAGACCTGCAATCGGTTCCTGAAAGTAATCATGGGCAAAATCAACAATGACTCTCTTATACTTTTTACCAGCCTCTTCCAGTTCTTCCCTTGATATCTGTCCGTAAAAATTCATCAGATACAGCCATTCACTGTCTCCCAGTTCCATCCGCTGGGGCCGGAAATCTATTCCAACATGATAAAACCTAATTTGTACTCCGTATTTTCTGCATACATGAATCACAGAACTGCACATAAAATAAGGCATCCTTATTTTTTTGATCTGCCTCGCACAAATCAGATAGGCCAGACAGTTGCGCCCACAGTTTAACAGAATCCCGTCGGAATGGAGCATACTGCCATGATAAGTCTCAAACTCAATATAACCGCCTATTTCCTTCATGCCGCCACCCGCTTTCTTACAACGCTGCATTACCTTTCCGACTCACCGTCACACAGGTTGATATGAAGCCATTCATTGGATTTCCCCATAACCTCATCCAGTTCTTCCCGGCTCTCAAATCTGAAAAACATATCCCCCAATGCCATATTTGCACCCGTAAAGGGCTTAACATAATCTCCTTCTTTTGCAGAGATATCTGCAGCCTTTAAATACTTTTCTTCTATCTCCGGCGCAACTGTAATGTTCTTTAGTATTCCACTCTGCCCTGGTCCGGCATGTATAACCATTTCACACCAGTGTCCATCGCACCTTGTCTGTGTAATCCCGTGAACCGGCAGGCCAACCGCCTTTCTGACTTCCGCTTCTATCAGATTCATTCCGTATGCCAGCTTCTGAAGTTCCGCAATCTTACATCCCCCACCCCGTGGAGATACCTCCATGATATATGGCTTTCCATCTGCCACACAGGTTTCAATATTATAAATGCCTGTCTTCATATCAAGTAACGTCATAAGGCGCTGGATTTCAGATGCAAGGGTCTGTTGATGTCCCTTTTTCATTGTGGAAGGCCATATAATGTATGCAGGTGTATACGGGTTATCTGCATACGGGTCAAACAACTGGTCGGAAAAAGTTACAAATTTCAGTTCACCGTCTACGGTAAAAGGGTCTGTACTGGAATGAAAGCCCTCAAATGTAAGGAAATCTTCAATGATAAATGCCCCATTATGTGATTCATTCTGTGCCGCTTCAATAGCACCGGGCAGTTTTTCCGGTTCGTCTACCCAGTTAACGCCTTTGCTGCCCGCTGAGTCCGCCGGCTTCACGATAACGGGCCAGTGAAAATAATCAATATCACGAAACGGCGCTGTCCTGTCTTCATATCTTTTTGCATGAGGACAATTAAAGCCGTTGTCCATCAAAAACTGCCTGAATAAACCTTTGTCCTGCAATATCTGTACTGAATTGAAGGAACCCTGAAAGGGCAGGCCCATTTTCTCAGCCACATATGCGGCAGTGACAACACCGGGATCACATGCAAATGACATCACACCGTCGATCTGCATTTTTCTGGCTGCTTTTAAGACGGCTTCTTTATCGATAATGCTGATATTGACATATTCATCTGCAAATTTATGGGCTGTGTTTTCCGGAATATAATCACATGTAATAACATATAAGCCAAGATCATGCGCTGTTTCTATTACAGGCATCAGGTAACGGCTTCCGCCAAGTAACAATAATTTTTTCATGCGGCTGCCTCCTTTAAAAGGTGACTGCAGGCAGCACTTTTTATAGAAACTACAGGGAGTCTGTACCCCCCCCCCATAGATTTCAGCTTAATTGTAATATGTTCATTTATCTGCAAAAGCATCTTCTGCATTTCCTCCCAGCTATCAAATTTCATAAACAGGATTCCCAGCGCTTTTGACGCGTTGTCAAAAAATTCGACCTTATCTCCTGTTTTTTTGTATAAACATTTCTTCACAATGTGACTTTCCAGTTCCGTTGAAAATTCTATATTTTCATAAAAGCCAGACTTACTGCTGTGAAGATTATGGGTTGCGTAGTATGGCCTTCCTTTATGGATTTTCGTCTTTATGCTCTCTCCCATGGCAGCAAGAACCGCCATCTCCACCACATTGGCGCCGAATATCATTTCCAGAAGTTCAGGAATCATATTTCCGCCAGCCCTTGGCCCAATATCCATAGGCCATACATGATTATTTTTATCTATGACCAGCTCTACATTCATGGCTCCATCGCGGATGCCAAGCTTATGTACCAGTTTTGTCAGCGCACCCTTTACGTGTTCTTCATCCGCCCGATCCAGACAGAGCGGATAGCTTTTTCCGACAGGCACAAGGGGATTTACCTGGCTGTCCCGGTGGCAGTTAAGCAGTCCCCATAGAATGATTTCTCCCCCTGAAACAAAAATATCTCCGCCTATCAGATATGGATGTTTCTTTGTAATAAAGTCCTCAATGATAATACGGTGACAGCGTGAAAAGGAAAATGCATAATCAAGGGCTTCTTTTATGCCATTTTCGGAATGTAGTACGGTTACGCCTTTACTCCCGGAGGAATCAATCGGCTTTATAATAATCGGATACCTCCATTTTCCTTTATCGGCCAGGGCTTCCCCGGAATCTGAATACCCGTGTGCCTCCGGCCCATGAAATCCGTTTTCTGAAAGGAATTTTCTAAAGCTGTCCTTATTACAAAGAATCTTTACAGATTCGTATGGATTTCCCGGCAGACCCATCTTCTCCGCAACATAGGCGGAAGCAGGCGCAGCCGGGTCGGAAGCATAGGCCAGTACCCCGTCCACCTTTTCGTTTCTTGCAACTTCCAGAACAGCTTCTTTGTCCGTGGTACTGATCAAGTAAAACTTATCTGCATGGAACTGCCCCGGATTATCCGGGAGGAAATCGCAAAGCACTGTGTAATATCCCAATTTTCTGGCAGTCTCTATTGCTGTGATCTGTTGTGCGGAACCACCCAGCAATAATATTTTTTTCCTGTGTATTTTCCTTTCCCTCATGTCTCTACGCCTCTTTGACTCTTTCCGCTTCCATAAATTCCTTTTCCACATATTTCTGCGGGACACCGTCCATATTGATGGCCATACCGTCCATGCCATATCCCATAAAGGTTCCTGTTTTTACATCTGAGCGGGCAGTAAAGCTTTTACGGTCAAGCGCATACTGTACAAGGCGGAAGCACATCATGATATCTGTTGCCAGACTTACATGCTCCACATACCAGACATCATTATCCAGGTGCTCCTGCCATGTCCTCACATGGTCAAGGGGTTCCCTGGGCGGGCACTCCAGCCCGGGCTTCACCGCGAGTCTTGCCTTATGCCGTTTGTTATAGCGGATCAGATATTCCGGCGGCAGCGGTCTTGGACCTATGATGCTCATATCTCCCTTTAGTATGCTTAGAAAGTTCAGCAGCTCATCAAGGGATGTCCTGCGGACAAACTTCCCCCACTTTGTCACTCTCTGTGCCGGGGGCAGCAGTTCGCCCCGCTCATCATATAGATTTTTCATATTACGGAATTTGATAATGGTAAAAATATTTCCGTCCTTTCCCACCCGTTCCTGTCTGAAAAAGAGCGGTGTTCCAACGTCAAAATAGGTTATGACTCCAATTATAAGATTGATAGGTAAAGTGATAATGAGTGCCGCTAATGCCAGGACAAAATCAATTGCCCGCTTTCCATATCTTGTATAAAATGTATCTTTCACGACCACATCATCAAGATTCTCATTCACCCGCCCTAACTGTTCCCGTGCAAGATGTTCTGCAATCTTCCACCGCATTGCCTTCGTCAGGTTTTCCTTCGTATGCTCCATTTCATGCCATCCCCCACAAATACACTAACCAAGTATGATATCGCATATGCGATCAACATCTTCAAGCGCCAGTTTTTCATATATCGGCAATGTAAGAATATGAGCAGAAACATCATGCGCAACAGGTGTCTTTTGCGGATATACACCTTTATAACAGCTAAGCTCATTAACTGCGGGGTAGAAATACTTTCTTGCAAATATCCCCCTGTCAGCCAGCTCGTCATAAACTAAATCCCTGTTTTTTCCAAAAAGTTCTTCATCTATGTACACAGGATAATATGCATAGTTTGCTGTGACATTTTCCTGCCTTTTTCCAAACCTGATGCCCGGCTCGTCTCCAAGCCTTTCGTTGTATCTGTCAAATACCCTTCTGCGTGCCTCAATATAGCTGTCAACATGGCGCAGGTTGCAGATACCCATTGCAGCCCGGAAGTCGTCAAGCTTTGCATTACCGCCAACACCAATGGCGTCCTCCTTACCATGAATACCAAAATTTTTCAAGTCATGGAGGCGGTTACGGTACTGCCGGTCATGATATACAATTCCGCCGCCTTCTACGGAATTAAACACCTTGGTGGCGTGAAAGCTGAACATGGCTGCATCTCCGAAATTGCCGACCCCTGTGCCCTTATACTTTACGCCGAAAGCATGGGCTGCATCGTAAATAACTTTAAGATCGTGCTTCTTTGCAATTGTCTCAATTGCCTCCACATCACATACATTTCCATATACGTGAACCGGAATGATCGCTACTGTTTTGTCTGTAATCAACGCCTCTATTTTTTCCGGGTCCATTGTATAGTCATCGGGCTTAATATCACAAAAAACCGGAACCAGGTCGTTTCTTACAATGGCATGTGTCGTGGATACAAAGGTGAACGGCGTCGTGATGACCTCTCCGCCCTCACGCCTTAATCCAAGTGCATGGATGGCCATCTCCAGAGCCATATGCCCGTTGACAAACAATGACATTTCCGGCACTTCCAGATACTCTTTCAATTGATGCTGAAATTTCTTATATACAGGCCCCATGTTTGTAAGCCAGCAGCTTTCAAATATGGGCTTGATTTCCTCTACGTACTCCTCAAGTGGCGGCATAGACGATTTCGTCACCATGATGGACATTTCACATTCTCCCTCTTTATACTTTGCGTGGAGCCTGCCGCGCGAAAAACGCTTTAACTCCGCATTTTCCCAAATACCTTCCAGGCATTGTGTATCTCTTCTTCATATACCACTCATAACTATTTGTCCAAATCCAGGCCCAAATTCACCCACTGTCACGCTCCGCGCCCAGCTTACCAAATCAAAAAACTACGCCTGTCACTATATTCATCCGGCGTAGGCTATCCGGGCAGAACATCATCCACATACGATGAATACCCCCCCCCCGAAAAAAATATTGGACTTATTTTTCAGCGCACTGCCGTCTTCACAGCAGTGCGCATATCCCCACACTTGGAAAACTGCAATACTTTAATTAATCATGCATGACTAATTATCATTCCACGTAATACCTGCCAGCCGCGCCGTAAAGGCGCAGCCGCTGTTATTACTGTGCTGCGGGCACTTCGATGAATGCCAGCATGCCGTGTGATGTCATATTGACCACCACATGGTCTTCTCTGATTTCGGATACAGTAAGCTCTACCCATTCACCATTGATGTACTGGTAAACTTTGATAAGCTGGCCGGCCTTTACGCCCTTTGCGTAAAAGTTAACCTGTGCTGTCCCGAATTTCCCGACTGCCTGTGAAGTGGTTCCCACCACGTTCAGGACCTTTCCGCCAAGGGCTGCTGCCTGCTGCTTTGCAGAAGACACAACTGCTGCTGACGGTTTGGTCAGGAAAAAGATCACGTTGCTGGGTGCACCGTTAATAATGACGTGTCCGCCCTGTCCCATGGGAGTTACCTCCGCAAGGCCCGGAACCTCCACTACCGCATTATTCGTGTATTCACCCACTGATTTGCCCTGCGCTGCTGCCGCTTCTGTCACTGTGACGGATACGGCTGTGGCCTCAACTGCCGCTGTAGCTGTTGAAGATGCGGAAGGGCTTACGCTCCCTGCGCTGGGGCTGGGAGCTGCGCTTACAGGCACTGCACATACGAGCACACCTGCAAGGGCTGCCAAAGCAATCATTTTTTTCATTGGACATTTCCTCCTTTCTCCCCGGTATTCCCGGGTGTCCTAAGTGTGGTTTATATTTGCATCCTCCGGCATGGCCTTCGGACGAAAATATCATATAGTCTTTACCATTCCACGGCCCGGTCGATCTTCCCGGCCGCATCCCCTGTCAGGGCTGCCACTACCACGAACTGTCTGTCCGCGTCCACGCCGCTTCTGGCAGTTAAGGTAATCAGAAAGTTGTAGGGGGTGATCCCCTCCCAGCCTTCCCGGAGGTTCTTCCCCATTTCCCTTGCGCCGTATAAATCCGCAAGGAACTTTTCGCAGCCGCCGCCATAGGTAAAATCATAGCTGCGTATGAGGCTGTCATTTTCCCGCTCGTATGCGGCAAACACGGTGTAGGTCAGCAGATTTCCCTCCATATACAGATAAATATCCTTATGGTTTTCAAAGAAATCCGGGTTCCCAAATTCATATAAATCAGTAAACAGTCCTTTTTCCCCGTCTAAAGGTGCCTTTCCATGAATAACTGTATTGAAATCACACATATTTGTGAGGTTGGCAAGTTCTGTATACAGGGCGCCTTCCCCGCTTTCCTTTCCGTAGGCATCATGGCTTTCGTAAAAATCATCCGCCTGTGTGCTCTGCAGCACCGGACAGTCAATGTCTGTCCCCGGTATGTACAGCCATGCAAAGATGTCAGGATTTTCCTTTTTCAAAGCTTCAAAGTCCACCTGTGTGTCTTTTGCTGATTCTCCGGCAATGCCTGTACCGGACTGCTCTGCCTTACCTTCACCCTCACCTGCAAAAACTCCCTTTTCTCCTAGGACTTCCGCCATTCCGGCATTTCCGCTGTCCGGGTCTTCTTTCCCGCCGCATCCCCCAAGCAGTACTGCTGTCACGGCTGCTGCCGCCAGCACCGCTAATCTGTTTCTAAATTTTTTCATATTTTCTATTCCTCACTTCTGTCCGCTGCCCCCAGAGCGTGTTTAAAAATACCCCAGGCCGCCTTTAGGATCAAAAGGTAACTTCCTCATAAAAAATCTCCAGTATCATTTCATAAAGGGCCTCCTCGTCCACATAAAACTCCTCGAATTTCTCACCCTTCACCGTCTCTCCTTTCAGCATATAAAAGTGATCCGTATCAAACTGATACTCTGCC
Organism: Lachnospiraceae bacterium; assembly: GCA_009911035.1. Classification (GTDB taxonomy): domain Bacteria; phylum Bacillota; class Clostridia; order Lachnospirales; family Lachnospiraceae; genus Suilimivivens. Next base: position 47,774 of record QXWO01000018.1, read on the forward strand.
AGTATGGGGGCCAGATAGGCCGCCTCGTCCAGGGTAATGTCTGTCACCATCCGGCTGGAGATCTCTTTGTATAATTCCAGAGCCGCAGTGACGTCCTGCCGGACTGCCTGCTTTGCCGCACCGATAAGGGCATTGAGGTACTGTTTCTGCCGGTCCAGCCGCCTGTCAGCGGAGGCAAACTGCTCTGTATCCCGGTATTTCACATACCAGAAAGCCTGCTCTCCTGTGAGACGTATCCGCTCTCCCTTTGCCAGCGCAGGATCCTTTACGGTCAGATCTTCCAGCACTTCCACCTCCACGCCGCCTACCGCGTCGTTGATATCAGAAATGGCGCTCATGTTGACGGCTGCATATCCGTGGACGGGCAGACCATAAAGAAGCTTTGCCACTGCCTTTATCTGGTATCCGCAGCTTTCTTCCATACCGTTACCAAAGCCGTGCTGGACGGCTATCTGAGCTTTTGTGGTAGTCACATACGCCCCTTCTTCATTGTAAATATCAATGTCCGCCATGGTATTGCGATTGATTCCAATGACACGGACAGCCTTTTCCGAAGGATCCATGACCGCCAGGAACAGGGCGTCCGCCTGCCCTCCATTGGTGCCTTCCGCCACTTCCTGCACCTCACTGTTTTTGTCGATCCCCATAAACAGGAAGGTCAGGGTATCTTCCTTATAGGCGTAGATCCTGTCTTCATATTTGACCCATCCCTGCTGCCATTTCTGTTCTTCTTCCTGCGTCAGTTCCTGCTGTGCCAGTATGGGAGACAGATCCGGCGCTGCCGCCTCCGCCCTGCCCTGTAAACTGTTCCTGCCCACCATGCGCAGGATCTGGAAAGCCGTTGCAAGGATCACAAATAAAACCGTTATCTGGCACAGAATCGTGACGGCCAGCCGTCTTCTCCTGCGCTTTTTCTTTCTTGCCAGTTTCTCCGGGTCCAGCAGCAGATCCTTCTCAAGGTCTGCCTCCCGGTCCCTTTTTTTCTTGCTTTTCACATCCATGCTCCTGTTATATTAATTCATCATTGCCATATCCATAAATTTTGTCATTCCACGATAATGGTAATGGGCACAGTCTGGGAACTGTTTCCGTCGGAATCCTGCGTGCTTACGCCTACCTGATAGGAGCCCGGTTTATTCCTGTCATATCTGCCGACGCTTAAATTCCCAAAGAGAGTCGCATAATCGTCTTTGTCATCCTTGAGCGTGCCTATGATATCCACCCACGCAGGGCCCTGCCCTGCCTTTACTCTGACCTCGGATACTTTTAAAGTCAGTTCCGGAGCGGAAGTTTCCTGTATGGGCGCCTCCTGCGGAGGCAGTTCCGGCTCCGGTTCCGATGATGTATTCCGGGAAGTTTCCAAATTACGCGGTTCAGAACGCGTTTCCGGCGATGGGGACGGTTCCCAGCCCGGAGACGGGGATGGTGCAGGTGTCCCGGCGGCTTCCCGTCTATCACTGTTTCCCTGCTCGGAATTATCCCCTCCTCCGGTGCTGCCGCCCTGTCCGGCATCATCCTGCTCTCCGGTACTGCCATTCTGTCCGGCATCATCCTGTTCTTTGCCGCCATTGTCTGGCCCGGCAATGTTACCATCCTTTTGCAGGCTTCCCAGCTCCGCAGTGATCCCGGCTTCCATAAGCCCTTCCGCCGCCCCTCCCGTTTCTTTTTCCACATCAAACACCGCTTCAAATACCCGGGAAGCTTTCGCCACATTCCCGGAGGAATCGCTTACCGCATAGAATACCACGGCCTGTCCATTTTCCGGGACCTCTATGATTTTCTCGATAACGATACGCCCTGTCACATCGCCTTCCACACTGTCGTAAGCCCTGGCTCCCGCCAGGATCTCCGCCTCATCCATGCCCTCCCTGTAAACGGTGTCCACAGACTCAAAGGCTATGACGGGCGCAGTCCTGTCTGCCTTTACATATAAAATCCCGCACAGCACCACCAGCACTGCCCCCAGAGCGGCAAATGTGATTCCGATTATCTTTTCCTGCTTCATCCTGCCATCCTCCGGTCAGCCTAAATATCCTCTATATACTCCATATCGCCAGCGGCGCCGCTCCCGGACTCTTTGCCCGCCATATCTTCATGAAAGGGCCTCGTATCTTCCAATGCTTTTCCTTCTTCCCCGGTTCCATGGCTTCCGCTTTCTTCCCCGTATTTTCCATAATACTTTCCGTAATATTTCCCGTAATACTTTCCATAATGCCCGTAGTAGCCCTTGCCCGACATGTCCACCTTATTCAGCACCACGCCCAGAATACGGCTCCCGGACTTGTCAAGCTGGTCTTTCACCTTCTGTACAAACTTGTAGCTGACTGCATTGTTTTCCACCACCAGCACGGTCCCGTCACAGTTCCTTGCCGCAACGGCGGCATCAATGACGCTGCCTAGGGGAGGCGTGTCTATAATCACATAGTCAAAAGTCCCTTTCAGCATCTCCACCACGGAGGCAAATTTTTCGCCTCCCAGCAGTTCGCTGGGATTGGGCGGCACCGGGCCGGAAAAGGCCACATACAGCCCTGGGATATTGGTCTCGCACATGACATCCGAAAGCCCTGCCTTTCCCGCAAGGCAGTGGGTCAGCCCCAGCCGCACCGCTCCGGTCTTGTAACGGCCCACCAGCACGGACTTACGCATGTCAGCGTCCACCAGCATGGTTTTGTTTCCGGCTTCCGCAAAGGCCCTTGCCATCTGCATGGCGATACTGGACTTTCCCTCGTTCGGAGTACAGCTTGTCACCGCCACCACCTTCACCCCGCCGCAGAACTCTATGTTGGTCCGCAGGGTCTTGAAAGCTTCCCTTGTGCGGTAATCATTCTGCTGTCCGAATTGTAATTTTACACTCTGCATCTTTTATTTCCCCGTTTCCTCCCCGGCAAAAAGCGCCCCGGCATCTTCCTGATCCCTGACCTTCACCTGTATGATAGAAAGGATGTCTTTCCTGTTCCGCTCGTCCAGCTTACGGAAGTAATAAAGAAGCTGCTTTTCCCTGTCCTGCGCTTCACAGCCATCTTCCAGTCCCCTTTCTGGGACACATTCTTCTTTTTCCATACCTCCGGGGCGTCCGCTTCCCGGTATGCTTCCTACATTCCCCGTTTTCCCGCAGATTACCTCCCCGTACGCCGTATGGGCGAACAAATCCTCCACGGATACCCCGTAAAGCCCTGCAAGCCTGTACAGGGACCCGGCCGGAGGGCGTATCCTCCCAGTCTCGTAATGGGAATAAGTCTGTCTCGCTATATGAAGCTGTGCGGCCACAAAATCCTGTTTATAATGGCAGGCCCGGCGCAGCCGTCTTAAATAATCAGGCAGTGTCTGTTCCATATCCGTATCCTCCCGGCCTGCCGGAATTTCTTTTCCATCCTGCCTGTGGAGGCATTTTGTGCAGGCTCCTTACGCTGTTTTCCATGGTTTTCTTACCGTTTTTTCTTCTTTTTCTTTGCGTCCGTACCGTCCTCGGCCACAGGTATCAGGGCAAGGGTGCTTAAGCCCAGATATTTTTCCACATCCTCTGAAGATTTAATGGTGTCATCCATCAGATACCGGATCAGGACAATAATACAGACCAACAGACATCCGGCTATGGCTCCCGCCAGCGTCCATTTCGTACAGCTCGGCCCCGCCTTTTCCGTGGGCATGTTTGCTGTCTCCACCACATTCACTGCCTCGATATCCATTACATTCTGGATATGGCTGCTGGCCGCTTCCCGGATGCAGTTGGCTATGCCCATGGCCTGTACCGGATCCGTGTCCTCCACGGTGATGGATACGATACGGGTATCCGCCGGGGTGTCCACGCTTACCTTCCTAAGCAGGTCTTTATATTCCATATCCAGAGACAGCTTTTGTATCACTTCCTCCAGCACATAGCGGCTGTTGATCAGCTCCGCATAGTCCTTGGTGAGCTGTGTCCCAAGCTGTACGTCGCTGTACGTCACTGTCTGGCTCTCGGTCTTGTTGAGAATGTATATCCTTGTGGAAGATTCATACACAGGGGTCAAGATAAACCTGCTTATGGCAAAACACCCGGCCCCGCAGAAGATTCCCACGCTGATTATCAGCCAGATTCTGCCAAGGAGCACAGAAAGTAGCTCCAGCAGGTCTATCTCTATCTCATCATTATTTTTCTGGTTTTCCATTCCTGTATTCTCCCGTTATCGTTAAATATATTCATCCCTTATGACATGCATGGGATTTTCATAAAGCAGCCGGAATGCATATTCTTCCCCATATTTCCTGCCGATGTATCTGCCGCACTCTGAAAGCTCCGGCGCTCTTTTCGTGCTGTTGTGGGCGTCAGTGGCCACAAAATGCACCAGCCTTTCCTTCAAAAGGCGTCTGGCAAACTGGCGCGTCCCGAATCCAAACTTCCCTGTGATGCTTCCTGCGTTGACCTGTATGCAGCACCCCATCCCGGTAAGTTCTCCCACCCGGTCCGGTTCCTTAACAATGCTAGTATACCTTTCCACATGGGCAAGAATGGGCCTGTATCCCTGGGACAGGGCTTCATATAAGCCGTTTCTGATATAGCCGAATCCTTCCATGGGGCCGAACTCAATAAGCACGTAGGAAGATCCTGCAAGGCTGCACGCCTTCTTTTCCTCCAGTTTCTGGAAAATTCCGCTATGATAATAAAATTCATTGCCATGATAGAGCTGTATCTGTAATCCTTCCCGGTCTATCTCCCTTTGCAGCTTTTCTTTCAGGGCAGCAATTTTTTCCGGCCCCGCATTATGATGCATGGGCTTATAATGGGGCGTAAGTATGACTGCGCCAATATTTTCTTCATGGGCAGTCCGAAGCATTTCCATGCTCATGTCAAAATTTTCTGCCCCGTCGTCTATTTGGGGCAGAATGTGGGAATGAATATCTATATAGGAATCTGTCATGTTCCACCCTGCCTTTCCTCCGGTGTCCCTTTCTTTCCCTGCAGGCAGCCTCCTGTCAGAACAACAGGAAATACGACGCCGGAAATTTCGTAAAATTCCCAGATTTACGAAATAAAAAAACATGCCCCAAAATATCATCAGCAGGGCAATAGACTGCCCTGCTGACGGTATTTATGACGGTTTATTTAATTTTTATCGCAGCCATAAAACATGGCCTGCACAGAAACAGACCGGATGCAGAGAAATTTGCTCCGGCCGTATTTCTGAATGGATGTATCATTATGAAAATATTTATAAAGCCCGCCGGGAAACTGTCTCCTGATACATGGAGCATGTAAATCTCCCCATCAGCCCCTTTTTTCGCTGCATATCTGAATGTACATAGAGGCTTAACGTCACCTGGATGCTGCTGTGCCCTAAAATCTCGCTTAAGCTTTTCACGTCAAAGCCGCTGGCGATACACCGGGTGGCAAAGGCATGGCGCAGCATATGGAAATTGAATCTTTCTATCCCACACCTCCCCAATATCCCGGCAAAACGGTACTGAAGGGTCCTGGGTTCCGCCCAGGCTCTCTTTTTTCCTTTTATGATATAGGCATCCTTTTCCTCCTTCCACTTCCTAAGCAGGGAAAGGAGCACCGGAGGTATAGGGACCTCCCGCAGGGAAGCCCCTGTCTTGGGCGTCTGGAACAGTATCTGTGTACTGTTTTTTTGACCGTCAGCGGATACTCTGGTTCTTTGCAGGTTTCTTCTTACATATATGATGCCTTCCGCCAGATCGATATCCCCCCATTTAAGAGCGCAGATTTCCCCGATTCTCATTCCCGTATAGAGGGCCGCCAGTATGCCGAGACAGGTGCCGTCATTTTCATGAAGGAGGAGATATTTTTCAAGAAGTGCCATTTCCTGCTCTTTGGGCAGTATCCGCCCGGCCCCCTTTACGGAAGGCACAGGGTTTTCCGGTATCTCCATCTCATAATGCTTCCTTTTCTTTATAAATCTCATGATCCGCAGGACGGTACCGCAGATATTACGAAGATACCTTAAGGACAGCCCTGCGCCGTTCTTCCTTTTCCTTATCTGGGCAAGAAATTCCTCCAGTACGGCCCCGTCCACTGCGCCTACGGGTAGATGGCCCAGCTTCGGCAGGATGTATTTATCCGTGGTCTGGCGGTAGGAAGCATAGGTGGTCTGCTTCCAGCAGGGCTTTTTTTCCAGAAGCCAGGAAGCAGCGGCCTCCCCGAGCGTACATTCCCCCGGCGGACGGTTTTCCTTGCGGCTCTGTCTGGCTGCCTCCATTTTTCTCTTTGCTTCCTTATAGGTCTTACCGTAGATGGAAATATATTTCCGTCTGCCGCCTCCGTTTCCTTCTTTGTTGATGCGGCCTTCCCAGCGGCCGTCCTTCCTCCTGTAAATATTTGCTCCGCGTCTTGGCATATGCAGGCTCCTTTCTGTCCGACAAGAAATCTGACGGTCTAAAATCTGAATAACCGGATTAGGCAGGGAAATATATCAATTATATCAGCTTCCCTTACCGTTTTTTCATAAAAAGCTTCTTCCCTGTGTATAAATTTGTATAAATTAAAAAACATAATTGATTTTTCAACCAATATGTAGTATAGTGCATTTAGCGTTTTATGTCGTATATACTCATACTTCCGGTATGCATCCCTTTGGGAATTTCGTAAATCTGGGAATTTTACGAAATTTTTTTATGCAAAAAAAGACTGGTATATCTCCCAATTAGGGAAATACACCAGTCTATTTTTATTCATTTTTTACAAACGCAGGCTGTATTTTTTGATCGTCTCCCATGCGGGAAGCGCGTTTCCCTCATAGTCAAACAGCCCCTGATTCGCCCATTCGTTTCCGCACGGTCCCTTATCCTGCATGTAGGCAAGAGATTCAGGCGTGGCCCAGCCGCTTCCTTTTACCGGAATCCATGCCGGCTCCCAATAAAAGTATCCTGCCCCCAATCCGTCTTTTATATTGGAAAGTTCCTGCAAAAACTGCTCCATAAAATCCTGCTGGCCCTTTTTTGTCGCGGGATACTCCAGCTTCCCTGCTTTTTCCGGCTTGACCGCACTGCCTTTCCTCTGCTCTGGCAAAAGTCCCTCATAAACGCCGTAATCCTCCATGGTAAAGGGCTGGGACACCTCCACCACAATCATCCTTTTTCCGTACCTGTCGGCTAAAGCGTTCATATTTTCTATCAGCCCTTTAATCCTTCCGTTCCACACCGGATAGTAGGACAGACCGATGATATCAAACTCTTCTCCGCCCAGTTCTTTATAATTATCAAACCATTCCTGATAGAGTTTGTGCTTATTTCCCTGATCAAGGTGCAGCATCACGGGAATATCCCTGCTTACCTTGCGTACCCCCCGTATTCCGGCACTGATGAACCGGGTAAGCTGTTCAAATTCCGATACCTGCCCTTCGGGCCAGAGGATTCCGTTGGTGATCTCATTTCCCACTTGGACCATGTCCGGCAGACATCCTTCCGCTTTCAGCCCAAGCAGGGTTTCCTTTGTATACTCATACAAGGCCACTTCCAGCTCCGCCGGTCCGTAATCTTTCCAGATTTTTGGCTTTATCTGCTTTCCGGGGTCTGTCCAGAAGTCACTATAATGGAAATCCAGCAGATACTTAAATCCGGCTGCCTTCACCCTCTTGATCATCCTGAGCGTGGTATTCAAATCATTGGCGCCTGCACCGTAAGAAGCTCCCTCCTGTGTATAAGGGTTCAGCCAGAGACGAAGGCGGATATAATTTACTCCGTAAGACTTCAGAATATCAGTCAGCTCCCTTTCCTCTCCCTTATCGTAGTACTTTCCTCCCAGACCAACCACCTCATCCATTGAAGAAATGTCCATTCCATGTATAAATTTTTCCATCTCCTGTTTCCTTTCCCGTTACTATTTATATCCTCCTCATATTTCTGTAAGTATTTTACATTCAAAAGGTTCCAGCCATACTTCCCCATCCAGTATGATTTTGCTGTCCGCTTCCTCAAACCTGCCCGGTGTTTTCACCATAACCTTGCAGTCATTGAAGTTCTGTACAAAAATAAGATCTTCTTCCCCTTTGCGCAGGGCTGTCGTCACCCCGTAAGGAAGCTTCGCCCCAAGGGGATTTTCTATACGCGCCTCCTGGGTCATTTCCCTGTAAAAATCATTCAGAAAGTCCTGTTCAAATTCCGCCGCCAGATAATATGCCCTGCCGTCACCATATCGGTTTTCCGTCACCGCCGGAGCGCCTGCATAAAATTCTTTCATATAAACAGACACCGTCCGGGCACCTTTACAATGGATAATTTCGCATAAATCACCTGTATGGTAAAGCTTTTCAAGGAAGGTAATGCTGTTTACAAATCCTTCCCCCGGCGCATCAATTTCCTCCTGACAAATGCCCAGCACCTTTTCAAGTGGATGCTCCCCTGTAAAGCATAAATCATTATCATCCACAATTCCACTCCAATAGGTGGTAATGTAAATGCCTCCTTCTTTCACATACCTTTCTACCCTTTCGGCGTAACCTTTCCGGTAAAGATAATTCAGCGGCGCCACCACCATGCGGTAGCCCTCCAGCTCCCGTTCCATACTGATAATATCCACATCCAGCCCGGCCTCCCAGAATGCCCGGTAATGCTGTAAAAAGGTCTTTTTATAATCCAAATCCAGTCTGGGACCTGCGGCATCCTCCACTGCCCACCAGTTTTCCCAATCAAAAATAAGAGCAATTTCCGGCCTGTTACAGGTCTTTAAAATCCGCCCTTCCATTTTTGCCAGGCGTCCCCCCACGTCTGCCACATCCCGGAAAGTGCGTGTATTCCCGTCATTTTTATGATCCAGCACGGCTCCGTGGAATTTCTCAAAAGACCCTCTGCCCTTGCGCCACTGGAAATACTGTACTGTTGCAGAGCCGTGGGCGACTGCCTGCATAGACGATAGCATATGCATCCCCGGCCTTTTCACCGGATTATTTACCCGCCAGTTTACCACCGACGGGGTGCTTTCCATCAACATAAAAGGCTTCTTTTTCATACTGCGCATCATGCTGTGGCAGGCCGCCGCTTTCACTGCCATATCCGTCTCATCTTTTACTTTATGCCAGAAGGGATAAGAATCCCAGGACACCACATCCAGCTCTCTCTGCATCTTATCATAATCCAGCGGTTTAAAAAAGTACATAAAGTTGGTCGTAACAGGCAGGCTGGAATATTCCCGGACCGATGCGATCTCCCACTTCAAAAACTCTGTCATCTGGCAGGTCACGAAACGGCGCCAGTCCAGATTCAGTCCATGCACAAGATTTTCCCCATGGGGCACGGGACTGTGTATCTGCTCCCAATCCGTATACACATGACTCCAGAATACGGTCCACCATGCCCGGTTCAATTCCTCTATTGTTTTGTACTTTTCTTTGAGCCATTCCCGAAAGGCCCTCTGGCACTGCCCGCAGTGACATGCACTGTCAGAAAAATTGCCTCCCATTTCATTGGAAATATGCCACATGACGATCCCTTCATGGCGCAGGGACATCTGTGCCAGGCTTCTGTCGATTCTTCCTGTCAGATCACGCATCTTAGGGGAAGTATAACAGAAATTATGCCTTTTCCCCGGAAGATTCTGCCTGCCCTCTGCCTGCACCTGTCTGACCTCCGGGTACTTTTCCGTAAGCCAGTGGGGCATTCCTCCCGTAGGCGTCGCCAGTATGGTACAGATTCCCTCCCGGTACAGTCTGTCAATCATCTCCTCCAGCCAGTCAAAGCAGAACTCTCCTTCCTGCCGCTCCAGTACTGACCAGGAAAAAACGCCCAGTGTCACACAATTTATATGCGCCTGTTTCATCAGCCGGATATCCTCATCGAGAATATCCGGTCTGTCCAGCCACTGCTCCGGATTGTAATCCCCGCCATGCAGCATCTTTCCAAATTCCATTTTTTAATCTCCTATTATTAGTCAAAATCAAATTTTGTGTATCTTTTATCCATGCTCCCATACCTAAACCTTGCCATCTCATTTTTTTCAAGGACGTCTTCCTCCGTCCCCCTGTACTGGCACCGGATACAATAGTACTCTTTTTTGTCCCTATCATAAAACATATCCAAATCCAGATCCCGCATAAAGCAGGAAGGACATCGGTAGTTTAATCTGCCCTTTCCAGCCTGAGCCATGTCGTAAACGCCTCCTTCTCTTTCAGTCTCCTAGTGCAGCCAAGGGTAAACATGGGTGAAAATGCGTAGCCTTCTCTCGCATACCCCTTTGCCTGTGTCCCGGCCCAAAGGGAAACCTTCGTTTTAATGGCAGGAATGACTGCCGACACTTCCTCCGCTTCTTCCAGGGCCAGCTCCCTGCATTTATATTCATAGGTGAGCGTTTCTGCCTGGTCTTTCTTCCGGCAGCTTAAAAGAATTCCATTCATGTCCTCGGAATACTCCGTTGTGCCGTAGCAGGCTACCATATACTCATCAATTTCTATTTCCGCACCGGGGCTGCTCATATTTAAAATCCTGCGCTCGGTCTGAATCTGTGCACTGCCCTCCTCAAAAGAAATCACACTTTGCAGCGTCACGGTCAAACCGTCAAACACGATATCCACCGGGTCCAGGGTAAGAATTCTGGTCTTTCCCTCTTTCGAAAAGTGTGCTTTCGTCCTGCAAAGGCACAGATCCACCTCTTCCCCCTGGTATCTGATTTTCCCGCTCCGTATTGTCCCTTCCCCTGCGTAATGGGTGAAGTATCCCGCCCGGTATTTTTCCTGAATCAGGAAAGGATAGGAGGCATCCGTAATATGCTCAGTGCCGATTCCCACCTTCCACTCCAGTTTCGCCACATAGGGGCGAAGGTCCACAATAGCGCCGCCCTGATCCATATTGACACATGCTCTCATATAGGGATCCGCATACCAGAACAATTGTTTATCTGATCCATACAGAATGTCCCGCCAAAGAGCACATTCCGGTTCTGTATAGGTCTTTTTCTCCCTATAATAATCTGCAAACTCAGTCATAGTCATGTCGATCAGCCGGCCATCTTTTTTAAGGCTTCCATAATATGCCATACCGTCCTCATAGCTTTTGGCCAGAAGCTCATAGGGGGATTCCCAGCGTCCCATCTTGTTCAGCCAGCCTGGGCCTACAAACATCATATTATAGGCATAGCCGTTATTATACTTCTCCAGATCCCGGTACTGGTCTATGAGATTGTACAGATAGGGATATTCCCATGTCTGAGTATCATAGATCATGCCCCGCAGCACATTCTGGGGATGGGTGCCGAAGTTGGAGCCGTTGCCGTCATAGCATGCCAGCAGATCCCTTGATAAGTGAGGAATGGCAACAATACCGCTGTCCTCCTCCCTGCTCTCTGCCGGGGCGTGGGTATTTTGTTTCGAGGGTATCCACGGATTCCACGGCCCGCCGTCCATGAATGTGTACCAGGAATTGTTGCAGGTATGGTAAGCCTTGGGGCCTTCCTCCCAGCATGTGGCAACGGCACACTTTACTGACGGGTATCTCTCTTTTATATAATTGATTAGGTCGGCATCCATATAATAGGAACCGGTAGACTCTGGGTAAAAGCCAAACTTTTCATAAAATTTTTCAAACACATCGTTTACTATCGACTTTTTATCCTCTATGGAAAACATCCAGATGCAGAAATCCTTTGTCTTATACTTTTCCCGAAATTCCGTGCAGGGGAGCCCCAACAGGGACAAGGAAATCTCGTCCCCGTATTTTTCATGATGCTCCTTAGCGATTTCCACTGCTTCCTCGTTGAATAATGCCGCATAAGTCATCTGGATCGTGGTTTTTAAGTTGTATTTATGTGCCATTTCCTGTTGGAATTTAAAAATATCCAAAGATTCGGTCAGAAGGGCTTTGCGCCCTATGTCCTCCTCTTTTCCATGTCCCGTCACCTTCTCGGCGTACTCCGGCACCATTTCCGGCCTGTGGACGATATTTACAATAAAATCACTCATTTCTTAATTCCTCATTCCTGCCGGCATGCCGGCATACTAAATTTATCCTTTTACCGAACCTCCGGTAACGCCTTCCACGTAGAACTTCTGCATAATTACAAACAGCACGGAAATCGGTATAGAGACCAGCACGCCGCCTGCGCAGAACTGTGTAAAGTAGGTATTGATCAGACTCCTGTCAAGCATGTTGAATAAGCCGATTGCCACCGTCCACTGGGAGGAAACCCCTGCGTTCAGTATCATCTTTGCAAAGATAAAATCCATCCAGGGTGCCAGAAATGAACTGATTACCGTATAAACGATAATGGGCTGGCTCATGGGCAGCACCACCGACCAGAAAATCTTTGCCTCGCTGGCACCGTCCAGGTAAGCTGCTTCCCTTAAGGAAACCGGCACTGTATCCAGGAACCCCTTTGCAATCAGGTAGCCAAGCCCCGAGGAAGCGGAGTATACCAGCACAAGCCCCCAGTGATTGTTGGTCAGATTTAGGGTGCGCAGGATAAAGTAAACCGCTATCATGGACAAAAAGCCCGGAAACAGATTCATGATGACCGCCATATTCATCAAAGGCTTGCGCATCTTAAAACGCATACAGGATGTGGCATATGCCACCATCAGCACAAAGGCGCTGGAAATCACGCAGCTACAGCAGGCCACAATAAAGGTATTCTTGAACCAGTTAGGAAACTGCGCCACACTGTCCGCTGAAAATAGGAGATTTTTATAATTTTGCAGACTCCATTCCTGTGGAAAAAAGGTACTTGTGTTGATTCCCGTGTAGGAACTGAATGATGTCACCAAAAGCCATGCAATGGGAATCAGCCACACAAAGGCTAAAACTGCAAGCAGCAAATGCCGCAGAACCATATTCACATATCTTTTCTTCATTATCGGTATGCCTCCTCTCTGTCACCTTTGATAAAGCGGTTAAATGAAATCAGAGTAAATACCGCGCAGATGATAAACACCACAATACCTATGGTGGATGCCATCTTGTAATTGTAATAATCCTGTGTCAGCGTGTACAGCCATGTCACCAGCAGGTCAACTTCCTTGGCCTGTGAGTTGGCCATGGCCTGATTTGTGGTGACAAACACATTGGCTGTCAGCAGATAAATCACGTTAAAGTTATTGATATTTTTAACAAAGTCTGTCACCAGCGCCGGCCCCGTGATAAAAAGCATGTAAGGCATGGTGATCTTCCAGAAAATCTGTCTTGGCGTTGCGCCGTCGATCCTTGCGCTTTCAAGCTGCTCTGTGGGAATGTTCATCAGCACCCCTGTTGCAATCAGCATCTGATAGGGAACACCCACCCATATATTAATGAGAATAATCATCACATGTGCCCAGCCCGGCGCCGAGAGGAACGGAATATAACTGGTTCCGATAAGGCCCATGTCCCGCAGCCATCCGGTCAGTCCGATATTGGCACAGAAAGTATTGACAATGCCGCTGTTGGCGAAAAAGTTTCTTACCAGAAGGAGCGATACGAACTGGGGCACTGCAATGGTAATGATAAACAGGGTACGCCACATCCTTGGAAATTTCGTCTTTTTATCATTGATCAGGATGGAGAGCAGAATCCCGCCTATGTAAGTGGTAAAAGTTGCAAATACTGCCCACACCAGAGTCCACGCCAGGACCCTGACAAAGGCGTAGCCAAAGGTCACTGTCAGCCCGCCGCTGCTAAACAGGTCTCTAAAATTTCTGAATCCCACCCAGGTAAAAAGGGCGCTGGGCGGCATATGCTGCTGGTCATAATTCGTAAATGCCACCAGAATCAGCACCAAAAGCGGTACCAGCGTGAAAATCACAACGCCAGACACCGGCAGTGCCAGCAGTGTAATATGGAATTTTTCATTGAAAAAGGAAATCAGATCCTCCCGGAAGGTCTTAATATGCTTCCCTTCCTCCTCCATTTTCTGTAATTTGTAACTGTTGATAATGTTGTACAGATAGACTACAGCAAAAATTGCCCACACCACAAAGCTCGCCAGCGAGAATAACAGAATCATGAAAGAATGGTCGTAATCATTAAATTCATTTTTCATTGTCATCATGTTGAACACTGATTCCTGCTGTACGGTTCCCAGTGTGCCGAATTTCGGTACATAGTCCATAGCGAAACCAAAAGTAAATACGATTACTGCTATTTCAAAAAGCGTAATCAAAATCGATTTCACAAACTGTTTTCTTCTGCAATAACCTGCCCCCATCCAAATTAGGGACAGCTTTACGAAAATATCACCTTTTGCAAGGGAAGTGCCGAACTCTTTAAAGAATCCGCCCGCCGCCCCCGGAAAAGAACCCGCCTGACCTTTGGCTTTACCCATTTCTCCACCCCTTTCAAGGTTTACTTTTTTCGTTTACTGAACCGGTGCCGTAATACCTTCCACCATTGTGTCAAGGGCTTCCTGAATGGCTGCCTCATCATCCCGTGCAATCTGCCCCTGGGCAATCATTTCCCCGAAAGTTGCCGCCGGATCCCAATAGTTGCCGCCTACATTCTGCACTACGCCATATGCAGACTGTTCTGCCAGCGCTGCGATCGCCACATTGGCTGCCACTGCATCGGATGCTGCCACGTTATTGTTGGATGGACCGATTTCACGTTTTTCAAAACGGATAGCCTGGTTTTCTTCATTGGTAATCCAGTCAGCCAAAAGCGCTGCCCAGCCTGCGTTCTGTGAATAAGCGTTTACTGCTACCAGCTTATATCCTGCAACGGAACCCTGCTGTATCTGCTTATCCCCTGCGGTAAAAGTGGGAAGTTTGGTTGCCGCATAGCCGTCTCCAAATGCATCCTGTGCTGCTGTCGCATCCCATGTCCCCGAAATGGCTGCGCAAAGGCCGCCGGAAGCTATCTGGTTGGAAATATCCCCGTCAGGAACTGCTGCAAAAGCGCTGTTTGATGCGATATCCAGCATAGCCTGAACCACCTGTACTCCCGTACAGTCCGCCGATTTATTAAAATCAATGCTGGTAGTTCCGTCTTCATTTAAGTCCGTGGTAAAACCTGCCCCATAGAAGAAGGATGCATTGTACCAGCCAGATGCAAGGGTCATTCCTACTTTTTTGCCTGCTTCCCCTGCCTTGGCAAGTAAGGAATCCCAGCTTGCCACATCCTCCTCGCTTAATACGTTTGCATCATAAAATAAAAAGTATCCGTTATCTGCACTCATGGGGAATGCATACAGTTTTCCGTCATAAGTAGCAGCGCCCACAGCTCCTTCTGCATTTGCGCTCTTTATATCCGCAATGCTTTTGCCGGCATATGCCTGTAAGGCTCCGTCCATCTCATCTATGGACTGTAAAGCCCCGGCTTTTACCAGATCGATCAACTGGTCAGATGCAAGGGCGTACACGTCGGCTGCCGCTTCAATATCGGTCAGGACTGTATCCTTGGCAGTGGATTCGGATTCCACACCCAGTTGAATGTCAAAGTTTGCATAGTCCTTGTAGTTTTCCTCGAATGAGTCAATCATCTCCTGAAGCATTGCCTGGTCTTCTTCTGCGCCCCACATTCTAAGGCTTACATCCTGCTTCTCTGCAGGCGCCTCTGCTTTTGCAGTCTCCACTCCCGAAGCTGCTTCCTCCCCGGACGCCGCTTCTTCCGTCCCGGATGTCTCTGCCGCCGGCGTGTCATTGGCCACTTCGGGATTCCCGCAGGCTGCCAGTGACACTGCCATGGTCCCGGCTAACAATAATGCTGTCAACTTTTTCACTTTCATTTCTTGTTCCTCCTGTTTTTTGTTTTAAGCTTTTTGGTTTGCGCAACCGCTTGCTTTATTTTAGATTTTATAACTTATACATGTTATTGTCAATGAATATTTATTGCTGATATTGTTACCATATTTTTGTGAAATATATACAAATATCATCTCCCTTTTCTCACCCGCGCGATTTATGTGCGCAATCGTTTGCGTCCTTAAGCATAAAAAGCCAGTCAGGGAAGCCGGACTGGCCATCTCCCGTGACTGGCGCTTTTTGCTCTTATTTCTTATTTTGTTGATTCTTTTAAAATAACTTCATAATCCAGAAGCGTCTTTTCCGGCACTTCCTTTCCATCGATCATATCCAAAAGTATTTTGCAGGCAGTTCTGCCAAGCTGCATGATGTCAAATTTCAGTGAAGTGATCATGATAGGATAATTGTCCAGAATACGGCTGTAATGGCAGGACGCCACCCGCATATCTTCCGGCACTTTTATATTTTCAGATGCCAGAATATGCAGTACCTCATCACAGATGAAATCGTCCTGGCACAGCATACAGTCAGCCTTTTTTTTCACAAGCTCCTCCACAGCTTTTCCAATCAACACTTTATTGACCAGATTCATACATATCAGGCCGCTCTCCGGCTCTTTTCCAAACTGCCTGTAAGCTTCAAGATACCCTTTGTACCTGCATTTATTTACCATCTGTTCCATACTTCCGCCCAGATAGGCAATACGCCCAATACGCTTTGACAACAGCACGGAGGTCAGTTCCATGCAGGCTCCTGCATTATCACTGTCTATCTGTACCACGCCTTCTTTTTCCGTCTGCCCAATGGTGACAAAGGGAATTTTCTTTTCCAAAAGCAGAGGGACAAAGCAGTCGTTCTCATAGGTCCGGGTCAATATCATGCCGTCTACCTTTCGGTTTAAAATCAGCCGTTCCAAAGGTCTTGGATCTTTTCCGCTGGTGATAACTACCAGAATATCGTAGTCATTGGCCTGCGCCATCTCTTCCACAGCATACATACAGGTGTGGAAAAAAGGCATTTCCACAAGGGTGTCCACCTCCGGCAGGATAATGGCAATATTGTTTGTCTTTGACTGGGCAAGGCTCTGGGCCGCCGCATTGGGATAGTAGCCATTTTCCTCAATATATTTTAGTACACGCTCTCTCGTCTCTTTCCCAATCCTCCCTTTCCCTGATATTGCACGTGATACAGTACTTGTAGATACCCCAAGCTCTTTTGCCACATCTTGAATCGTCTTCACTTTCCTAACCTCTTTACTGCTTATTTTATATATTTCCGTCAGGACTGCGTCTGCTCCTTCTTCTCTTCCTGTACGGTTTGCTTCTCCTGCATGATTTTCGCTTCTTCTATAGAATTTCCGTTTTATTCTCCAGAGTTTCTGCTTTTTTCTGTCCTGCTGCTGTTCTATCCTGCATAGTCTCGGCCTTTTTGTGTGGGGATTCTCTCTCATACAGTACATCTGCAAATTCCTTCTCCAATATATGTACAGTCAGTCTGTTCTCCTCTGTCTTTCTCTGGCGTCTTCGGAGCATCAGGCATACCGCCCCACATGCCAGAATCATAGCCGCCAGAGCCAGGACCATAAGTTCCCTGCCGCCAATTCTGCTGACAATCACCACGCATCCTGCATAGATCAGCCCAAGCACAGACACGAATATGGCATAAAATCCATTGCCATCCTCTGATACCCTGAAATATGCCTCGTAATACTGCTCTCTGCCGGTGACCTCCTCCTTAAGCTGTCTGCGGATCACCTCTGCCGCTATTTTCTTTCTGCTGCTTTTCTTCTTGCTCCATTTTTGTTCCAACAGCCCCACGCCTCTTTTCCTGTTTTCATGTATTTGGGCGTATTTCCCTGAAATATGCGGGTAAAAATTTCTAAGACATGATGCCAGCCAGTTAATCAAATCCGTAAACAGTTCCAGAATGGCGGCAAATAAATTTATTAGTGACTTTAGAAGATTTTTAACTGCATGATAGATTGTGTCCATGGAAATATCCTTTCTTTTGTTCCTATGCGGTTTTAGATTTCAAATTTAGCTATGTTCTTGTTTAGCTGATCCGCGATATCCTTCAATTGTTTTGCATTTTCTGCTATTTCCCGGATAATTTCGCTTACCTGGTTCACAGATGCTGCCGACTGCTGGGTGCTGGCTGCATTTTCCTGTGCTGCCGCAGAAAGATTCTGTACCGCGTCCGTTACGCTCACTCTCGTCTCATTGATTCCTATCGTCTTCTCCGCTACATTTCCGATAGCTGTAATTGCCTGCTCCACATGACCAAGAACCTGCCCGACCTGCTCGTCTGTATTTTTCACGCTGATGTTCTGCTGGCTAATGACCTCTTTAACCTCCTCCATCGTCTCAACAGCCTTATGGGAGTCATCCAGAAGGGAGTCGATAATCTCTTTGATCTGCCTTGCTGATTCATTAGACTGGTCCGCCAGCTTTTGGATCTGGGAAGCCACCACTGCAAAGCCTCTTCCCTGCTCTCCTGCCCTTGCCGCTTCAATGGATGCATTTAAGGACAATAAATTTGTCTCCTCTGCAATCTCAGTGATCAACTCTGTAGCCGCCTTGATCTTCTGGGCTGAGTTATTTGTCGTGTTTGTCTGTTCATAAATGATATCAATAGACTCTTTGGTCTTCTGATTAAAAGAGTCCAGGCTCTTTAGGGTGTCTGCCGCCATCCCCCCTAACTGTTTGATCAATTTTGCATTTTCATTAATACCGTTAATATCATTGGTCACTTCCTCTATCATTGCGCCCATTTCAATAATATTTTCCGTTGCCGCCTGTGTCTCCTGGGCCTGGTTTCCGGCGCCTAATGCAATTTCCTCGACAGCCTGCTTTACCTGACTGATATATTCCGAACTGCTTCCTGTCTTTTCCTCAAAAAAGAGGGAGGAACTGTCCAGTACCTTACTCTGCTCCTGCATACTGCCCACAATTTCAACCAGCTCCTCTTTTAACCGCGAGATGGCACGGCTGATATTTCCAATCTCATCTTTGCGTTTCAGAGTTTCCTCCCGTAAGTCAAAATTCAGTTTTCCTTTAGAAGCCATTTCGAGGGCATCTGTCCCCATATGCAGGGTAGATACCATACGGTGCACCATCACAAACAACAATATTGCGCAAAGGATAAAAAATATAGTCATTATCCCCGCTATCAGGAAAATGATTCTGGAAATCTGTTCTTTGGCATCGGACTGGGGCATCCCTGCAAACACCATGCCCACCACTTTATTGGTCCCATCTTCAAATAAAGGAATATAATATCCGTAATAGGTTCTTCCCACCACATCCACATTATGGGCAAAATATTCTTTCCCGCTGCTAATTACTTCACTGACTACCTGCGCTCCTGCTGCAGTCCCTATGACACGTTTTCCCTGTTCATCAATGACTGATGTCATGTATCTTGTATCTCCAAAAAAGATGGTGATATCCGTATCGGTCACCTTTTTGATATTGTCAGCGATTTCTGTTGCATCACTGATGTTAAATTCCCCCTTATACAGCTTCCCTTCCACCACCTGATAACTACCTTCCCCTGCATGGGCCAGCGTATCCCTTACAGAAACGGCCGCCCCCCTAAGGCCGTTCTCAATTGTGCCAGCCACAACTTCTGTGATTCTCATATTACCAATGAGCATCGTTACAATCCCCAGGCACACCAATGGCGCCAAAGCCATAGTCAGTATCCTTGACTGCATTTTCATAGTCTTACCCCCATTCCAAATATGCATTTTCTGCCTCGTATCTATTATAGCACGTTAAAATTAATTACACCAACAAAAAAGCCCTGCACATTACATGCAGGACTTTTTGCTTACTATAAACCGATTCACAAAATGTAACAACGTTTGCTTGCTTTATTATACCAGCTTATACCAACTCAAGAACAACTTCCATTGCTCCATCGCCTTTACGCTGACCAATCTTAATAATTCTTGTGTATCCGCCGTTACGGTTTGCATACTTAACACCGTACTCGTCAAATAATTTGGCAACCAAATCTACCTCTTTCGTGCCTCTTTTTCTTCCTGCCTTTGTTGCAGGAACTTCCGTTACCGGATATAAAACCCTGAGAATCTGGCGTCTTGCATGTAGTCTGGAAGGCATATCTTTTTTGATTTCCTTCTCAACTGTCTCAAACTTGGTAACTCTCTTTCCGTCAATTACTTCTTTTACTCTCTTTCCGTCTTTATCCTTTACAGGAACTTTTGCGGAAACTTTAACGGTTTCATAGTTATCCTTTTCTTTGGCTGCAAGCGCAATGATTCCATCAGCAATCTTCTGGACTTCCTTTGCCCTTGCCAGTGTAGTCACAATTTTCCCTCTATAGATAAGGCTTGTTACCTGACTTCTAAGCAGTGCCTTCCTCTGACTGGACGTTCTTCCTAATTTTCTGTATTTTGCCATTGTTACGGCTCCTTTCTCAACGGGTTAAAACCCTTCATGGTACATTCGGCCACGCTCTTTGGTCTTACTTACCGAATGCAGTTATCTCCATTTATGAGGACACAGTGCGCACTCTTTGGTTTTACCGCCCTGCGTTTCCCAAAACAGCCGGATCAAGCCTCATCACTGGGATTAAGCTGTAATCCTAATTCCTTTAATTTCGCTAAAACTTCTTCCAGTGACTTGCGTCCAAGATTACGGACTTTCATCATGTCTTCCGAAGTTTTATTGGTTAATTCTTCTACTGTATTGATACCAGCTCTCTTTAAGCAGTTATAGGAACGGACTGACAATTCCAGCTCGTCAATGCTCATTTCCAGTACCTTTTCCTTTTCATCTTCTTCCTTCTCCACCATGACTTCCGCAGTCTTGGCATTTTCAGAAAGATCAATGAAAAGCATTAAGTGTTCACTAAGTACCTTAGCGGCCAGACTGACTGCCTCATCGGGTACCAGTGTTCCATTTGTAAAGACATCCAGCGAAAGCTTATCAAAGTCTGTCACCTGGCCGACACGTGTATTTTCAACGGTCACGTTCACCCTCTCAACAGGCGTATAGATAGAATCCACTGCGATGACACCGATAGGCAGGTCTTCGCTCTTATTCTTGTCAGCGCTTACGTATCCCCTGCCTTTTGTAATAGTCAATTCCATATAAAGCTTGGTATTTTTACCATTCAAGGTCGCAATCGTAAGATCGGGATTAAGAATCTCTATGTCCTGATCACACTGGATGTCAGATGCCTTAACTATGCCTTCGCCCTCATACTCGATGTATGCGGTTTTAGGCTCATTGGTGTCGCTGTTGTTTCTAATAGCAAGGCTCTTAATATTCATGATAATTTCAGTTACATCTTCTTTGACTCCTTCGATGGAACTGAATTCATGCAATACGCCTTCAATCTTGACCTGGCTCACAGCAGCGCCAGGAAGGGAAGAAAGCATAATTCTTCTGAGTGAATTACCAAGTGTGATACCGTAGCCTCTTTCGAGCGGTTCTACGACAAATCTGCCATACTTCTTATCCTCAGAGATTTCTGCCACCTCAATATTGGGCCTTTCAAAATCAAACAATGCAAATACCCTCCTTTACGAACATAATGAAACATCTGCGATCTCCACGAAACACAGAATACCCTGGGCAGTTTAAAAACTGCCTTAGGGCTTCTTTTCGTGGCTTTATTTGGAATACAATTCGACAATAAGCATTTCATTTACGGGAACATCGATCATTTCCCTTGTAGGAAGGTTTTTAATTGTTCCTTTTAATGCTTCCTGATCTACATCCATCCATTCAGGAACCAGTCTTCCTGATGTTACTTCGAGGATATCTTTGTATCTCTGTAAAGATTTGGATTTCTCCCTTATTTCAATCACGTCTCCGGCTTTAACCAGATAGGAAGGAATCTGAACATGCTTTCCGTTTACAAGAACATGCTGATGACCGACGATCTGTCTTGCCTCTCTTCTTGTCCTTGCAAATCCCATTCTGAAAATTACGCTGTCCAGTCTTGTTTCAAGCATGATCATCAGGTTTTCACCTGTCATGCCCTTCATTCTGTCCGCTTTGTTATAATAGTTTCTGAAAGGTTTCTCAAGCACGCCGTAAATGAATTTTGCCTTCTGTTTCTCGCGAAGCTGAAGGCCGTACTCACTTACTTTCTTTCCTGCCCTTGCATTTGTTCTGTTGGACTTTTTGTCGTACCCTAAAAATACCGGGTCAAGACCAAGTGATCTGCATCTTTTTAATACCGGAACTCTGTTTACTGCCATTTAGATTTACCTCCTGTTGTTGTTTACAGCACTCCCGCGCCTTCTTCCAACCATTTACTGTTAAAAGTTCTATATTGCAAAAACAGCTATGCTGCTATTGCCGTGATTATACACGACGGCGTTTCGGCGGGCGGCATCCATTGTGAGGAACGGGTGTCACGTCCCTGATGCTGGTAACCTCCAGTCCGCATGCGGAAAGCGCGCGAATCGCTGCCTCACGTCCTGAACCAGGTCCCTTCACCATAACGTCAACTGTCTTTAAGCCGTGTACCAGAGCAGCCTTTGTTGCTGTCTCTGCCGCCATCTGTGCTGCATATGGAGTAGATTTCCTTGAACCTCTAAAACCAAGACCGCCGGCGCTTGCCCAGCTAAGAGCATTTCCTTCATTGTCTGTCAGTGTAACAATCGTGTTGTTAAAAGAAGACTGGATATGTGCCTGTCCGTGTTCAACGTTTTTCTTGACACGTTTTTTTGTCACTTTTTTTGTAACTTTTTTTGCTGCCATTTAAACTAACCTACTTTCTTCAAATCATTTACATAGTTTCTCAACAACGCTGCTCAATAATTATTTCTTCTTATTAGCAACAGTTCTCTTGGGGCCTTTTCTTGTTCTGGCATTTGTTTTTGTTTTCTGCCCACGTACAGGAAGCCCTTTCCTGTGGCGGATACCTCTGTAACATCCAATTTCCTGAAGTCTCTTGATGTTCATGGCAACTTCTCTTCTAAGGTCACCTTCCACCATATAATCAGCGTCAATCACTTCGCTGATTCTCTTAACTTCATCATCAGTCAGCTCTCTGACACGGGTATCAGGGTTGACCTGTGCTGCTTTAAGAATCTTGTTGGAACTTGCCCTGCCGATTCCATAAACATAAGTCAAACCAATTTCTACACGTTTTTCTCTGGGTAAATCAACACCTGCAATACGAGCCATTTACGTTTCCTCCATTTTCTTTGCGCACTTTATGTGCGCGGATACTAATTGATTGGGGCTCTTTAGCCCAATCGGATTTTCCGATCTTACGCGAAATTCTCACGAACCAAGAAGTAATCTCTAAGGCTCTTTCGTACAATTATATAAAATCAGTCCGGCCCTTAACAGACTCTGCCGCGCCTGGCAGGCCGGCTTATTATAAAATGCCGCCAAACCTTGCGGGCCGGCTTATTGTTATAAAACCGGACTGCAGCCGCTTCATAATAATTGGACAAGAACCCTCCTGCTTACCGCAGCGGATTATCCTTGTCTTTGTTTGTGCTTCGGATTCTCACAGATTACTCTGATACGTCCTTTTCTCTTAATGATTTTGCACTTTTCGCAAATCGGTTTTACTGATGATCTAACCTTCATGTTAAACCCTCCTTTCAAAAAGACCGTTTTACATTATAACATAATATATCCATAAATACAAGCATAACTTGGAAATCAATCTGGCCTTTTATTTGTCACGCCAGATGATCCTTCCCTTACTCAAATCATAGGGAGACAATTCCAGGGTCACTTTATCTCCGGGAAGAATACGGATAAAGTTCTGGCGGAGTTTTCCGCTGATGTGTGCCAGTACTCTGTGGCCATTTTCAAGTTCCACCTGGAACATTGTGTTGGGAAGTTTCTCTACTACAGTTCCTTCAATCTCAATTACGTCAGCTTTTGACATGTTTACCTCCTGATCAAATCATTTCACTGGTTTGTTGTTTTGTTCTGATTTTTATGGCAGATTTAATTTCCTCATTATAAATAATCTGTCCGTTTTTCAGTTTTTTTGCCAGAGCTTCGTCTATGCCGGCCTTCACTGCCTGCAGATGCTTTTTCCTTTTTTTCTTTGGGTTTTCCAGCGCCCTTGTTCTGCCGTCCGCCAGATAGGCGAAGTCCCCTTCTTCTTTTATTATGATATACATCTGGCCTTTATCATGCCCTGCTATCGATGTGGCAAACATTCCTACCATATTTTCCCGCCTTTCCGTGCAGCGCCGGAGTGTGTCTGAAAATGCGTTCCGCAAAATGCATGATCCAATTTGCGGGAATGAATTTTCAAACACACACTAAAATCACTCCGGCATCAATGTAAGGATTTCCGGCGCCCCTTCTGTGATCAGCACAGTATTTTCATAATGGGCTGACAGGGAACCGTCCTGTGTCACCACAGTCCAGCCGTCTTCAAGCCATTCCACCGGATAGCCCCCCATATTAATCATCGGCTCGATCGCAAGCGTCATCCCCGGCCGGAGTTTAATGCCCCTGCGCCACTGCCGGAAGTTGGGTATCTGGGGTTCTTCATGAAGGCAGGTACCTACTCCATGCCCTACTAAATCACGCACGATACCGTATCCGAACTGGCTGCAATATCTGTCAATTGCATTGGATATGTCATAAAGATGGCAGCCTGCCCTGGCATATTTAATTCCTTCAAAAAAACTCTGTTTTGTGACAGTAATCAGCTTTTCGGCCTCCTGGCTCACCTGTCCTACCGGATAAGTCCTTGCTGCATCTGAATGATAGCCTTTATAAATAAGACCTGCATCCAGACTGACAATATCCCCTTCCTGCAAAATCCTTTCTTTGGAAGGGATCCCGTGCACTACCTCATCGTTTACGGAAACACAGACAGAGGCAGGATAGCCGTTGTAATTTAAAAAATTAGGTATGCATCCATAGCTGCGGATCAGCTTCTCTCCCAATGCGTCAATATCCCAAGTCGAAATTCCCGGCTTTATTGCCTCTCCAAGCTGCCTATGAACCTGTGCCAGTATACGGCAGGATTCACGCATGAGCTCAATTTCTCTCTGTGATTTTATAATGACCGCCATGATTTTTAACCTAAAACAGCATTGATTGCCGCAAATACTTCTTTCATGCCGGCTGTACCGTCTACTGTCCTCAATATGCCTTTTGCACTATAAAAATCAATCAAAGGCTGGGTCTGTTTGTGGTATACATCCAGGCGGTTGCCCACTGTCTCCGGCCTGTCGTCGTCACGCAGAACGAGCTCTCTGCCGCAGACATCGCATATTCCTTCCGCTTTCGGAGGAATATATTCCACATGATAAGTTGCCCCGCAGTTTAAACATGCACGCCTTCCGCTCATTCTCTTTATAATATTTTCATCAGGCACATCCACATTAATGGCAAAATCTATTTTGTCATTAATTTCCTCCAGTGCGCTCTCAAGCACCTCTGCCTGGGGAATGGTTCTTGGAAATCCATCCAGAACATAACCGCAGCTGCAGTCCTCTTTTGCCACTCTGTCCAGAAGGATTTTAACGGTAAGCTCATCCGGCACCAGAAGTCCCTGATCCATGTATTTTTTAGCTTCCATCCCAAGAGCTGTTCCATTCTTGATATT
The DNA here is from genome assembly GCA_009911035.1 of Lachnospiraceae bacterium. Classification (GTDB taxonomy): domain Bacteria; phylum Bacillota; class Clostridia; order Lachnospirales; family Lachnospiraceae; genus Suilimivivens. The sequence goes on from QXWO01000018.1 coordinate 72,982, forward strand.
GGCCCTGAAAATATCGCCAGTGGAAACGTGAGGAATCCCATACTTATCCGCAATCATTTTGGCCTGTGTGCCTTTTCCTGCACCAGGTGCGCCTAACATAATTATTTTCATTCTTTGCCCCCATTTCTGCGCTGCCTTCGCGCTTTCTTCCCATGCTAATATAGAGGCAAAGGAAATCCCAGGCTTTATCATGCCTGACGCTTCCTTTAACCTCTAGTTATTTTACATTCAAATGACTTTCCGGCACGACGGTTCATAGTTGACCGCACTTTATTTCTGCCTGGCTCTTTATTCAAGAACAGCTTACTAGTCATTTAAAAAACCTTTGTAATTACGTACCAGCATCTGTGATTCAATCTGCTTCATAGTTTCAAGCACCACGCTGACAATAATGATCAGACTGGTTCCGCCGAAGGATACCTGTGCACCGAACACGCCGTTAAAGAAAAAAGGCACTACGCACACGATGGTAAGGCCGACCGCGCCAATGAATACGATATAATTCAGGATTTTTGTCAAATATTCGCTGGTCGGCTTTCCGGGTCTGATACCGGGAATAAATCCGCCCTGCTTCTTCATATTTTCTGCAATCTCCATTGGATTAAATGTAATGGATGTGTAGAAATAAGCAAAAAAGATAACCAATACGATATATACTACCAGTCCGACAGAGTAAACAGGTTCGCTGGGTCTGCACCAGTTGCCGGAATTCAATCCTTTTAATATATGCCCCCAAAAACCGCTTCCCTGATATCCGAAAAAGCTGCATACTACAATCGGAAGCTGCATCAGCGAAGATGCAAAGATAATAGGAATAACACCGGAAGTATTCACTTTCAGGGGAATGGAAGAGGTCTGGCCTCCCACCATTTTTCTGCCCTGCACCTTTTTTGCATACTGGACAGGAATCTTACGGACACCATCGTTTAAGATGATTACCATAATAACCATGACCAGGATAATTGCAAGGATGACAACTGCCGCTACCGCACCTACTGCAATTGCCCTGCCAAACACGAACTGTTCAAAGAGTTGCGCAATATCCTGCGGAATCCTGGAAATGATGTTGATGACAAGGACAATGGAAATACCGTTTCCCACGCCTTTTTCCGTAATTCTTTCGCCAATCCACATAAGAAATGCGCTGCCGGCTGTAAGAGCCGCTATTACTGTTACAACATTCAGGAAATTAAACTTCTCTAAAAGTCCGCTATTGCCAAAAGCAAATGCCATGGCAGAGGACTCAATAAGAGCAAGGGCAACCGTCACATATCGGGTGATGGATGCGATTTTCCGTCTTCCGTCCTCGCCTTCCTTCTGCATCTCCTCCAGCTTTGGTATCGCGATGGTAAGAAGCTGCATGATAATGGAAGACGTAATGTAAGGCGTGATATTCAACGCCAATACTGACATATTTAGGAACGAGCCGCCCGTAAAGGCATCAAAGAAACTGAACGCGTCCCCTGTCTGCTGTGCAAACCAGTTGGAAAAGTAATGCCGGTTCACACCGGGCACAGGAAGCTGTGACCCTAAACGGATCACAACGAGCATGCCAAGTGTAAATAATAATTTATTTCTTATCTCTTTAATCTTAAAAGCATTTTTTAAGGTTGTAAGCATATTACATCACCTCTGCAGTTCCACCAGCAGCTTCAATTTTTTCTTTTGCGGATGCACTGAAAGCATTTGCTTTTACTGTAAGCTTTTTGGTGATTTCTCCATTTCCAAGAATCTTAACGCCGTCTTTGGGATTTCTTACAATACCTGTTTCAACTAATGTATCCACATCAATAACTGCGCCGTCTTCAAATTTATCATTCAGTACTCCTAAATTTACTCCGATGATTTCCTTAGAGCTGGGGCATGTAAAGCCTCTCTTGGGAATTCTCCTGTATAAAGGCATCTGACCGCCTTCAAAGCCCGGCCTGGGTGCTCCTGAACGGGCTTTCTGACCCTTGTGGCCCTTGCCGGCTGTCTTGCCGTTTCCTGAACCGTGTCCACGGCCTCTTCTAAAATTATCACTATGCTTAGAACCTTCCGCAGGTCTTAAATTTGATAATTCAATACTCACTGTTGACACCTCCTTATCTTTTAGGCTTCTTCTACTTTAATTAAATGACTGATCTGCTGAATCTGACCTCTTGTTGCTGCATTATCGGGCAGTATAACTGACTTGTTCAGCTTTCTAAGCCCCATGGCTGTTACAGTTGCCCTGTGCTTGGGAACTGCACCGATGGGAGATTTCACCAATGTAATCTTTAACATTTTCTGCTCTGCCATTTTCCGTTCCCTCCTATGCCATGATTTCTTCTACAGATTTACCGCGTTTCCTTGCCACTTCCTCAGGCGTCTTAAGCGCACGTAAGCCTTCAATCGTTGCAAGCACTACATTCTGCTTATTGTTAGAGCCAAGTGATTTAGTACGGATATTTTTGATGCCTGCAAGCTCGCAGACAACACGGGCAGGACCGCCAGCGATGATACCTGTACCTTCAGGAGCCTTCTTCAAAAGAACGGAAGCAGAACCAAATTTTCCTGTAAAATCATGTGTAATACTATTATTCTCATCCTTTGCAACAGAAACCATGTTCTTGATAGCATCCTCTTTACCTTTACGGATGGCTTCAGGAATTTCCGTTGCCTTTCCAAGGCCAGCGCCTACATGGCCATTCATGTCTCCAACTACTACCAGTGCTGTAAAACGCATATTACGACCGCCCTTAACAACCTTGGTTACTCGTTTGATGGATACCACTTTTTCTGTTAATTCCATGCCGCTGACATCGATGATTGTACGTCTCATGTTAAGTTTCTCCCTTCCTAGAATTTAAGGCCAGCTTCTCTGGCTGCGTCAGCTAATGCTGCAATCTTACCGTGGTATAAGAATCCGCCTCTGTCAAAAACAACGGTGTCAATACCCTTTTCAATTGCCCTTTTTGCAATAACTGTCCCTAAATATGCTGCTGCATCAACGTTATTGGTCTTTTCAAGCTGCGCCTTAACTTCCTTTTCAACCGTGGAAGCTGCAACTAATGTATTTCCAACTGTATCGTCAATAATTTGAGCATACATATGATTATTACTTCTGAATACTGCAAGACGAGGTCTTTCAGTTGTACCGCTGAAGCGGTTACGTATTCTCATGTGCTTTTTAACACGAACTTTTTGTCTCGACTCTTTACGAACCATCTCTACACTCTCCTTATCTATTTCTTACCAGTCTTACCAACTTTACGTCTGATCGTTTCATCAGCATATTTGATACCTTTACCCTTGTAAGGCTCAGGCCTTCTCTTATCCCTGATTTCTGCTGCAAACTGGCCGACTTTTTCTTTGTCAATACCCTTAACGATGATGACATTCTGTCCTTCGACAACTGTCTCAATGCCTTCTGGATCAATCATCTCAACCGGGTGGGAATATCCTAAAGATAAGGTCAACTTATTTCCGGATTTTGCTGCCCTGTAACCAACACCGTTTACTTCCAGCTTCTTTTCATAGCCATTTGTTACGCCGACAACCATGTTGTTGATCAGTGTCCTTGTAAGGCCGTGTAAAGATTTCATTTTCTTTAAATCATTGGGTCTTGAAACTAAAACCTCTGTTCCTTCAACCTTAATTTCCATTTCAGTTGGAAGCACTCTTTCCAGTGTTCCTTTAGGACCTTTAACAGTCACTTTATTATTTTCTGCAACTTCTACAGTAACGCCTGCAGGAATTGCGATTGGCATTTTTCCTATACGTGACATGCCCGTACCTCCTGTCTTATTTATGATCTAAATTCAACCTGAAGAACCGCAGGTTCTTCTCAATCCGGCCGCAGGCCGGCATTGTTTTACCAGACGTAAGCCAGTACTTCTCCGCCTACCTGTAATTCTCTTGCTTTCTTGTCAGTAACGACACCCTGGTTTGTGGAAATGATTGCAATACCAAGTCCGCCAAGTACTCTGGGCAGATCTTCCTTACCTGCGTAAACACGAAGGCCGGGTTTGGAGATTCTCTTCAAACCGCTGATAATTCTGTCGTTTCTGTCCACACCGTATTTTAAAACGATGCGAATAGTCTTGAAGTTTCCTTCATCGATCAAATCATATTTTTTAATATAACCTTCTTCCAAAAGGATATCAGCGATAGCCAGTTTCATTTTAGAAGAGGGAACGTCTACTGTATCATGTTTTGCAGTGTTTGCATTACGGATTCTTGTAAGCATATCTGCAATAGGATCACTCATTGTCATTTTCTTTCCTCCTATATTTCAATGCAATATCCTACCAGCTTGCTTTCCTGACACCAGGAATCTGGCCTTTATAAGCTAATTCACGGAAGCAAATTCTACAGATTCCGTATTTTCTAAGGACAGCATGCGGACGTCCACAAACTTTGCAACGGGTATATTCTCTTGTAGAGAATTTAGGTTTGCGCTGCTGTTTAATCTTCATTGATGTTTTAGCCATGAATTTACCTCCTTCTACTTAGCAAATGGCATATTAAACAATCTTAATAATTCACGTGCTTCTTCATCTGTCTTTGCTGTAGTAACAAAGATTACGTCCATTCCTCTTACCTTATCTACCTTGTCATACTCAATTTCAGGGAAAATAAGCTGTTCTTTGATACCCAGGGAATAATTTCCCCTTCCGTCAAATGAGTTAGGGTTTACACCTCTGAAGTCACGCACACGGGGCAGTGCAAGATTTACAAGACGATCCAGGAAATCGTACATCTTTTCCCCACGCAGGGTTGTTTTGCATCCAATCGCCATACCTTCCCTGATTTTGAAGTTGGCAACGGACTTTTTCGCTTTGGTCAGTACTGCTTTCTGTCCAGAAATTGTCTCCATGTCCCTAACAGCGGATTCCAACACTTTCGCATTGTCTTTTGCTTCGCCGACGCCCATGTTGATAACTATCTTGTCAAGCTTGGGTACTTCCATCACGTTTTTATATCCGAACTTTTTGATCATAGCAGCTACGATCTCGTCATTATACACAGTTTTAAGTCTACTCACGCTTCCAGTCTCCTTTCCCAGAATTAATCAATCACGTCGCCTGTTGATTTTGCAAAACGCACTTTCTTGTCATTCTCAAATTTGAAACCGACTCTTGTAGGTTTTCCTTTGTGAACATACATTACGTTTGAAATATCAATGGGAGCTTCTTTTTGAACAATTCCGCCATTCTGGTTAGCTGCCGAAGGTTTTGTATGCTTGGTTATCATGCCAACACCTTCTACGATGACTTTATGCTTCTTCGCATCAACGGAAATTACCTTTCCTTCAGTTCCTTTATCTTTGCCGGCGATGACCTGAACGGTATCACCTTTTTTAATTTTTAAAGTTGCCATGGCAAGTCCTCCTATAATACTTCGGGAGCCAGGGAAACAATTTTCATAAACTGTTTTTCACGAAGCTCTCTTGCTACCGGTCCAAAAATACGTGTTCCTCTGGGAGTCTTATCATCTTTAATGATAACAGCAGCATTTTCATCAAATTTAATATAAGAACCATCTTTACGGCGTGCGCCTTTAACGGTACGGACAACTACAGCCTTTACAACGTCGCCTTTTTTTACAACGCCGCCTGGCGTTGCATCTTTGACCGTAGCAACAATCACATCGCCGATGTTTGCATATCTTCTTGTAGATCCACCCATAACTCTGATGCAAAGGATTTCTTTTGCACCTGTATTGTCAGCGACTTTCAGTCTGCTTTCCTGTTGAATCATGCCAATTCTCCTTCCAATAATCTTCTACTTAGCTTTTTCTACGATTTCTACAAGTCTCCATCTTTTATCTTTGGATAAAGGCCTTGTCTCCATCACCTTGACAGTATCACCGATACCGCACTCGTTGTTTTCATCATGCGCTTTCAATTTATAGGTGCTCTTTACGACTTTTTTGTAAAGAGGGTGTTTTACGTGTTCTTCGATTGCAACAACGATTGTCTTATCCATTTTATCACTGACAACCTTGCCAGTACGTGTCTTTCTTAAATTTCTTTCCACGACTTAATGTCTCCTTTCTCTGACATTCCTGCAACATGCGCCTTCTAAACCGGAAGGCTAAAACTCCAGGGCGTAGGCTTTATGCCTCTTTCTGCTTCTGAGTAATAACTGTCTGAATTCTTGCGATATTCTTTCTTACTTCTTTGATCCTAGCGGTATTATCCAACTGGTTTGTTGCATTCTGGAATCTCAAATTGAAAAGCTCCTTTTTAGCTGCTACCAGATCCTCTGCCAGGGCTGCAGCCGATTTTGCCCGTAATTCTTCTACATACTTGTTAGTTTTCATTTGATGCACCACCTTCCAAGTCTGCCTTAGAAACTATCTTGCATTTGCAAGGAAGCTTATGTGTTGCAAGACGCAACGCTTCTTTAGCGATTTCTTCGGAAACTCCTGCGATTTCAAACATTACACGTCCAGGCTTAACTACTGCTACCCAGTACTCAAGTGTACCTTTACCGGAACCCATACGTGTTTCTGCGGGTTTAGCTGTTACTGGTTTATCAGGGAAAATCTTAATCCAGACTTTACCGCCACGCTTAATGTAACGGGTCATGGCAACACGGGCAGCTTCAATCTGGTTTGATTTAATCCAACATGGTTCTGTTGCAATGATACCATACTCACCGTAAGTAATTGTGTTACCGCGGGTTGCTTTTCCTCTCATGGTGCCACGGAACTGTTTACGACGCTTAACTCTTTTAGGCATTAACATTATTTATCGCTCCCTTCCTGCACTGTCTTTTCTTCATTCTTTTTGGTAGGAAGTACCTCGCCTTTGTAAATCCATACCTTAACACCTACTTTTCCATAGGTTGTATCAGCTTCAGCAAAGCCGTATTCTATATCAGCACGAAGTGTCTGAAGAGGAATCGTGCCTTCGCTGTAGAATTCTGTACGGGCCATATCTGCTCCGCCTAAACGTCCTGACACAGAAGTCTTGATCCCAAGCGCGCCTGCTTTCATGGTTCTGCCCATACAGGATTTCATGGCACGTCTGAAAGATATACGGTTCTCAAGCTGCTGGGCAATGTTCTCTGCAACAAGCTGTGCATCCTTGTCAGGTCTCTTAATCTCTTTGATATCTACCAGAACTTTCTTTCCGGTCATCTTGGAAAGTTCTTTCTTGGTCACTTCAATTTCAGCGCCGCCTTTACCGATTACCACACCAGGCTTAGCTGTATAGATAATAACTTTTACTCTGTCGGAGGCTCTTTCAATTTCAATCTTGGAAACCCCGGCGCTGTATAATTTCTTTTTAAGGAATTTTCTGATGTTATAATCTTCTATAAGGAAATCAGAAAACTCTGCATCTGCATACCATTTAGAATCCCAATCCTTAATAATACCGACCCTTAAGCCGTGAGGATTAACTTTCTGTCCCATAAAATTTCTCTCCTCTCCTATCTTTCATCAAGCACAATTGTAATATGGCTCATTCTCTTCTCGATTCTGTAAGCTCTTCCCTGTGCCCTCGGTCTTACTCTCTTCATTGTAGGCCCTTTGTTTGCAAAACACTCTGCAATGTAAAGGTGCTCTGGATTCGGATATTTCGTGGGGTCCTGGCTGTGCAGATATTCAGCATTTGCACGGGCAGACTCCAGTAATTTCTTAATGATGCTGGAAGCATATCTGGGGTTATACTCTAAAATTCCCAGCGCTGTTTCCACATCTTTGCCTCTGATGGCATCTAACACGAAACATGCTTTCTGAACAGACACTCTTGCGTAAGATAACTTAGCGGAAGGTCTGGTATCTTTCTGCGCATTTCTTTCTCTCTTTATTTGGGATCTATGTCCTTTTGCCATGATAAAACCTCCTTATCTTACTTTAGACTTCTTTTCGTCTTTGCCATGTCCTCTATAAGTCCTGGTTGCGACAAACTCGCCTAATTTATGTCCAACCATATCTTCCGTCACATACACAGGCACATGTTTTCTTCCGTCGTGTACTGCAAATGTGTGTCCCACAAAAGAGGGGAAGATTGTAGAACGACGGGACCAGGTCTTGATAACCTGTTTCTGTCCTGATGCATTCAGTGCATCTACTTTTTTAAGCAGACTTGCATCTGCGAAAGGTCCTTTTTTCAGTGATCTAGCCATTTTCTTCTCTCCTCCTTAATTATTTGATGGCTCTGCCGTCTCTTCTTCTTACGATCAGCTTGTTGGAAGCTTTTTTCTTCTTACGTGTCTTAAGTCCGAGAGCAGGCTTGCCCCAAGGTGTAGAAGGACCCGGACGTCCAATACCGGTCTTGCCTTCACCACCGCCGTGAGGATGGTCGTTAGGGTTCATAACAGAACCGCGCACTGTAGGGCGGATGCCCATGTGGCGTTTACGTCCTGCTTTACCAATTTTAATCAGATTGTGGTCCCCGTTGCCAACAACACCGATGGTCGCGCGGCATACAATAGGCACCATTCTCATTTCGCCCGAAGGGAGACGTAAGGTTGCATACTTTCCTTCTTTCGCCATAAGCTGTGCGCTGTTTCCGGCGGAACGTACCATCTGGCCGCCCTTTCCGGGATATAATTCAACGTTGTGTACCTGGGTACCAACAGGAATCTGTGTTAAGGGGAGGCAGTTACCCACTCTTACTTCGGCTTCCGGTCCGTTCATGACCTTCATGCCATCCTTGAGCCCTTCCGGTGCAAGGATATAAGACTTCTCGCCGTCTGCATAGCAGATAAGCGCAATGTTTGCCGATCTGTTGGGATCATACTCGATTCCCATAACCGTTGCGGGAACGCCCTCTTTGTTTCTCTTAAAATCTACGATTCTGTATTTTCTCTTTGCGCCGCCTCCGCGGTGTCTTACTGTAATTTTACCCTGATTATTACGACCGGAATTTTTCTTCAAAGATACCACCAGTGATTTCTCCGGTGTATGCTTTGTGATTTCAGCGAAATCAGAACCAGTCATATGTCTTCTGGAAGGTGTATATGGGTTATATGTCTTAATTCCCATGACTCTTTCTCCTTTCAAACCTCGTTTCATATCGCACTTTCATTGTGCATAGTTGTTACAGCACTGCGCCGCAGGCTTCGTACGCCGGAAGACCGCTCCCGGTCATATTTCCTCGTTCCCAGCCGCGGTCCCTGTGCCCGTCAGACACAGCAGTTCCTAGCTGCGGCCTTTTCGCAGCTTAGAACTCCCTCTGACCGTTTTTAAAGACCTGCGAAGATTTCAATTTCTTTACTTTCTTCTGTCAGCCAGACAATTGCTTTCTTTGTCTTTGCCGTCTTGCCTGAAGTCATACCGCGTCTTTTTGTCTTTCCATCCATGTTCATGGTGTTGACTTTTGCAACTTTCGTTCCTTCAAACATCTTTTCAACAGCTTCTTTAATCATTACCTTGTTTGCCTCGGGATGAACCAAAAAAGTATATTTCTTTTCGCTCATTCCGGCCATACTCTTTTCTGTGATAACCGGTTTGAGGATAACATCATAATACTGAATTGCTGCCATTATGCATACACCTCCTCAATCTTTGCCACTGCATCCCTGGTAAGAACCAGTGTATCGCCTTTCAGGATATCGTAAACGCTGATCGTGTCAACCTGTGTGGTCATAATCGTGGGAAGGTTCCTTGCGGACATAACTACCTTTTCGTCATTGTCGGAAATTACTACCAATGCCTTGTTTACCTTTAAGTTGTCCATAACTGCCTTGAACTTCTTTGTCTTGATCTCGTCAAACTTCAGTTCATCCACAACAATCAGCTTGCTGTCCTGTACCCTGCTTGTAAGGGCGGACTTAAGGGCTGCTCTTTTTTCTTTTTTATTTAACTTAAATGAATAATCTCTAGGAACGGGAGCGAATACAACGCCGCCGCCTTTCCACTGGGGAGCTCTCGTTGAACCCTGTCTTGCATGACCGGTCCCTTTCTGTCTCCAGGGCTTTCTGCCGCCGCCGGAAACTTCAGAACGGGTTTTTGCTTTCTGTGTTCCCTGACGCTTATTTGCAAGATGCTGTACAACTGCCATGTGTACCAGATGCTCGTTAACAGGAGCGCCGAATACTGCATCGTTTAATTCAATTGTGCCAACTTCTTTGCCTTCCATATTATAAACAGATACGTTTGCCATCTGAATGATCCTCCTTTCATTTACCAGCTTAAGCCTGGCCCTTAACAGCTTCTTTGATTGTGATCAAGGCTTTCTTCGGGCCGGGTACAGATCCCTTTACAAGAAGCAGATTTCTCTCGGCATCTACCCTTACTACTTCAAGGTTCTGCACTGTCACCTTCACACATCCCATATGGCCGGGCATTCCTTTTCCCTTGAAAACGCGGCTGGGTGAGGAACATGCACCATTGGAACCCTGATGACGGTGGAATTTGGAACCATGGGTCATGGGGCCTCTGTGCTGACCGTGTCTCTTGATAGCGCCCTGGAATCCTTTACCTTTGGAAATGGCAGATGCATCGACCTTGTCCCCTGCTGCAAACATGTCAGCCTTAATTTCACTTCCAAGGGTATAGTCCTGTGCGTTTTCAAACTTGAACTCCCTGACAAATCTCTTGCAGGGAACGCCTGCCTTGTCAAAGTGTCCTTTCATTGCCTTGTTTACGCCGTGTCTGTGGATGATTTCTTTCTTTCCGCTCTTGTCCTTATTGACAATTCTTTCTTTCTTGTCAACAAACCCAACCTGCACTGCGCTATAGCCGTCGTTTTCCACTGTCTTAATCTGTGTTACCACACAGGGTCCGGCCTGAAGCACAGTTACGGGAACCAGTGTTCCGTCCTCGCTGAAAATCTGAGTCATTCCGATTTTGGTAGCTAAAATACCTTTCTTCATTTCTTTACCTCCATTTGCTTCTACAGCGGGCCCATATCGGGCCATCCTAGTATAATGGTTTACAAGTGTTTTTTACTTGCTGCAAGTGTTTTTTACTTGTTACAAGTGTTTTTTTACTTGTTTTTCATCTTGATATCAATATACACACCGGCAGGCATCTCCAGTCTCTGGAGCGCATCCACTGTCTTGGGTGTGGGTGTGATGATATCAATCAGTCTCTTGTGCGTCCTCTGTTCGAACTGCTCTCTGGAATCTTTGTATTTGTGGACTGCCCTTAAGATAGTGACCACTTCCTTCTTGGTTGGAAGGGGCACTGGTCCGCTCACCTGTGATCCATTCTTCTTGACTGTTTCGATAATTTTCTTGGCAGATGCATCAACCAACTGATGATCATAAGCCTTGAGTGTGATTCTCATTACTTGACTTGCCATAAAAAAAGCCGCCTCCTTTTCGCACTTTTATGATGAATTAAGTACGACAAGCGGTGACTGTACACTCCCCCGTGCGTGTCCTGCTTATTTTCCCCGGCGGATTCCTCCGCGGTTTTACCAAGCACGCTTAACGCCCGTGTTCCTGCCTTCTGGCAGGCTATATGTCTGTACAGTGACTTGCCGTCAGGTTCTTTGGTCTGGCTGATACGCCAGCCCCTTGACATTCGCTCCACGGAAAACCTGCAGTGCCTTTCGGCAGAGCAGCAACCTCACGCTTCATCGCTATCATGTCACAGCACTTGATAGTATACATGATGATTTCCTTTTATGCAAGTAATTTTTGAAAAAAAATTGCGAATTTGCGTTGATATGTTATATTTCAGCGTTCAGCCGGCGACAGGCACAACCCTTTACCGCAAGGAAGAAATCCGGGGAGCTGAAAGAAAAAGTCATTTAGCAGGCGAAAATGGAATAGCCTGTTATGCACATTCCAAAATGCCGACGACAGCGGAATCCCACCCACTTATTTTATATAACATGACATTTTGTTGACAGGTTTATGTGTTATAATGTATGAAAGGTGATGAAAATGCAGGAAAGCAGATTATTTCGAATTGTGTACTATCTTCTGGAGAACGGAAAAGCAACCGCTCCCGAACTTGCTCAAAAATTTGAAGTATCAATCAGAACTATTTACAGAGATATTGACGCTATAAGCAGTGCAGGAATTCCTATTTATGCGACGCAGGGAAAGGGGGGAGGTATTTTTATTCTTAATGACAATATATTGGATAAATCCTTGCTTTCTGAACAAGAACAGGAGCAAATGCTAACAGCATTACAAGGAATGGCTGCAACTACAGGTAAAAATTCTGATGAATTACTTACAAAGTTAAGTGGTCTATTTCAGTTAAAATCCGCAAATTGGATTGAAGTTGATTTCTCGGACTGGGTGCATGGTAATCCACAACAAGATACGTTTAATTTCCTCAAAGAAGCCATTTTCCAAAAGAAAGTTGTTTCTCTTTGCTATTTTAGTGGTAATGGAAATAAGGAAAAGAGAAATGTCAGACCTATTCGCTTAGTATTTAAGAGCAAAGATTGGTATCTATATGCCTTTTGCTTATTAAGAAATGATTATCGTTTCTTTAAGCTGACAAGAATAAAAGAACTTGAAATGCTGTCTGAAACTTTTACACAAGATTTAACACCGGCCAAAATTGAAAAACAAATCCAAGTTGAAAAGACTGTAGCTGTAAGTTTGAAATTTGATAAGAAAATAGCTTTTCGCGTTTATGACGAATTTGCGGATAAAATAACAGAGGATTCACAGGGGAATTTGTATGTCCAAGTAAATTTACCCGACAATGAGATTTTGTATTCTTATGTAATGTCTTTTTCTAATTGTGTTGAAATAATAGAACCGCAGTATATACGGGAACAAATGAAAAAAAGGTTGCAGGAAATACAAGAAAAATATAGAACATGACTTTAGGTGTCAGGTTATGTTTGATACACTGTTGCCTATAGGAGGTGCTGATATGAAATTTGAATGGAAAAAGCACGAAAAGGCTCTATATGGAGCAAAAAGTTTACCTGCTTTAGTAGATATACCCAGGCAAAATTTTATTATGATTAAGGGAAGTGGAAATCCTAATGATACTGATTTTTCAGATAAGGTAGCTGCTCTCTACTCATTAGCGTATGCTATTAAAACGGGCTATAAATCTATCGCAGTCAGCAACATTATATCAAACAAATTTCACGACTTTACCGTTTATCCTTTGGAAGGTATCTGGAAACAGAAAAATGTTGATAAAGAATCTGCTGCTGGCATACTTATAAAAGAGAATTTGGAATATACCATTATGATACGCCAGCCGGATTTTATTACAGCGGAAATGGTATGTGCTGCCCTGGAAAGGGTAAAAGTCAAAAAGCCTAATCTACTGTATGAAGATATTTATTTTGACACAATACATGACGGAAAATGCGTTGAAATTCTTCATATCGGCTCATATGACAATGAACCGTTTTCATTTGAACAAATGGATAAATTTGCAGCAGAAAACAGTTTGCAACGCATATCAGATTGTCATAGAGAAATCTATTTAAGCAATGCTAATAGAACAAAGGCGGATAATCTCAAAACTATTTTAAGGTATAAGGTAAATTAATGAATTATAAATGTAATGGTAAACCATGCCCATGTGAGAAAAAGGGGGACTGCCACACTTAAACCTGTGGGCAGTCCTTTGTAAACATATAAATATGCTAATATATTCTTTATTCTTCATCAAAATTGATTCTGTTCAGGCTCACGTCGTCAAACTCTTCCATCATTTCAGCCGAAGGCTCCGGTGTCAGAAGACTCACTGCCACGATTGCAAGAAGGCTCACTGCAAATCCCACTGCCAGCGAGTAAAGCCCCGTAATGCTTCCAGGGGTTGCGCCGGAAACAAGGGGGATATAATCCCAGACCAGTACAGTCAATGCGCCTGCCAGAATACCTGCCACTGCCCCCTGGAAGTTCGTCCGCTTCCAGTAAAGGGAAAGGAGCACCGTAGGTCCGAAAGCAGCGCCCAGCCCTGCCCAGGCATTGGAAACAAGTCCCATGATAGAACTATTGGGATTAAGGGCAATCAGATAGGCAAGCACTGCAATGGCAAGCACGGTGATACGGCTGATTCTGAACACGGTCTTTTCCGTAGCATCTTTTTTAATGATGCCCTTTACAATATCTTCCGCCACACTGGATGCGCTGACAAGAAGCTGGGAATCCGCCGTTGACATGATAGCCGCCAGTATACCGCACAGGAAAATACCTGCAATAACGGGCACTTTAATGTCCTGTGTAAAAAGCTTGATAATCATATTGATAAAGACTTTTTCCTCTTCTCCCCCGGCAAGAATTTCAGGGTAAAGATAAGCACGCCCCACAACGCCTATCACGCAGGCAAGTATCAGGGAAAGAAATACCCAGATAATTGCAATCCCTTTGGATTTGCTTAATTCTTTTTCATTCTTAACCGCCATAAAACGGACCAGAATATGAGGCATACCGCAGTAGCCAAGCCCCCACGCCAGACCGGAAATAATGTCCACTGCACGGTAAGGCTCGCCGCCATTACTGAAAAGGCTTAAATAAGCTGCTGAACCTCCGGCCACACCGCTCATGTCTATATTGTTCATGACGTTTCCGGCCCCCACGATTCCCAGGGCGGCAATAGGCGCTGCCAGAAGAGCCACCAGCATCAGAGTTCCCTGTATAAAATCAGTGGTACATACGGCCAGAAAGCCGCCCATAAAAGTATAAACCAGAATTACGATTGCCCCGATGGTCAGAGCAATTTTATAATCTACGTTAAATACGGAATTGAAAAGCTTGCCCCCTGCTGCCAGCGCCGACGCCGTATACACCAGAAAAAATACAACTATCGTCACCGACGAAATAAAAAGCAGCACTCTCTTTTTATCATGAAATCTGTTCTCAAAATACGTAGGCAGCGTCAGAGAATTGTTGGCCCGGATCGTATACCTGCGCAGGCGCCCCGAAATGCACAGCCAGTTCAGCACCGTTCCTACAAAAAGACCTATTGCTATCCATGCCTGCCCGGTCCCCAACGCATATATTGAACCTGGAAGCCCCATAAGAAGCCATCCGCTCATATCCGATGCCTGTGCCGACAAGGCCGCAACCCATCCTCCAAGTTTCCTGCCTCCAAGGAAATAATCCTCTGTACTGTTATTTTTCTTTGCATACATTGCGCCGACTCCGACCATAACCAGAAGATACAGCGCAAATGCTACCACAATCCATCCTATAGAATCGCTCATTTTCTCCTCCTCATCCTGCCGCCCGGGCGGCATGTATGTACTTCATTACACAGTGGCATCCGGCTGGATACTGCCGCAAGCTTTTGCTTATAACGTAAAATCACTATCCGGCTACTTTTACCCACTATCTATATACTATATATGAGTATTCCCTTATCAGTCAACTAAAAATTTAACCCATTAATGTATTAAATTACTTTTGTCCGCGAAATCCGTTATGGATTGACATGCCTGCGGCCGCAACGTATAATCATAATTGTTGTATCTATGCCCTTACAGGCGCATAACAGATAGCGCTTTTTACCTATTTAATAGAAATTACAATATGAAAGATAAATAACGGAGGACGATCTATGCCAAAAGTCACACCTTTCCAATGTATCAGGCCGGTTCCCGGACTTGCCTCAAGGGTATCCGCCCTGCCTTATGATGTCTATAACCGCAAAGAAGCCCTTGCGGAAGTCAGCAGGGAACCCCTTTCTTTTCTCCGGATCGACCGGGCGGAAACCCAGTTTGCCGATGATGTGGACACCTATGATCTGAAAGTGTATGCAAAGGCAAGGGAACTTCTGGATACCATGATTGCAGAGGGCACCTTTATAATGGAAGCTACACCCTGCTACTATCTCTATGAGCTGACCATGAATGGCCGCTCACAGACCGGCCTTGTGGCATGTTCTTCTGTGGATGATTATCAGAATGGGATCATAAAAAAGCATGAAAATACCAGAGAGGACAAAGAACTTGACCGTATCCGCCATGTAGACGCCACGGACGCCCACACCGGCCCCATTTTTCTGGTATACCGGGCACAAAAGGAAATCAGTGAAATCATAGAAGATGTTAAGAACCAGTCTCCCCTTTATGATTTTGTTTCCCCCGATGCTATTACCCACAGAGTATGGCGCATTGGGGACCCGGACCGATTGGCCCGGCTGGAAAAACTGTTCGGTGAAATTCCCTGTACCTACATAGCTGACGGCCATCACCGCTGTGCATCCGCTGTAAAGGTGGGGCTGAACAGGCGCAAGGCCCATCCTGAATGCACGGGCAGGGAAGAATTCAACCGTTTTCTCTCTGTGCTGTTTCCGGACGACCAGCTTTATATCATGCCCTACAACAGGGTAGTAAAAGATTTGAACCATCTGACAAAGGAAGCATTTTTACAGGCAGTAGAAAAGGCAGGCTTTTCTATAGAATGCAGAGGAAAAGAGCCTGTTTCCCCCTTAAAGAAAGGAACTTTCGGCATGTATCTGTCCGGCTGCTGGTATCTTCTTACCGCCAGCGAGTCCCTGCTTTCCCCTGATCCCGTAAAGGGACTGGATGTATCCATATTGCAGGACAATTTATTGAACCCTGTTTTAAACATCAAAGACCCAAGGACTGACAGCCGGATCGATTTCGTAGGCGGCATCCGCGGCCTTTCCGAACTGGAGCGGCGGGTCGGGGAGGATATGACAGTTGCCTTTTCCCTATACGCAACCACTATACCGGAACTCCTTAAGGTGGCTGACGCCGGCCTTCTTATGCCGCCTAAATCCACCTGGTTTGAACCGAAACTGCGCAGCGGTCTGTTTATTCACCGCCTGTTCTGACCCGCCGATGGACGGGCCTAGGGGCCAGCCGCTTAAAGAGTCTGTTGCAAAAATTTTAGAGTGTTTGAAGCTGCTTGGAGAACGCAGCTTTCAAACACTCTAAAGTCAAACTATCAATTATTCCTTAATCATTCAATAAATTTCATTCTGGTATCTTCCACAAACTTTTTGCGTGACGGATTTCCCTCCGCCCTGAAAATCTTTTTGTTTTTAACATCGTAAATCACCGACCACACTGTGTCTGCCCCCCTGCTTCTTTCATACTGGCACATAAAGCCATGTTTACCTGACAAAATATCCCTTGCCAATTTAACAGAAAAATGATTTTTATTTTCCCTTAACGCATGATTGGCAGTCCTATATCTTTCATCTGAACGCCAGTCATCTATGGAATGATTGTTGTATCCGCACATTTTTTGAGAAACAAATCCGTTTGCCGCCACAACAAAGCCGTCATGCTCCGCAGACTTTATTACTTCAACATGGTCACAATTACATTCTATAACGGCAAGTTCCCCGGTATCATCCACAACAGTCAGTGTTTGCTGTGAAGCAATGGGCAACCTATTCAGGCTCTCAATCACTTCGTCAGTCGTTTTGCACCTTTCTAATAAATAGCGCACCAGCATGCCTGCATTAAATCCTGCTTTCGTAATCTTCGGATAGACAAATGTAAGGCCAACCGCTAAACCATATTCGTTTATCCCATCCTCCATTTCTATAAATGCAGTGGTATTTCCGTTAAAACCATATACTCCTTTTAATCTATACAGACAGTTCATATATAGCTTTTCCAATGCAACAATAAAATCACTATTCCTGCCAAAAATAAGATTATCCTTATCCTTAAATGCAAAACAAGTACAATGATTATCAAAGGCAAAGCAATACATGCTTAATAGAAATGTGTAAAAATCTTCATATCTGTTTTTTTGTCCGTCTGCCAGTCCTCTGATTTCCTCTAAGATTTCCGGGTAGTATTTTTCGTAAACAGGCAGACAGTTTTCCGCAAACATCCTACGTTCTCCAGTTAACCTGAATGCCGGGGACTGGTCTATATTTTTTCCATTTTTGTATAACAGGCTTCCCCAATTATAACCGGCTTCATAGTGACTTTTACTAAATCTTCCATGATACATTTTTTATTCCTCCTACTGTTTTTCGAGCAGGCGCCTTCTCTGATCAAATGCTAACAGAATAAAAAATTTAAGTCAACTGCCTTTTTATATGGGTGCCAGAGCATACTTGAAAATTGTTTTCCTTAAGATGTACGTCACAACTTGCGGGAGGCTACGAGCATGAATGCTCTGCCAAATGAGGGAAGCGCAGCGGGCTACGTTGACCGAATTTGACGCAAATATCACGCAAAGCGGGGCATGCAAATTTCAGACAACATTTTCCGGCAAATGTGGAATCATCAGTATAAATCGTGCTTCTTTATCATTATACATTCTGCATTCCCATCAAAAACAAACTCCACGATCCACGGCATGACATTTTTGATTCTTTCAAAATCGCTATACCCGAAAGAATGGTCATAATAATTGATAATTGTGCTCAGAGCCGTTCCATGACTTCCTACTACAATGTTCTTACCGGCATATCTATTTAACACTTTCTGCAGTGCAGATATATTTCTTTCCTGAACGTCCTGAAGACATTCCCCATCTGTCAATTTGTATGAAAAATCATCCCATTGCCTTCAGGCAATACCACATTGAGACCCCGCAAGAAAACGATAATTAATTTCTACTCTCTGTTTACGTTCCTTCCCAATCCCTTCTGCCTGATACACATAAATGCTGTCTATCAGTTCTACCAGCATGGAACGGTTCAGTTCTGTTACTGTTTCGTATTTACGGATTGTCTCCAAAAACTGATTAGTGTTCTGCGTTTTCTTTTCCTCAGCTTTTATCTTTACCTTTAAGTCGTTCCGCTTCAGGTTAAGCTCCTTCTGCTCATCTTCATAAGCTGATGACATTTTTTCAAACCGTTCATCTGAAATCTTCCCTAGCGCATTCTGCTCAAAGAGCTTCATAATCATGTTGTCTATTTCCGCAATCCGTTTTTCTGCTGCTTCTAAATTCTGCCCAAACTGCTGGATTTTCTGGTCGCCGCCCTTTTCGCTCAGCTCATGCATTTCTCTAATGAACTGCTCTCCCAAGTCTTCCATGTTCCTGATATGCTTCTGGATATCACCCATGACTATCTGCTTCAATGCGTCATATGAAATCGCATGTGTCGTACATAGATTGCTGTTTCGTGCATAAGTTCTGCAGCGGAAGCGGGGTTCTCTCCCATTTGGATTTGAAAATGCCATGTTACGCCCACAGTCAGGGCATTTCACAAGCCCTACGAACATATTGGGGCGTTTCGTTTTATTAGGCTGCTTTTTCACACTGATAAATTTCTGCACCAGTTCAAAAGTTTCTTCATCAATGATTGGTTCATGGGTATTCCGCACTATGATCCATTCCTCTTCGGGAACTGATACAAGCTTTTTATTCTTGAAGGATTTTGTCTGTGTCTTGTGGGATACCATATGCCCTAAATACACCTGATTCTCCAAAATCATCTTCACATTTTTCCCTACCCAGTCCGTTGGGAACTTAAAACCTGTGCTTGTTTCCAGCGTACCATTTTTCATTGCCCTGTATGCCCTCGGAATGAGAATTCCATCCTCACATAATATCCTTGCAATCTGATGTACACTGTTGCTCTGCTTCGACAGTTCGAAAATACGTCTGACCACAGGGGCTGTCTCCGGGTCAACCAGCAGTTTCCGCTTGTTCCCCGGATCAACCATATAGCCATATGGTGCGAAAGAGCCACAGAAGCCGCCATTTAAAGCCATTGTTTTCTTGACACTGCGGATTTTCTTTGATGTGTCACGTGCATAATACTCATTCATAATGGATTTAAAGGGCATCATCTCATTTTCATCAAACCTTGTGTCAACGTCATCATTCAAGGCGATAAACCGGATATCATGATTGGGAAATATTTCTTCCACATAATACATGAACATGGCATTGTTACGTCCGAAACGTGACATATCCTTGACCATGATGCCGCTTGGTTCTGGATCATTCATGGCAGCTTCAATCATACGGTTTAGATCCGGTCGGTTGAAGGTCGTTCCCGAAATGCCATCATCCACGTATTCGCCTATCACTTCAAATCCCTTTTCCTTGGCGTGATACCTTAACATCTGTAACTGGTTGGTAATGCTGTTGCTCTCCTTATCAGCATCCCCGTCATCCTTGGATAAACGTGCATATAATCTAACTCTTAGTTTTGTCTGCTGTTTTAACATTCCTGCTCCTTTCCAACAGCAAACAAACTGCTTTGTATAAGATGATTATATCACATTTCCACAATTTTTTCATCTATTTGTTGTGCTGTTTTCCCAATTAATGGACGGTATTTCCCTGCTCAATCTCCTTGCGGATCAGTCTTTTTATAAGATGCTGTAACTGGACCGAACCGGAAAAGACTGTTGTAACATAAAACGTTGTATTTCCAATCCGGATTTTTTCCGGCTGCGTTTCTTTTTCCAAACATCCACCTCATTTCCGGGTATCAAAAAAACACCATCTCTGGTGCTTTTTGTCATTTTACATTTACTATTTTTCTCAAATATTCCTGCTTTTGTAGATCAAGCTCCGCATAGACCAAATCTTTATCATCAAGTTCTGTCTGCCCCGTCTGGATGCAGACTGTATGATGTATCTGGTTGATCCAATTCCCTTTTTCTGTGTCAGGTGCTTCATGTATATGCCCATGCAGGGAAAGAAGCGGCTGTTTATCTTTCAGGAACTCGTAAATATCCACAGAACCTATATCTAAATCCTGATACAGGAGCTGCCCCAGCCTTAGCCCGGCAGGGGGCATGTGCATCACATAGACTGTATGCTCCAGTTTTTCCGGCTCAGGCAGATTTTTCAGGATATCGCACATGTGTGGAAGCTCCGTCCTTGAATACTCCATCCAGTTATATATCCTGTCATAGCCATACTCATTGGAAATCCCTGCAACAGGGCTTAACTGCCTCTGCGGGACATAATGTGCCTCCATAACAACCCTGTCTTTACAGCCGAAAGGATGGTCTAATATGTGGTTCATCCCGATAAATTCATATCCGCCGACACAAACCTTTTTACCTGCCATATTATGGACATTTTCAAATTCTCCGCATATCTTTTCAAACAGGTCATCCACCGCCAGCAGGTCATCATTCCCCAGCATGGCAAGGTACGTAATATTGTGCCTTTGAAGTTCCGAAAAATAGTTTCTCAAAAACTCATTAATGAATATGGGCTGTTCCAAATGCCTTTTCCCAAGTTTTGGAAGCATATCCCCACCATTCACTATGACACTGATACCTTTTTCTACTGCAATATCCAGCGACTCCCTGTATTTGTTTTCATCTCCATGTAAATCTGTAACATATAATACCTTCATTCTGTATATCCCCGCACCCTGTTTCTTCAAATCCGTTTCCCTGATTATACCATGTTTCAGGACAGTTTTCAGTATATTATTTTTCTCTTTTCCAAAGATATGTTATTGCCCTGTTACCTTTCCTGCTATGACAAGAAACCTCCCACTTTTCCCAAAAACACGCCTGTCACAGGTGGCAAGGGTGATGATACTGGCAGGAGCATGGTCAGGCTCTTCATAATACAATGCCCTTCCCTGTAACTGCTCCATCCATGCATTGTAACTTTCCATATCTTCATGGTTTCTTATACGGAAATCCCATTCTGCCAAATCGTCTATGCTGTATTTGACAACTGCCATTACTTGATAGGCTGTGGCACTTCCATAGGCATCTGTGAAATAGATGGTCTGGTTTTCTTTAAAATAATCTTCCTTCTCATAATCTAAGAGCGTGGAGAACATGGCATCCGAACCTGCGCCCATGTTGTGCCCGTAGATGACACGGTTGAAATCCCATACCTGCGTGTCCTTATCCATGAAAGGGCATCCAGCGCTGCTCTTATCCCCTGTAAAATCATGGGAGAGATAAAAGGCATTGTCATCCGTCCCCACTACAGGGAAATTAATTAAGGTGTCAGGAATGCAGAGCCATCCTTTGACATCCTCATTTTCACTGCATAATGCATTCCAGTCGTAGGCTTCCAGTCCCTTCTCCCGCATTTCTTCCTCATACTCCTGCCTGTAACGCCCCGCATCCGCTTCCATTTCGGAGAACATTTCTTCCAGTTCTGCCGCCGCTTCCTCCTGTGCCTGTTCCCTTCCCTCTTCTATAATAATGTTGAATATTATCCCCCTTGGGAGCCACCAGTTTCCCGCTTCAGAGCCACCCGGAAATGGTATTTTCCACCTTCAGA
>QXWO01000156.1 GCA_009911035.1 Lachnospiraceae bacterium
AAAAAAAGTGGGTGATTTTTGAAAAATAGGTTCTGAAAGCCCCATGAAATAAGGGCTGAAGATTCCGAGAAGTTATCTTCTTTCACAGGAGGAAACAGTATTATGACCAAAGGAAGAAAAACCTCATATAAGGAACGGGTGGAAATTGTAACATACTGCATAGAGCATGGGATGGATTATGCCCAGACAGCAGAAAAATACCAGGTATCCTACCAACAGATTTACCAATGGACAAGGAAATACCAGTCAAATGGCGCAGAAGGGCTTATTGACAAAAGAGGGAAAAGAAAATCGGAAACGGAAATGTCGGAACTGGAGAAGCTGCGTGCGGAAAATAAGCTTCTTCAAGCGGAAAAGCGCAGAGCCCAGCTGGAGGTTGCTTTCTTAAAAAAACTCGACGAGATCGAAAGGAGGCGGTTTTAAGCCAGACACAAAATGAGACGGTTTATCTGGCAATACAGGAAATATATGACGAGCAGGGATGCCCTATATCGGAACTCTGCAGATTTGCGGGAATTTCGCGTTCTGCTTATTATAAATGGCTGAACCGGAAACCAAGTGAAAATGAGAAATTCAACCAGAAATTATGCATCCTTATCAGGGATGCGTACGAAGAAAAAAGCGGGATTCTGGGTTACAGGCAGATGACGGTTAAATTGAACCGTGAAAATGAATTCAAGTCAACGCAAAGAGAATCCTGCGCCTTATGCGGATTTTACATCTGAAATCCGTGTGTCGGCGCAGGAGAAGAAACTATGTAAAATCAACGCCAGAGGTTACTGCCGAAAACATCTTAAACCGGGAGTTCCATGCGGAGCGTTTTGGAGAAAAATGGCTGACGGATGTAACGGAAATGAAATATGGAGCCAGTGGGAAGGCATACCTGAGCGCCATTCTGGACTTAGCAGATAAAAGTATTGTTTCCTTTGTCATAGGACATTCCAATAATAATGCCCTTGCTTTTGAGACCTTTGACATTGCCCATGAAAACCATCCTGATGCAAAGCCTTTATTCCACAGTGACCGCGGATACCAATACACCTCAAAATCCTTCCGCAAAAAGCTTAACAAAGCAGGAATGACGCAAAGCATGTCAAGAGTATCCAGATGCATTGATAACGGACCAATGGAAGCGTTCTGGGGGATGCTGAAATCAGAAATGTATTATCTGAAGAAATTTCAAACTTATGAGGAGCTAAAGGAGGCCATATCCGATTATATAGATTATTATAATAATCATCGGTATCAGAAGCGCTTAAACTGTATGACACCGATAGAATATAGAAACTATTTGAAAGGTGCTGCATAAAAACTCTGCCAGTCCTTTTTTGTGACTGGCAGGCTAAAATTTTTATTTTTTTAATTGTCTACTTGACAGGGAGCGGTTCAAATCTTTCATGATCCAGTACCATAGACAACTCAAAAATCTGATTTATATACATATGCTTTTCCTCCAATATACAAATATTTTTTACAAAATAGTTACTGCACTTTTACTTTCTATAGCGGACTTTTTAATCTATAGGTACATCTTATTACTCCCGCCGTTTTTACAATGGTACTTTTTTTCTATCACTACAAATCTCACATAAAATAGAAGCCACCTTAAAATCAATATTGTTTCAAAATTACAATTATATATTCTTATAAGACTAAAAAAATTTGACGCAGAGGTTAAAACCCCTGCACCATTATTTTCTCTATCAGTTTCATTTTACATAATATATATTAATTATATATATAACCTTATTACATATAAATACATTTGAAATATTATATTATCCCTATTTTATACATACTATAGATTAAATATTTATATTATTTCATTTATACATAAACTGCGTATTAATGTTACTAATAATATCAAATATAATATACAATTTAATATCTATATATGGAGAATAAAAAAATGATCTTATATGATCACAATAGTATTTATATGGTAGCAATGTAAGTTACAATAAATCAATTTGCATATATTAATACCAAAATATACTTTATTGTATTAATCAGCATAATGCAGTACCTATTTCAATTTATTGTTTATATCAGAGAGCCACCTTCTGATATACTTGTATTGAAATAACAAACCTCCTACATTAGAGCTTACATATGAACAATACAATACTTTTTATGATTATTTATCCTCCAATATATAGATCAAAAACTATTACAAGGAGAAAATGAAAATGTTAAAATCTTCTTTAGGCTTTCACACAATGACTTTATGTATATTTTTACCATACAGTGAAGCTGATAAATTACTTATAGATTTTTCTACATATAGAAAAAATACAGGGCTTATCCAGATGTATATAAGAAATGAAAAAAATGAGCCTATAATATATTACCATAAAAGTCCTATGATGCCTTTAAAAGTTGAAATCTATACCAAAGACAAATGCTGGGGTATTGAATGGTGCATTCGTGCTTCTGAAAATCCTCGGGGTTCTTCAGATTATATTATTGAAGCAACAATAAACCCAAAATTCCTTGCTAGTATAAGTGATTACCTAACAGCAGCTACTTATAGTGATATGAACATTGCCATAACCAATTTTAATTTTGAATCCAAAGAAATATCACCTCTGTTAGGAACATTTAACGATTATGAAATTAAGCGGGTAGACTATTGCATCAATATCTCTTTGGATGAATTCGTACCTGGATGTGACCCAGAACAGATAATAGATCTTATCAAGAGAAGTGACATACCGCCTCATTACGAAGAATGGATGGAGTATGACAAAACTTCACACAGGATGAAAAGCAAACCTGAAAGTTTTTATCTGTGTTGCAAATCAGTGAATATAAATTGTTACAGTAAATATCTACAATTACAAAACCGCTCGGAAGAAAATGTTGAAAATGGATATGATCCCATTTCCCAAAAAACTATTGATGCTTCTCACGACATCATCCGTTTTGAAGTACAGTGTAAATATTTTAAAACATATGCCCTTAATAAGAAAGCTGAAAATTCAGGAAATGAATGCCTTAATAAATATAAAAGCCTTCTCGCCCCTTTAACATGTATTGAGATCATCAGCAGTTATTACGAAAAGGTAATTGGAAAAGGCGATTGGTATACCCTTTCGGAAGCAGTCCAGATCATACAATCAAAAAATTTCAACAGCCAACGGGAACAACGTTACATAGACAAATTAAAATATGTCAGCCAATGCCGCAGTATTGCTAAGGCCAAAGCATCTTATCAAGGGAATGAGTTGCTCGCTTTTAAGCAGACCCTGAAAGAATTAGCTGACCTCAATATCAATCCCGTTACCATTCCCAGAGAATGGAATATTAAATATATACCAAATTTTCTAAAAGCTTATTTTAATGAACTGATGGAAGATTTTTCAAATTTTAGAATTTCGGACGAAAATTTGTGTGCGACACAGGGATATGTGGAATATTGCGAAAGGTATAAGAAGCCCCCTATATAATACTATTGCTCTTATTATATTAATGTATCCCTGTACGTTTTGGTATTACCAGCTTCATACATGATCAAAAAATAACATTCTTATGCCAAGCACGACTAACCATTCTCATGTCAAATTCGAAATGCTATATCGTATATCAAAAGTAAAAAAACGCAATCGGGTAGGAGGCTACCCATTAGTTGAGTAGCCGACCTCCCACACCACTGTACGTACCGTTCGGTATACAGCGGT